>NZ_JBIRWL010000007.1:270967-363095 GCF_044387825.1 Streptomyces sp. NPDC020299
GGCGATGCCCGTCTCGGGGTCGGCGAAGCCGAGGGCGCCGCCTCGGCCGGGGTGGCCGAAGGAGGACGGGGTCAGGAGCGGGGACGCGGGGCCGTACAGCATGTAGCCGAGGCCGAAGCGGGTGTGCACGACCAGGACGCGGTCCGGGCCGGCGGAGTGCTCGGTGCGGGCCAGCTGGGCCGTCTGAGGGGTGAACAGGCGGGTGCCGCCGTCCACCTCGCCGATCAGGGACGCGTAGCAGCGGGCCAGACCGTCGGCGGTGGCGATGCCATTGGAGGCGGGCAGGGCGGCGGCCCGGTAGGCGGGGGAGTTCTCGTCGGGCAGCGGGGTGATCGCGGCGAAGGCGCGGCGGGTCAGTGAGCCGGGGTCGGCGTAGGCATCGGTGACCGCCCGCTTCGGGCGGGTCTTGAGCGCGCCGGCCGTCTCGGGGGCCTCGACCGGGCCGATCCGGCCCACGCGTCCGGCCTCCGTGTGCGGCAGGCCCACCCACAGGTCGGCGCCGGCCGGCCCGGCGATCTCCGCGGCGATCCACTCGCCGATCGGGCGGCCGGTGACCCGCCGGAGCACCTCACTTGTGAGCCAGCTGTAGGTCTGCGCGTGGTAGCCGTGGTCGGTGCCCGGCTCCCACACCGGTGCCTGGGCCGCCACGGCCGCCGCGCCCAGGCCGGGATCGGCGGCCTGCTCGGGCGTCAGCGGCCGGTCAAGCACGGGCACACCGGCCCGGTGCGCGAGCAGGTCCCGGACCAGGGTGTGCTCCTTGCCCGCCGCCTTGTACTCCGGCCAGTACTCGCCGACCGGGGCGTCCAGGTCCAGCTCGCCGCGCTGGTGCAGGAGCAGCAGCGCGGCGGCGGCGACGCCCTTGGTCGCGGAGCGCACGATCTGGGCGGTGCCCCGCTCCCAGGGAGCCGTACCGTCCGGGCCGTCCGCGCCGTCGACGTGCTTGGTGCCGGCCCACAGGTCGACGACCTTGTGCCCGTCCCGGTACACGGCCACGGCCGCGCCCCGTTCGCCCCGCAGCTCGAAGTTGGCCGCGAACGCCTCCCTGACCGGCTCGAAGCCCTCGGCCACCGCTCCGTTCACGTCCGTGTGCATGCCCGCGCTTCCCTTCGGCTGACCTTCGACAGCGATGGCAACGCCGACCCTGAGCCTGGGATTCCTGCGTCTCGCTAGCCGAGGACGATCGTTACATCGATGTTGCCGCGCGTGGCGTTCGAGTACGGGCACACCTCGTGCGCCGCGTCCACCAGCTTGGCGGCGATGTCCGCATCGAGGACCGGCAGGGAGACGCTGAGGGCGACCGCGAGACCGTAGCCGCGGGTCTTGTTGGGGCCGATACCGACCTTCGCGGCGACCGTGGAGCCGGTGAGGTCGTAGCCCGAGCGGTTGCCGACCAGGATCAGGGCGTTGTGGAAGCAGGCGCTGTAGCCGGCCGCGAAGAGCTGCTCGGGGTTGGTGCCGTTGCCGTCGCCGCCCAGCTGCGGAGGCATCGCCACCCGCAGTTCGATATGGCCGTCCTGGCTGGTCACATAGCCGTCCCGGCCGCCGTGCGCGGTGGCCTCGGCGACGTACATGATCTTCGTAGGGCGGGTGTCGACAGCGGTGCCGTCAGTCATGGTCGGCCTTCCCCGGAACAGGTGCGCACAAGTACATCGTGCACAAGGTACTGGCCGGTACGTCGGCTGTCGCCCGCCGGGGGAGGTAACTGCGGGTAACTTCGCTTACCGCGTGGTCGCCGCTCGCGCGGTGCGCTCCGCGAGCCGCCACAACTCCTCGCGGAGCCGCGTGACTTCCGCCGCCTCGAGCCCCGTCGTCGTCAGGAGGGTGCCGGGTACGCGGGCCGCGCGCTCACGCAGGTCCTCCCCGCGCCCCGTGCACGCGACGAGCACCGAGCGCTCGTCCCGCGCCGAGCGCTCACGGCGGACCAGACCCGCCGCCTCCAGCCGCTTCAGCAGCGGCGACACCGTGCCGTAGTCGAGCCGCAGGGCGCCGGCCAGTTCCTTCACGGTCGTCTCGCCGCGCTCCCACAGCACCAGCAGCACCAGGTACTGCGGGTAGGTGAGCCCGAGCTCGTCGAGGAGCGGGCGGTACGCGGCCGTCACCGCGCGCTGGGCGGCGTACAGCGCGAAGCACAACTGCTCGTCAAGGAGCGGCGACGGCGGCGGCCCGGACTCCTCTTGATGTGTCACGCGCCCATTGTCACGGACCGCGGGTCGAAGCCGAAGGGCAGTTCCAGGCGGTGGGCACGCATCAGCGCGTCGTCGGACAGGAGTTCGCCGGTCGGGCCGTCGGCGGCGATCACCCCGTCGCTGAGGATCAGCGCGCGCGGGCACAGCTCCAGCGCGTAGGGCAGGTCGTGCGTGACCATCAGGACCGTCACGTCCAGCGAGCGCAGGATGTCGGCCAGCTCGCGGCGGGAGGCCGGGTCGAGGTTGGAGGAGGGCTCGTCCAGGACGAGGATCTCCGGCTCCATGGCGAGCACGGTCGCCACCGCAACCCGGCGCCGCTGGCCGAACGAGAGGTGGTGCGGCGGCCGGTCGGCGAAGTCCTGCATGCCGACCCGCTCCAGCGCGGTACGCACCCGCTCCTGAAGCACCGGCCCCTTCAGCCCGGCCGCCGCCGGACCGAACGCCACGTCCTCCCGTACGGTCGGCATGAACAGCTGGTCGTCGGGGTCCTGGAAGACGATGCCGACCTTCTGCCGGATCTCGGCCATGTGCTTCTTGCCGACCGGCAGCCCGGCCACGGTCACCGTGCCGGCGCCGCCGCCGAGGATGCCGTTGAGGTGCAGCACGAGGGTCGTCTTGCCGGCGCCGTTCGGGCCGAGCAGCGCGACCCGCTCGCCGCGGGCGATTTCGAAGTCCACGCCGAAGAGAGCCTGGTGGCCGTCGGGGTAGGCGAAGGCGAGGCCGGAGACCTCCAGGGAAGCGGTGGCCGCGGCGGTGGTCGAGGCAGTGGTCGAAGCAGGAGTCACAGGGTCCATCCCAGCAGACAGACGACGAGGGCGGCCGAGGGGAGTGCGAAGGCGTACGACCACTGCGCCCGGGACGCGGTCACCTCGTCGATCACCGGCATCGAACCGGCGTAGCCGCGGCTCACCATGGCCAGGTGCACACGCTCGCCGCGTTCGTAGGAGCGGATGAACAGCGCGCCGGCCGACTTGGCGAGCACGCCCCAGTGCCGTACGCCCCGCGCCTCGAAGCCGCGGGACTCCCGGGCGATCCGCATGCGGCGCATCTCGTCGGTGATGACGTCGCCGTAGCGGATCATGAAGGAGGCGATCTGCACGAGCAGCGGCGGGAGCCTCAGGCGCTGCAGGCCGAGGAGGAGTTCGCGCAGTTCGGTGGTGGACGCGAGCAGGACGGAGGCGGCGACGCCCAGGGTGCCCTTGGCGAGCACGTTCCAGGCGCCCCACAGGCCGTTCACGCTCAGCGAGAGCCCGAGGACATCGACCCGCTCGCCCTCCGCCACGAACGGCATGAGCACGGCGAAGGCGACGAACGGCACCTCGATCAGCAGTCGCTTCAGCAGGAAACCGGCGGGCACGCGCGCGACGTACGCCACCGAGCCGAGCAGGACGGCGTACAGCCCGAACGCCCACATCGCCTCGCGCGGGGTCGACACCACGACCACCACGAAGGCGAAGGCGGCGGCGAGCTTGGTGTGCGGCGGCAGGGCGTGCACGGGGGAGTGCCCGTGCCGGTAGAGCCGGTGCGCGTGTCCGGCGCCCATCTCAGGCGGCCTCGACCGGTTCGCTCGTACGGCGCCGGCGGGCGACCACCCAGAACACCGTGCTGCCCACGACGACGGTGACGCCGACGCCGATCACCCCCGCGAGGCCGCCGGAGAAGCGGGCGTCGGCGATGTCCTTGACGCCGTAGCCGGCCAGCGGGGAGTCGGAGCTCGCGTGCCGCTCCGCCTTCTTGTCGATGCCCTTGTCGTGGGCGACCTTCTCCAGGCCGTCGGGGTTGGCGGAGGCGTAGAAGCTGACGAACCCGGCGAGGATCAGCGAGCTGACCATGCCGGTGAGCCACAGCTTGCGGTGCGAGCGGGCGGCGGCCACCGGGACGGCGGGCTCGGCGGCGGGCGCGTCGACGAGCTGTCCGTTCACCCGCAGCTTGAGCTTTTGCTCCAGGCCCCGCGCGCCGTACACCAGGTCGGGCCGTACGGCGATCACGGCGCCGACCGTGAGCGCGGTGATCGCGGCCTCGCCGATGCCGATGAGGACGTGGACGCCGATCATCGCGGTGGCGACCTTGGGCAGGGCCACGTCGGTGGTGCCGCCCACGGCGTAGATCAGGGTGAAGGCGACCGCGGCGGCCGGCACGGAGACCAGCGCGGCGGCGAAGGAGGCGACGGTGACCGAGCGCCGCCTGCGCGGCAGCACCTTCACCAGGCCGCGGAAGACGGCGTACGACACCACGGTCGTGACGATCGCCATGTCGGTGATGTTCACGCCGAGCGCGGTCAGCCCGCCGTCCGCGAAGAGGATGCCCTGCATGAGCAGGACGACGGAGACGCACAGGACCCCGGTGAAGGGGCCGACGAGTATCGCGGCGAGCGCGCCGCCGAGCAGATGCCCGCTGGTGCCGGCCGCGACCGGGAAGTTCAGCATCTGCACCGCGAAGATGAACGCCGCGACCAGTCCGGCCAGCGGCGCGGTCCGTTCGTCGAGTTCGCGCCGCGCGCCGCGCAGGCTCACGGCGAGGGCGCCGGCGGCGACCACGCCGGTGACAGCGGAGGTGGGGGCGTCGATGAATCCGTCAGGTACGTGCACCGTTTGATTTTAGAGGCTTGTTGCGAACGTCTTGCAAGAGCGAGGTGGCGGCGTGGAGCGCGCAATACGGGAGATATGCGACATTGGAGTGGAGGCGGACGCACAGTTTCCGCACAGGTCACCGAAGGTAAGGGGCCGCCCGATGTCCGTAGTCGAGCAGTACGCACGAGCCCACATATTCACCGACGACGACATCCCCGAGGATCCCGCCGTGCCGGTGGTCCTTCGCTACGACCCCGATACCGACCCCCGCGCCGTACGGGTCGGCCTGCCCGGGCCGCACGAGTGGACCTTCTCCCGGTCGCTGCTCGAGCAGGGGCTGCGCATGCCGGTCGAGAGCGGGGACGTACGGGTGTGGCCGTTGGGCCGGGTTCAGGCCGTGGTGGAGTTCCACGACAAGCAGGGCGTATCGGTGGTGCAGTTCGATTCGAAGGCGCTGATCCGGTTCCTGCGCCGGACCTACCTGGTCCGCGAGCCCGTACGGGGCGAGCCCGTACGGGGCTGACCTCGGCTCAGCCGCCCATCTTCAGCAGCGAGGCCACGATCGGTCCCGCCGTGTCACCGCCGTGCCCGCCCGCCTGGACCACACCGGCCGCCACGAGGTCGCCGCGGTACGCCGTGAACCAGCCGTTGGGCTTCTTCTGGCCGTCGACCTCGGCCGAGCCGGTCTTGGCGCCGTAGTTCGGGCCAAGGCCGGCCATCGCCTTGGCCGCCGTGCCGTAGGAGGCCGTGTACTGCATGACCTCCTTCAGCTCGGACTGCGTCTTCGAGGACATCGTGCGCGAGGCCTTCGCCGTCGTACGGTGGTCCACGCCCGGGGACACCAGGTACGGCTGGCGGAAGGTGCCCGACTCCACCGTCGAGGCCACCGAGGCCATGTTCAGCGGGTTCATGCGCACCCCGCCCTGCCCGATCAGCGAGGCGCCCATCTGCGCGCCGCTCTGCACCGGGACGGAGCCGTCGAAGGACGGGACGCCGACGGCCCAGTTGTTCATGCCGAGGCCGTAGACCTGCTGGGCCTCCTTGGTCAGGTCGCTGTCGGACAGCTTCGGCGCGAAGTTGATGAAGGCGTTGTTGCAGGAGGCGCCGAAGCTCATCTTGAACGTGCCGTGCTTGATCTCGGAGTCGTCGTCGTTGTGGAACGTCCAGCCGGCGAGCTTGTACTTCTTGGGGCAGGGGTGCGAGGCCCCCGGGCTGGTGAGCCCCTTCTCGAACAGCATCGTGGACGTCACGATCTTCATCGTGGAGCCCGGGGCGAGGGAGCCCTGGAAGGCCGTGTTCCAGCCGTGGTCGGTGTTGGCCACCGCGAGGATCTCGCCGGTCGAGGGCCGCATGGCCACCACCGACGCCCGCTTCTGCTTGCCGACCTGCTGTTCGGCGGCGGCCTGGAAGGCCGGGTCGAGCGTGGTCTTCACCGTGCCAGGCGTGCCCTTGCTCAGCTCGACGAGCGTCTTGTCGGACAGCTTCGCCTTCGTCGACGCCTTGCCGCGCGCCACACGCAGCTCCACGCCCGCCCTGCCGCCCGCGACCTTGCCGAACTTCTCGCGCAGCCCGTCCAGGACCGTGCCCAGCGACGGGTACTTGGCGGCGGTCAGCTCGCCGCCGTCACGGTCCAGCGCCTTGACGGGTGGGGTGCCGGACTCGCCGGTGACCAGCGTGTCGCCGTCCTTCAGATCGGGGTGGACGACGGAGGCGTGCCAGTCGACCAGCGGCTTGCCGTCACTCCCCCGCCGGACGACGGTGAGCGCGCTGTCGTACGCCAGCGGCTTGCTGAGGCCCTTGTACGACACCGTCCCCTTCACGGAGAAGGGGACCTTGGCGCCGGTGCGGGTGCCCGTCGTGAGCTTGACGCCCGTGACGTGGGCGTCCTTGGCGTAGCCGGTGAGCAGTGCGGTGGCGGCGCCCGAATCGTCGGTGGCGGCCGCCGCCTGGGCGACCTTGCCGTGCTGCCAGGCGGTCAGGAAGCGCGCGGCGGTGGTGCGCACCTCGGTGGCGGACAGCGGGCCGGTCTTCACGTGCTTGTGCTCGGAGGCGGAGTGCGCACGGTCGTCGGCCGACGCGCCGGCGCCGTACAGCGCGTAGACACCGATACCGGCGCCGCCGACGACCACGGCGATCATCCCGCCGAGTACGGCGGGACTGGTCTTCCGTCGCTCGGCGACGCGTCTTCTGTTGCCCACTGCTCTTCGATCCTCCGCGAATCCCCGGGGTCCCCGTCGCCCTCGTAGCCCTCACAATCCCCAACGACGGCATCCACATTAGAGTCCCCTGGCGCGCGGGTGATCTCAGCCACCACTCCGTAGCAGGGTTGCGACAATCGGACCGGCCGCGTCGATGCCGTGGCCGCCGTCCTGAGTCATCGCGGCGGCGGCGATGTCGCCCCGGTATCCGGTGAACCAGCTGTTGGACTTCGCCTGCCCGTCGACCTCGGCGGAGCCGGTCTTCGCGCCGTAGTTCGGGCCCAGGCCCGCCATCACACCGGCCGCCGTGCCGCTGGTGGCGGTGCGGTTCATCATCGCGCGGAGCTGGGCGACCGTGGCCGGCGGCAGGCCGCGGGCGGTGGCGATGTCCCGTCCGTCCAGCTTCGGGGAGACGATGACCGGCTGCCGGAAGGTGCCCGTCATCGCGGTCGCCGTCACCGACGCCATGTTCAGCGGGCTCATCTGGACCTGGCCCTGCCCGATCATGTTGGCGGCCGTGTCGGGGCCGCCGGAGGCGGGGACGCGGCCGTCGAAGGACGGGATGCCGACCTTCCAGTCGTCCTGCCCGAGTCCGAACCGTTCCTGGGCCTCCTTGGTGAGGGAGTCCGCCTTCACCTCGTCCGCGAACTTCACGAAGGCGGTGTTGCAGGAGCGGGCGAAGCTCTCGGAGAGGGTCGCGTGCTCGTTGGGGGCCAGATCCTTGAGGTTGCTGAAGGTCTGGCTCTGCCAGGTCGCGGTGGGCGGGCACGGGGCCGGTCCGGTGGCCTTGGTGATGCCGTTGTCGATGAGGGTGGCGGCGCTGATGATCTTCATGGTGGAGCCGGGGGCCAGCTCGCCGAGGAAGGCGGCGTTGAAACCGTCGTCGCGGTGGTTGGCGACCGCGAGCACCTCGCCGGTGCTGGGCTTGACGGCCACCACCGACGACTCGGCGTACTTCTGCACGGCCGTCTCGGCCGCCGCCTGGACACCGGCGCTGAGCGTCGTGCGGAGCTTGCCCGCCCTGCCCTCGGTGAGGGTGAGGAGGGTGGTGTCGGCGGTGTTCTGGTCGGCGTGCTTGATCGCCAGCTCGACGCCGGCCGTGCCGCCCGCCTTGTCGCCGTACCGGCCGCGCAGCTCGTCCAGGATCGGCCCGAGCGAGGGGTACTTCTCCTTCGTCAGCACCTTCCCGTCCCGGTCCACGGCCTCGATCGGCGGCGTCGCCGCGTCGCCCGTGACGAGCGTGTCGCCCTTGCGCAGCTTCGGGTACACGACGGAGGGCCGCCAGTCGACCAGCGGCCGGTGCGTGGTCTCGCCGCGCACCACCTTCAGCCGGCTCGCGTAGTCGAGGGCCTTGGACCTCCCCTCGTACGACACGGTCGCCCTCACCGTGAACGGCACGGTGTCCCCGCTCGCGGTGCCGGGCGTGATGCGCACCTTGGTGATGTGCGCGGCCTGCCCGTACGCCGTCAGCAGCGACCCGGCGTCCTCCGGGTAGTTCGTGTACGAGGCCGCGGTCGTCGCCCGACCCTTCTCCCACGCCGCGAAGAACTTGGCGGTGGTCTCCTCCACCTCGTCCTTGTCCGGCGGCCCGGTCTTCACGGCCGCCGTCCCGTCGTCGTTCAGCGCGGAGAGGATGTTGTACCCCCCGTACCCCGCCCCGCCCACCAGCACCACCAGCACGCCGCCTATGACGGCGCCCTTGACCCCCTTGCGCATCCCGCGCGTCCCTCCCCCGTTTCCGTTACTTCCCGTGCTCGCACTGTAAGCGGCATGAGGGGCTCCTGTGAGGAGAGTTTTCGCAACGGTGTCCGAATGGAGATCAGGGATATGCCCGCAAGGGCCCTACACCCACGTATCCAGCCACATACGTGAACGCCAGTCGTCGATCGGGATCGCCGTACCCGTGTACAGCGGCCAGAAGTAGATGAAGTTCCAGGCGATCAGGAGGACCAGGACGCCCGCACCCGCCGCGCCGATCACCCGGCGGGTGTCGGTGGATCTGGCGGGGCCGATGATCGCGCCGATCAGCATGGCCACCGCGAGGCAGAGGAAGGGGACGAAGACGACGGCGTAGAAGAGGAAGATCGTGCGCTGCTGGTACATGAACCAGGGGAGGTAGCCGGCCGCGATGCCGCAGGCGATGGCGCCGGCGCGCCAGTCGCGGCGGAAGGCCCAGCGCCACAGGACGTAGAGGATGGCCAGGCAGGCCGTCCACCACAGCAGGGGCGTGCCGATGGCGAGGACCTCGCGGGCGCACTTCTGGCCCGCGTCGGCCGGGCAGCCGTCGACGCCGGGGGAGGGGGACTCGTAGAAGTACGAGACCGGACGGCCCAGGACGAGCCAGCTCCACGGGTTGGACTGGTAGGTGTGCGGCGAGGACAGGCCGACGTGGAACTTGTAGACCTCGTGCTCGTAGTGCCACAGGCTGCGCAGCCAGTCCGGCGCGACGTACGACCAGACGCCGCCCTTGCCGTCGGTGGCGGCCCAGTTGCGGAAGTAGCCGCCGGTACCGTCGGCCGGGGAGAGGATCCAGCCGATCCAGGAGAGCAGGTACACGCCGACGGCCACCGGGACCGTGGCCAGGAAGGTGAGGCCGGTGTCGTACTTGAGGACGGCCAGGTAAGGGCGCCATGCGCCGGCCACCTTCCGGGCGCCGACGTCCCACAGCAGCGCCATCAGACAGAACGCGGCCAGGATGTACAGGCCGTTCCACTTGGTGCCGATCGCCAGGCCCAGCAGCACGCCGGCCGCCCAGCGCCAGGGACGCCAGCCGAAGCGGAGGTTGTCGGCCACGGCGGGGTCCGGGCGCAGGCGGCCGTCGGCGTCGACCGGCAGCGCGGCCGCGAGCCGCTCACGTGTTCGGTCCCGGTCGATGATCAGGCAGCCGAACGCGGCCAGCACGAAGAACATCAGCACGCCGTCGAGCAGCGAGGTCCGGCTCATCACGAAGTGCAGGCCGTCCACCGCCATCAGCGCCCCGGCCAGGCAGCCGAGGAACGTCGAGCGGAACATGCGGCGGCCGATGCGGCACAGCAGCAGCACCGAGAGCGTGCCCAGGAGTGCCGTCATGAAGCGCCAGCCGAACGGGTCGAAGCCGAACATCAGCTCGCCGAGCCCGATGACGTACTTGCCGACCGGCGGATGCACCACGTACGCCGCGTCCGTCGGGACGGCGACATGGCCGTTCGCCTGCACGATCAGATCGTTGGCGTTCTTGTCCCAGTTGACCTCGAAGCCCCGGTGGACGAGCGCCCAGGCGTCCTTGGCGTAGTACGTCTCGTCGAATATCACCTTCTTCGGGCTGCCCAGGTCCCAGAACCGCATCAGGCCCGCCATCAGCGTCACCAGCAGCGGACCGCCCCACCCGGACCAGCGGGTGATGCGCTCGGCCAGCCTCGGCGGCACGCCCAGCGCCGGCCACAGACGGGAGCTGGGCTCGGCGTACGGCGGCACCAGCCGGTCGCGGAGATCGCTTCTCGGCCCCGCCGTGTAGCCGAATCGGCGCAGCCGCTGCTGCCACGCCGGCCGCTCGTCGTGCGGGGCCCGGCTCTGCCGGATGTCCGTGGAGGACGCGGTACTGGTCACCGCGCCATCGTAGGGAACCGTTCTGTGTGAGTCCCGTGCATGGGTGGTACCGGTCGCCCTGCGTCCGCGCCGACCGGCCGCCCGGCGGCCCCTGAGAGGATGGCCGTGTGACTGGAACCCTTGTTTTGGCGGGCACCCCCATCGGCGACATCGCGGACGCGCCGCCCCGGCTGGCCGAGGAGCTGGCGGGCGCCGATGTCGTCGCCGCCGAGGACACGCGCCGGCTGCGCCGGCTGACCCAGGCCCTCGGCGTGACGCCCAAGGGGCGCGTGGTGTCGTACTTCGAGGGCAACGAGTCCGCCCGGACGCCGGAGCTGGTCGAGGAACTCGTGAACGGCGCGCGGGTGCTGCTGGTGACGGACGCCGGGATGCCGTCGGTCTCCGACCCCGGGTACCGGCTGGTCGCCGCGGCCGTCGAGCGGGACGTCCGGGTCACCGCCGTCCCGGGGCCGTCGGCCGTGCTCACCGCGCTCGCCCTGTCGGGGCTGCCCGTGGACCGGTTCTGTTTCGAGGGCTTCCTGCCGAGGAAGGCGGGGGAGCGGCTCACCCGGCTGCGGGAGGTCGCCGAGGAGCGGCGCACGCTGGTGTACTTCGAGGCCCCGCACCGCCTCGACGACACCCTCGCCGCGATGGCCGCGGTCTTCGGCGGCGACCGGCGGGCCGCCGTCTGCCGGGAGCTGACCAAGACGTACGAGGAGGTACGGCGCGGCCCGCTCGCCGAGCTGGCGGCCTGGGCGGCCGAGGGCGTGCGCGGCGAGATCACCGTCGTCGTCGAGGGGGCCCCCGAACGCGGACCCGAGGAGCTCGACGCCGGGGAACTGGTGCGCAGGGTCCGGGTCCGGGAGGAGGCCGGGGAGCGCCGCAAGGAGGCGATCGCGGCGGTCGCCGTGGAGGCCGGGATCCCCAAGCGCGAGGTGTTCGACGCGGTCGTGGCGGCGAAGAACGCCAAGGGGGTGTGAAAGGGGGTGTGAAGGGGCTCACACCCCCTCTGAGCAGGCCTCTTCTCCCATGAGCGTGCGCCCCATGGGTGGGCAAAGCACTGCCGCCGAAGGCAAAGCGCAGACCCCGCCGCCGGGCCGGTTTGGCAAGCGACGTCCAAATCGCCTCCAACACTCGACAGGCCCTGCTGCATTCACGTCGGCGGAAGAGTCCACTGGTCGCAGGGACGCACCTGTCCCTCGCCCCCAAGGGGAGGAGCTGGCATGAGTGAGATCGCTGGGCAGACCGGCCCGCGCGGTACCGCGACCGCAGTCGTACACGAGTCGTATTCCTTCGCCTGCATGCGGTGCGGGCACGGCTGGGAACAGTCGTACGAGATAGAGCACCACATGGACGCCGACAACCACGAGTTCGTCCTGTACGTGGCAGCCGGCCAGGTCGTGCCGTCCCCGCTGAGCCGGCCCGCGTGCCAGAACTGCGACGGCCACATCGTGCGGATCATGCGCGCGGGCCAGGTCTCCTCGGTGCGCGGCGCGGCCGAGCGGCACCACGTGCCGCAGGCCGGACCGGTCGAGGCGCCGAAGGTCCCCTCGGTGGCCGCGGAGGCCACGGCCAAGCAGGACCACCACTGGCACCTGTCCGATCTCCTCCACGCGTTCCAGCGCAAGGCGAGCTGACCGGCCGGGCATGCCCCTTTCGTAGGATCGGGGCATGCCTTCGAACGCCTCCGCCGCGGGCGGCCAGCACGACAAGCACGCCGCACCGCCGCTCCCGGAGCCCCTCCGGGTGCCCGTCGCCGACTCCCACACCCACCTGGACATGCAGTCCGGCACGGTGGAGGAGGGCCTCGCGAAGGCCGCGTCGGTGGGGGTGACGACGGTCGTCCAGGTCGGCTGCGACATCAAGGGTTCACGGTGGGCCGCCGAGACGGCGGCGGCGTACGACAGCGTGCACGCGACGGTCGCCCTGCACCCGAACGAGGCCCCGCGCATCGTCCACGGAGACCCTGACGGCTGGTCGAGGCAGGGCGCCCGCGAGCCCGGCGGAGACGCCGCGCTGGACGAGGCGCTCGCCGAGATCGACCGGCTGGCCGGGCTGCCGCAGGTCAAGGGCGTCGGCGAGACGGGCCTCGACCACTTCCGCACCGGGCCGGAGGGCAAGGCGGCTCAGGAGCGGTCCTTCCGCGCCCACATAGAGATCGCCAAGCGCCGGGGCAAGGCACTCGTCATCCACGACCGGGACGCCCACGCCGACGTACTGCGGGTACTCAAGGAGGAGGGCGCGCCCGAGCGCACCGTCTTCCACTGCTACTCCGGCGACGCGGAGATGGCCGAGATCTGCGCCCGCGAGGGCTACTACATGTCCTTCGCCGGCAACGTCACCTTCAAGAACGCCCAGAACCTCCGCGACGCCCTCGCCGTCGCCCCGCTGGAGCTGGTCCTCGTGGAGACCGACGCGCCCTTCCTGACCCCGGCGCCCTACCGCGGGCGGCCCAACGCCCCCTACCTCGTGCCCGTCACCGTGCGCGCCATGGCCGCCGTACGCGGCATCGACGAGGACACCCTGGCGACGGCGCTGGGCGCCAACACGGCTCGCGCCTTCGACTACTGACCGCCAGTTCGACGGGTTTCGCCATTTCGAGGGGCCACCGTCCGTAGTCGCGTCGCTTTGGAGAGTGACCTTCGCTCCGCTAGGTTCTGGGGGCCCGATCCGGACCCCTCTGGCCTCCTGGAGCGTGTCGGCGTGAGCAAGTCGCAGTACGAGACGTACGGACCGTACGGCCATGACGCCTCCGTGCATGACGTCTCCGTGCACAGCGCGGAGACCCTGCCGTACACGATGTACGAGGACACCTACCGGCCCGCTTACGAAGCCGAGGCGTACTTCGTCACCGAGCCGGTGCTGCCGCTGTCGAGGCGGGTGGCGGGCGTGCCCGAGGCGATGCCCGAGGCGGTGTGCCCGGAGCCCGTCGCACCCGCCGGGCGGGCCGCCCGACGGCACCGGGCGCGCTCCGCCGAGCGTCCGGAGTCCGCCGTGCGCCGGCTGCTGCCGCAGGCGCTGGTCGTCGCCTTCCTCGCCGGCGGCACCACCGCCTTCGTCGCCAAGGACAAGGCGGTCGAGCTGGACGTCGACGGCAGACCGCGCACCCTGCACACCTTCGCGGACGACGTGACCGAGCTGCTGGCCGAGGAAGGCGTGCCGGTCGGCGCGCACGACGTGGTGGTGCCCGCCCCCGGCACGGCACTGGCCAGCGGCGACGAGGTCGAGGTGCGGTACGGGCGTCCCGTGCGGCTCACGCTCGACGGGCACCGGCGCGAGGTGTGGACCACGGCGCACACGGTGCGCGAGGCGCTCGAACAGCTCGGGGTGCGGGCCGAGGGCGCGTACCTGTCGACCTCGCTCGCCCGGCCCATCGGACGTACCGGGCTCGCGCTCGACGTACGCACCGAACGCACCGTCACGGTCATGGCGGACGGCCGCGCCCGCACCATCCGCACCAACGCGGCGACCGTGGGGGAGGCGGTGGCCGAGGCCGGGATCACCCTGCACGGCCAGGACACCACCTCCGTGCCGCCCGGCAGCTTCCCGCGCGACGGGCAGACGGTGACCGTGCTGCGGATCACCGGCGCCAAGGAGGTCCGCGAGGAGGCGATCCCCTTCGACGTACGGCGGACGAACGACCCCTCCCTGTTCAAGGGCACGGAGGTGGTCGAACGGGCCGGTCAGCCGGGACTGAGACGGGTCACCTACCTCCAGCGGACCGTGAACGGGGTCAGACAGCAGCCGCGCCAGGAGGAGTCCGAGGTGGTGCGCACGCCCCGGACACAGCTGGTGAAGGTGGGCACCAAGGCGCACCCCCCGTCCGTGCGGGGCGCCGAACACCTCGACTGGAAGGGGCTCGCGGCCTGCGAGTCCGGGGGACGGCCCGACGCGGTGGACTCCTCCGGCACCTACGGCGGCCTCTACCAGTTCGACACCCGCACCTGGCACGGCCTCGGCGGCACCGGCCGCCCCCAGGACGCCCCGGCCGCGGAACAGACGTACCGGGCGAAGAAGCTCTACGTACGGAGCGGGGCCGCTCCCTGGCCGCACTGCGGGACTCGGCTGCACGGGTGAAGGGCGCGGGCCGCGGCCCCGTACCCTTGTCGGGTGAGCAGCCCCACCCCCGACGCCCTCCTGGGCCCCGCCGACGTCCGTGAACTGGCGGCCGCCCTCGGAGTGCGCCCCACCAAGCAGCGCGGCCAGAACTTCGTGATCGACGCGAACACGGTCCGCCGTATCGTCCGCACCGCCGACGTCCGCCCGGACGACGTGGTGGTCGAGGTGGGACCGGGGCTCGGCTCCCTCACCCTCGCCCTGCTGGAGGTCGCCGACCACGTCACGGCCGTCGAGATCGACGACGTACTGGCCGCGGCCCTGCCCGCCACCATCGCCGCCCGCATGCCCGGGCGCGCCGGCCGTTTCGCCCTCGTCCACTCCGACGCGATGCACGTCACCGAGCTGCCGGGCCCCGCCCCGACCACGCTGGTGGCGAACCTCCCGTACAACGTGGCCGTGCCGGTGCTGCTGCACATGCTGGCCACCTTCCCGAGCATCGAGCGCACCCTCGTCATGGTCCAGTCGGAGGTCGCCGACCGGCTCGCCGCCGCGCCCGGCTCGAAGGTGTACGGCGTCCCGTCGGTGAAGGCCAACTGGTACGCCGAGGTCAAGCGGGCCGGCGCCATCGGCCGCACCGTCTTCTGGCCCGCGCCCAACGTCGACAGCGGTCTGGTCTCGCTGGTGCGCCGGGCCGAGCCGGTCAAGACCACGGCGTCGAAGGCGGAGGTCTTCGCGGTGGTCGACGCGGCGTTCGCACAGCGCCGCAAGACCCTGCGGGCCGCCCTCGCCGGGTGGGCCGGGTCGGCGGCGGCGGCCGAGGCGGCCCTGGTCGCCGCCGGGGTCTCGCCGCAGGCGCGGGGGGAGTCACTGACGGTCGAGGAGTTCGCGCGCATCGCGGAAGCTGCGTCACTGCGGGGGCGACCCCCGCGCCCCCCGAACGAGGAGAGCGGTAAGTGAGCGTCACGGTACGCGTCCCCGCCAAGGTCAACGTCCAGCTGGCGGTGGGCGCCGCCCGCCCCGACGGCTACCACGACCTGGCCAACGTCTTCCTCGCGGTCGGCCTGTACGACGAGGTCACGGTCACCTCGGCCGACGAGCTGCGGATCACCTGCGCCGGGCCGGACGCCGAGCAGGTCCCCCTGGACCGCACCAACCTCGCCGCGCGCGCGGCCCTCACCCTCGCCGAGCGCCGGGGCATCGAGCCGGCCGTGCACATCCACATCGCCAAGGACATCCCGGTCGCCGGGGGCATGGCGGGCGGCAGCGCGGACGGCGCGGGCGCGCTGGTCGCCTGCGACGCGCTGTGGAGGACGGGCGCCTCCCGCGCCGAACTCCTCGCCATCTGCGCCGAGCTGGGCAGCGATGTGCCGTTCAGCCTGGTCGGCGGGGCGGCGCTCGGCACCGGGCGGGGCGAGCTGCTCACCGCACTGGAGGTCGGCGGCACCTTCCACTGGGTGTTCGCGATGGCCGGGCGGGGGCTGTCGACCCCGGCCGTGTTCCGCGAGTTCGACCGGCTGGCCCAGGGGCGGGACATTCCGGAGCCGGTGGCCTCGGCGGAGCTGCTGGAGGCGCTGGCGAAGGGGGGCCCGGAGAAGCTGGCGGAGGCCGTCTCGAACGACCTCCAGCCCGCCGCCCTCTCCCTCTTCCCGGAGCTCGCCGACACCCTCGCCGCGGGCCGCGCGGCCGGCGCCCTCACCGCGCTGGTCTCGGGCTCGGGGCCCACCACCGCCTTCCTGGTCCGCGACCCGGAGGCCGCGACGGCGGTGGCCGAGGCGCTGCGTGCGTCCGGGACGTGCCGGACGGTCCGGATCGCGACGGCGCCGGCGCCGGGGGCGAGCGTGCTGTCACCGGAGGCAGTGGCGCAGTAGGCGGCGAAAATCCGGCTGCCCGAGCCGCCGGCCGCAACTAGGCTGCCCCCTTCGCGCAGGCTGCTCGACACGGCCGATCCCGACACCGTCGACCCGGAGACGGGCCTGCCCCTGCTCTGTTCGGCCGTCGCGGCCTACGACGAGGAGATCGCCGGGGTCCTGGTGGACGCGGGAGCCGACCGGCTCCGGCCGCTGCCGGACGGTTCGACCCCGCTGCTCCGGGCGGTCAACGGCGGCTCGGTGGAGATGAACTCATGGCGCGTGCCCGGCACTGGGCCGAGACCGGCGTGGAGGCCGAACTGCGCCGTCGCGGCGGCGAGGACGGGCCCGTGCGGCGGGAGAGGGTCATGGACCGCGGGGAGTACGCCTGGTGCACCTGGCTCGCTCAGGGCACCGACGCCGGGGCGGCAGTCGTTCGAAGTGATCAGAGCTTGTCGATGGCGGTCAGGTCGATGTCGATGGCGTAGGGCTTGTCGGCCTTGATGCGGTCGCGGTGCATGCCCATGTGTACGTACGACTTGCTGAGTGGTTCGAGCTCATAGACATGGATGACGGGTCCGCCGGTGATTCCGTCCTGCTCGACGCGCCAGAAGTTCGGGATCCCTGCGGCGGCGTACTTCTGCGGTTTGGTCGTACGGTCACGGGATTCTGAGTCGGGGGAGACAACCTCGACTGCGAGCAGGACGTCCTCGGCCTGAAAGCTGGTCTGGTCCAGCCCGGTGACAGCGTCGGCTCGGACTACGCTCACGTCGGGTTCGGGGCCGTTGCGCTTGTCAAGGATGATGGTCATCTCCCGCTCGACACTGAACTCCGGGCCGAGAGAGCTGCAGAGGCCGTTGAACAGCAGGTTGATCACAAGGTAGTGGAAACGGCGCTGCGGACTCACGAAAACCAGGCTCCCGTCGATCAGCTCGGTGTGTGGCGGGAGATCCGGCAGTGTGAACAGGTCGTCCACGGTGTAGCCGTCCGGGGGCGGCACCGGCCAGGAACGGCGGTGCTTTACGGACTCGGCGGTCATGGTTCCTCCCATGGACGGGATCCTGCTGCCTGTCATCCACGGTAGCGGCCGTATCCCGATCAAGTCACCACAAAGAGTGACGACCCCCTCAAGCCCCGCCCCCCGCCCCGCAGGCTCTACGCTAGAAGGCTGATCCCCGCGGCGGAGCCGCACATCGATACAGTCCCGCCGGCAGGAGTGAAATGGCCGTCAACCTGGTCAATGTCGAGAACGTCAGCAAGGTGTACGGCACCCGTGCGCTGCTGGACGGTGTCTCGCTCGGCGTGTCCGAAGGGGACCGGATCGGGGTCGTCGGGCGCAACGGCGACGGCAAGACCACCCTCATCCGGATGCTGGCCAAGGTGGAGGAGTCCGACACCGGGCGGGTCACGCACTCCGGCGGGCTGCGGCTCGGGGTGCTCACCCAGCACGACTCCCTCGACCCGGCGGCGACCGTCCGGCACGAGGTCATCGGGGACATGGCCGACCATGAGTGGGCCGGGAACGCCAAGGTCAGGGACGTTCTGACGGGGCTGTTCGGCGGGCTCGACCTGCCGGGCTTCCCGAAGGGTCTGGACACCGTCATCGGGCCGCTGTCGGGTGGCGAGCGGCGGCGGATCGCGCTGGCCAAGCTGCTCATCGAGGAGCAGGACCTGCTCGTCCTCGACGAGCCCACCAACCACCTCGACGTCGAGGGCATCTCCTGGCTGGCCCGGCACCTGCGCGAGCGGCGCTCCGCGCTGGTCTGCGTCACCCACGACCGGTGGTTCCTCGACCAGGTGGCCACGCGCATGTGGGACGTGCAGAGAGGGGCCGTCTACGAGTACGAGGGCGGCTACTCCGACTACGTCTTCGCGCGGGCCGAGCGGGAGCGCATCGCCGCCACCGAGGAGACCAAGCGGCAGAACCTGGTCCGCAAGGAGCTGGCCTGGCTGCGGCGCGGGGCGCCCGCCCGTACGTCGAAGCCGCGCTTCCGCGTCGAGGCCGCCAACGAGCTGATCAAGGACGTGCCGCCGCCCCGGGACAGCAGCGAGCTGATGAAGTTCGCCTCCTCCCGGCTCGGGAAGACGGTGTTCGACCTGGAGGACATCACCGTCCAGGCCGGCCCCAAGGTGCTGCTCAAGCACGTCACCTGGCAGCTGGGCCCGGGCGACCGGATCGGCCTGGTCGGCGTCAACGGCGCGGGGAAGACCTCCCTGCTGCGGGCCATGGCCGACGCGGCCCGCACGGAGGGCGAGGCGCAGCCGGTGGGCGGGCGGATCGCCGTCGGCAAGACCGTCAAGCTCGCCTACCTCTCCCAGGAGGTCGGCGAACTCGACCCGAACCTGCGGGTCCTGGAGGCCGTGCAGCGGGTCCGCGAACGCGTCGACCTCGGCAAGGGGCGCGAGATGACCGCCGGTCAGCTGTGCGAGACGTTCGGCTTCAACAAGGAGAAGCAGTGGACGCCCGTCGGGGACCTGTCCGGTGGTGAGCGGCGCCGGCTCCAGCTGCTGCGGCTGCTGATGGACGAGCCCAACGTCCTCTTCCTCGACGAGCCCACCAACGACCTCGACATCGAGACCCTCACCCAGCTCGAGGACGTCCTCGACGGCTGGCCCGGCTCGATGATCGTCATCTCCCACGACCGGTTCTTCGTCGAGCGCACCACCGACCGGGTGTACGCCCTCCTCGGCGACGGCACCCTGCGGATGCTGCCGCGCGGCATCGACGAGTACCTGGAGCGGCGGCAGCGCATGGAGGAGGCGGTCGCCGCCTCCTCCTCCGCCGCGGCACCCAAGCCGGCCGTCGCGGAGAAGAGTGCCGCCGACCAGCGCGCCGCCAAGAAGGAACTCCAGAAGATCGAGCGGCAGTTGGACCGCGTCTCCGAGAAGGAGACCAAGCTGCACGCCCAGATCGCGGACAACGCCACGGACTTCGCCAAGGTCGCCGAACTCGACGCCCAACTGCGGGACTTGGCCGGGGAACGCGAGGAACTGGAGCTTCGCTGGCTGGAACTCGCCGAGGACGCGTAGGCGGTGCGCGCACCGTGTGAAGGGGGTGCGCAGGCGCGTAACGACGGCATCACGGGCCGGTCCTCCCTTGGGAACAGGGGTTGGTCCGGCCCGCCGTGCTGTCGGACCCGGGTGGTAGAAAGAGCGGTCTGAGAACTGGCTAGAAATCAGTGAACGAGGGGGAGACGCGCTGATGACACAGCCGCCCGAACAGCCACCGCAGCAGGGCGGTTTCGGCCCACCGCCGGCCCAGCCGCCGCAGCCCCAGCCGGGGTACGGCTACCCGCAGCAGCCCGGCCCCTACGCCCAGCCCGGCCCGTACGCGGCGCCCGGCACGCCCGGCCCGTACGGCCAGCCGCAGCAGCCGGGCCCGTACGGCGGGCAGCCCGGGTACGGCTACCCGCGGCAGCCGCAGTACCCCGGCGCGCCCGGCACCCCGCCACCCGGCGGCCCGCGCGGCCCCTTCAAGGGCAGGACCGCACTCGTCATCGGGGCGGCGGTGGCGGCGCTGCTGGTCATCGGCGGCACCGTGTACGCGGTCACGCGCGATGACGGCGGCGGCAAGAAGAAGCCGGTCGCGCAGAAGAGCGACGGCACCAAGCCCACCGCGACCGGCACCCCGGTCAACCCCGGTGACGGCAGCGGCGACGGCAAGTCCGACCCGGCGGACCTCAACGCGGGCCGCAAGCCCGGCGAGGCCAAGGTGCTCTGGTACAAGACGGCACCGGACGCGCCCGGTTCCGGCGCCGACGCGCCCGGCATGTGGATCACCGGCAAGACGGCGGTGAAGGCGGCCTACAAGCAGGTCTTCGCCTACAACGTGGGCGACGGCGACCCCACTTGGTCCCCCCTCACCTTCCCGCAGAAGATCTGCGCGGTCACCCCGCACAAGTCGGCCGACGACAAGGTCGTCGTGGCGTACATGAGCGGCACCAGCGACCGTGCCAAGTGCAACCAGCTCCAGCAGATCGACCTGAACACGGGCAAGAAGGGCTGGAGCGGCGAGGTCGCCGACGGCGGGCTGTTCGACAGCGCGCTCAACGTCGAACTGACCATCAGCGGCAAGACGCTGATGGTGGGCCGCTCCCAGTCGGGCACGGCGTACGACCTCGGCACCGGCAAGAAGCTGTACGACAAGAAGAAGTACGGCACCGACTGCTTCCCGACCGCGTTCGCGGGCGGCACCGGCCGGCTGATCTCCGTCGCCTCCTGCGACGCCACCGGCAGCGACGAGCACGACGAGATCCAGTCGCTCGACCCGGCCACCGGCAAGGTCAAGTGGACCCAGCAGGTCAAGAAGGGCTGGACGGTCGCACGGACGTACTCCGTCGACCCGCTCGTGGTCTATCTGACCAACGAGGACAAGAAGGCCTGGAACATCTCCTCCTTCACCGACGACGGCAAGTTCCGCTCCGAGGTCAAGGTCGACGAGAAGTTCGCCCCGAGCTGCGGCTGGACCATCCTCGAACGCGACCTCCAGGGCTGCCAGGGCGTCGCCGTCGACGCCGGCACCCTCTACCTGCCGACCGACACCACCAGCGGCGCCAACGAGATCGTCGCGATCAGCCTCGCGAACGGCAAGGCGAAGTGGCGCGTGAAGTCCCCGGCTGACGAGGCGATGGTCCCCGTCGAGGTCGAGGGCGGCAAGCTCGTCGCGTACGTCCACCCGTCGTACGACACCGGCGGCCAGGTCGTGTCGATCCCGACCGGCGGCTCCGCACACCGGACGACGAAGCTGCTGCAGAACCCCAGCGGCACCGCGGAGATCGAGGACGGCTTCTACGACGGCGCCGTGGCCTGGGCCGACGGGCGCTTCTACATCTCCTCCACCCGGCTGTCCGGGAACGACGACGCGAAGGAGAAGCTGATGCTCGCCTTCGGCAAGTGAGACAGGTTCCCTCCGCCGCCTTCCGCTCCGCTCCGTTCCCCGAGCCTTCTGCCGAGGTACATCAGTCATGACCCAGCCGCCGCCTCCGCCCCCGAACCAGCCCCCGCAGCAGGGCGGCTTCGGCCCGCCGCAGCCACCGCAGCTACCGCAGAACCCGCCGGCCCCCCAGACGCCTCCGGCCCCGCAGCCCGGCTACGGCTACCCGCACGCACCGCAGCCCCCGCAGGGCTACGGCTACCCCGGACAGCAGCCGAACCCGTACGCCCAGCCGCAGGCCCCGTACCCCCAGCAGCCGACCGCGTACGGCCAGCCCGGCTACGGCTACCCGGGGCAGCCGACCATGCCGATGCACCCGCAGCCCGGGCAGCCGGGCGGCGGCGGGCGCAAGGTGAACAGCTCGGTGGTCATCATCGTCTCGGCGCTGGTCGCGGTCGCCCTGATCATCGGCGGCGGGGTCTGGTACGCGAAGTCCGGCGGTGACGGCAGCGGGAAGAAGGACACCGCGAGCTCCGACGGGGGCACGGGCGGCAAGGACGACAAGGGCGGCGGCACCGGCGGCACCTCCACCGGCGGCAAGGAGAAGGCGCCCGCCGACACCGCCGCCACGCAGCTCTTCAAGGTTCCGCTGCCCAAGGCGGACGACACCGTCTCCACCGCCGGCTCCTGGCTCACCGACAAGGTGTACGCCAAGACCGGCGTCGCCCAGATCGTCGGCTACGACCCCGCCAAGGGCACCAAGCTGTGGACGGTCAAGCTGCCCGGCCCGGTCTGCGCGGTCACGAACCACGTCACGTCCGACGGCCGGACGGCGATCACCTTCCAGCCGAAGATGCCCGCGAAGAACTCCGCCGAGGGATGCAGCCAGATCGCCGCGATCGACCTCGCCGCGGGCAAGAAGCTGTGGACGAAGTCGGTCGACTCCGGTGACTACCCGATCAGCTTCGAGAATGTGACGGTCGCGCAGAACACCGTCGCCGTCGGCAGCACCAACGGCGGCGCCGCCTTCGACATCGCCTCCGGCAAGGTGCTGTGGCAGCCGAAGTCGGACGACACCTGCTACGACGCCGGGTACGGCGGCGGCGAGAAGCTGGTGGCGGTGCGCAAGTGCGGCCCGTACGACAACCGCCAGCTGCACATCCAGACCATCGACCCGAAGTCCGGGAAGGTGATCTCCGAGTACAAGATGACCGCGGGCATCGAGTACGCCAGTGTCGTCTCCACCGACCCGCTGGTGGTCGCCGCCGACGTCGGGAACAGCGCGGGCGACGGCAGCGGCATCTCGGACTACTTCTCCATCGACAACAAGACCGGCAAGCTGCGCACCCGGATCTCCGCGCCGGGCGACTCCTTCGGCGGCCGCTGCGACGGCATCAGCCGCGTCGAGTACTGCAAGGAGATCGTCGTCGGCAACGACAAGCTGTACGTGCCGACCGAGGAGCACGACGGCACCGGCCAGTACAGCAGGACCAACGAGATCGTCGCCTTCGACCTGGGCACCGGCAAGCAGACCGGCCAGCGCGCCGACGCCGGCGACGGCTACACGATCTCCCCGCTGCGCATGGACGGCGGCAACCTGCTCGCGTACAAGCGTCCGCCCTACGACAAGGGCGGGCAGATCGTCAGCATCGCCGGCGGCTCCTTCAAGGAGACCAAGCTGCTGGAGAACCCGGCCACCGAGTCGGTGCGCGACGCGGAGACCGACATGCTGCCGGAGTACGCGGAGCTCCTCTTCTCCCGGGGCCGGCTGTACATGTCGGCGATCTACGCGGACAGGTCGTCCTCCTCGGACAGCGAGAAGGACTTGGTCGTCGCGTTCGGCACCAAGAGCTGATCACCAGGAACTGATCACCCGTCAGGCGCTGCCGATGGTGAGGAACAGCGGAAATTCCAGCGATCAGGGGCACTTCTCACCAGTAGGGGCAGCGCGACGTCGAACAAGCGTGTAGCTTCCGGGGGCATGAAGGGCGGGGTGCCGGGGGGCCCTCTGTCCAAGTGGGCCGTGGGCATCCATAGTGGGCATCCATGGGGGGACTGGGGGGTTGCTGCATGGGAGTGCGGCTCATGGTGGTCGACGATCACCGATTGCTCGCGGAGGCGCTGGCCTCGGCGCTGAAGCTGCGGGGGCACCGGGTCCTCGCGGCGGCGGCACCGGCCGCGGGCGCGGCGGACCTGGTGATCAGCCGGGCGCCCGAGGTGTGCCTGCTGGGCACGGCGGCGCCCGCCGAGCCGGGGATCTTCGACCCCGTGGTGAAGATCAAGCGGGAGCGCCCGCAGGTCGCGGTCCTGGTGCTGGGCCCGGTCCCGTCGCCCCGGGGCATCGCGGCGGCCTTCGCCGCGGGTGCCTCCGGCTACGTCCGGCACGACGAGCGCATCGAGGGCGTCGAGCGGGCGATCATGAAGGCCAGGTCCGGTGAGGCGGCCGTCGCCCCCCAGCTGCTGCAGGGCGCCTTCAGCGAGCTGCTCAACCCCGCCGCGCAGCCCGACGACGAGGGCCAGCGCCTCCTGCAGATGCTCACCCCGCGCGAGGTGGAGGTCCTGGTCCGGGTCGCCGACGGCGAGGACACCCGCCTGATCGCGGCCGGCATGGGCATCGCCCCGTCGACAGCCCGGACCCACGTCCAGCGAGTCCTGATGAAACTGGGCGTGGGCTCCCGCCTGGAGGCGGCGGCACTGGCCGCGCGCACTGGGTTGCTGGACCGGGCGGCAACCGGGCCGGAGAGGTAGCGCAGGGTGAGTCACAGGCACCCGGCGCCCGTCACTCGCCCGCGCCGTCTCGCTCCTCGTCCGGCGCGACCTGCGGAACCGGCGGCGGCGTCGGCCGCAGCTTCAGCCACGCCAGGAAGAACAACCCCAGCAGCAGCATCCCGATCCCGGTCCACAGGTTGATGTTCACCCCCTGCGCCTTGGCGATCTCGGCATCGGACGCGGTGATCCCGGCGATCGTCACGATGATCCCGTACAGCACGAACAGCCCGCCGATGATCCGCCGCAGGTCGAAGATCCGCGCGGCCGTCTCGGACTTCTGCTCCAGCTCGGTGACTTCCCGCTGGACGTCTTCCTCGGAGTACCAGGAGTGTTCGGACTCGGACATGGTCTCTTCATCCTCCCGCGATCAGAGTGAGAACGAGAACGGGACGTAGCAGGCGGCGGCCAGAATCACCGCGCCCCAGCCCAGCAGCGCCGGCCGGCGGTACCAGGCGTCGTCCCCGGCGGCGGCCGGCTCGGCCATGCCCGGTGAGCTGGTGCCGTACACCAGCCCCTGGAGCTCGTGCTCCGGCTTCGGCCGGGTGAACAGCGACACCACGACCATGACCACCGCGCCGGCGACGAACCCGGCGATCGCGGAGACGAAGTTGGCGCCCTGGTCCGTGGGGATGCCGATGATGCCCTTCTTGTAGAACACGAAGTAGTTGACCATCGCGGTCACCGTCCCGGCGAGCAGACCCCAGAACCCGGACTTGGCGGACGCGCGCTTCCAGAACATGCCGACGATGAAGGCGACGAACATCGGCACGTTGAAGAAGGAGAACAGCGTCTGGAGGTAGGCCATGATGTTGGAGAAGGACGACGCGAGGAACGCCGTGCCGATGGACGCCACCACGCCGACCGCCGTGATCAGCCGTCCGAAGCGCACGTAGTAGTCGTCCTGGCGGTGCCGGACCACGTACCTCCCCCAGATGTCGTTGGTGAAGACGGTGTTGAAGGACGACACGTTGGCCGCCATGCCCGCCATGAAGGCGGCGAGCAGACCGGTCACGGCGATGCCGAGCACGCCGTTGGGCAGCAGCTGCTCCATCAGGTAGGGGATGGCGTCGTTGTACTGCAGGCCCGAGCCGGGCGTGCCGATCTTCGGCACCAGCGCCGCCGCGACCAGGCCCGGGATCATCACCAGGAAGACGATGAAGACCTTCGGGTACGCGGCGATCAGCGGGGTCCGCTGCGAGGCGGAGAGGTTCTTCGCGGACAGCGCGCGCTGCACCTCGGCGAAGTTCGTCGTCCAGTAGCCGAAGGAGAGCACGAAGCCGAGGCCGAGCACGATGGTCAGCCAGTTGGCGCCCAGCGGGTTGGCGCTGCCGATGCCGGTGCCTCCCCAGGCGGTGGTGAAGTTGTGGCCGTGCAGGGTGGTGAGCCGGTCGGTCAGGCCGCCCCAGCCGCCGACCCTCTTCAGACCGAGGACGGTGAGGGGGATGAGGGCCGCCAGGATCACGAAGAACTGGAGCACCTCGTTGTAGATGGCGGAGGACAGACCGCCGAGGGTGATGTAGGCGAGGACGAAGGCGCCGGCGACCACGATGGCCACCCACTGCGGCCAGCCCAGCAGCGCCTCGACGACGATCGCCAGGGCGTAGAGGTTCACTCCGGAGATCAGGATGGCCGCGAACGCGAACAGGATCGAACTGAGCAGGTGCGCCCCTTTGTCGAAGCGCAGCAGCAGGAACTCGGGCACCGAGCGGACCTTGCTGCCGTAGTAGAAGGGCATCATCACCAGGCCGAGGAAGACCATGGCGGGGATGGCGCCGATCCAGTACCAGTGGACGGTGTAGGCGCCGTACTGGGCGCTGTTGGCCGCCATGCCCAGGATCTCGGTGGCCGCCAGGTTCGCCGAGATGAAGGCGAGGCCGGTGATCCAGGCGGGCAGCGAGCGTCCGGAGAGGAAGAAGTCGAGGCTCGTCTTCACCGACTTGCGGGCGGCGAAACCGATGCCCAGGACGACGACGAAGTAGATCGCGAGGATCGTGTAGTCGAGCCAGTTGGTCGGGAGCCGGAGCTCGGCGGCCAGGTACGTGGGGGTTCGCATGCGGCTTTCACCTTGCTTGGTGTTCTTTGTTTGATTGTGATGGTGACGGGCGTGGGGGTTTGTGGTTTGATGTGTTCGGTTCTGTTTGGTGCCTTGCTGGGTGTACGGATGGAGAGTCGCGGTGAAGAAGTCCTCGACCCGGTTGGCCGACGGTCGTGAGCTCATCTACTACGACCTGAAGGACGACGCGGTGCGCGACGCGGTGGACCGGCGCCCGCTGGAGCGCACGGTCACCACTTCGGAGGTACGCCACGACCCGCTGCTCGGTGACGCGGTGGCGATCGCCTCGCACCGGCAGGGCCGCACCTACCACCCGCCCGCCGACGAGTGCCCCCTGTGTCCCTCGCAGGGGGACCGTCTCAGCGAGATCCCCGACTCGTCGTACGACGCCGTCGTCTTCGAGAACCGTTTCCCCTCGCTGGCCGGCGACTCCGGGCGCTGCGAGGTCGTCTGCTTCACCTCCGACCACAACGCCTCCTTCGCCGACCTGACCGAGGAGCAGGCGCGACTGGTGCTGGACGCCTGGACCGACCGGACCTCCGAGCTGTCGCACCTCCCCTCCGTCGAGCAGGTGTTCTGCTTCGAGAACCGTGGCGCCGAGATCGGCGTGACGCTCGGACACCCGCACGGACAGATCTACGCGTACCCCTTCACCACCCCCCGCACCGCGCTGATGCTGCGTTCGCTCGCGACGCACAAGGAGGCCACCGGCGGCGAGAACCTCTTCGACGCCATCCTGGAGAGGGAACTCGCCGATGAGCGGGTCGTCCTTGAGGGTGAACACTGGGTGGCCTTCGTGCCGTACTCCGCGCACTGGCCGTACGAGGTCCACCTGTACCCCAAGCGCCGCGTCCCCGATCTGCTCGCCCTGGACGAGGCGGCACGCTCAGAATTCCCCAAGGTTTATCTGGAACTCTTGAGGCGCTTCGACCGGATCTTCGGGGACGGTGAGCCTCCCACGCCGTACATCGCCGCCTGGCACCAGGCGCCGTTCGGCCACCTGGAGGACTTCGAGGGCGTCACACGGGACGACTTCGCGCTCCACCTCGAGCTTTTCACCATCCGCCGCACCTCCGGCAAGCTGAAGTTCCTCGCCGGTTCCGAATCCGGCATGAACGTGTTCATCAACGACGTGCCGCCGGAGCGCGCGGCTCAGCGACTGCGAGAGGTAGCGAGTTCATGAGCGGTAAGTACCTGGTGACGGGCGGGGCGGGTTACGTCGGCAGCGTGGTCGCCCAGCACCTGCTTCAAGCCGGACACGAGGTCACCGTCCTGGACAACCTCACCACCGGCTTCCGTGAGGGCGTGCCCGCCGGGGCCGTGTTCGTCGAGGGCGACATCCGCGACGCGGGCAAGTGGCTCGACCCCTCCTACGACGGCGTCCTGCACTTCGCCGCGTCCTCCCAGGTCGGCGAGTCGGTCGTGAAGCCCGAGAAGTACTGGGACAACAACGTCGGCGGCACCATGGCCCTGCTCGGCGCGATGCGCGAGGCGGGCGTGCACAGGCTCGTCTTCTCCTCCACGGCCGCCACCTACGGCGAGCCGGAGCAGGTCCCGATCGTCGAGACCGCGCCGACGAAGCCCACCAACCCCTACGGCGCCTCCAAGCTCGCCGTCGACCACATGATCACCGGCGAGGCCGCGGCCCACGGGCTCGGCGCCGTCTCGCTGCGCTACTTCAACGTGGCCGGCGCGTACGGCGCGCAGGGCGAGCGCCACGACCCCGAGTCGCACCTGATCCCCCTCGTCCTCCAGGTCGCGCAGGGCCGCCGGGAGTCGATCTCCGTCTACGGCGACGACTACCCGACCCCGGACGGCACCTGCGTCCGCGACTACATCCACGTCGCGGACCTCGCCGAGGCCCACCTGCTGGCCCTCAAGGCCGCGCGGCCCGGCGAGCACCTGATCTGCAACCTCGGCAACGGCGAAGGTTTCTCCGTCCGCGAGGTCATCGAGACCGTCCGCAAGGTCACCGGCCACCCGATCCCCGAGGTCGTGGCCCCCCGCCGGGGCGGCGACCCCGCCGTCCTGGTCGCGTCCGCCCAGGCCGCCCGCGAGCGCCTCGGCTGGCAGCCGACCCGCTCGGACCTCGCCGGTATCGTCGCCGACGCCTGGGAGTTCGCCCAGCACATCGCAAGGGAGCACTAGTGGGTGCACAGCAGGTCCGCGAGGCCTTCGCCGCACTGTACGGAGCCGAGCCGGAGGGCGTCTGGTCGGCGCCCGGCCGGGTCAACCTGATCGGCGAGCACACCGACTACAACGACGGCTTCGTCATGCCGTTCGCCCTGCCGCACGTGGCGACCGCCGCGGTCTCGCGCCGCGCCGACGGCGTGCTGCGCCTGCACTCGGCGGACATCGAGGGCGGCGTCGCGGAACTCTCCCTGGACGCCCTCACCCCCGAGAGCGACAGCGAGTGGACGGCGTACCCGGCGGGCGTGGTCTGGGCGCTGCGCGAGGCCGGCCACCCGGTCACCGGCGCCGACATCCACCTGTCCTCGACCGTCCCGACCGGCGCGGGCCTGTCCTCCTCGGCGGCCCTGGAGGTCGTCGTCGCGCTCGCCCTGAACGACCTGTACGAGCTCGGGCTCCAGCGCTGGCAGCTGGCCCGCCTGTGCCAGCGCGCCGAGAACGTCTACGTCGGCGCCCCCACCGGCATCATGGACCAGACGGCGTCCGCGTGCTGCGAGGAGGGCCACGCCCTCTTCCTCGACACCCGCGACCTGTCCCAGCAGCAGATCCCCTTCGACCTGGCCGCCGAGGGCATGCGCCTGCTGGTCGTCGACACCCAGGTCAAGCACGCCCACAGCGGCGGCGAGTACGGCAAGCGGCGCGCGGGCTGCGAGAAGGGCGCGGCGCTGCTCGGCGTGGACGCCCTGCGGGACATCCCCTACGGCGACCTGGACGCGGCCCTCGCCCGCCTGGGCGACGAGGAGGAGGTGCGCCGTCTGGTGCGCCACGTCGTCACCGAGGACCAGCGGGTCGAGCGGGTCGTGTCCCTGCTGCGGGCGGGCGAGACCCGGGCGATCGGCCCGGTGCTGAGCGAGGGCCACGCCTCCCTGCGGGACGACTTCCGTATCTCCTGCCCCGAGCTGGACCTGGTCGTCGACACCGCGCTGGCGAGCGGCGCCCTGGGCGCCCGGATGACCGGCGGCGGCTTCGGCGGCTCGGCGATCGTCCTGGCCGAGGCCGCCGAGGTCGACACGATCACCAAGGCCGTCGAGGAGGCCTTCGCGGCGGCGGGCTTCACGGCCCCCCGCGTGTTCGAGGCGGTACCGGCGCCGGGGGCGCGGCGGATCAGCTGAGGTTCTTCGTCAGCGTGTACTCCGTGATCCCCGGCGGGTAGCCGGGGATCACGCACACCACCTCGTAACCCTGCCGGCGGTAGAAGTCCGGGGCCTGGAAGTCCCAGGTCTCCAGGCGGGCGCTGCGGCAGCCGTGGTCGGTGCGGGCGATCCGCTCGGCGGCGGCGAGCAGGTGGGAGCCCAGGCCCGCGCCGCGGTGGCGGGCGTCGACCCACAGGTACGTCACGTGCAGCCAGGTCGCCCAGGTGTGGCCGACCAGTCCGCCGGCGAAATCGCCCGTCTCGTCCGACGCCCACAGGTGCAGCGGACGCTCCCGTTCCCCCGGGCTGCCGCGCAGGGCGGCCAGGACCGGCGATGCGGCCGTGTTGGCGTCGCGCAGGCGGGAGCGGAGCAGATCATGTCGGGCCTTGTCGACTTCCGCCTCAATACGAAACATGCGGCACACCATAAACGCGCCGGACGGCCAGTTCTGCAAATAGGCTTCCGCCGCCCGCCCCGGTCCGTACCCTGATGTGCAGCACCGGTGGGGGCCGGTGCTGATCAGGGGGCGAGACACGCGGGTACGACGCCCGCGGTGGGGGTAGCAGTCTCCGCACGGCGGCGGCCGTGCGGTTGCGTTTCCGTCAGCCGTGGGGTCGTACCCGCAAGGTCGTCGTTTCCCGGACCAGTGGGGGTTTCAGTGGTTCGCATTCGAGTCCTGGTCGTCGACGACCACCGTATCTTCGCCGAGTCGCTCGCCGCCGCCCTGGCGGCCGAGCCCGACGTCGACGTCTCCGCCGCCGGCAGCGGCCCGGCCGCGCTGCGCTGCCTGGAGCGGGCGGCCGCCGAGGGGCGCCGCTACGACGTGCTGCTCGTCGACGCCGACCTGGGCGGCCATGTGCCCGGCATACGCCCGGCCGTACCGGTGCAGGACGGCGACGAGGAGGGCCTCGTCGACGGGATCTCGCTGGTCGCGGGTGTCCGGACGGCACAGCCGGCGGTACGGACCGTGGTCCTCGCCGAGAAGGACGACCCGCGCCGGGCCGCCCTCGCGCTCCAGGCCGGCGCCTCGGGCTGGGTCGCCAAGGACTGCTCGCTGTCCCGGCTGCTCAACGTCATCCGCGGGGTCCTGCGCGACGAGACGCATCTGCCGCCCGCCCTGCTCACCGGGGTGCTGCGGGAACTGACCGCCGCGCGCAAGCACCGCACCGAGAGCGAGCGGCTGGTGGAGTCCCTCACCCCGCGTGAACGGGAGGTGCTGCGCTGCATGGTCGCGGGCCTCGGCCGCAAGGCGGTCGCCGAACGGCTGTTCCTCTCCCCGCACACCGTCCGCACCCACATGCAGAACGTCCTCGGCAAACTGGGCGTCCACTCCACCCTGGCGGCCGTCGCCCTGGCCCGGCGGGCCGGGGTCGGGCCTGCCGACCTGGAGCCTGCCGGGCGGATCAGGCCGGAGGAAACCAACAGTGCCTGACCAGCTTGGGTGAGCGGGGGCGATGGGGGAGAAGCCGAGAGTGGGGGAGTGCGTGCCAGACCCCGCGTCTCCGGCCTGGTCCGCCCGGCAGGCTCCTCAGCCGGGGATGTTGTCGAACGGGGCGGTCAGCTGGCGTAGCAGACCGGCCAGTTCGCTGCGCTGGGCGCTGGTCAGCTCCGCGAGGATCGCCCGTTCCTGGTCCAGCAGGCCCGCCAGCGACTGGTCCGCGCGGTCCCGGCCCTCGCCGGTCAGGCGGACCAGCACGCCCCGCCGGTCGCTCGGGTCGGGCAGCCGCTCCACCAGGCCCTTCTTGGCCAGCCGGTCGATGCGGTTGGTCATCGTGCCCGAGGTGACCAGGGTCTGGGTCAGCAACTGCCCCGGCGAGAGCTGATACGGCGTCCCCGCACGCCTGAGCGCGGTGAGCACGTCGAACTCCCAGGGCTCGAGCTGGTGCTCGGCGAAGGCCAGCCGGCGTGCCCGGTCCAGGTGCCGGGCCAGTCTGCTGACCCGGCTGAGCACCTCGAGCGGTTCCACGTCGAGGTCCGGGCGCTCCCGGCGCCACGCAGCGACCAGCCGATCGACCTCGTCCTCCATGACGATCAGTGTAGTGGTTGTGTCGACGTGAAGTCTCTTGATGTGAAGTTTCTTGATGTCGAATCTCTTGACGGCGAGATAACTGGATTGGGAAGGTGGGGAACATGACCACTCCCGCCTGGGACCCCGCCCAGTACCTCCGGCACGCCGGCCACCGCGCCCGCCCCTTCGCCGACCTCCTCGCCCGCGTCCCCGACCTCCCCGGCGCCCCGCCCCGCATCGCCGACCTCGGCTGCGGCCCCGGCAACGTCACCGCACTGCTCGCCGCACGCTGGCCCACCGCGCACATCACCGGGTACGACAACTCGCCCGAGATGCTCGACAAGGCCCACGTGGATCACGCGGGCCCCACCGCGGGCGGTGGCCGCCTCGACTTCGCCCCCGCCGACGCCCGGACCTGGACGCCCGCCGGACCCCACGATCTGATCATCAGCAACGCCACGCTCCAGTGGGTCCCGGGCCACGCCGACCGCTTCGCCGACTGGGTCACCGCCCTGGAGCCCGGCGGCACCCTCGCCTTCCAGGTCCCCGGCAACTTCGCCGCCCCCAGTCACCGCCTGATGCGCTCCCTGGCCCATTCCGCCCGCTGGAAGGACCGCCTCGCGGACGTCCTGCGCCACGAGGACGCGGTGCTCACGCCCGAGGCGTACCTCGACCGGCTGAGCGGGCGGGGCTGTACGGCGGACGTGTGGGAGACGACGTACATCCACCTGCTCCAGGGCGAGGACCCGGTCCTCGACTGGGTCAAGGGGACGGGACTGCGCCCGGTCCTCACCGCGCTCGCCGACGACCCTCAGGCCCGGGAGGACTTCCTCGCCGAGTACCGGGCGGCCCTGCGCGAGGCCTACCCGGCGGGCCCGCACGGCACGCCGTTCCCGTTCCGGCGGATCTTCGCCGTGGCGACGAGGGAGGCGTGATGCTCACCGCGGTGGACCATGTGCAACTGGCGGCCCCGCCGGAGGCGGAAAATGTGACTGTCGGCCCGCGAAGAAGGCCCATCCGGGGCTGCGGGTGACGGGCATCGAGGCGTACGCGGCGCGGCTGGCGACACTCGGAGCACCGGTGACCTGGGACGACAACCTGCCCGGCCACCGGCGTTTCTACTCCGGGGATCCGGTGGGCAACAGGCTGGAGTTCCTGGAGGCGGTCAGGTCGTCCGGCCGAGGTGGGTGATGAGGACCCGGATGACCTTTGTGTCGATGACATACATAACCCGGTACTCGCCGACGCGGATGCGGCGGATGTCCGGACCGTACGGCGTCGACCCTACTGGGCGAGGATCATGGGCCAGCTCGTCGATTGCGTCCAGAACCCTGGCGAGGCCGGTGGGGTCTTCCTTGAGAAACCGTGCCGCAGTGTCGAGGGCGTGCGGTTCGAAGATGATTTCGTAGGTCACGGCTTCTCGAGCCCCAGCCGCCTGCGCACTTCCGCCATAGGGATGCCCTCGCCCAGCGTGCCCTCAGCCTTGCGCCGCTGGTAGTCGGCGACGGCCAAGGCGTCTTCGAGATCCTCTATCACCTGTGGTGAGACGAGGAGAGCGGCCACATGCCCGTGGTCGGTGAGGGCGATGGTCTCCCGGCTGTGGGCCGCACGGCGGACCAGGTCACCGAGCTGGGAGCGGGCTGCGCTGATAGCGATCTCAGTCATGCCCCATAAGGTGCCACAAGATGCACCTTGCGGTCTATTGATGTCACCTCTTCGAGTGAACTCAGCTCCTCCGATGCCCGATCAACCGCGGCTTCGGCTCCAGCCCGTCCAGCCCGTGCCACGCCAGGTTCACCAGATGCGCGGCCACCTCGGCCTTCTTCGGGCGGCGGACGTCCAGCCACCACTGCCCGGTCAGCGCGACCATGCCGACCAGGGCCTGCGCGTACAGCGGGGCCAGCTTCGGGTCGAAGCCGCGGGACTTGAACTCGCGGCCCAGGATGTCCTCCACCTGGGTGGCGATGTCGGAGATCAGCGAGGCGAACGAACCCGTGGACTGCGGGATGGGGGAGTCACGGACCAGGATCCGGAAACCGTCCGTGTACTCCTCGATGTAGTCCAGCAACGCGAACGCGGCCTGCTCGCACAGCTCACGGGGGTGACCGGCGGTGAGGGAGCTGGTCACCATGTCCAGCAGCCGCCGCATCTCGCGGTCCACCACCACCGCGTACAGCCCCTCCTTGCCGCCGAAGTGCTCGTACACCACCGGCTTGGACACCCCGGCCTTCGCCGCGATCTCCTCCACCGACGTGCCCTCGAAACCTTTCGCCGCGAAGAGGGTGCGACCGATCTCCAGCAGCTGCTGGCGGCGCTCGGCACCGGTCATCCGGGTGCGACGCGCTCGCCGCGGCTTCTCATTGCTCGGGGTGCTGCTGGAGTCGGTCGCCACGGCGTCAATCATGCCGCCTCGGCCGTCCCCTTCCGGTGCTGGGAGCCGTCTTCCCGGGGGTTACGGCGCGAATCGATACGGGAGCGTGACGGCCAGCGCACGTCGTACGCCCAACCGAGCTTCTCGAACCAGCGGATGAACCGCGCGGAGGAGTCCAGCTGCCCCCGCTCCACACCGTGCCGCGCCGACGTCGGGTCGGCGTGGTGCAGGTTGTGCCAGGACTCGCCGCAGGACAGGACCGCCAGCCACCACACGTTCCCCGAACGGTCCCGGGACTTGAAGGGGCGCTTGCCGACCGCGTGACAGATCGAGTTGATCGACCACGTCACATGGTGCAGCAGCGCCACCCGGACGAGCGACCCCCAGAAGAACCCGGTGAACGCGCCCCACCACGACATGGTGGCCAGACCGCCGATCAGCGGCGGCAGCGCCAGCGACACCACCGTCCACAGCACGAACTGGCGCGAGATCGCCCGGATCGCCGGGTCCTTGATCAGATCCGGCGCGTACTTGTCCTGCGGGGTCTGCTCCTCGTCGAACATCCAAGCGATGTGCGCCCACCACAGGCCCTTGACCAGCGCCGGAACCGTCTCCCCGAACCGCCACGGCGAATGCGGGTCACCCTCCGCGTCGGAGAACTTGTGGTGCTTGCGGTGATCGGCCACCCAGCGCACCAGGGGGCCCTCGACCGCCAGCGAACCCATGATCGCCAAAGCGATCCTCAAGGGCCGCCTGGCCTTGAACGAACCATGCGTGAAGTACCGGTGGAAACCGATCGTGATGCCGTGGCAGCCCAGGAAGTAGAAGAACACCAGCAGACCGAGGTCCAGCCAGCTCACCCCCCACCCCCACGCCAGCGGCACCGCCGCCAGCAGCGCCACGAACGGGACGGTGATGAAGAGGAGCAGCGTGATCTGCTCGATCGAGCGCTTCTGCTCGCCGCCCAGCGTGGCGGAGCGGATCGGGGTGTCGGCCGACTGCGGGGCGTCTTCCATCACATCGGAGCTTGAGGTCATGCGCGTCCCCTGTGGGGTCGAGGGTCGAGACAGGTGCCGCGGCCGGAAGGAACCAGCGGGACTCGAGCGGCAGTTCCCTACGGTTCCGTAACCTACGGCGTCGTAAGTATGGCAGCGTGCCGACCGGCGGCAAGAGCCCAAGAGCCTGCGCGTCCGAGCGGACACCTATCCTTGGAGTCGGTCGGACAGCGCGGTCCGCTCTGTTTTCTTCCCGGATGCCCGGCCCGTATGCGGCGCCCGCCGCGCGGCAGACGGCCCAGACACACGGGTCCCCTCCCAGACGAGCTTCAACACTGCAAGGAGCCGCACCTGTGAGCAGTGCCGACGACCAGACCACCACGACCAGCACCGAGCTGCGCGCCGACATCCGGCGACTGGGTGACCTACTCGGCGAGACCCTCGTCCGCCAGGAAGGCCCCGAGCTGCTCGAGCTCGTCGAGAGGGTCCGCCGCCTCACCCGCGAGGACGGCGAGGCCGCCGCCGAGCTGCTGCGCGGCACCGAACTTCAGACCGCGGCCAAGCTGGTCCGCGCCTTCTCCACCTACTTCCACCTCGCCAACGTCACCGAGCAGGTCCACCGCGGCCGCGAACTGCGCGCCAGGCGCGCCGCCGAAGGCGGCCTCCTAGCCCGCACCGCCGACCGCCTCAAGGACGCCGACGCCGAGCACGTCCGCGAATCGGTCAGCAACCTCAACGTCCGACCGGTGTTCACCGCACACCCCACCGAAGCCGCACGCCGGTCGGTCCTCAACAAGCTCCGGCGCATCGCCGCGCTCCTGGACACCCCCGTCATCGACTCCGACCGCCGCCGCCACGACACCCGGCTGGCCGAGAACATCGACCTCGTCTGGCAGACCGACGAACTCCGCGTCGTCCGCCCCGAACCCGCCGACGAGGCCCGCAACGCCATCTACTACCTCGACGAACTCCACGCCGGCGCCGTCGGCGACGTCCTCGAGGACCTCACCGCCGAACTCGAACGCGTCGGAGTCAAGCTCCCCGACGACACCCGCCCCCTCACCTTCGGCACCTGGATCGGCGGCGACCGCGACGGCAACCCCAACGTCACCCCCCAGGTGACCTGGGACGTCCTCATCCTCCAGCACGAGCACGGCATCAACGACGCCCTCGACACCATCGACGAACTCCGCGGCCTGCTCTCCAACTCCATCCGCTACACCGGCGCCACCGAGGAACTCCTCGAATCCCTCCGCGCCGACCTCGAACGCCTGCCCGAGATCAGCCCCCGCTACAAGCGCCTCAACGCCGAAGAGCCCTACCGCCTCAAGGCCACCTGCATCCGGCAGAAGCTCGCCAACACCAAGCAGCGCCTCGCCAAGGGCACCCCCCACGAAGACGGCCGCGACTACCTCGGCACCACCGAGCTCCTGACGGACCTGCGGACCATCCAGACCTCACTGCGCGCACACCGCGGCGGCCTCTTCGCCGACGGCCGCCTCGCCCGCACCATCCGCACCCTCGCCGCCTTCGGCCTCCAGCTCGCCACCATGGACGTCCGCGAACACGCCGACGCCCACCACCACGCCCTCGGCCAGCTCTTCGACCGCCTCGGCGAGGAATCCTGGCGCTACGCCGACATGCCCCGCGACTACCGGGCCAAGCTCCTCGCCAAGGAACTCCGCTCCAGAAGGCCGCTGGCACCCACCCCGGCCCCCGTCGACGCGGCCGGCCAGAAGACCCTCGGCGTCTTCCAGACCATCAAGAAGGCCCTCGAGGTCTTCGGCCCCGAAGTCATCGAGTCCTACATCATCTCCATGTGCCAGGGCGCCGACGACGTCTTCGCCGCCTCCGTCCTCGCCCGCGAGGCCGGCCTCCTCGACCTCCACGCCGGCTGGGCCAAGATCGGCATCGTCCCCCTCCTGGAGACCACCGACGAACTCAAGGCCGCCGACACGATCCTGGAGGACATGCTCTCCGACCCGTCGTACCGCCGCCTCGTGGCGCTGCGCGGCGACGTCCAGGAGGTCATGCTCGGCTACAGCGACTCCTCCAAGTTCGGCGGCATCACCACCAGCCAGTGGGAGATCCACCGCGCCCAGCGCCGCCTCCGCGACGTCGCCCACCGCTACGGCGTACGCCTGCGCCTCTTCCACGGCCGCGGCGGCACCGTCGGCCGCGGCGGCGGCCCCAGCCACGACGCCATCCTCGCCCAGCCCTGGGGCACCCTCGAAGGCGAGATCAAGGTCACCGAACAGGGCGAGGTCATCTCCGACAAGTACCTCATCCCGTCCCTCGCCCGGGAGAACCTGGAACTGACGGTCGCCGCCACCCTCCAGGCCTCCGCCCTGCACACCGCACCCCGCCAGTCCGACGAGGCCCTCGCCCGCTGGGACGCCGCCATGGACGTCGTCTCCGACGCGGCCCACGCCGCCTACCGCAGGCTCGTCGAGGACCCCGACCTGCCGACGTACTTCCTCGCCTCCACGCCGGTCGACCAGCTCGCCGACCTGCACCTGGGTTCGCGGCCCTCCCGCCGCCCCGGCTCGGGCGTCTCGCTCGACGGACTGCGCGCCATCCCGTGGGTCTTCGGCTGGACCCAGTCCCGCCAGATCGTCCCCGGCTGGTTCGGCGTCGGCTCCGGCCTGAAGGCCCTGCGCGAGGCCGGTCTCGACACCGTCCTCGACGAGATGCACGAGCAGTGGCACTTCTTCCGCAACTTCATCTCCAACGTCGAGATGACCCTCGCCAAGACCGACCTGCGCATCTCCCAGCACTACGTCGACACCCTCGTCCCCGACGAACTCAAGCACGTCTTCGACACCATCAAGGCCGAACACGAGCTCACCGTCACCGAGATCCTCAAGGTCACCGGCGAGAAGGAACTGCTCGACGCCACCCCCGTCCTCAAGCAGACCTTCGCCATCCGCGACGCCTACCTGGACCCCATCTCCTACCTCCAGGTCACCCTCCTCAAGCGCCAGCGCGACGCCGCGACCGCCGGTGAACAGCCCGACCCGCTGCTCTCCCGCGCCCTGCTGCTCACCGTCAACGGCGTGGCGGCGGGCCTGCGCAACACCGGCTGACCCACCCGGACACGACATGAGGGTGCCCCGGGTTCACACGAACCCGGGGCACCCTCATGTCATACGGTCACACCATCACGAAAGCCGCCGTCAGCAGCGCGACCCCCGACCCCGCCAGCACCCAGGCCGCCCGCGTCCGCCGCAGACCACCCGCCACCACCACCGACGCCAGCAACAACGCACCGCCCAACGGCACCCACGCATAGACAATCCCGGCCGGACCCGAACGCACCACCTCGTCCGTCCCGGGCTTCACCACCACGCTGTACACACCGCCCCGGTGCACCGCCACCGTCTGAGGGATCACCACACGGCCCCGCGCCCGCGACCCCGAGGACACCGGCCGATACGACCCCGTACAGGTGTTGTCACCGCACGACGCCACCGTGATCGTGCCGTGCTCCCGCCCCTTCGTCAGCATCACGTGCTGCGCCGTACCCCACGACGCCCACACCCCCGCGATCAGGATCAGCGCCGTGACCGTCCCCATCGCGGCGACCCGACCGAAACGGAGCGCGGCATTCGAGGCCTGGCGAGAACGAGTGGCGGCGGTGGCGGTGGCTGGCATGGCCGGGATCATTGGCCATCCCCCTACGACCGGTCAACCTCGCCGGGCGACAAGTCAGGAGTTGTACGTACTCTGCGCCCGCTCCAGCCCCTCGATCACCAGGGCCTCCACCGCGTCCGCCGCCCGGTCCACGAAGTAGTCCAGCTCCTTCCGCTCGGCGGAGGAGAAGTCCTTCAGCACGAAATCGGCCACCTGCATCCGCCCCGGCGGCCGCCCGATCCCGAACCGCACCCGGTGATAGTCCGACCCCATCGCCTTCGTCATCGACTTCAGCCCGTTGTGCCCGTTGTCCCCGCCACCCAGTTTCAGCCGCAGCACGCCGTAATCGATGTCCAGCTCGTCATGGACGGCCACGATGTTCGCCACCGGCACCTTGTAGAAGTCCCGCAACGCGTTCACCGGACCACCCGACAGATTCATGTACGACATCGGCTTCGCCAGGATCACCCGGCGGTTCGCCGGCCCCGGAGGACCGATCCGCCCCTCCAGCACCTGCGCCTGCGCCTTGCCCGCACGCTTGAACCTCCCCCCGATCCGCTCGGCCAGCAGATCGGCCACCATGAAACCCACGTTGTGCCGGTTCATCGCGTACTCGGGCCCGGGATTGCCGAGCCCGACGACGAGCCAGGGGGCATTGGCGGGAGTGCTCACGTCCGTGTCTCCTTGATACGCGCCGGCCGCTGTCCCCGTACGGGAACAGCGGCCGGCGAACGGTGATGAGAGGCGGGGATCAGGCCTCGGCGACCTCTTCGCCCGCGGTCTCCTCGCCCTCCGGGGCCTCCTCGACCTGGGCGGCCAGGACCTGGAGAACGACGGCGTCCTCGTCGACGGCCAGGGTCACGCCGTTCGGCAGCTTGATGTCCTTGGCGTGGATCGAGGCACCGGCCTCCAGACCCTCCACGGACACCGTGACCGACTCGGGGATGTGCGTGGCCTCGGCCTCGACCGGCAGCGCGTTCAGGACGTGCTCGAGCAGGTTGCCACCCGGGGCCAGCTCGCCCTCGGTGTGCACCGGGATCTCGACCGTGACCTTCTCGCCACGCTTGACCAGCAGCAGGTCCACGTGCTCCAGGAAGCCCTTGATCGGGTCGCGCTGCACGGACTTCGGGATCGCCAGCTCGTTGGTCTTGCCGTCGATGTCCAGGGAGATCAGGACGTTCGGCGTACGCAGCGCCAGCAGCAGCTCGTGGCCCGGAAGGGTCAGGTGCAGCGGGTCCGAACCGTGGCCGTACAGCACACCGGGAACCTTGCTGTCACGGCGGATACGACGGGCGGCACCCTTGCCGAACTCGCTACGGGTCTCGGCGGCGATCTTCACCTCGGACATGTTCACTCCTCGTAGAAACGTAGGCAACGAATGTGGTCACCCGGCCACGAACGGCCTGCTACGAAGAGCGCGTCGATAACGGATCGCCGTACGGTCCCGAGAACGGGGTACGGCCTCCCTCGCCGAGCAACTGAAGCAGTCTACTCGGCAAGGGAGGCCGGACCAAAAGGATCTTCAACTAGCCCGCGCGCGGGCCGTGCAGAAACCTCACTGCAAACTCACTGCTCGTCGAACAGACTCGTCACCGAACCGTCCTCGAACACCTCACGCACCGCACTCGCGATCGTCGGAGCGATCGACAGCACCGTGATCTTGTCCAGCTCCCGGTTCAGCTCACCCGGCGTCGGCAGCGTGTTCGTGAACACGAACTCACTCACCCGGGAGTTCTTCAGCCGATCCGCCGCCGGCCCCGACAGCACACCGTGCGTCGCCGTCACGATCACGTCCTCCGCACCGTGCGCGAACAGCGCGTCGGCGGCGGCACAGATGGTCCCACCCGTGTCGATCATGTCGTCGACGAGGACACACACACGCCCCTTGACCTCACCCACGACCTCGTGGACGGTCACCTGGTTCGCCACGTCCTTGTCACGCCGCTTGTGCACGATGGCCAGCGGCGCCCCGAGCCGGTCGCACCAACGGTCCGCCACCCGCACCCGACCCGCGTCCGGGGACACCACGGTCAGCTTCTCCCGGTCGACCTTCCCACCCACGTAGTCCGCCAGCAGCGGAAGCGCGAACAGATGGTCCACGGGCCCGTCGAAGAAGCCCTGGATCTGGTCCGTGTGCAGATCCACCGTCAGGATCCGGTCCGCACCCGCCGTCTTCATCAGGTCCGCTACCAGACGCGCCGAGATCGGTTCACGGCCACGGTGCTTCTTGTCCTGCCGCGCGTAACCGTAGAACGGCACGATGACGGTGATGGAGCGGGCCGACGCACGCTTCAACGCGTCGATCATGATCAACTGCTCCATGATCCACTTGTTGATCGGAGCCGTGTGGCTCTGGATCAGGAAGCAGTCCGCACCGCGCGCCGACTCCTGATACCGCACATAGATCTCGCCGTTCGCGAAGTCGAAGGCCTTCGTCGGGACGACCCCGACACCCAGCTGGAGGGCGACCTCCTCGGCAAGCTCGGGGTGGGCGCGGCCGGAGAAGAACATCAACTTCTTCTCGCCGGTCGTCTTGATCCCGGTCACAGCACTGTCTCCTCAGAGGTCTCTCAGCAGGTGGGGTGCAGGATCTGCATTTATCACGGTACGCCGTGTCCGACGCGGCCGTTTCCGGTCAGTCCTCGCGCGACCCCTGCCCGGAAGCCGCCTCGGCCGCCTTCGCGGCCGCACTGCCCGGACGCTTACGAGCCACCCAGCCCTCGATATTCCGCTGCTGACCACGGGCCACGGCCAGCGAACCGGGCGGCACATCCTTCGTGATCACGGACCCCGCGGCGGTGTAAGCACCGTCCCCGACCGTGACAGGCGCCACAAACATGTTGTCCGAACCCGTCTTGCAATGCGACCCGACGGTGGTGTGGTGCTTGCTCTCCCCGTCATAGTTCACGAAGACGCTCGCGGCACCGATGTTGGTGAAGTCACCGATCGTCGCGTCACCCACGTACGACAGATGCGGGATCTTCGTCCCCTCACCGATGGAGGAGTTCTTCGTCTCCACGTACGTCCCGATCTTGCCCTTCACACCCAGCCGGGTCCCCGGACGCAGATAGGCGTACGGCCCCACACTCGCCCGCGCTCCGATACGCGCCCCGTCGGACACCGTGTTGTCCACCCGGGCCCCCGCACCCACGTGCGTGTCCCTCAGCCGGCTGTTGGGGCCGACCTCCGCACCCTCGGCGAGGTGGGTGGAACCGTGCAACTGCGTGCCCGGGTACACGACGGCGTCCTGCTCGAAGGTGACGGTGACGTCGACCCACGTCGTCGCCGGGTCGACCACCGTCACGCCGGCGAGCATCGCCCGCTCCAGCAGCCGGTCGTTGAGGATCCGGCGCGCCTCGGAGAGCTGCACACGGTTGTTGATCCCGGCGATCTCACGGTGATCACCCGCGACGGAAGCCCCGACCCGGTGACCCGCCTCACGCAGGATCCCGAGCACATCGGTTAGGTACTCCTCGCCCTGACTGTTGTCCGTCCGCACCTTCTTCAGCGCGTCGGCGAGCAGCTGCCCGTCGAAGGCGAACACCCCGGAGTTGATCTCCCGGATCTCCCGCTGGGCGGCGGTGGCGTCCTTGTGCTCGACGATCGCGGTGACCGCACCGGTGGCATCGTCACGGACGATCCGCCCGTACCCGGTCGCGTCCGGGACCTCCGCCGTCAGCACGGTCACGGCGTTGCCGTCCGCGTGGTGCGTCTCGGCGAGCCGCTGGAGCGTCGCCCCGGTGAGCAGGGGCGTGTCGCCGCAGACGACGACCACCGTCCCGTCCACACCGCTGCCCAGCTCCTCCAGGCCCATCCGCACGGCGTGGCCGGTCCCCTTCTGCTGCTCCTGCACCGCCGTGCGCACGCTCGGGTCGGCCTCGCCCAGGTGGGCGGTGACCTGCTCGCGGGCGTGGCCGACCACGACGACCAGGTTCTCGGGGTTCAACTCACGGGCGGCGGCCAGTACATGGCCCACCAGGGGACGGCCGCAGATCTCGTGCAGGACCTTCGGTGTGGCCGACTTCATACGGGTGCCCTCACCCGCTGCGAGAACGACGACGGCTGCCGGGCGAATGACGCTCACGGGGTTGCCCTTCGGCTTTGGACGGGTGGGGACATCCGCAGGATACCGGGGCGTTTCTTGGGGGACATGGGAGCGGGCCCTGACAGAGGTGTCAGGGCCCGGATTACGTTTGGCTCCCCTGCCAGGACTCGAACCTGGAACAAATCATCCAAAGTGACCCGTGTTGCCGATTACACCACAGGGGAGTGCTTATAGTGCCGAAACGGACATTCGGTCAGTCCGTTGAAGCCGCGGCATCTACTATGCCGTACCACCAGCCCTCGATGCGACGGTACAACTCGGCACCCTTCAGGACTTTGATGACCAAGCAGCCTCGGTAGGAGTCGCCGACGTTCTTGCGGACCGTCTTCGGGTTGTGCTTCTTGAGTGTTGTCTTGTTGAACGAGGAGACGTCGGCGCCGACGAGGTCGGCCCAGTACTGTTCGGCGCCCTGTACGTCCGCGTTCTCGTGGATCATGACGTTGAAGCGCAGGCGCTCACGCTCGACTTGGAGCAGGTCGAGCCAGGCGAGATAAAGCTTGATCATCCCCGGGTCGCTGTTGACGAACGTGACATTTTCGCGGCGGTCGTAGAGTTTGTCCTTGCTGCCCTCGGCCCAGTAGAGGCCGACGCCGACCAGGAGCAGTTCGCGGGCCGACAGTCCGCCGATCGATTGCATGGCCTCCTCTTTTGTTTGTCGACGCGCCTCGTCGCGGAGGCGCAGCTTCTCCTCCCATCCCTTTCTCGCGATGGCTGCCGCTTCCTCGGGGCTGCGCTTGCGCTCCGGCTTCGGAAGCTCCCGTACCCAAAGCGAGATCGAACTCTTCGAGCACCCCAGCTCCACCTGGATCTGGTCGTAGGTCCACCCCTGGAGTCTCAGCTCCCTCGCCCTGTCCCTCAGGTCGTCCTTCGCGTTCGGCCGCTTGGTCCATTCCGGGGGCGGCTCGCCCTCCAGTAGCCGGTTGAGGATGTCGTTGTTGTCCACGTGGAGCCGATCGCGGATCTGCCGTCGGCTGAGCCCCGCCCGCCGCAAGGCGACCGCCCGCTCCCGCAGTGCCTCGAAGTCCACGTACTTGCCTAATGAATGTGCCATAGGCATACCATCCAGGCGGAATGCCCGGTTCCGGCCTCGAACGGGCGTGGTTCAGCAGTTCGAGGGATACCGGCCGGTTTCGCAGTGATTCGATTACCGAGTGTGGTGTAGGCCAGTCCGCGAAACTCACCGGAAAAGCGGCACCTGCCGACCGTAGGCTGGACGCATGACCACGACGGGGGAAGAGCACGCCACGGGCCCGACCGGCCCATGGTGGTGGGGGAGGCGGCGCAGTGCGGTGCTCGACGGGAGTCTCGCGCTGGTGTCGGCTCTGGAGTGTGGCGCGGAGGGGATCCCGTTCGCGCGTGATGCCGGAATTCCGGTGGCCGTCGGCATGGTGTTCGGGTTGCTCGCGGGGTCGGTGCTGCTGATTCGCCGCCGGTGGCCGATCGCCGTCGTGCTGGTGGCGATCGCGATCACGCCGGCCCAGATGGGTTTCCTGATGGGGATCGTGGGCCTGTACACGCTGGCCGCGTGTGAGCTGCCGCGTCGGATCATCGTGGCGCTGGCGGGGATGTCCCTGGTGGGGACGATGATCGTGACGTTCGTGCGGGTGCGGCAGGACATGGCGCGGGGGGATCTGACGCTGGGGGACTGGTTCGTTCCCTTCGCCTCCATCACGACGTCCCTCGGGCTGACCGCGCCCCCGCTGCTCCTCGGCCTGTACGTGGGGGCCCGGCGACGGCTCATGGAGAGTCTGCGGGAGCGGGCGGACAGTCTGGAGCGGGAGCTTCAGTTGCTGGCCGAGCGGGCGGAGGAGCGGGCCGAGTGGGCGCGTGGTGAGGAGCGGACGCGGATCGCGCGGGAGATGCACGACGTGGTCGCGCATCGGGTGAGCCTGATGGTGGTGCACGCGGCCGCGTTGCAGGCGGTGGCGCGCAAGGATCCCGAGAAGGCGGTGCGGAACGCGGCGCTGGTGGGGGACATGGGGCGGCAGGCGCTGACCGAGCTGCGGGAGATGCTGGGGGTGCTGCGGTCGGGGGACGGGGTGGAGCGGCGGGCCGCGCAGGCGCAGTTGGCGGCTGTGGACGTGGCTGCCGCGAAGGCGGCTTCCCGGGCCGTGGACGAGGACGGGCCCTGTCTGTCGGAGCTGGACGAGCTGGTGGGGCAGTCGGCCGCCGCGGGGATGGTGGTGGATCTGTCGGTGGAGGGGGACGCGCGGTCGTATGCGCGGGAGATCGAGCAGACGGCGTACCGCGTGGTGCAGGAGGCGTTGACGAACGTCCACAAGCACGCGGCGGGTGCGAAGACGTATGTCCGGCTCGCGCATCGGGTGTCGGAGATCGCGATGCAGGTGGAGAACGAGCCGCCGCCGGAGGTGGGGTCGGCGTCGGCGGTGGGGTTGCCGTCGGGTGGTAACGGCCTGGTGGGGATGCGGGAGCGGGTCTCGGCGCTGGGCGGGGTGTTCGTGTCGGGGCCGACGGATGCGGGGGGTTTCCGGGTGTCGGCGGTGATTCCGGCGGCGTGAGCCGACTGAGTGAGTCGCGGGGCCGGTGGGGTCAGCCGGCGGTGAGGCGTACCGGTTCTATGCCGGAGATCAGTGCGGTGAGGGCGTGGTCGATGTCGGGGCCGAGGTACCAGTCGCCGGTGTGGTCGAGGGCGTAGGCGCGGCCCGCGGCGTCGATGGCGAGGAGGGAGTGGGTGTCGGTCTCCTCGCCGAGGGGGCAGACGTCGGTGCCGAGGGCGCGGCCGAGGTCGCCGAGGCTGCGGGCGTGGTGGACGCCGTGCAGCGGGTCGAGGTGGAGGGTCGCGGGGGCGATCTGGCGGCCGGGGCCGGTGGGGGTGATGCGGAGGCCGCCGAATTCGGCCCAGGCTTCGACGGCCGCGGGGAAGACGGTGTGGCGGTGGCCGGCGGGTGAGGTGTGGTCGCGGAGGGTGTCGGCCCAGTATTCCGCCTGCTTTATGTCCCAGCGTCCGGGTTGCCAGCCGGCGGTGCGCAGGGCGGCGTCGACGGGGACGGGGAAGCGTGTGGTGGCGGTGCGGTCGGCGTGCATCTGCCCTTCGTTCGTCGTGCTTGTACTGGTTGGTGCGGGTGGTGGGTTCAGTCGTCGGTGGTGGGGTCGACGATGCGGACGCCGAAGTGGGCGCTGAGGGCGGTGCAGGCGCGGCAGGGGGTGGCGAAGCTGCCGTGGAGGGGGTCGCCGTCCTCGCGTATGCGGCGGGCGGTGAGTTTGGCTTGTTTCAGGGCTTTGCGCGCTTCGCCGTTGGTCATGGGTTTGCGGGCGGCACGCCTGCTGCGTTCGGCGTCGGCGGCGGTGATGTGGCGTGAGATGAGGATGGTTTCGGCGCAGCGGCCGGTGAAGCGGTCGCGCTGGGCGCTGCCGAGGGTGTCGAGGAAGTCCTGGACGAGGGGGTGCAGGGCCGGGGTGTGGTCGCTGCGGGCGGCGGTGCCGGTGAGGGTGGTGCCGCGGACGGAGAGGGCGGCGGCGACGGTGGGCAGGATGCCGTCGCGGCGGTGCGCGAGGGTGGGGGTCAGGGGTGTTTCGGCGCTGCTCCAGCCGATGCGGGGGTCGCCCGCGTGTACTTCTCCACCGCCTCCGGCCCGCATGGTGTTCATGGTCCTCTTCCCTCCCGGGCGTCCCCCGAGGGACACAGATTGCCAAATCGCGTGGCGGGTGCGGAAGCTGGGGCGGTGCGACACGCCCTGTTCGGGTCGGGCTGTCACGGCGGGGTGACGGCTGGTCACGGAAGTGGAGGGCCGGTGACCGGGGTCTGCGTACCGCATAGGCTGTCGGCATCCGCGATCGAATCCGCCGTACAGGCCTGAGAGAACGCCGCAGGGGGCTACCGCCATGACGACAGGTCGGCTCGGGCAGCAAGCCGCGCCGCCGAACGCGGCCTATGCCGGGCAGGTCGTGCATTTCCCGGATCCGGTCCGGGCGGCACGTCACCCGAGGGGGGTACGTGTCGATGAGCGCGGGTACCCCGATTTCTCGCCGTATGCGCGTGCGGCGGCGGAGGTCGCCGAGCCGCCTGAGGGTTTCGGTGTCGATGAGTTGCGGCTGACGGACTATGTGTCGGCGAACGCGGCGTTGGCGGCGTCGGGGCACGAGTTGTGGGACACGGTGCCCGATGTGGCGACGCCGCATGGCTGGACGTGGCATCACGTGGTGGGTTCGCGGCGGCTGGAGCTGGTTCCGGTCGAGGTGAAGGCGTTGCTGCGGCATCACGGTGGGGTGGCCACGGCCGGTGTGGACCACGGGAAGCGGGGGACGCGGCCGTTGCAGGAGACGCGTCCGGCGCATTTCGGTCTGCCGAAGTCGGGTGTGGCGGTGACGGAGCAGCAGGTGCAGGGGGTCGAGGAGGACCTGGGGTACCGGTTGCCGGGTGCTTACCGGTCGTTCCTGAAGGCGGCGGGTGGGTGTGCGCCGGTGGGGACGGCGTTGGTCGCCGAGTTGGGGTTGTTGGTGGATCAGCCGTTCTTCACGGTGCGTGATGAGGCGGCGGTCAATGACCTGGTGTATGTGAACAAGTGCTTGCGTGACCATCTGACGAAGGACTACCTGGGGGTGGCCTTCGTGCAGGGTGGTCTGCTGGCGGTGAAGGTGCGCGGGGAGCGGGCCGGTTCGGTGTGGTTCTGCGCGTATGACGACGCGCGGGACGTGGATCCGGCGTGGCCCCCGGCGGAGCGGGTGGAGCGGTTGCTGCTGCCGTGCGGTGACGACTTCGACGCCTTTCTGTCGCGGCTGGCGGGCAGTCCGCCGGAGTTGGAGACGGTGGCGAACCTGATGGTGGACGGCGGTTTCGCGCGTGCCGTTGCGGTGTCTTCCGTTTCTTCCGTGGGGGAGTGAGCTTCGGCGATGGTGACGTTCGCGAAGGCGCAGGAGCGCGCGGAAGAGTGGATCAACGGGGACGTGCCGGTGTACCAGCACCGTGAGGTGCGGGTGCGGGAGTTCGACCTCGGCTTCGTGGTGTGGGGTGAGGACCGAGCGGAGGGCCCGCGTTCGGACGCGGGCGGGCAGCGGCTGGTCATCGCCCGGGACAGTGGTGAGGCGACGCTGTGGCCGGCGTTGCCGGTGGGTGAGGTGATCCGCCGGTACGAGGAGGAGTACGGCCGTGAGGCCGAGCCGGCGGATGCGGTGCCGGCGCCCGCGGCGCGGGTGGATCTGAATCAGACGTCGTTCTTGTTGAGTCCGCCGGAGTGGTTGCAGGAGGCGGCGGACAAGCTGGGGATTCCGGATCGGCGGTCGCAGGGCGGCGAGTTGCCCCGGACGCAGGCGGGGGTGCCGGTCTCGGGGCCTGCTGGTGTTTCGGGGGCCGAGCCTTCGGACGCGGTGCCTTCGGATGCCGTGCCGGCGCATGGTGCGCCGTCGGACGGCGCGCCGGCTAGCGGTGCGCCGTGGCCGGCCGCCGGGGCCGGTGAGCGGGGTGGCTCCGCTGGGCCGGTGCCCGCGGGGGCGACGCCTTGGGCGGGTACGGACACCAACGGGGACGCGGGTGAGGACCGGTCCGTGCCGTTGCCCGCGACGGTGTTCTCGCCGCCGTTGAGCGAGTCCGGCAACGGTTCGCCGACTCCGCCGACTCCGCCGGATGCCAAGACGGCGCTGTTGTCGGGGGGCAGTCAGCTGCCGCCTACGGCTGTCGAGCCGGCGGTGGACGGTCCGGGGGCTCCGCCTGCCGCGCCGGTTCCGGGGCCTGCGCAGGGGAACACGCCACCGCCTCCGCCGCCGGGTGCGGCGTCGTACGGTTACCCGCAGGCGCCGGGTGTGCCGCAGGGGAGTACGCCGCCTCCGCCGCCGAACGTGGGCGTGCCGCAGGGCAGCGCTCCTCCGCCGCCTCCGCCGCCGTCTGGTGGCCCGCAGGGTGCTCCTGGATACGGTTATCCGCAGGGCCCGGGTGCGCCGGTGGGTGCTCCGGGCGCGCCTCAGCCTCCGGTCGGTCCGGGGCGGCCGGGTGGTCCGGCTGGTCCGGCTGGTCCGGGGCGGCCGTTGGCGCCGAACGCCGGGGACATCGCGGACGCCGCGACGAGCAAGGCCGCGCCGCCGCCGCGCCGGGCGCGCGGCGGGGCGGGTGCGCCGCCGCCTCCGCCGGGTGCTCCGGGGATGCCGGGTGCCGCGCCGCCGCCTCCGCCGGGTGCGCCTGGAGCGCCGGGTGCGCCGGGTGCGTCGGCGGGCGGGTATGTGCCGACGCAGATGGTGTCGGCGCTCGGTCCTCAGGGGCCCGCGGGTCCGCAGCCGCCGGGTGCTCCGGCCGGCCCGGGTGTGCCCAAGCCGCCTGCTCCGCAAGGGCCTTCGACGGGTGGTGGGCCTGGCGGGGTGCATCACGCGGAGACCGTGCTGGCCGCACCCCCGGTGTCCGGGCCCGGTGCGCCTCCGCCGCCTGCCCCCGGTGTACCGGCTGCCCCGCAGCCGATGCCGCCGGGCGCCATGCCGCCTCCCGGTTCGATGCCGCCGCCTGGTGCCATGCCCCCGCCTGGTGCCATGCCGCCCCCCGGTGCCATGCCGCCGCCCGGGCAGCCTCCGGCGTACGGCTACCCGCAGCAGCAGGGACAGCCGATGGTCGGCCCGGGGTATCAGGCCGTGCTGCGCTATCGCGCGCAGGACGGTTCCGAGCAGCAGCTGATCCGGCGTTCGGCGCCGGGTACGCCGCATCCGGAGTGGCAGATCTTCCATGAGCTGCGTGCGATGAACGTGCCGCCGAACCAGGTGCTGGAGCTGCACACGGAGCTGGAGTCGTGCGAGCTGCCGGGTGCGTACTGTGCGCGGATGATCCGGGAGCAGTGGCCGCAGGCACGGATCGCGAGCATCGCGCCGTACGGGACGGACCACGCGAGCCGGCAGCAGGGCATGCAGCAGTTGCTTGCGCACCAGGGCGAGTTGCACCAGGTGGCGGACGGTCCCGCGCGGCCGGCGCCGGTGCGGGCGCCGCTGCCGCCGGTGCAGTCGGCGCCGCCGATTCCGCCGGAGGCGATCGCGCAGGAGCTGGCGGCGGCGTTCGGGCCGGGGGTGTTCCGGTTCGACCAGGGGGCGGTGTCGCGGCAGGGTGTGCCGCCGATCGTGGCGCACACGCTGGTGGTGGCCGGGCTGCCGCTGGACCTGGGTCCGTTCTTCTGGGCGCAGGCGCAGCCGGGGCGTCCGGTGCCGACGCTGGCGGAGCTGGCGGCGGAGCGCGGGGTGCAGCCGGCGCCGGACGCGGGGTCGTACCTGGTCATGGGTACGGACTTCGGCAAGGCGATCTGCGTGCAGTACGGGACGGCGAACATCGTCGCCGTGCCGGTGGAGGCGGGGCCGGGCGGTGGGCCCGTACCGCCGCAGTTCGTGAACTCGGGGCTGCCGGAGTTCGCGCGTTGTCTGGCGCTGCTGGGCCGGATGTGGCGGCTGCGGTTCGGTCTGAATCCGGAGCAGGCGGGTCGCTGGACGGTCGATTTCCAGGCGCAGTTGGCCTCGCTGGACCCGGCGGCGCTGGGGTCGCCGGAGAACTGGTGGTCGGTGCTGCTGGAGCAGATGTGGGACGGGCTGCTGTAGCTCGGTTGTCGTAGCGATTGTTTTGCAGTCGGAGGGGCCGGCCCCGGGTGACCGGGGCCGGCCCCTCCGCGTGCTGCCAGAACCTTGCCGTGTTGTGTCTGCGGAGTGTCGCGTTATGAACACTTGCGTCCGATACATCAAGATATGCGCGAAATCATCATTTCGTGTGTGTCTGACGGAGAGGGGTTCACAGGATGGGCAGTGCACCGGTGTCGCCGCACGGCTTCGTCTCCGTCCGGGGGCGCGGCTACCGGCCCGACCGGGCCGACGCGTTCACGGAGGCGCTCTCTCGGGACCGGGACGCCGCCTGGGAGCGGGCCGCCCGGCTCACCGTGCTCGCCAAGGACATGGCGGCGGAGGTGGCCCGGCTGCGCGAGACGATCGCGCAGCTCGCACCGCCGACGTACGAGTCGCTCGGCGAGAGCGCGCGGCGTCTCTTCCAGCTCGGGGTGGAAGAGGCGCACGCCGTACGGGAGTCCGCGCGGGACGCCGCGCGGGCCGAGCTCACGGAGGCGCGGGCGTACGCCGAGAGCGTGGGCCGGGCGGCCGAGGAGTACGCGGACGCGCTCGTCGGGGATGCCGAGGAATGGGCCCGCCAGCGGCTCCTCGCGGCGCAGGCCGAGGCCGACGCGCTCCGGGTCGGTACGCGGCGGGCGGTGAAGGAGGGCCGCAGCGAGGCGCTCGCGGCCCTGCGGGAGGTACGGCAGCGGACCTCGGGCATGCTGACCGAGCAGGCCCAGGAGCACGCCGAGCGATGGGCGGCGCTGGAACGGGAGGAGGTTGAGCGGTCGGCCGCGCTCGATGCCCTGCACGCCGAGCAGGTGGCCCGGGCGGAGGCCGCGGTGACGGACGCCGAGCGGGAACTCGTGGCGGCGAAGGAGTGGGACGCGCCCGGGCAGGAGGAGGCACGCGCGCGTGCCGCCGAGATCCTCGCCGAGGCCCGGGTACGCGAGGACCTCATCGCCCGGGAGACCGAGCGGGTGCTGCGCGAGCACGGGGAGACGTGGGACGCCATGCAGGCACAGATGGACTACGTACGCAGCAGCCTCACGACATGGAAGGGCCGAGCGGCCGAGTAGCCGGAGGAGACGCACGTCCCCGCGCGGCTACCGGGCCGACGGGCCTCGCCCCGGCCGGCCCTGGGTGGTGGTGGGGGGTGCGCCTTGTCCGGGCTGGTGCTCGGCCGCGTGGCTTGCCCGGCTGGTGCGGGCCGTGCGGCCTGGCTTCGTCGGCGTCGCGCCGCGTGCGTTCCGCCCCGGTCACGCCCGCTGTCCTTCCTCCGGCGCCGCCTTTACCGTCGTACCACCCCCGCCAGAATCCAGCCCTCCACCGCCTCGTACTGCCGTCGCTGCTCCTCGGCCTTGTGCCGGCCGCAGGCCATCGTGCCCAGCCAGCCGAAGGCGAAGCCGGCCGGGATGGAGACCAGGCCGGTGGTGGTGAACGGGAACCAGTTGAAGTCGGCGTCGGGGAAGGCGGCGACGGGGGAGCCGGAGACCAGGTTGGTGCCCGGCATGAGCAGCAGGACGGTGAGGGAGCCGCCGATCAGGGTGCACAGCAGGCCCGTTCGGGTGTAGCGGCGCCAGAAGAGGCTGTACACCAGGGCGGGGGCGATGGCGGAGGCGCCCAGGCAGAAGGAGAGGGTCACCAGGGGCTGCAGGCTGTGGTGCTGGACCAGGGTGGCCAGAAGGACCGCGGGGATGCCGATGGCGAGGGCCGAGAGCCGGGCCAGGGCCATCTCGCGGGGAGCGGGCATCTCCTGCACGCGGGCGGCGAAGACGTCGTGGGCCAGGGAGTTGGCGCAGGCGAGGATCATCCCGGCGACGGACGCCAGCAGGGTCAGGAAGATCGCGGACGTGACCGTGGTGAACAGCAGCGTCTCCGCGGTCGAGATGTCGGAGCCGAACGCGGCCCGCGCGCCCAGCAGGTAGGCGGTGTTGCCCTGCGGGTCGGCCCCCGCGATGGCCCTGCTGCCGACGAGCGCCGTCGCGCCGACCCCCACGACCGTGATGACCAGCACGAACAGGGCCACGCAGGACACCGCCCAGGACATCGAGCGGCGCACCTGACGGGCGCTGGACGCGGTGTACATCCGCATGGTGATGTGCGGCAGGCAGGCACCGCCGAGCACGATCGTCAGCTCGGACGTGATCATGTCCAGGCGGGGCGCGGCACCGCCCGCGAACTGCAGACCGGAGTGGAGGAAGGCCGGTCCCGCGCCGCTCTGCCGCGCGGCCTGGTGGAACAGCGCGCCGGGGTCCCAGTCGAAGCGGTGCAGCACGAGGACGGCGATGACGGCGCCGGAGCCGAGCAGCATCACGATCTTCAGGATCTGGATGAGGGCGGTGCCCTTCATCCCGCCGATCGCCGCGTAGCTGATCATCAGGGCACCGATGCCGACCACGCAGCCGGTCTTCACCGACTCGTTGGAGAAGCCGAGCAGGAACGCCATCAGCTGCCCCGCGCCCGCCAGTTGCACCAGCATCAGCGGCAGCAGCGCGGCGATGGTGACCGCGCAGGCCGCGATCCGTGCGCCGCGTCCGGGCGTGCGGCGGGCGAGCGCGTCGCCCATGGTGAAGCGGCCGGTGTTGCGCAGGGGTTCGGCCAGCAGGAACATCAGCAGCATCAGCGACAGGGCCGTGCTCAGGGCCAGCACGATCCCGTCGTAGCCGCACAGGGCGATCACGCCGCCGGTGCCGAGCACGGTCGCCGCCGAGATGTAGTCGCCGGCGATGGCGAGGCCGTTGCGCAGCGGGGAGAGTGAGCCGTAGCCGGTGTAGAACTCGTCGAGGTCGTCCCGGTCCGGGCCGGTCATCACGCACAGCAGCAGGGTGATGGTGGCGACGGTGCAGAAGGCGACCAGCGACCACGCCTGCGCCGAGTCGCTGAAGCCGGTCATCGTGCGGCCCCCCGCTTGGCGTCGAGTTCGGCGTGCTTGCGGATGCGGTCGGCGAGGGGGTCGACGCGGCGGCGTGCGGTGTGCTCGTAGAGGGCGATGGCCAGCCAGGTGACGGGCAGTTGGGCCAGGGCGAGGAGCAGGCCGGTGGGGATGCCGTCGGTGGCGGGGGCCGTCATCAGGTCCGGTGCGAACGCCGACAGCAGCAGGAACAGGGTGAAGTAGCCGAGTGCGGTGAGGGTGGCGGTGCGGCGCTGCCAGCGGTAGGCGCTGCGCAGGATCCGCAGATCGCTGTGGTGGCCGAGTGGTTCGCGCTGAGGTGCGCTGCGGGGGCGTTGGGGTTCGGGGGGTGGCGGCTGCCAGGGGTAGGTGAGGTGCGTGGCGTGGTGTGCGGGGTGGTGCGTGGGGTGGCGCGGCGACGGGTCGTAGGACATCCCGTGCTCCTTGCGTGGCTCGGGTCCGTGGCGGCGGACCGCAGGGAGGTGGGGGGAGCGATTGCGCACGCTACTCGCAGGCTTCCGGGGCGCGTGGGGTTTTCACCAAACTGGACGGTCGGTATGCGCTTACTATGCGAAAACGTGTCTGACCTCGGGTGTTACCGGCGTTAACTCGCGGACGTGCGACCGGAGTCGGACGCCCGGCCCCGGATGTCCGCCCGCAGGGGCTCCTGTGCCCCTGCGGGACCAGGGGCGCCTACCTCCCTGAGGCGATGCCGGTCCGCGGACCGCCGCCTAGCGTCTGGGGGCATGAGCAGATTGCATCCCGCAGCCGCTGCTCGACGGGCCGGCACCGCGGAACCCCGAGGTGTCCGTCCGGCTGCCCTGACCGGCCGAGCGCACTCGTGAGCACCGGAGGATGCAGCCTGAACGGGCCGCCGGGTGGAGTGGACCCCGAGACCGGCTCCACCCGCGGGTGGAACGCCCCTAGGGGTTCCTCCGTACAACGGCCAGGGGAGGGTTCGTACCGCCGGAGGACGAGACGGCACCCGTTGCCTCCTTAACCTGGCTTTACGCCGTCGGGGGGCGGCTGACCGAACCGGCGGGGGTGGGGTTAACCCCCCTGGAAGACGGGGCTTCGCACCAGCGCGCCGCGGCCCCGCCGGACGCGAGACTCATCGACGTACCCAGAACGACGTTCCAAACGACGCATCCAGGACGACGCACCGGCTCACCGGGGCGCATCCGCACACCTGCCGACCGATATAGGAGACTTACCGTGACATCGGCTGTGACCATTCCCAGGCACGGGGGCACTGGAGGGCGTACGGCCGTTGCCGCGCGGGCGCGGCAGGTCGTGAAGGCGTACGGGTCGGGGGAGACCCGCGTCGTCGCCCTGGACCACGTCGACGTGGACATCGCCCGCGGCCAGTTCACCGCGATCATGGGCCCCTCGGGCTCCGGCAAGTCCACGCTGATGCACTGCCTGGCCGGGCTCGACACGGTGACGAGCGGCCAGATCTACCTGGACGAGACCGAGATCACCGGCCTGAAGGACAAGAAGCTCACCCAGCTGCGCCGGGACCGGATCGGGTTCATCTTCCAGGCGTTCAACCTGCTGCCGACGCTGAACGCGCTCGAGAACATCACGCTGCCCATGGACATCGCGGGACGCAAGCCCGACCAGGGGTGGCTGGACCGCGTGGTGGAGACCGTCGGCCTCGCCGGGCGGCTGAGGCACCGGCCCACCCAGCTCTCCGGCGGCCAGCAGCAGCGCGTCGCCGTGGCCCGCGCCCTGGCCGCCCGCCCCGAGATCATCTTCGGGGACGAGCCGACCGGCAACCTCGACTCGCGCGCCGGCGCCGAAGTCCTCGGCTTCCTGCGCACGTCCGTGGACGAGCTGGGCCAGACCATCGTGATGGTCACCCACGACCCGGTGGCGGCGTCGTACGCGGACCGGGTGCTGTACCTCGCCGACGGCCGGATCGTCGACGAGATGTACCAGCCGATGGCCGATCAGGTCCTGGACCGCATGAAGGACTTCGACGCCCGGGGGCGTACGTCATGACCGTCCTGAAGACCTCGATGCGCAACTTCTTCGCGCACAAGGGCCGCATGGCGCTGTCGGCGATAGCGGTGCTGCTGTCGGTGGGGTTCGTGAGCGGGACTCTTGTCTTCACGGACACCATGAACACCACCTTCGACAAGCTGTTCCAGGCCACCTCCTCCAATGTGCAGGTCAGCGCCAAGGACGCCTCCGACACGGGTGAGACGACCTCCGACAACGGCAAGCCGCCGGTGATGCCCGCCTCGGTGCTCGGCAAGGTCCGCAAGGCCCAGGGCGTCAAGGCGGCCGAGGGGACGGTGTTCTCCACGAATGCCACCGTCGTCGACGCCGACAAGGACGACCTCTCGCCCAGCAGCGGCGCGCCGACCATCGTCGGCAGCTGGAACGGCAACGACGCCCGCACCATGAAGATCACCTCCGGTACGGCGCCCAAGGGCTCCGGCCAGATCATGGTCGACGCCGACACCGCCGACAAGCACCACCTGAAGCTCGGCGACGAGATCGGTGTGATCACCACGGTCGGCACGCACACCGCCCGCATCTCCGGCATCGCCACCTTCCAGGTCACCAACCCCGGCGCGGCGATCTTCTACTACGACACCCGCACCGCCCAGCGGACGCTCGTCGGCGAGACCGGCGTCTACACGAACGTCAACGTCACGGCGGCGAAGGGCGTGACCGACGCCCAGCTGAAGAAGAACGTGACGGCCGAACTCGGCGGCGGCTACAAGGTGCAGACGGCCAAGGAGGTCGCCGACGCCAACAAGAAGGGCGTCGAGAGCCTCCTGAACGTCATGAGGTACGCGATGCTCGGCTTCGCCGGGATCGCCTTCCTCGTCGGCATCTTCCTGATCGTCAACACCTTCTCGATGCTGGTCGCCCAGCGCACCCGGGAGATCGGCCTGATGCGGGCCATCGGCTCCTCCCGCAAGCAGGTCAACCGTTCGGTGCTGGCCGAGGCCCTGCTGCTGGGCGTGGTCGGGTCCGTGCTCGGTGTCGGCGCGGGCGTCGGCATCGCGGTCGGCCTGATGAAGCTCATGGGGCTGATGGGCATGCACCTGTCCACGGACGATCTGACGGTCGCCTGGACGACCCCGGTGGTCGGTCTGGTCCTTGGTGTCGTGGTCACCGTCCTGGCCGCCTACCTGCCCGCCCGGCGGGCCGGCAAGGTCTCCCCGATGGCCGCGCTGCGCGACGCGGGCACCCCGGCCGACGCCAGGGCCGGCTGGATACGCGCCCTGATCGGCACCGTCCTCACCGGCGCCGGCGGCCTGAGCCTGTACGCGGCCGCCTCGGTCGACAAGGCCAAGGACGGCACCCCGTACCTCGGCCTGGGCATCGTGCTGACCCTGATCGGCTTCGTCGTCATCGGCCCGCTGCTCGCCGGCGGCCTGGTACGGGTGCTCAGCGCCGTGCTGCTGCGGGTCTTCGGCCCGGTGGGGCGGATGGCCGAGCGCAACGCCCTGCGCAACCCGCGCCGCACCGGCGCCACCGGCGCGGCCCTGATGATCGGCCTGGCGCTGGTCGCCTGCCTGTCGGTGGTCGGCTCCTCCATGGTGGCCTCCGCCACCGACCAGCTCGACAAGACCGTCGGTACGGACTTCATCATCCAGAGCAACAAGGAGCAGGTGCGCATCACCCCGCAGGCGGTGAAGGCCGTGAAGTCGACGCCGGGCCTGGCCCGGGTCACCGAGTACCGGACGGCCGTCGCCGACTACACCACCCCCGACGGCAAGACGCTCAAGGACACCGACATCACGGCGGCCGACCCGTCCTACGCGAGCGACCTGCGCAAGAAGACAGTCGCGGGCGACCTCAAGGACGCCTACCTGCCCGACTCGATGTCCGTCCACGAGAAGTTCGCCAAGGCCCACGACATCCACCTGGGCTCGAAGATCGACGTAGCCTTCAAGGGCGGCTCCACCGCCCACCTGACGGTCCGCGCGATCACCAGCAGCGACGAGATGATCGACCAGGGCGCCAAGTACACCTCCATCGCCACGCTCGCCAAGTACGTGCCGGCCGACAAGATGCCGCTCGACCAGCTGGTCTTCGCCACCGCCAAGGACGGGCAGCAGGCCGCCGCGTACAAGGCGCTGAAGTCCTCGCTGCACGGCTACCCGCAGTACAAGGTCCGCGACCAGACCGACTACAAGAAGAACCTGAAGGACCAGATCGGCCAGCTGCTGAACATGATCTACGGCCTGCTGGCGCTGGCGATCATCGTGGCGGTGCTGGGCGTGGTGAACACCCTGGCCCTGTCCGTGGTGGAGCGCACCCGGGAGATCGGCCTGATGCGTGCCATCGGCCTCTCCCGCCGCCAGCTTCGCCGCATGATCCGTCTGGAGTCGGTGGTCATCGCCCTCTTCGGCGCCCTGCTGGGCCTGGGCCTCGGCATGGGCTGGGGTGCCACCGCCCAGAAGCTGCTCGCCCTGGAGGGCCTGAAGGTCCTGGACATCCCCTGGCCGACCATCGTCTCCGTCTTCATCGGCTCGGCCTTCGTGGGACTGTTCGCGGCGCTGGTGCCGGCGTTCCGGGCGGGGCGGATGAACGTACTGAACGCGATCGCGACCGACTAGCCATCCGGACGGGGGTCACGGGGAGGCCCGGCGCCGAGAAGTCACGGGGGACTTCTCGGCGCCGGGCTGTTGTCATGCGGGCAGGACGGGGACGTCGTACTTGGGGATCCAGGTGTCGCGGGTGATGAGGGTGAGGTCTTCGAGCTGGGCCTGGGCGATGAGGGCGCGGTCGAACGGGTCGCGGTGGTGCCACGGCAGCCGGCCGGTGCGGACACCGTGGTCAGCGGTGATCGGGAGGCTCTTGAACTGCAGGCCGCGGGCGCGCTCGGCCAGATCAGGAGGGCCAGGCAGCTTGCCCAGTGACTGTTTGAGAGCGATCTCCCACGGGGTCACCGCGCTGACGTACACCTCGGGCTCCGTGCGAAGCAGTTCCCTGAGCTCGTCCGACAACTCCGGTGACGCGTCCATCCACCAGAGAACGGCATGGGTGTCGAGTAGATATTTCATCCAGTGGTCACCGCATTCCGAACGTGTCCGCGATGTCGTCGGGCAGTTCGTCGAAGTCCTCCGGGATGTGGACCTGGCCCCGGAGGGTGCCGTAGTCGGTCCGGTTGACCGTGGGCCGGAACGGCACCACCTTGGCCACCGGCTCGCCCGCCCGGCTGATGATGATCTCTTCGCCCGTCTCCACCAGTTGCAGTATCCGGGAGAAGTTCGTTTTGGCGTCGTGGACGTTGTACTGCCGCTGCGCGTGCTGCGCGCTCATAAGAACCTCCCGAACAGTGGACTATGTGGCGGGCTAGCCCTTGTGGCCACGGTAGCTCCCCATCCCTCGCCCGGGCCATCGCGTTCACTCCCCCGGGTGACAGCCCCCCCGGCGTCGTACCCTGGGAACCCCCGGCCCGCCATGCGTGTCGGGCCCGTCGTGTTGCCCGCCCCGGACGAAAGCCGCCCCCGAATGAGCCTGCACGGTCTGCTCGACGCCGTAGTCAAGGACCCCGCCCTCGCCGAAGCGATCAAGGCGTCCGCCGACGGCAACCGCATGCACGTCGACCTCGTCGGCCCTCCGGCGGCCCGCCCCTTCACGGTCGCCGCCCTGGCCCGCGACGCCGGCCGCCCGGTGCTGGCGGTCACGGCCACGGGACGGGAGGCCGAGGACCTGGCCGCCGCCCTGCGCACGCTGCTGCCCCCCGAGGGTGTCGTGGAGTACCCCTCCTGGGAGACGCTGCCCCACGAGCGGCTCAGCCCGCGCAGCGACACCGTCGGCCGCCGTCTCGCCGTCCTGCGCCGCCTGGCCCACCCCCGCCCCGACGACCCCGAGACCGGCCCGGTCTCCGTCGTCGTCGCCCCCGTACGGTCCGTGCTCCAGCCGCAGGTCAAGGGCCTCGGCGACCTCGAGCCGGTGGCCCTGCGGACCGGGCAGACCGCCGATCTGAACGCGGTCGTGGAAGCCCTCGCTGCGGCCGCGTACGCGCGCGTGGAGCTGGTGGAGAAACGCGGCGAGTTCGCCGTGCGCGGCGGCATCCTCGATGTGTTCCCGCCCACCGAGGAACACCCCCTGCGCGTCGAGTTCTGGGGCGACGACGTCGAGGAGATCCGCTACTTCAAGGTCGCCGACCAGCGGTCGCTCGAGGTCGCCGAGCACGGCCTGTGGGCGGCGCCGTGCCGTGAACTCCTGCTGACGGAAGACGTCCGCACGCGCGCGCGTGCCCTCGCCGAACAGCACCCGGAGCTGGGCGAGCTGCTCGGCAAGATCGCCGAGGGCATCGCGGTCGAGGGCATGGAGTCCCTGGCCCCGGTCCTGGTCGACGACATGGAGCTGCTGCTCGACGTGCTGCCCAAGGGCGCCATGGCCGTCGTGTGCGACCCGGAGCGGGTACGCACGCGTGCCGCCGATCTCGTCGCCACCAGCCAGGAGTTCCTCCAGGCCTCCTGGGCGGCCACCGCGGGCGGCGGGGAGGCGCCCATCGACGTCGGCGCGGCCTCCCTGTGGTCCATCGCGGACGTCCGCGACCGCGCGCGCGAGCTGGACATGATGTGGTGGTCGGTCTCGCCGTTCGCGGCCGACGAGACCCTGGACGCCGACACCCTCAAGCTGGGCATGCACGCGCCCGAGACCTACCGCGGCGACACGGCGAGGGCACTGGCCGACACCAAGGGCTGGCTCGCCGACGGCTGGCGCACCGTCTTCGTCACCGAGGGCCACGGCCCGGCCGCCCGCACGGTGGAGGTGCTCGGCGGCGAGGGCATCCCCGCCCGCCTGGCCGTGTCCGATACGAGGACGGGTGACCTCGGCGAGCTCACCCCCTCCGTCGTGCACGTCGCCTGCGGCTCCATCGACTACGGCTTCGTCGACCCGGCGCTCGGACTCGCCGTCCTGACGGAGACCGACCTCACCGGCCAGAAGGCGGCCGGCCGGGACGGCGCCCGCATGCCCGCCCGCCGCCGCAAGACGATCGACCCGCTCACCCTGGAGACCGGCGACTACATCGTCCACGAGCAGCACGGCGTCGGCCGCTACATCGAGATGGTGCAGCGCACCGTCCAGGGCGCCACCCGCGAGTACCTGGTCGTCGAGTACGCCCCCGCCAAGCGCGGCCAGCCCGGCGACCGCCTGTACATCCCCACCGACCAGCTGGAGCAGATCACCAAGTACGTCGGCGGCGAGGCCCCCACGCTGCACCGGCTCGGCGGCGCCGACTGGACGAAGACCAAGGCCCGCGCGAAGAAGGCGGTCAAGGAGATCGCCGCCGACCTGATCAAGCTGTACAGCGCGCGCATGGCCGCCCCCGGGCACGCCTTCGGCGCGGACAGCCCCTGGCAGCGCGAACTCGAGGACGCCTTCCCGTACGCCGAGACCCCCGACCAGCTCACCACCATCGCCGAGGTCAAGGAGGACATGGAGAAGTCGGTCCCCATGGACCGGCTGATCTGCGGCGACGTCGGTTACGGCAAGACGGAGATCGCGGTCCGAGCCGCCTTCAAGGCCGTCCAGGACGGCAAGCAGGTCGCGGTCCTGGTGCCCACCACGCTGCTGGTGCAGCAGCACTTCGGGACGTTCTCCGAGCGTTACGGCCAGTTCCCGGTCAGCGTGAAGGCGCTCAGCCGCTTCCAGACCGACACCGAGGCCAAGGCCGTCCTGGAGGGGCTGCGCGAGGGCGCGGTCGACGTCGTCATCGGCACCCACCGGCTGTTCTCCTCGGAGACCAAGTTCAAGGACCTCGGCCTGGTCATCGTCGACGAGGAACAGCGCTTCGGCGTCGAGCACAAGGAGCAGCTGAAGAAGCTGCGCGCGAACGTGGACGTGCTGACCATGTCGGCCACGCCCATCCCGCGCACCCTGGAGATGGCGGTCACCGGCATCCGCGAGATGTCGACGATCACCACCCCGCCGGAGGAGCGGCACCCGGTGCTCACCTTCGTCGGCCCGTACGAGGAGAAGCAGATCGGCGCGGCCATCCGCCGTGAACTGCTGCGCGAGGGCCAGGTCTTCTACATCCACAACCGGGTCGAGTCCATCGACCGGGCCGCCGCCAGGCTCCGCGAGATCGTCCCCGAGGCGCGCATCGCCACCGCGCACGGCCAGATGTCGGAGTCGGCGCTGGAGCAGGTCGTCGTCGACTTCTGGGAGAAGAAGTTCGACGTGCTCGTCTCGACCACCATCGTCGAGTCCGGCATCGACATCTCCAACGCCAACACCCTGATCGTCGAACGAGGGGACAACTTCGGCCTCTCCCAGCTGCACCAGCTGCGCGGCCGTGTCGGCCGTGGGCGCGAGCGCGGGTACGCGTACTTCCTGTACCCGCCGGAGAAGCCCCTGACGGAGACCGCGCACGAGCGGCTCGCGACCATCGCCCAGCACACCGAGATGGGCGCCGGCATGTACGTCGCCATGAAGGACCTGGAGATCCGCGGCGCCGGAAACCTCCTCGGCGGCGAACAGTCCGGACACATCGCCGGCGTCGGCTTCGACCTGTACGTCCGCATGGTCGGCGAGGCCGTCGCGGACTACCGGCGGCAGCTGGAGACCGGCGAGATCCAGGAGGAGCCGCCGCTCGAGGTCAAGATCGAACTGCCCGTCGACGCGCACGTCCCGCACGACTACGCGCCGGGCGAGCGGCTGCGGCTGCAGGCCTACCGGGCCATCGCCTCCGCCAACTCCGAGGAGGACATCAAGGCGGTACGGGAGGAACTCGTCGACCGGTACGGCAAGCTGCCCGAGCCGGTAGAGAACCTGCTGCTGGTGGCCGGGCTGCGGATGCTCGCGCGCGCGTGCGGCGTCGGCGAGGTCGTGCTCCAGGGCAACAACATCCGCTTCGCCCCCGTGGAGTTGCGGGAGTCGCAGGAACTGCGGGTCAAGCGGCTGTACCCGGGGACGGTCATCAAGCCGGCCGCCCACCAGGTGCTGGTGCCCCGCCCCAAGACCGCGAAGGTGGGCGGCAAGCCACTGGTCGGCCGGGAACTGCTGGGGTGGGTCGGGGAGTTCCTGGCCTCGATCCTGGGGTCGTGAGCGCAGCAATGGACGGCCGCACGTGAGCGCCTGACCGCCCGCGGCCTGGTGGACGCCGACGGCACGGCCACTCAGGCGGGCCGCGCCCTGCGCCACAGTATCGAGCAGCACACCGACGAACTCGCCGCCGCCCCCTGGCGGATACTCGGCGCGTCCGCCACCGACCGCCTGGCCGACCTGCTCGGCGACTACTGGGTCGCGGTGCTCTCCTCGGGCCTGCTGCCGTCGGAATCCACGCTCGGCATCGGCAAGGTCTGAGGAAAAGGGGGTATCAGGGCGGAGGGGCCGGGACGTTCACGCGCTTCACGTGCCTGCCGTCCTCCCCCGGGCGCTCTCGGCTTCGGATTCCCCGGCCGATACGGTGGGACCAGGAGCGGGTCCGTCCGTGCGCGGGCGGAACAAGGGGAGGCGAAGGGGGACGCACGTGACGCGTCTGAGGGGCGGGGCGGTCGTTGCCGCTGTCGTCGTGATCGCCGTGGCCGGGTGCAAGGACCAGCGGGCCGGGGGCTCTTCCGGGCCCGCACCGACCGGGGGCGGGGGAGCGGCCCTCACGGCCGCCCAGTCACTGACCGTCAAGGGCCGGGCGCCTAAGACCGGTTACTCCCGGGAGCGGTTCGGCACGGCCTGGGCCGACACGGACTCCAACTCCTGCGACACCCGCGACGACATCCTCAAGCGCGACCTGAAGGAGGTGAAGTTCACCGGCGGCACCTGCAAGGTGTCCTACGGGCAGCTCGACCCCGACCCCTACTCCGGCAAGGACGTCACCTACCGGCGCGGTCGCAGCCAGGTCGACATCGACCACGTCGTCGCCCTCTCGGACGCCTGGCAGAAGGGCGCCAAGTACTGGGACCCCAGCAAGCGCATAGCCCTGGCCAACGATCCCCTCAACCTCATAGCCGTCGACGCGAGCACCAACCGCGGCAAGGGCGACGGCGACACGGCCACCTGGCTCCCGCCGAACAAGACCTACCGCTGCCCCTACGTCGCCGCCCAGGTGGCGGTGAAGAAGAAGTACGGGCTGTGGGTCACCGCCGCCGAGAAGACCGCGATGGAGAAGACGCTCAGGACCTGCCCCGGCCAGAAACTCCCGGCCGGTGGCAATCCGACGGAGGCACCGGCACGGTTCCACGCGGGCTGAGCCGGGCTCAGCCGCCCAGTGCGTCCAGGTCGATGATCTTGCCGGTGGGCTTCTTCGCCGGCACCGGCTGGTCGAAGTCGCTGAAGTCCAGGTTCATCGGCTCCTTGGCGGACGAGCCGTCGACCCGCAGCACATACGGCTTGCCCTGGGTGGCGACGTAGATGGTGTAGCGGTCCTTGCCGTCCTTCTCGTGCAGCACGATCGCGGGTGTGCCGTCGACGGTGGTCGTCTTGCCACGGGCGGCGTCCGAGTTGCCGTCCTCGGCGCCGCCGAGCACCGAGTCCAGGTCGCAGAAGCTCGCGATGTCCTTGGCGTCCTGCCCCTTGGCGGCCATCTTGGTCCACTTGCCGGCCAGCATCGCCACGGCCGCGTCGGTGTCCGACTTGGACTCGCCCTTGCTCTGGGCGCGCAGGAACGCCTCGTCGTACTTCATGTAGACGGTGTCGCCGGTCTTGGTCAGCTCGGCCTTGCCCTGGCCGCCCATGCTCATCGTGCCGGCGCACTCGCCCTTCTTGTTCAGGGCCATGTCGATCCGGATGGTGCCGTCGGTGCCGTCGGCGACATCGCCCTTCATCCGCAGCGACGAGGCTCCGGTGGTGGCCTTCATCGCCCGGTCGGCGATCTCGCCACCGGAGAGCCCGGCGAACGGTTCCTTCGACTTGCTGTTCGCGGGCTTGTTGTCCGCCTTGTCCTGCCCCGGCGTGCAGCCGGTGAGCCCGACGGTGGTCGCGGCGGCGAGGCAGAGGGCGGCAAGTGCGGTGCGACGCATGGAAATTCCTTGGTGAGAGATGGTGGGTGATGCTGAGCGGGCGCGGGGCGGCGGGTGGCCGGCCGCCGCGCCCCTGTGCCGTCGTGGTGTGCTACCCGGTGGCGGCCGGTTCAGCCGGACTTCTTCCAGTCCCCGCAGCCGGTGGTCTTGAAGTAGGCGTCGGTGGCCTTGATGGTGACGACGGCCGTGCCGGTCACGTTGTTGTTGGCGATGATGGAGTCGAGGCCCTGCTCGGCGTCCTTGGTGCGCTCCCAGTAGCAGGAGTCGTCGGCGTTGCCGGTGGACTTGTACGTCCCCGGGGCGAGGTCGGTGCCCACCTTGAACATGCCGCCGTCGCCGTCCGCCGTCGAGGCGGGTGAACCCTTCGCCTTCGTGTCGACCGCCTCCCAGTCCTTGCAGCCGCTGGACTTGAACAGCTTGTCGGTGGCCTTGATGGTGACGTAACTGGTGCCGGTGACGTTGTCGTTGGCCAGCAGCGAGTCCGTCTCGCCCGAGGCGTCCTTGGCCCGCTCCCAGTAGCACATGTCGTCGGTGTTCCCGGTGGTGCGGTAGGTGCCGGGCTTGACGTCCTTGCCGACCTGGAAGTCGCCGTCCCCCTCGAACGCGGCCTTCTTCGCGGCGGCTTCCGAGCCGCCCGAGTCCTTCTTGCTGCCGGGCTTGTGCTGGGCGGAGGCGGAGGATCCCTTGCTGTCGCTGCCGGAACCGCCGTCCTTGTCGTCGCCGCCGGCGTTCGCCGACACGACGCCGATGACGACGATCCCCACGACAGCGCCCAGCGCGACCTTGCCCTTCATGCCCATAACAATCCCCTCCCCGACGCGGCGACCGCCTCCGTCCGGCAATCGCTCGTTCGCTGGGTCAATAAGAGCAGAGCTTGTGAACCGAGTCAACACGGTTCACAGAGAAGATTAGGTACACGGTCGTGAATGCGTGGATCATGTGTACGCCGCTATGCTCGGCTCACACATGGACGAGGGGAGCGGGGCGGGTGCAGGACAACGCGACAGAGGTGACCGCCGCCGGAATCGCACGGCTGGCCGGCGTCGGCCGCGCCGCCGTGAGCAACTGGCGCCGCCGGCACGCCGACTTCCCCAAGCCCGTCGGCGGCACCGAGACCAGCCCCTCCTTCGCCCTCGCCGAGGTCGAGGCCTGGCTGCGCAAGCAGGGCAAACTCGCCGAGGTCCCGCTGCGGGAACGCGTCTGGCAACAGCTCGCCGGACATCCCGAAGGACCGGTCACCGCGCTGGTGCACGCCGGCTGCGTCCTGCTGCTCATCCACGAACGCCCCACCGTCTGGCTGGACGTGAGCGCCGGCTCCGACGCACGCCTGGCCGCGATGCTGCCCGACGTGCTGGAGCAGGTACTCGTACCGTGCTTCGGCGTGACACGTGACCGCCGCGTTCACAAACGCCGGGACACCGGCGCGACGGCCGCTGTGAACACCCCGGGCTCGGCGCGCACCGCACCCGCCGTTCACACCCCACCCGATGTGAACACCACGCCACCTGTGAACAGCGCCCCAGCCGTTCACATCCCCGCCGGCCCCGAACTGCTCCCCTCCGCCCCCCTCCTGCGCGGCGCCGCCGAGCTCGCCGCCGAGCTGGGCGCACGGCAGACCTTCGAGTTCCTGCTGGGACGGCACCTGGACGCCAACCCCCGCCAGTACACCCTCACCCCCGCCGAACTCGCCCGGTTCATGGCCGAGCTGGCCGGCCCCGCCCGCACCGTGCTCGACCCGGCCTGCGGCACCGGCGCCCTCCTGCGCGCCGTCGAGACCCGCCCCGGCCAGGAGCTGTACGCCCAGGACAGCGCCCCCGAACTCGCCGCGCTCACCGCGCTGCGCAGCGCGCTGCACGCGCGCGTGACGGTGCGCGCCGCCGTCGGCGACACCCTCCGCGCGGAGGCCTACCCCGATCTGCGCGCCGACGCCGTCCTGTGCCATCCGCCGTTCAACGAACGCAACTGGGGACACGACGAACTCGCCTACGACCCCCGCTGGGAGTACGGCTTCCCGGCGCGCACCGAATCCGAGCTGGCCTGGGTGCAGCACGCGCTCGCCCGGCTCCGGGACGGCGGCACCGCCGTACTGCTGATGCCGCCCGCCGCCGCCTCCCGCCGCTCCGGCCGCCGTATCCGCGCCGACCTGCTGCGCCGGGGCGCGCTGCGCGCCGTCGTCGCGCTGCCGGTGGGCGCGGCGCCGCCGTACAACATCCCCCTGCACCTGTGGGTGCTGCGCCGCCCGGACCGTACGCCCGCGCAGCCCCAGGTGCTGCTGGCGGACACCGGACGGTTCGCCGGCGAGGGGCGCGGCGGGCCCGACTGGCAGGCCGTGCGGGACGCCGTCCTCGACGCCTGGCGTGCCTTCGAGCGGGAGGGAGGGTGCGAGGAACGGCCGGGGCTGGCCCGCCCGGTGCCGGTCATCGAACTCCTCGACGACGACGTGGACCTCGCCCCCGCCCGCCATCTCCCGCCGCCCGTCGCGGCCGACGGCGCACAGCAGCTCACGGCCGTGCGCGAACGCCTCGGCGAGACCCTGCGCCTGACCGCCGACCTCACCCCGCCCGCGGCCGACTTCGCGCGGCCCGCCCGCTGGCCGCTGACCACCGTCGGCGAACTCGCACGCGGGGGCGCCCTGGTGATGCGCACGGGCGGAAGCGGCGGCCACACGCGCGTGCCCGTCCTCACCGACCACGACGTCCTCGCCGGCACCGCACCCTCGGGGACACTCCCCGAGAGCGACGAGGAGGCCGTGCTGACCGAACCGGGCGACGTCGTCGTCCCGGTGCTCGGCGGCGGGTCGGTGGCACGCGTGATCGACGACACCACGGCGGGCGCCGCGCTGGGGCGCAACCTCGTGCTCCTGCGCCCCGATCCCGGCGCGCTCGACCCGTGGTTCCTCGCCGGGTTCCTGCGCGGCACCGCCAACAACCGCCAGGCCAGCAGCTACGCGTCCACCGCCACCCGCCTCGACGTGCGCCGGCTCCAGCTGCCCCGGCTGCCGCTCGACGAACAACGGCGCTACGGCGGCCGCTTCAGGGCCCTCGACGAGTTCGAGCGGGCGCTCAGACACGCGGGCCGGCTCGGCGAGCAGCTCGTGCGCGGGATGTACGACGGCCTGACAGACGGAACGGTGGCGCCCGGTTGAGGTGATCGTGGAGCAAAGTGATCAGCACGACAACGGTTCGGTACAACCCGGGACCGCTTGTCCGTGTCGGCCTATACGCTCGAAGCGACAACCACACGCCATCAGGCAACAGGAGCAGCCATGCAAGGCCGCGGCTACGCACAGCCGGTGAAGCAGCCGCCCCATATCGGGTGGCTGGTCTTCCTGCGGGTGCTGTTCGTGGTGATCGCGATCTTCAGCATCGGCCTGCTGACCTCGGCGATGCTGTTGCGCCTGGCCGCCGTGACGCGCAAGTCGCTGGACTGGGGCCTGTTCGTGGCGGTGGTCGCCGCCGACATCCTCAGCCTCGTGCTGCTGGGCAACGAAGGCGGGGACGAGGTCCACACCGTCGGCGGCTACCTGGGCGTCTTCCTGCTGCTCGGCACCCTGGTGGCCGCGATCGCGTACTACCTCGCCGCCGACATCCGCCACTTCCACCGGCTCCAGCAGGCCTACACCGCGCAGCTGGCCATGGCGCCGGCGTACGGCTATGCGCAGCCGCCGTCGCCGTTCACCGCGACGCCCGTGCCGAGCGTGCCGCAGACCCCGCACACCCCGCCCCCGATGCCGCACACGCCGCTGCCCCAGCCGCCGATATCCACCCCGCCGCCGCCCCAGCGCCCGGCGCCCGCACGTATCGACCAGGTGCGCGCGGAGCTGGACGAACTCAGTGACTACCTGCGCAACCACGACGGCAACCACGAGGGCGGCAGGTGACCGTGGCGCAAGGACGCGTCGTCGCCGGCCGCTATGAGCTGTCCACGCTCATCGGACAGGGCGGCATGGGCCAGGTGTGGACCGCGTACGACCGGCGGCTCGACCGGCGCGTGGCGGTGAAGCTGCTGCGCCCCGACAAGGTGGCCGGGCAGGAGGCCGACGAGCTGCGCCGCCGGTTCCTGCGCGAGTGCCGGGTGACCGCGCAGGTCGACCACCCGGGGCTGGTCACCGTGCACGACGCGGGCAGTGAGGGCGAGGAACTGTTCCTCGTCATGCAGTACGTCGACGGCGCCGACCTCTCCGACCACCTCGCCGAGCACGACCCGTACCCGTGGCAGTGGGCGGTCGCGGTCGCCGCGCAGCTGTGCGCCGTGCTGAGCGCCGTACACGCCGTGCCGATCGTGCACCGCGACCTCAAGCCGCGCAACGTGATGGTGAAGCAGGACGGCACGGTCACCGTCCTCGACCTCGGCGTGGCCTCCGTCATGGACGCCGACACCACCCGCCTCACACACACCGGCACACCCATCGGCTCGCCCGCCTACATGGCGCCCGAGCAGGCGATGGGCGGCGCGGTCGGCCCGTACACCGACCTGTACGCGCTCGGTGTGCTGCTGCACGAACTGCTCAGCGGAAACGTCCCGTTCGCGGGCTCCACGGCGCTCGGCGTGCTCCACCGGCACCTGTACGAGCCGCCGCTGCCCGTGCGCCGGCTCCGCCCCGAGGTCCCCGAAGCCCTCGAAGCGCTGGTCCTGCGGCTGCTGGCCAAGGACCCGCAGCACCGGCCCGCCTCCACGCAGGAGGTGTACGAGCATCTCGCGCTGCTCCTGCCCGCGCGCGGGACACCCACCGGAGCCCCGCTCGACCCGACACGCCCCTTCCTGCGCCCGCACGCTCCGTGGCCGGACCGCGCCCGCACGCCCGCGCCCCAGCCCGCCCCCGTCGCGCCCACCCCGTCCGTGGCCGAGAAGCCCGATGTCGCCGCCGCCGTCGACGAGGTCAAGCGCCTGCTCGGCGAGGGCCGCATCACGCAGGCGGTGGACATCCTGGGCGCGATCCTGCCCGCCGCGGCCGAACAGCACGGCGAGCACTCCCCGGTGGTCCGCACCCTGCGCAAGCAGTACGCGGCCACGCTCATGGACGACGGCCAGTACCGGCGCGCGCTGCCCGAACTGCGCCGCCTCGCCGACGAACGCGCCACCGAGGCAGGCCAGGCCGACCCGCAGTCCCTGCGCTTCCGCTACGACGCCGCCCAGTGCCTGGAACAGCTCGGCGAACCCGCGGCGGCCCTGGCCGAATACCGGGCGCTGCTGCCGTACTACGAGAACCAGTACGTCTCCGGCGACCCGCAGCTCGCCCACGACGTCCGCCGCCGCATCGGCCACCTGCTGCTCGCGCTCGGCGACCGGCCCGCCGCCCACGACACGCTCGCGCGCCTCGTGCTGGACGTGGAGCGGGTGCACGGCCCCGGGCACCCGCTGGCCGCCGAGATCAGGCGGACCCTGCAGTGGCTGGGCCAGGTCCGTGGCTAGTCTTTGCCGTTCCCCGGGAGATACTTGTGGCCTTCCTGGGGCGGAGTTTCCCGAACACAGGGGCGGCGCGGGATAAGTTGCCGTCCGCTTTTGCCACGCAGTTCCCGGCACACAGTTCCCGGCACACAGTTTTCGCCACGCAGCACTACAAGGGTGGGGTCTTCCATGTCCAGCCATCGGCATTCCAAGAAGCGCAGATACATCACGTGGGCCGTCGCCGGTGCCGCCGTCGTGGCCGGAGCGGGCATCGCCGCGCAGACCTCCATGGCCGCCACCACCTGGCCCGCGCAGAAGACGTACACCGGCCGCGCCTTCGACACCTGCGCCGCGCCCTCCCAGTCCGCGATGAAGGCCTGGCACACCGGGTTCTACGGCGCCGCCGCCGTCTACGTGGGCGGCAAGAACCGCGGCTGCGGCCAGCCCAACCTGACCGCCTCCTGGGTCAAGTACGTCAGCGGCCTCGGCTGGAAGCTGATCCCGCTCTACGTCGGCGCCCAGCCGCCCTGCCAGTCCGGCTCCAACCCGGAGAAGCTGACCGCCGCCACCGCCGCCTCCCTCGGCGCCTCCGACGCCTCCGACGCCGTGGCCAAGGCCTCCGCGCTCGGCATGAAGGCGGGCAGCCCGGTCTACCTGGACATGGAGGCGTACGACACCACGAACAAGTCGTGCAACGACGCCGTGCTGACGTATGTCCGCGCCTTCGACAAGGGCCTGCACGCCAAGACGTACCGCACCGGCTACTACGGCTTCACCAGCTCCAGCGCCAAGGCCATCGCGACCGCCGCGGACAAGACGGACCTGCCCGGCAACCTCTGGTACGCGCTGTGGGACAAGCAGAACACCACGACCGCGGACTGGCCGTGGGGCTCCACCCAGTTCACGAACCACAGCCGCGCCCACCAGTACATGGTCAACAGCAAGGAGACGCACGGCGGCGTCACGATCACCGTCGACCGTGACGCGTGGGACGCTCCGGTGGCCATCACCGGCTGACCGGCACCGTCCCGCACCCCCGGGGGCACGCGGCGGTGCCCGAAGCGCGCGCGAATCGTTGGTCCAATGGGTTGGCCAGAGCTTGCCCACTGCCTACCATCGATCACCGCAAGACTTTGTGCACCGCCGCACAATCTCCCCTGGAGGTTTCCTTGCACCGCCGCCGTCGCACCGCGCTCGTCCTGTCCGCCGCGATCGCCGCCGCGGCCCCCCTGCTCACCGCCTGCGGAAACGATGCGCATCCTGGCGCGGCGGCCGTCGTCGGCGGCCATCGGATCACCGTCGCCCAGCTGGAGAGCCGGGTGAACGAGGTGCGCCGGGCGCAGCACGCCGCGGTGCCCGACGAGGCGCAATACCAGCAGGTCCTGGCCTCCACCAGCAGTCTCACCCGTGACACCCTGCACAACATGGTCCTCGACCGGGTGCTGCACCGCGCCGCGCAGGACCAGGGCATCACGGTCAGCCGCAAGGAGATCCAGCAGATGCGCACCGGCCTGGAGCAGCAGGCGGGCGGGGCGAAGGGGCTGGAGACGACCTGGCTGCAGAAGTACGGCATCGCGCCCGCACGTCTCGACGACAACCTGCGCCTCCAGCTCGAAGCGCAGAAGCTCGCCACCCAGCTCGGCACGGACACCACCCAGCCCGCGTTCTGGAAGGCCCTGTCCACCGCGTCCAAGGAACTCCACGTCGACCTCAACCCGCGCTACGGCACCTGGGACGTGCAGAAGAGCAGCCGGGTCGACACGAAGACGCCGTGGGTACGGGAGGTCACGGCGAGCGGGGCGCAGGAGACGGCGTAGGCCTGGCGGGTCCGAGTCCGGTCATACGATCCCACTGTTGCCCCCACCCTGTGGACAACGCGCGAGCCCGCCGACGGGTGTGCGTTACGTTCGAGGCGTGAACACCACCAGCCTCGAAGACGCGCAGGTACCGGGCCCGGACGCCGCCCCCGGCCGGATCGTCCTGCTCACCACCAGCCACCGTGTCGCGCCCGGCCTGCTGTCCTGGCCCGCCTGGCAGGCGCTGCGCGCGGCCGACCGGGTGCTGTGCGCGGACGGCACCCATCCGCAGCTGCCCTATCTGCGCGAGGCCGGGATACGCGTCGACGAGGCCGCTCCGACCGCCCAGGAACTCGTCGACGCCTGCGCCGGCGGGCACACGGTCGTGGTCGTGGCGACGGGCGAGGGCGAGCCGGCCCTCACGGACGGCCTGGCCCGCCTCGCCGGCACCGGCAGGGTTTCCATGCCGGAGCTGGAACTGCTCCCCGCCTCCTACGACCTGCCCGGCGCCCGCCTCCTCGACCTCGTCCAGGTCATGGACCGGATCCGCGCCGAGTGCCCCTGGTCCTCCCGGCAGACCCACGAAGGCCTGGCGAAGTACGGAATCGAGGAGGCGTACGAACTCGTCGAGGCGATCGAGGCCGGCGACCGCGAGGAACTGCGGGAGGAACTGGGCGACGTCCTGCTCCAGGTCGTCTTCCACGCCCGCATAGCCGAGGAGGACGCCGACGCCCCGTTCTCCGTCGACGACGTGGCCGGCGGCATCGTCGCCAAGCTCATCCACCGCCACCCGCACGTCTTCGGCGACGCGACGGCAGAGACCCCCGAGGAGGTCAAGGAGCACTGGCTGCGGACCAAGGCGGTCGAGAAGCAGCGCACCTCCGTGACGGAGGGCATCCCCCTCGGCCAGCCCGGCCTCGCCCTCGCCGCGAAGCTCTCCTCCCGGGTACGCACCGCGGGCCTGGACGTGCCCCTGCCCCAGGGCGAGGGCATCGGCTACGACCTGCTGGCCCTCGCGACCCGGGCCGAGGCGGACGGCGTCGACCCGGAGGCGGCCCTGAGAGCGGCGGCCCGGGCCTACCGGGACGCGATACGGGCCGCTGAGGGCGTGGCGGGGCAGGGCCTGTCCGGCGGACAGCCGTAGCCCCCGGGGCGCGCGCCGGAAACCCGGATACCGTCAAGGGGTGACCAACCAGCCCCATCCCCATCCCCAGCCCCACCTTCAGGCAGTCCCCGACGCGCCCGCCCCCGACCTCTTCACCTGGGAGTTCGCGAGCGACCCCTACCCGGCCTACGCCTGGCTCCGGGAGCACGCGCCCGTGCGGCGGACGAAGTTGCCCAGCGGGGTGGAGGCCTGGCTGGTCACCCGGTACGCCGACGCCAAACAGGCGCTGGCCGACCCGCGGCTGTCGAAGAACCCGGCGCACCACGACGAGCCCGCGCACGCCAAGGGCAAGACGGGGATCCCGGGGGAGCGCAAGGCCGAGCTGATGACGCATCTGCTCAACATCGACCCGCCGGACCACACCCGGCTGCGCCGGCTGGTCAGCAAGGCGTTCACGCCTCGCCGCGTCGCCGAGTTCGCCTCGCGGGTGCAGGAGCTGACGGACCGTCTCATCGACGGGTTCGCCGCGAAGGGCTCCGCCGATCTCATCCACGAGTTCGCCTTCCCGCTCCCCATCTACGCCATCTGCGACATGCTCGGCGTCCCGCGCGAGGACCAGGACGACTTCCGGGACTGGGCGGGGATGATGATCCGGCACGGCGGAGGCCCGCGCGGCGGGGTCGCGCGTTCGGTGAAGAAGATGCGGGGCTACCTCGCCGAGCTGATCCACAGGAAGCGCGAGGCGCTCCCGGCCGAACCGGCTCCCGGAGAGGACCTCATCTCCGCTCTCATCCGCGCCTCCGACCACGGCGAGCACCTCACCGAGAACGAGGCCGCCGCCATGGCGTTCATCCTTTTGTTCGCGGGGTTCGAGACGACGGTCAATCTCATCGGCAACGGCACGTACGCCCTTCTCACCCACCCCGGGCAGCGGCAGCGGCTCCAGGACTCCCTCGCGCGCGGCGAACGGGACCTGCTGGAGATGGGCGTCGAGGAACTCCTGCGCTACGACGGCCCGGTGGAGCTCGCCACCTGGCGGTTCGCCACCCGGCCGCTCACCGTCGGCGGGCAGGACATCGCACCCGGCGACCCCGTCCTCGTCGTACTGGCCGCCGCGGACCGGGACCCCGAGAGGTTCGCCGACCCGGACGTCCTCGACCTCGGACGGCGTGACAATCAGCACCTCGGTTACGGCCACGGCATCCACTACTGCCTCGGCGCCCCGCTAGCCCGGCTGGAGGGCCAGACCGCGCTCGCGACCCTCCTCACCCGTCTACCCGACCTCCGACTCGCGGTGGAACCAGCCGATTTGCGGTGGCGTGGGGGGCTCATCATGCGTGGACTGCGTACTTTGCCGGTGGAGTTCACACCCGTCCGGTAATCGGCTGGTGAGCTGGGCGGCGGACGGCGCCTTCACAAAAAAGTGACCAGCGTTCAACTCTGTGATCTTCACGTGATCTGCGCGGCATTAACTTGTGACAAGTGATCGTCTGCCGATACGTTCACTCGTCAGCGCGGCGCCTCACCGCAGCCGCCGCGCCGGTCACTGCTGTCTTGCGAAAGGTCTCCGCATGCTCTCCGGGAACGGTCGCCACCGACGCCCCCGTCAGGCTCCGGCTCTCCTCGTCGCGGCCGGAGTGACCGGCTCCGCCATCGCCATCCCGCTGCTCGGCGCATCCGCCGCCAACGCGGCCGACGGGACCACGTGGGACAAGGTGGCCGAGTGCGAGAGCGGCGGCTCGTGGAGCGCCGACACGGGTAACGGCTACTACGGCGGCCTCCAGATGTCCCAGGACGACTGGGACAAGTACGGCGGCCTCGACTACGCCTCCAGCCCGGACCAGGCCAGCCGCTCACAGCAGATCGCGGTCGCCGAGAAGATCCTCGACGACCAGGGCACCAAGCACTGGGCCACCTGCGCCCTGCTCTCCGGCCTCACGTCGAACTCCGCTTCGGTGGACGTCGACACGGGTGTCGGGGGGTCCGGGGCGTCCGGCTCCGACGACTCCTCCAACGCGTCGAATTCCGCGAATTCACCCGGTTCGTCTGGTTCCTCCGATTCGAAGGACTCCAAGGGGTCCAAGGACTCCAAGGCGTCCGGGGATTCGGGGTCGTCCGATTCCGGCTCCTCGTCGGACGCCTCGCCCTCGCCGAGCTCGAGTGCCGACGCCGGCTCCAAGGGTGTGGACGATTCCACCAAGCCGGACAAGTCGGCATCTTCCGGCTCCGGGAAGTCCGGGGGGAGCGACGGTTCGTCCTCGGCGTCCCCTGAGATCGCCGAATCGGACGATTCATGGCAGACCGGCGGTTCTTGGAGTCTTGTGGACACCGGAGCGAGCAGCAGCGGCCGTCATCGGGGTGACAGTGCGGACGAAAGTGTGACAAAGAGTCACACCGACAGCGCCTCCGGCCGGCACGCCGCACGCGACTACACCGTGCGCGACGGTGACACCCTCGCCTCCATCGCCGACTCCCTTGACCTCGACGGCGGATGGCGGGCGCTCTACGCCGCCAACAAGGACGCCATCGGCACCGACCCGAACAACATCACCCCCGGTCAGACCCTGGAACTCAGTGCCGAAACGGGTGCAAAGTAGCGGGAGTTGACGCCCTGTTTTGGGCTTGATGTCCGGTTTGGTGAAAGTGTGGGATGAGTCTCAGAAGCCCTGATCGTCTTTGAATTTCACCGGATCGCGTGTCTACGGTCATGACCGCTCGCCAATGCGGGCCCCGGCCGCCGCAACGCCGAATCCTGCCAGCGGCTGCCCGGGAACAGTCGTCGCGTCAAGCGCCGTAGGCAGGAGCGGGGGACCCAAGGTAAGCGCCGGGCCCGGAGGTCGAGAGACCGCCGGGGACGGCTAGGGGTGAAGCCGCGCCTCGCACGAGAACCACGCGAGGTGCGGCCGGGCAACTCAACCGGCCCGAACCCGACAGCTCACCTCGCAGGCGTCGGTGAGGGGATCGATCCATGCTGTTTTCCGGCAAGGGCAAGCACCGTCGTCCGTCCAAGGCCGTTCGCGCCATCGCTGTCGCCGGTGTCACCGGTGCCGCCGTCGCCGCCCCGCTGATGGCGGCCGGCAACGCCTCCGCTGCCACCGCCTCCGAGTGGGACGCGGTCGCCCAGTGCGAGTCCGGCGGCAACTGGTCCATCAACACCGGTAACGGCTACTACGGCGGTCTGCAGTTCTCCGCCTCCACCTGGGCCGCGTACGGCGGCACGCAGTACGCCTCCCAGGCCAACCAGGCCTCCAAGTCCCAGCAGATCTCCGTCGCCGAGAAGGTCCTCGCCGCGCAGGGCAAGGGTGCCTGGCCGGTCTGCGGCAAGGGTCTGTCCGGCGCCACCTACAGCGGTTCGAGCAGCAGCTCGTCGAGCTCCGCCGGCTCCTCGTCGAACGGCGCCGGCACCCGCTCGACCGACGAGCAGGCCGCCAACCGCTCCACGGAGCGCCAGGCCCCCGAGAAGACCGTCACCAAGAAGACCGTCACCACCCCGACCGGCAAGAAGGTCGAGAAGGGCGACGGCGAGTACAAGGTCGTCAAGGGTGACACCCTCAGCTCGATCGCCGAGAAGCACCACGTCGCCGGCGGCTGGCAGAAGCTGTTCCAGCTGAACAAGGACATCATCGACGACGCCAACGTCATCTACCCGGGCCAGCAGCTGCACCTGAAGTGACACCTGGCTGGTAGCAGAACCACAGCGCCCTCATATCGGCGGTCTCCATGATGGAGGCCCCGTGAGGGTCACGCCCCCCGTCCCCCACGGGGCTCCCCGCTCCGGCGCGTGTTCCCCCGTACGCGCCGGGGCGGGGTCTTTTCTTTTCCCCGGTCTTTTCCCCGGTTCTTCCCTTCCGGCCCTTTGTTCCGACGGGGAACAATGTGTACCGTCGCCATGTCCACGAGGCGGTCGGTCGGCTGCCGATGGCCCCGGGACGGTTAGGCTCTAGTCGCAAGGCACACCAGCCCCGCACTTTCAGCGTCACATCCAAGAAGGAGATGCTCGTGCCGTCCATCGACGTCGTCGTAGCCCGGGAAATCCTGGACTCCCGAGGCAATCCCACGGTCGAGGTCGAGGTCGGCCTCGACGACGGCAGCACGGGTCGTGCCGCCGTCCCGTCCGGCGCCTCCACGGGCGCCTTCGAGGCCATCGAGCTCCGCGACGGTGACCCCAACCGCTACCTGGGCAAGGGCGTCGAGAAGGCCGTCCTCGCCGTCATCGAGCAGATCGGCCCGGAGCTGGTCGGCTACGACGCCACCGAGCAGCGCCTGATCGACCAGGCGATGTTCGACCTGGACGCCACCGACAACAAGGGCTCCCTCGGCGCCAACGCCATCCTCGGCGTCTCGCTCGCCGTGGCCCACGCCGCCTCCGAGGCCAGCGACCTCCCCCTCTTCCGCTACCTGGGCGGCCCGAACGCGCACCTGCTGCCGGTGCCGATGATGAACATCCTGAACGGCGGCTCGCACGCCGACTCCAACGTGGACATCCAGGAGTTCATGATCGCCCCGATCGGCGCGGAGTCCTTCTCCGAGGCGCTGCGCTGGGGTGCCGAGGTCTACCACACCCTGAAGAAGGTCCTGAAGTCGAAGGGCCTGTCCACCGGCCTCGGCGACGAGGGCGGCTTCGCCCCCAACCTCGAGTCCAACCGCGCCGCCCTCGACCTCATCCTCGAGGCCATCAAGCAGGCCGGCTACATCCCGGGCGAGCAGATCGCGCTCGCGCTCGACGTCGCCGCGTCCGAGTTCTACAAGGACGGCAAGTACGAGTTCGAGGGCAAGTCCCGCTCCGCCGCCGAGATGACGGAGTACTACGAGGAGCTCGTGGCGGCCTACCCGCTCGTCTCCATCGAGGACCCGCTGTTCGAGGACGACTGGGCCGGCTGGAAGGTCATCACCGACAAGCTCGGCGACAAGGTCCAGATCGTCGGCGACGACCTGTTCGTCACCAACCCGGAGCGCCTGGCCCGCGGCATCGAGGAGGGCAGCGCCAACGCCCTGCTCGTCAAGGTGAACCAGATCGGTTCGCTGACCGAGACCCTGGACGCCGTCGAGATGGCCCAGCGCAACGGCTTCAAGTGCATGATGTCCCACCGCTCCGGCGAGACCGAGGACGTCACCATCGCCGACCTCGCCGTCGCGGTGAACTGCGGCCAGATCAAGACCGGCGCCCCGGCCCGCTCCGACCGCGTCGCCAAGTACAACCAGCTGCTGCGCATCGAGGAGATCCTCGACGACGCCGCCGTGTACGCCGGCCGCTCCGCCTTCCCGCGGTTCCGCGGCGCGATCTCCAAGGGCTGACCCCAACCGGTCAACCCCGGGTAAGGCCTAGCCAGTCGTACGTACGTCCCCGGACACGGTCCCGTACCGTGTCCGGGGACGTACGCACGTAGGCAGCACGCAAGACGCACGCAGGGGAGGCGGAGAGCCAGATGGCCGCGAAGGAACGGGACCGTTTCTCCACCGCGACCAGGATCCGGCTGCTCGGCGAGCAGACGGCGGCCCGGGTCTACCGCTCCCAGACCAAACGGCAGGCCCGCCGCTCCCGGCTCACCAGCCGGGCCGCGCTGCTCGCCCTCGTGGTGTGCACCCTGGTGGTGGCCCTGGCCTACCCGATGCGGCAGTACGTCTCCCAGCGCGCCCAGATCGCCGACCTGCAGCGGGAGAAGCAGCATGCCAGGGAGCGGGTCGAACAGCTGCGCGACCTCAAGGCGCGGTGGCAGGACGACACGTACGCCGAGCAGCAGATCCGGCGGCGGCTGCACTATGTGATGCCGGGGGAGACCGGATACGTCGTGATCGACCCGGACGCGGCCAAGCAGGCGCGCACCGACCTGGTGGCGGCCGACCGCCCCTGGTACGCGAACGTCTGGGACGGGGTCGACAAGTCCGACGCCGCCGACCAGTGAACCCACAGAGAGACTTTCGTACAGGCATGGAAACTCCCCCGCCCCAGACGCCCCGGACCGAGCCCACAGAGGCGGACGTCGAGGCCTTCAAGCAGCAGCTCGGGCGGCCCCCGCGCGGACTGCGCGCGATCGCGCACCGGTGCCCCTGCGGGCAGCCGGACGTCGTGGAGACCGCCCCCCGGCTGCCGGACGGCACGCCCTTCCCGACGACGTACTACCTGACGTGCCCGCGCGCCGCCTCGGCGATCGGCACGCTGGAGGCGAACGGCGTCATGAAGGAGATGACCGAGCGGCTGGGGAGCGACCCCGAACTGGCCGCCGCCTACCGGGCCGCGCACGAGGACTACATCCGGCGCCGGGACGAGATCGAGGTCCTGGAGGGCTTCCCGAGCGCGGGCGGCATGCCGGACCGCGTGAAATGCCTGCACGTCCTCGTGGGCCACTCGCTGGCCGCGGGACCGGGTGTGAACCCGCTCGGTGACGAGGCGATCGCCATGCTGCCCGAGTGGTGGCGCAAGGGGCCGTGCGTGCAGCCGCTCCAGGCGCCTGATCCGGCGGACGAGCACCCGGGCGAGCAGGGTGCGGTCCTCGACCCCGCCGAGGCCCGCAGCGGCTTCTTCGCCGACAGGCCGCTCGTCGCGGAGGGCTTCTCCCGGGTCGCCGCCGTCGACTGCGGTACGAACTCCATCCGGCTGCTCGTCGCCGACGTCAACCCTTCCACCGGCGAGCTGCTGGAGCTGGATCGGCGCATGACGATCGTGCGGCTCGGCCAGGACGTGGACCGTACCGGCCGGCTGGCGCCCGAGGCGCTGGAGCGGACCTTCGCCGCGTGCCGCGAGTACGCGGACGTCATCCGTGAACTGGGCGCCGCGAAGGTGCGGTTCGTCGCCACCTCCGCCTCCCGGGACGCCGAGAACCGGGACGAGTTCGTGCGCGGGGTCGTGGACATCCTCGGGGTCGAGCCCGAGGTGATCTCCGGCGACCGGGAGGCCGAGTTCTCCTTCACCGGCGCGACGAAGGAGCTGACGGGGCGTGCGGACCTGGCCAGGCCCTTCCTGGTGGTGGACATCGGCGGCGGGTCGACCGAGTTCGTGGTCGGCGACGACCGTGTGCGCGCCGCGCGCTCCGTCGACATCGGCTGCGTACGGATGACGGAGCGGCACCTGCTGCGCGACGGCAAGGTGAGCGACCCGCCCGGCGAGGAGCAGATCGCCGCGATGAGGGCGGACATCGAGGCGGCCCTCGACCTCGCCGAGGAGACGGTCCCGCTGCGCGAGGCGCGCACGCTGGTCGGTCTCGCCGGGTCCGTCACCACGGTGTCGGCGATCGCGCAGGACCTGCCCGAGTACGACTCCGAGGCCATCCACCACTCCCGCGTCCCGCTGGACCGGGTCCGCGAGATCACGAGTGGGCTGCTCCGTGCCACGCATGCCGAGCGCGCGGCGATCCCCTCCATGCATCCGGGCCGGGTCGACGTGATCGGGGCCGGTGCCCTGATCCTGCTCGCGATCATGGAGCGGATCGGTGCCGAGGAGGTCGTCGTGAGCGAGCACGACATCCTCGACGGCATCGCGTGGTCGGTGGCCTAGGTCTCTTTAGTTACCGACCGGTAGCCGCAGAGTGAGCAGGTCGGATAACGTTTGAGCGCGGTCGAGGGGCCTTCCGGGGCCCCTCGTTGACGCTCCGCCGGAAAAGTTCGTGAAGTTCTTCACAAGGAATTCGGCCCGTCAGAGGGATCCCAGAGCTTCTGTTGAGCCGTTCGGGGGTTCAGCAGGCCCGGAAGCCCGCTCGGGAGTGCTTTGCGGGGCGGTGTCCGGTGAGGGTCCGCAAGGGGTGTTTCCGGGGGCTCACGGAGGGCATCAGCGGACGGAGAGGCAGCTCACGCGCCATTGACAACGGGTCGCGGCGGCGGCCGGTTCCCGTCCGCAATCATGACCTGCGTCACGCGGGTGGCGGAGGATAGCACAGGGTGTCGGCAAGCTTGTGAAGGGGCGCACGAGCGACCCCCCAGGGGCGGGTGGATACTCGATGGCATGAGCACCACGGAGCGTCCCAGGATCCTCGTAGTAGGCGGTGGGTACGTAGGCCTGTACGCAGCTCGGCGCATCCAGAAGAAGATGCGCTACGGCGAGGCGACCGTCACGGTCGTCGACCCCCGGTCGTACATGACCTACCAGCCCTTCCTGCCCGAAGCCGCCGCCGGCAGCATCTCCCCTCGCCACGTCGTCGTCCCGCTGCGGCGCGTGCTGCCGAAGGCGGAGGTCCTCACCGGCCGGGTCACCACCATCGACCAGGACCGCAAGGTCGCCACGATCGCCCCGCTGGTCGGTGAGGCGTACGAGCTGCCCTTCGACTACCTCGTCATCGCGCTCGGCGCGGTCTCCCGCACCTTCCCGATCCCCGGCCTCGCCGAGCAGGGCATCGGCATGAAGGGCATCGAGGAGTCCATCGGCCTGCGCAACCACGTCCTCGAGCAGCTCGACAAGGCCGACTCCACGAACGACGAGGAGATCCGCCGCAAGGCGCTCACGTTCGTCTTCATCGGCGGTGGCTTCGCGGGCGCGGAGACCATCGGCGAGGTCGAGGACATGGCCCGGGACGCGGCCAAGTACTACAAGAACGTCTCCCGTGAGGACATGCGCTTCGTCCTCGTCGACGCCGCCGACAAGATCCTTCCCGAGGTCGGCCCGAAGCTCGGCCAGTACGGCAAGGAGCACCTCGAGGGCCGCGGTGTCGAGGTCTACCTGTCCACCTCCATGGACTCCTGCGTCGACGGCCATGTCGTGCTCAAGAACGGCCTCGAGGTCGACTCCAACACGATCGTGTGGACCGCGGGCGTCAAGCCCAACCCGGCCCTGTCCCGCTACGGCCTCCCGCTCGGTCCGCGCGGCCACGTCGACTGCGAGCCCACGCTCCAGGTCAAGGGCACGGACTACATCTGGGCCGCCGGTGACAACGCCCAGGTGCCCGACCTCGTCGGCCGCAAGGCGGGCAACGAGAACGCCTGGTGCCCGCCGAACGCCCAGCACGCGCTGCGCCAGGCCAAGGTCCTCGGCGACAACGTGATCTCCGGTATGCGGGGCTTCCCGCAGAAGGACTACTCGCACGCCAACAAGGGCGCGGTGGCCGGCCTCGGCCTCCACAAGGGCGTGGCGATGATCGTCATGGGCAAGATGAAGATCAAGCTCAAGGGCCGTCTCGCCTGGTACATGCACCGCGGCTACCACGGTCTGGCGATGCCGACCTGGAACCGCAAGATCCGCATCTTCGCGGACTGGACGCTCGGCATGTTCCTCAAGCGCGAGGTCGTCTCCCTGGGCGCCATGGAGAACCCGCGCGAGGAGTTCTACGAGGCTGCCAAGCCGGCGCCGGTCGCCGCCGCGCCGAAGACCGAGGCGAAGGCCAAGGCCTCCTGACCTCCCCCGGTCGCCGAACCAACAACCGAAGGACCTCCCGCCATCCGTGGTGCGGGAGGTCCTTCGGCGTTCCGGGCGCCCGATGTTGGGCGGAAAGGGTGTTTGCCCAGACGTAACACCATTGCGGGACTGTGTCGCGGGCACGCGGATGTTTACGTGGGGGAGGACATTCCGGGGTTCGTCGTACGGAGGTGTGCGTCATGGCCGACGCCGCGTCGCGGCTCAAGAGCCTGCTCGAACAGATGCTGGGGGTCCCGCTCCCGGTGCGTATCCGCGCCTGGGACGGTTCGCAAGCGGGGCCGCCCGGTGCACCCGTGCTGGTCGTCCGTAATCGCCGCGCCGTGCGCCGGCTGCTGTTCAAGCCGGGCGAACTGGGCCTGGCCCGCGCCTGGGTGGCCGGCGATCTGGACATCGAGGGCGATCTGTACGCCGCCCTGAAGGCGATGTCCGGCCTGGTCTGGGAGCGCGGGGAGGACGCCCGCACCCTCGCGCAGGCGCTGCGCGACCCCGACGTCAGGGCCGCCGCCCGCGGGCTGCTCCGGCTCGCGGCACCCCCGATCCCGCCCGCGCCGCCCCGCGAGGAGGTCCGCAGACGCGGCCACCTGCACACCAGGCGCAGCGACAGACGCGCCGTCAGCCACCACTACGACGTCGGCAACGACTTCTACGAGATCGTCCTCGGCCCCTCCATGGTGTACTCCTGCGCCTACTGGGAGGAGGCCGGCACCCTCGAGTCCGCCCAGCGCGACAAGCTGGAACTGGTCTGCCGCAAGCTCGCCCTGACGCCCGGCCGGCGCCTGCTCGACGTCGGCTGCGGCTGGGGCTCGATGGCGATCCACGCGGCCCGTGAGCACGGCGTGAGCGTCGTCGGGGTCACCCTCTCCCAGGAGCAGGCCGCCTACGCCCGCAAGCGCATCGCCGACGAGGGGCTCACGGACCGGGTGGAGATCAGGGTGCAGGACTACCGGGACGTCACCGACGGCCCGTACGACGCGATCTCCTCCATCGGCATGGCCGAACACGTCGGCGCCGAACGCTACCTGGAGTACGCCACGGCCTTGTACGCCCTCCTCGGGCCCGGCGGACGGCTCCTGAACCACCAGATCGCCCGCCGTCCGCAGCGCGACGAGTCGGCGTACAGCCTGAGCGAGTTCATCGACGCCTACGTCTTCCCCGACGGCGAACTCGCCCCCCTCGGCACCACGGTCACCCAGCTGGAGCGGGCCGGTTTCGAGATCCGTGACGTGGAGTCGATCCGCGAGCACTACGCCCGCACCCTGCGCCGGTGGGTCACCAACCTGGAGGCCGACTGGCCGCACGCGGCCCGGCTCACCGGCCCCGGCCGCGCCCGCGTCTGGCTGCTGTACATGGCGGCCTGCGCCCTCGCCTTCGAAGGCAACCGCATCGGTGTCAACCAGGTCCTCGCGGTACGCACCCCCGACTCGGGCGAGTCGGGCCTGCCACTGCGGTCCCGTACCTGGAACTGAACGCACGCGGCCCCGCTCCCCTCGCCTGAGTCGCATGAGGAGAGCGGGGCCACGGCGTCCGTACGGCTACTCCGACTTGATGGCGGCCAGCATGTTCAGCCGGGCCGCGCGGCGGGCCGGCCAGAGGGCGGCCAGGACGCCGACCGTGGCGGCCAGCAGCAGGAAGAAGGCGATCCGGCCCCACGGGACGACCAGTTCGTAGGTCGCCATCTTGGTACCGAGCAGCTCACCGGCCGCCCAGCCGAAGAACACGCCCAGGCCGATGCCCAGCACCGCGCCGAAGAGGGAGATCACCAGGGACTCCAGGCGCACCATCCGCTTGACGGCCTTGCGGTCCAGGCCGATCGCGCGGAGCATGCCGATCTCCTGGGAGCGTTCGAAGACCGACATGGCCAGGGTGTTGATGACGCCGATGACCGCGACGATCACGGCCATCGCCAGCAGGCCGTAGAGCATGTTCAGCATCAGCGTGAACATCTGCGCGATCGAGTCGGACAGGTCCTTCTTGTCCTGGACCTTGATCGCCGGGTTGTTCCCCAGCGCCTTCTCCAGCTTGTCCTTGGTCGCGTCGGACGCGCCGCCCGCCGCCTTGACCATGACCCGCATGTCGGCCGGGTCCTTCTGGTGCGGGGCCAGGGCCGCGTTGTCCAGCATGATGCCCTGGAACAGGTCGTTGCCCTCGTACACCCCGGCGACCGTCAGCTTCTGCTGCTTGCCGTCCTCGTAGTGCATGGTGAAGCCCGAACCGGCCCTCCAGTGGTGGGACTTCGCGGTGTCCTTGTCGACCACGACCCGCGAGCCGCCCACCTGGAAGGAGCCGTCGTCGACCTTCAGGTCGGTCAGCTTGCCGATCGCCGGGCCGTTGACGCCCCTCACGTACTCCGTCTGGCCGCCGATGCGGGTCGGCGCGTCGCGCATCGGGCTGCTGGCGGTGACGCCGTCGGTGGCGGCGATCTTCTGGGCCACGTCCGGGGAGAGTTCGTTGCCGTTGGCCATCGACACCACGTAGTCCGCGCGGATCGCCGAGCTCGCCATCTTGTCGATCGACTTCTGCAGGCTGCCCGCCATCACCGTCATACCGGTGATCAGGGTCAGGCCGATCATCAGCGCGGAGGCCGTGGCGGCCGTACGGCGCGGGTTGCGCACCGAGTTCTGCCGGGCCAGCTTGCCGGAGACCCCGAACACGCGCAGCACCGGAGCGGCGGCCGCGATCAGCGGGCGGGACAGCAGCGGGGTCAGCACGAACACGCCGATGATCAGCAGCACGGCGCCCAGACCCATCGGGGCCTGGCCGTCGGAGCCGTCCATCGTCGTGGCCGCCAGGACCACCGCGATGCCGGCCGCCGAGAACAGGGCGCCGATCGTGTTGCGCAGCACCAGCGACCTGGTGGTCGCCTTCGCGTGCACCGCGCTCATCGCGGCCACCGGCGGGATCTTCGCGGCGCGGCGGCCGGGCAGCCAGGCGGCCAGCATGGTGATGACGATGCCCACCGCGAGCGCGGCGGCGACCGTGCCGGGCGTGATGACCAGCGGGCCGTCCGGGACGGTCGCGCCGAGCGAGTTCATCAGCGACCGCAGGCCGGCGCCGATGCCGATGCCGGCGACCAGACCGGTCACGCCGGCGACCGTGCCCACCACGAACGCCTCGATGAGCACCGACCGGGTGACCTGGCGGCGGGAGGCACCGACCGCGCGCAGCAGGGCCAGCTCCTTGGTGCGCTGGGCGACCAGCATGGTGAAGGTGTTGGCGATGATGAACGTGCCGACGAAGAGCGCGATGCCCGCGAAGACCAGCAGGCCCTGCTTCAGCCCGCTCATCTGGGACGAGATCAGTTCTGCCTGGGAGTCGGCGAGTTCCTTGCCGGTGGTGGTCTCCGTGCGGTTCTTCGGAAGGGCCTGCTCCAGCGCGTCCCGCAGTGCCGTCTGGCTGGTGCCCGGGGTCGCCTTGACGTCGATCTCGTCGTAGGTGCCCGGCTTGCCGAACAGCTTCTGCGCGGTCGCCGTGTCGAACAGGGCGAGGCTGCCGCCGGCGGCGACATTGCCGTCGTCGGTGGTGAAGATGCCGCTGACGACCGGGGTGAGTACGGGGCCGTTGACGGATATCCGCACCTTGTCGCCGACCTTGTAGCCGGCCCGTTCGGCGGTCTTCGAGTCGATCAGCACCTCGTCCGCGCCGCTCGGGGCGTGGCCGCTGACGAGCGGGTACCGGGCGTCCTTGGTGCCCCAGTAGTTCCCGCCCTCGGACCGCCAGCCGCCGCCGATCAGCTTGCCGCTCTTGTCGGCGATGGCGGTGAAGCCGGTGACGACGCCGGTCGCGGAGTCGGCCCCGGGGACCTTCGCGCTCCGGTCCAGCAGTGCCTGCGTCAGTTCGGGGGTCTTGCCGATGGTGTCGCCCTTGTCCTCCTGGCCCTCGGCCGTGACGGCGACGTCGACCTGGCCGAAGCCCTTGGCGGAACTCTTCTGGTAGGCGTCGGAGATGGTGTTGGTGAAGACCAGCGTCCCGGACACGAACGCCACGCCGAGCATGACGGCGAGCACGGTCATCAGGAGCCGGGCCTTGTGCGCGAGTACGTTGCGCAGGGCGGTGCGGAACATCAGCTGGTGCGGCCCTTCGCGTCGAACTGCTTCATCGTGTCGAGGACGGACTCGGCCGTGGGCCCGTACACCTCGTCGACGATCCGGCCGTCGGCCAGGAACACCACGCGGTCCGCGTACGCGGCGGCCACGGGGTCGTGAGTGACCATCACCACCGTCTGCCCCAGCTCCCGCACCGAGTTGCGCAGGAAGCCCAGCACCTCGGCGCCGGAGCGGGAGTCGAGGTTTCCGGTGGGCTCGTCGCCGAAGATGATGTCGGGCTTGGAGGCCAGGGCGCGGGCGACGGCGACGCGCTGCTGCTGGCCGCCGGAGAGCTGGGCCGGCCGATGGCTCAGCCGCCCGGACAGGCCGACCATCTCGATCACGCTGTCCAGCCACTGCTTGTCCGGCTTGCGGCCCGCGATGTCCATCGGAAGGGTGATGTTCTCCAGCGCCGTCAGGGTCGGCAGCAGGTTGAACGCCTGGAAGATGAACCCGATCTTGTCCCGGCGCAGCTTGGTCAGCTGCTTGTCCTTCAGGGAGCCCAGCTCGGTGTCGCCGATGCGCACGGACCCGGAGGAGAAGGTGTCCAGCCCGGCCACGCAGTGCATCAGCGTGGACTTGCCCGACCCGGACGGCCCCATGATCGCGGTGAACTCGGCCTGCCGGAAGTCGACGGAGACCTGGTCGAGGGCGACCACCCGGGTCTCACCCTGCCCGTAGATCTTCGACAGCTCCGTGGCGCGCGCGGCCACGGCGGTGGTCCGGTCGGCGAGGGGTGTGGTGGTCACGGAAGGGTGCTCCTGTCAGGACGACGGCGTTCGTGGGGGACGTGATCCATCGTCCCGGCCGGATGCCGTCCTGGAGTCACCCCCTGTTCCGGTTCCGGGGGCCGACTGCGGTCGGACCGGGCGGCCTCATGTCATACCTGGGGATGACGGCCCACCCTGAGGCGGGGCCCGAGCCGGAGCCCGAGTTGTCGAGAACAGGTGGGGCCCCCTTGTTCGTACGGTGAAATTCCGTCATTCCACGTACGCGCGCACCCACCACACGTAAGGCTATTGGCAAGTGCGGATGGCCTGTGCAGAGGGCTGATGCTCCCTCAGACCTCAATAAAATAAGACAACATCGCACTGCCCCACGGCTGTTCGGGGGATGTATCCCGATAGGGTCAGAACCTCGAAGCGGAGCCCATGGCCTGCCCGGATGGTGGAATGCAGACACGGCGAGCTTAAACCTCGCTCCCCCTCGCGGGCGTACCGGTTCAAGTCCGGTTCCGGGCACCTTCCATGTCTGCGACGCGCCGACGCAGGCCTATGCCTCCCTCTCACTCGTTCCCAGTGCGGCGCCGAGTACCGCGATCGCCTGGGCGACGGCCGCACGCGTGGCGTGGGTCTCGCTGAGCGGGTTGAGCATCATGAAGTCGTGCGTGATGCCGTCGTAGCGGACCGTGGTGACGTCCACGCCCGCGGCACGCAGTCTGGCGGCGTACGCCTCGCCCTCGTCCCGCAGTACGTCGGCCTCGTCGACGAGGACGAGGGCCGGCGGCAGGCCGGCGAGCTGGTCGAGGTCCGCCTTCAAGGGGGAGGCGGTGATCTCGTCACGTCGCGCGCGGTCCGGCGCGTAGGCGTCCCAGAACCATCGCATGGCGTCGGCGGTCAGGAAGTAACCCGTGGCGAAGTCGGAATACGACTTGGTGTCCATGTCGGCGTCGGTGACCGGGTAGTACATCGACTGGTGGACGAAGCGGACGTCGCCGCGCTCCTTGGCCAGCAGGGTCAGCGCGGCCGTCATGTTGCCGCCGACCGAATCGCCCGCCACCGCGATGCGGTCCGGGTCGAGACCGTGCGCGGCTCCTTCGCGCACGATCCACTGGGCGGTGGCGTACCCCTGCTCGATCGCCACGGGGTAGTGCGCCTCGGGCGAGCGGGCGTACTCGACGAACACCACAGCGGCCCGCGTCCCGTTGGCCAGTTCGCGCACCAGCCGGTCGTGGGTGTCCGCGTTGCCGAGGACCCAGCCCCCGCCGTGCATGTACAGGACCACCGGAAGGGGTGATACGGCGTTCCGCGGCCGGACGATCCTCACCCGGACGTCACCGGCCTTGGCGGGAACCGTGATCCACTCCGCGTCGGCGGGAAGCTTGTCGATCGGCTCCGCCTGGATGTCGTCGAGCACCTTGCGGGCTCCCGCGGGGCCCATCTCGTACAGGAACGGCGGCTTCGAGGTGGCGTCGGCGAGCTGCTGGGAGGCAGGCTCCAGAACCAGGGAACCGGCGGGCAGGACGGCCATGACGATCTCCTTGGACGGTGGCGCGCTCGGTATGACAACAGCGTCACTCGTCCTGGTGGTGATCGCATCCGCCGGGTCCCCTGGCCTTGGCCGCCGGCAGGTCACCCTTCGTAGACGGTCAGTACGGCCCCCCCGACCTCGATCCGCCGCCCCGCGCGCATACCGTTGCGGCGGAGCGTTTCCAGACAGGTGTGGAACAGGCTGAGTTCATCCGCGTCCAGGATGGCGGCGGCCAGATCCAGCAGATCGGCGACCGCTTCCTCGGTGAGAACCTCGGGCAGGTCCCCGGACAGCAGGACCATCGATTCACCGGCGGGTCCCCGGACCACGGCCGTGGTCGTCCCGCCATGCACGAACAACACATTCCCCCCAAGAGCCCGTGGTCGTGCGGCTCCAGTGCCTCGGGCGTGATTGAGACTAGCGGGGGATCTCGGTCGATTCGGGCGGTGTCGGATTCTTTCACCGTCTTGGTGGTGGAGCGACCGTCCGATGTCGTCGGACGGCCGGGCCGGCCGGGGGACCGGTCACTTCTCGTTCGGTGTGCGGTCCAGCAGGGACTCCACCAGGGCGGCGACATGCCGGCGGTCGTCGGCCGACAGCTTCTGGACACTGGCGATGAGCACGTCCACCTCGGGGTCGACGACGGGAGCCGCCCCGCCGTCGTCGGACACGTTGGACGGGGTGCCGTAGACGTGGATGCCGCATGCCTCGGCGGCGGCGCGCCGCACGGTGTCCAGGGGCAGCTCCAGCCCCTTGGCCAGGCCTTCGAGGGTGGCCGCCTGGGGCATGCGGACGACGCGGTCGGTGGTGGCCAGGTGGTGGACGGTGGAGCGGGGGACGCCGCCGCGGCGCGCCACATCACCGTAGGACCAGCTCTTGCGGTCGAGGCGTTCCCGGATCAACTGCTGCAGTGCGTTGGCCACTGACGGTCACTTCCTGCTCGCCGCTCGGCTTGGGGCCTGTCTGTCCATGTCGGGGCCGATTCTACGGTCGGAGGCAGGTGCCGCCGAAAGGGTGCTTACCCGAATGGGTTGCGCGGAGGGTCCTCGACCCCGTAGTGTCCAATCTCGTTGGACAGCACGTCCGACCAAGTTGGACAGAGTCCGGGGGGAACCTGACTCGGTCCGACCGGAAATGTCTATCCCTGAGGGGGAATTGATCATGATGGACGCCTACGAGCTCGAGGCCGAGTCCGCGGAGCTGCTGCCGGGTCGTGAGGCCCTCGGTCGCCTGAAGTTCAGCTTCGGCAAGACCGTGAACGTCACCAAGCACGTCGCGAACATCGACGCCTCCAACCAGTCCGCCGCCGTGAACGACCACTCGGCGTGGTCCGTGGCCGACTCCGGTGCTGCGCAGGCCATCAACGTCCACCAGTGACGCGTACGGCCGGCTGAACCCGTGGGCGCTCAGGTGCCTGACCACCTGAGCGCCCACGATCCCCAGAACATCTGACACACCTGAAACACCCGTAACGCCTGAAAGGGGCACCCATCATGAGCATGGACATGAACGAGCTGGAGACCGAGTCCGCGGAGCTGCTGCCGGGTCGTGAGGCCCTCGGTCGCCTGAAGTTCAGCTTCGGCAAGACCGTGAACGTCACCAAGCACGTCGCGAACATCAACGCGCACAACGAGTCGGCCGCGATCAACGACCACTCCTCGTGGTCGGCCGCCGAGTCCTCGGCCGCGCAGACGATCAACGTCACGCAGTAAGCGGCAGCACCGCTACGACCGGTACCGGGGGCGGACCGCGAGGTGGCGCGGTCCGCCCCCGGAACGGACGGGGGGAGCGGTGAGTACGTGTACGTGGGGGGAGATCACGGATGACGGTGCTCGGAGACGGGGCCCCGACGCTTTACGACACGGGCCCGGTGCCCGGCCCCGGCGGCTGGCCGGTGACCTACGAGCAGGTGGCGACGGGCAGCCTGCCGGTCGTCGAGCCGCCGCCGCTGGTGCCGAGACTGAGCGGGGGACTGCGGCTGCACGGCGAGTACCAGGGGTCGGGCTTCACCGACCCCAAGTACATCGCCCGTCGGGGGGACGGGCAGGTCGTGCAGCTGTCGCGGCTGCTGTATCTCGTGGCGTCGTCCGTGGACGGCGAACGCGACGTCGAGGCGATCGCCCACCGGGTCAGCGCCCGGTACGGCAAGGAGGTCAGCGGTGAGAACATCCGCTACCTGGTCGAGAAGAAGCTGGAGCCGCTCGGTCTGACGGTCCCCGAGGGCCAGGAGGACGACGAGGTCGACGCTCCGCGCTCCGACCTGCTGCTCGCCCTCAAGGGCCACCGGGTCATCTTCAACGAGCGGCGCACCGCGAAGATAGCCCGGGCGTTCGCCTGGCTGCACCGGCCGGTCGCGGTCGTGCTCGTGCTGCTGGCGGCCGTGGCCATGGACGTCTGGCTGTTCGGCTTCTTCGGCGCGATCGAGCCGGTCCTCGAGGTCATGGACCAGCCGGTGCTGATCCTCGTCGTCTTCGTGCTCACTGTGGCCTCCCTCGTGTTCCACGAGTTCGGCCACGCGTCCGCCTGCAGATACGGCGGCGCCAGACCGGGCTGCATCGGCTGCGGACTGTTCCTCATCTGGCCGTCGATGTACACCGACGTCACCGACGTCTACCGGATCGGCCGCGGCGGGCGGCTGCGCACCGATCTGGGCGGGGTGTACTTCAACGTCGTCTTCATGCTGGTCATGGCCGGGCTGTACTTCGCCACCGGGGCGCAGTTCCTGCTGGCCACGGTGTATCTCGGGCACTTCGAGATCCTGGAGCAGCTGATGCCGGCCGTCCGGCTGGACGGCTACTACATCCTGGGCGACCTCGCCGGAGTGCCGGACCTGTACGGCAAGATCAAGCCGATCGTGCTGAGCCTGGTGCCGGGGGCGAAGGGACGGGCCGCCCGCCAGGAGGTCGCGGGGCTGAAGAAGTCCGCCCGCACGATCGTGGCCGCCTGGGTACTGACCATGGTGCCGCTGATCATCGGCGAACTCGGGTACGCCCTGTGGAACCTGCCCCGGATCATCGCCACGATGACGCGGTCGCTGACCGAGCAACTCCTGGGCACCGGGTCGGCCTTCGTGCACGGGAAGATCCTCGAGGGCCTGGTCGGGGTCATCGGCTCCATCATGCTGCTGTGCCCGATGGCCGGGGTCATCTATCTGTCGGTGAAGATGGGCGGCCGCCTCCTGCGGGCCGCCAAGCGCTCCACCGACGGCCGGCCGCAACTGCGGGTGGCGTTCTGCGCGCTGGCCCTGGCCGGGCTGACCGCGCTGAGCTATGCCTGGGTGTCCGGGATGACGCCGCAGCCGCTGCCGAAGAAGCCGCCGATCGCGCCGATCCTGCAACCCGGGGTGTCCACGAAGGAGCCGGAGCCGCGGGAGGCGTCCACACCGGACGACGACAACTCGTCCGACCCCTCGGGCGGGGGCACCGCGTCACCCTCGGGTGCGGTGGGCACCGGGTCGGCGCTGCCGGGACAGGGCCCGTCGGCCTCGGCATCGGGCAGCGCGTCGGTATCGGCCTCGGCCTCCGCGTCCGGCAAGCCGAGCCGGAGCCCGGCCACGCACAAGGCGGCACCGAGCACCCCGGCCACCGCGGAACCGCCGCCCACCACAGCGTCCGGCGGAGCGGGCGGGCCGACGCCCACGCCTCCACCCACCCCGACGGAAAGCGTCACGCCCACCCCGACGCCCACCCCGACCCCGACCCCGACCGGCGAGCCCTCCGCTCCACCGTCGACCTGATCCCACCGCCTGCCGACGCCGGCCGCGGGAGTCGGCACGGTGACCACCACGCCTGGGGCTCACTGTCCGCCGGGGGCGGCATCCAACCGCCTGTCGGCCGGCCCGGGAGTGCTGGCGGCGGTAACCCACCGCTCGCGGCAGCCAGCCACGAACCGCGGGTCTGCGGCAATCACCGTCAGTCCCCGGCAGCCAACCCGGGACCGGTGGCAGACAACAGCACCACGCGCGGGGCCCATCGCAGCCACCGTCAGCGGCAGTCAGCCGGCCGGGTGCCGGTGCGGTAGCCGACCGCACCCGGGGCGCGAGCCCACCGGCGCCGGCCGCGCGCCGCGCCTGCGGCAGCCACCATCCGCGGGTCGGTGGCAGTAGCCAACCGCCCACCCGGGCGGCGAGGCCACCGCCCGGCAGTGGCAGCCGCGGACCTGCGCCCGTCGCAGCCACCGTCAGCGGCAGTCAGCCGGCCGGGTGCCGGTGCGGTAGCCGACCGCACCCGGGGCGCGAGCCCACCGGCGCCGGCCGCGCGCCG
>NZ_JBIRWL010000007.1:363193-451568 GCF_044387825.1 Streptomyces sp. NPDC020299
CGCGCCTGCGGCAGCCACCATCCGCGGGTCGGTGGCAGTACCAACCGCGCCTGGGGCGGGAGCCGACCGCCCGTCCGCGGCAGCCGTGAGCCGTGCGGCCACCATCCGCGCGTCCGCGGCGGCAGTCAGTCGTCCACCTGCGGCAGCTGCCAACCGTACGTGTCCGATCCATCGCTGGAGATCCCATGAACAGCCACCGGAAACCACGCTCCACCAGCAGCCCCCTCACCCAACGGGCGGTCCGCATAGGCCTCTTCGCCGCCGGTATCGCCGGTGTGGCGACCGCGGTGCCGGCCCAGGCCCAGGCCGTCACGCAGACGCACGTGGCGGTCGCGTCGGACGCCGTGTTCAGTCACGCCGACCGCGCGCACCACACGCAGACGCAGGACTCCTTCACCATCCGCCAGTTCGGCGACGTGAACGCCACCGCCGTCCGCAACCAGGCCAACGCGGTCTCGGCGGGCTGCTCGGCCGACGCTCACTGCCGGTCGGTGGCGCTGTCCTTCCAGATCGTCACGGTCACGGGGGACGAGACCCGGCTGAACGCCGTGAACCTCAGTGACGCGGCGAACAAGAAGTGCACCGGCTGTCAGACGCTGGCCGGCGCGTACCAGTTCGTCGTCTCCACGCCGACCCGGCTCACCCTCGACGACAGCGCCCGAGCGCGGCTCGCCGACATCCACCGCCGGCTGGACCAGCTGACCCGGTCCACGATTCCGGCGGCCGAGCTGAAGTCGAAGGTCGACGGACTCGCCGCGGAGGTCACCGGTGTCCTCCACGACGCGGTGGCGCAGGCTCCCAAGGGCGACACGCAGCCCGACGTGACCCTGCACCGCCACCTCGACGGCTGGCCGGGCCACTGACCGAGCTCCGCCGTCACCCCCCACCCTCCGCCGGGCCCGCGATTCCGACCGCGGGCCCGGCGGACGGCCGTGCGTAGGGGCCGTGACATCACCATTGACATCACCCGTGGGCGCGCGGAGACTCGACCGCGAGAAAAGTGAAGGAAATTTCACCAGGCGAACAGACGTGACAGGCGAACCGAAGGGAACGACCGATGCGCACCACCGTCGGCATCATCGGGGCCGGCCCCGCCGGACTCCTCCTCGCGCGGCTGCTGCACACCGCGGGTATCGACTCGGTCGTTCTCGAGAGCCGCGACCGTGACTACGTCGAGCACCGGCAGCGCGCCGGGATCCTGGAGCAGGGCACGGCGGACGTGCTCCGGGCGGTCGGCGCCGGGGAGCGCATGGACCGCGAGGGTCTGCGCCACGACGGGATCGAGCTGCGGTTCGCCAAGCGGCGCCATCGCGTGGACTTCCCCGCCCTCACCGGCGGCCGGTCCGTCATGGTGTACGCCCAGACCGAGGTCTGCAAGGACCTCATCGCCCTTCAGCTGAAGGAGGGCGGCCCGCTGCTGTTCGAGGCGGAGGCCCTCGCCGTCGAGGACGCCGACACCGACCGCCCCCGCGTCCCCTTCCGGCACGCGGGTGGCGAGGACGTGCTGGAGTGCGAGTACGTCGTCGGCTGCGACGGCTTCTGGGGGGTGTCGAGGAACGCCGTCCCCGCCGCGCTCTCCCAAGTCTTCGAACGGACGTACCCCTTCGGCTGGCTCGGCATCCTCGCCGACGTGGCCCCCTCGCACGACGAGCTGGTCTACGCCCGCCACGACCGAGGCTTCGCCCTGCTGTCCATGCGCCCGCCCGTCACCCGCCGCCACCCTTCCAAGGAAGTCGCTTCGCTCCCCATTGACTCCTTCGTCTCCCGCCTGTATCTCCAGGTGCCCGCCGGCACGGACGCGGAGAGCTGGGCCGACGGTGAGATCTGGGACGAGCTGGAGCGCCGGTTCGAGACCGCCGACGGCTGGCGGCTGGAACGCGGGCCCGTCACCCAGAAGTCGGTGACCCCGATGCGTTCCTTCGTCCACGAGCCCATGCGGCACGGCCGCCTCTTCCTCGCCGGCGACGCCGCCCACATCGTGCCGCCGACCGGCGCCAAGGGGCTGAATCTCGCCGTCGGGGACGTCGTCACCTTCGCGCGGGCGCTGACCCACCGGCGGGACACCGGTTCGGCGGAACTGCTCGACGCCTACTCCGCTACCTGTCTGCGCCGCGTCTGGCAGGCCGAACGGTTCTCCTACGACATGACGACACTGCTCCACCGAGCCCCGGACGCCACCCCGTTCGAGGACCGCCTCCAGCTCGCCCGGCTGGCCCGGATCGCCTCCTCGCGGGCGGCCGACAACGACCTGGCCGAGGCGTACACGGGCTTCCCGTTCGACTGAGGGCGTGGCCGCCGCGCGGCCGTCACGCGGCCGTCATCCCTGTCCGGTTCCGGCTGTGTACCAGTTCGGTGAGGAATGGATCCCTCCGTGGCTGGGAATCACGCATCCGCGTAGCGTGTTGGCCAGCACGGACAGGGAAAGATCCTCCTCAAGTATTAGGATCATTCCTTTGCCAATCTATTACTCTTGAGCCAAGGCCACGAAGGGTGGCCATGGAGGAGTGAAATGAGGAGCAGCAACCCGGTCTTCTCGCGACGGGGGTTCAGCCGCGACAACGGCTACGCGGGCTTCAACACCGCGCCGCAGGCCGGGCACGCGCAGGGCAACCCGTATGCGCAGCAGGGCAACCCCTACGCGCAGAACCCCTACGCGACCAACCAGTACGCCCAGACGGACCAGCAGTACGGCGCTCCGCCGCAGGCCCCGGCCGCCACCGGCCGGATGACGATGGACGACGTCGTCATGCGCTCGGCCATGACGCTCGGCACCGTCGCCGTCGGCGCGGTCCTCGCCTGGGCCCTGCTTCCCGTCTCGGCCGGCAGCTACGGCCTGGCGGTCGGATCCGCGCTGGTCGCGATGGTCCTGGCGCTCGTCCAGAGCTTCAAGCGCACCCCCTCGCCCGCGCTGATCCTGGGATACGCCGCCTTCGAGGGCGTCTTCCTCGGCGTGATCAGCGAGATGTACAACAGCCGGTGGAGCGGCGCCCCGTTCCAGGCGGTGCTCGGCACGATGGCGGTCTCGGGGGCCACCCTCCTGATCTACAAGGCGGGCTGGATCCGCGTCACCGCCCGGTACGCCCGGATCGGTCTGGCCATCGCCATGGCGTTCATCCTGGTCATGGCGGTCAACCTGCTGCTGGTGGTGTTCGGCGTCGCCGAGGACGGCGGTCTGCGCAGCTTCGGCCCGCTGGGCGCGGCCGTGGGCATCCTGGCGGTGCTCATCGGCGCGTTCTTCCTGACCCTCGACTTCAAGCAGATCGAGGACGGCATCGCCTACGGCGCCCCGCGCCAGGAGGCCTGGCTGGCCGCGTTCGGCCTCACCCTGACCCTGGTGTGGATCTACGTGGAGATGCTGCGGCTCGCGGCCATCTTCACCAGCAGCGACTAGTACAGCAGCAGCGACTGGTCACAGCGACCGGTCACCGCCCAGCGGCAGTGAGAAGGGCCCCGGGTTCGCCCCGGGGCCCTTCGCCGTGTGTGGGTGCTGTCTGCGGATGCGCTGCCAGGGCCTGGCCCGTGTCGCCCTAGCGCAGCTTGCGCGCGGCCCTCCTCAGGTCGTACTCGTGGACGATCGCCTTGGCGTGGCCGTACGCGAGGTTGTGCTCGTGCCGGAGCCAGCTGACTTTTTCCTCGAAGCGGAAGAGAGAGGGTCCGTCTTCGACGGTGCGCAACCAGTCGGAGACTTCACGACCGGTGCACTGGGGGATGCGGGCGAGCAGGTTGCGGTGGGTCTCCTCGGAGAAGAGTTGGGACATCGGCACCTCCGAACGCAAAGGGGATGTAAGCCGGTCCTTCACGTCACCGTGCCCTAGCGTTGCCGTGTTGGCAACAGTCCCGCTCGGACGCGTTACGCTCACGGCGTGGTTGATACGACGCCCCTGACCCGTGCCGTGGATCACTTCGCCGACCGTTTGCGGGCGGCGCCGCAGTCCCGACTGCAACGGAGCGCTGCCGCTGAGGCTCTGCGACTGGGCCGGGAGCTGGCCGTGTGGGCCCAGCGGCTCGAGGACCCTTCGGGGGAGCCGCGGGAGATGCCGGACGCGGGGATGTTCGCGGCGGCCGACCAAATCACCGTGGCCGGGCATGACTTGGCGGTCGTGCTGTCGAGTGACGTCGAGGTCGACGAAGCGGTGAGGCTGGTGGCGGAGGCGCAGAAGAGGGCGGGGGTCTGACCGGCTCGGTGCCTCAGAGCGAGGCGATGACCCTGTCCGCCAGGATGTAGACGCTCTCCTCGCCGCACGCGAACGTCAGCGTGTACGCGCCCGAGATGCCGGAGCCGCCCAGCAGGTGCGGCTTCTCGCCGGCGCGCAGGGCCGCCGCCAGGCGTTCGGCGGTCTCGCGGTGGCCGGGGGTCATGCACAGGGTCGTACCGTCGGCGAAGACGTAGACGTCGAGGGTGCCGAGGGGGCCGGGGCGTACGTCGGTCAGTTCCGTGCGGGACTCGGCGAGCCCTTCCAGGACGGTGACCGTGCGTTCGTGGTCGCCCACGACCGGCGACTGGACCGGGACGAAGTCGGGGTGGGAGGGGTGGCGGCGGCGGGCCGCGGCCAGCTCCGGGGACTCTCCGGCGAACTCGTCGTTGTCCGGGCCGGGCTCCGTCACCGGCTCCAGGCCCGCGAAGTCGGCCGTACGGGGCAGGAACAGCTCGCTGTCGGGGAGACCGAGCAGGGTGGGCATGTCGGAGGCCTCACGGGCCTCCTGGGCGGCCCAGAACGCCCGGGCCTCGGCCAGCTCGCGCTCCCGCTCCTCGGCGAGTGCCTCGGCGACGGCCGCCCGTATCTCCTCGGCCTCGGCGGTCCGGGCGGCGGGCACCAGGGCGCGCGTCGCGGCGGCGTCGTTCTGGGTGGTCTCGGCGAGCTGCGTGCGCAGGGCCGCGAGCTGCCGCCGCAGGCCCAGAAGGGTGCGCAGGACGGCGACGCCCACGGCGCCGGTGGCGGCCGTGGTGACCAGCAGGGCGATCGGCATGGCGCTCACTGACGTACTCCCGGTTAAAAGTCGACCCCCGACTTCCTACATCAGCTTGAAGGGCGGACTAACCAGCTGTCAGTGCGTAACGTCACGAAACGGACAGATCCCTGTCGTGGGCTTCTGTGTGCAGCCGCTCTGACCTGCCTTGACATCTCCCGGGGGAGATAGGTCACATCCTGGGGGAGATTGGATCACAAACCGGCCCGGCGTTCGAGGTTTTCTCGAAGGCCGGGCCGGAGGGTCACTTTGGGTCCGGTGACCGCTACTTTACGGCTGCGTCAAGGCCGCGTGAACGGCGCTCAGCTGAGGCGCTCGATGACCATCGCCATGCCCTGGCCGCCGCCGACGCACATCGTCTCCAGGCCGAACTGCTTGTCGTGGAACTGGAGCGAGTTGATGAGCGTGCCGGTGATGCGGGCGCCGGTCATGCCGAACGGGTGGCCGACGGCGATGGCGCCACCGTTGACGTTCAGCTTGTCGAGGTCGATGCCGAGGTCGCGGTAGGAGGGGATCACCTGGGCGGCGAAGGCCTCGTTGATCTCGACCAGGTCGATGTCGTCGATCGTCAGGCCGGCGCGCCGGAGGGCCTGCTTGCTGGCCTCGACCGGGCCGAGGCCCATGATCTCGGGGGACAGGCCGGAGACGCCGGTCGACACGATGCGGGCGAGCGGGGTCAGGCCCAGCTCGCGGGCCTTGGTGTCGGACATGATGACGAGCGCGGCGGCGCCGTCGTTGAGCGGGCAGCAGTTGGCGGCGGTGACCATGCCGTCCGGGCGGAAGACCGGCTTGAGGCCCTGGACGCCCTCCAGCGTGACGCCGGCGCGCGGGCCGTCGTCCTTGCTGACGACCGTGCCGTCGGGGAGGGTGACCGGGGTGATCTCGCGCTCCCAGAAGCCGTTCTTGATGGCTTCCTCGGCGAGGTTCTGGGAGCGGACGCCGAACTCGTCCATGTCCTGGCGGGTGACGCCCTTCAGGCGGGCGAGGTTCTCCGCGGTCTGGCCCATCGCGATGTAGGCGTCCGGGGCGAGGCCGTCCTCGCGCGGGTCGTGCCAGGTGGTGCCCTCCTGCTCCGCGACGGCGGCGGTACGGGCCTCGGCCTCGGCGAAGAAGGGGTTGTGGGTGTCCGGCACGCTGTCGGAGTTGCCCTTGACGAACCGGGAGACCGTCTCGACGCCGGCCGAGATGAAGACGTCGCCCTCGCCGGCCTTGATGGCGTGCAGGGCCATGCGGCTGGTCTGCAGCGAGGAGGAACAGTAACGGGTGATCGTGCAGCCCGGCAGGTGGTCCATGCCCATCTGCACGGCGACGATCCGGCCGAGGTTGTTGCCCTGCTCGCCGCCCGGGAGGCCACAGCCGAGCATCAGGTCGTCGATGTCCCTGGGGTCCAGCTCGGGGACCTTCGCCAGGGCGGCCTGGATGATCGTGGCGGTCAGGTCGTCCGGGCGCAGGTCCTTGAGAGAGCCCTTGAAGGCGCGGCCGATCGGGGAACGGGCGGTCGAGACGATGACGGCTTCGGGCATCACGGCTCCATTGGCGTACGGGGAGTTGGGCTGGGGGCTTCCTGCGAAGTTACCCGTACGTATGGCCCAGGTCACGAGTAACGGGGTGTGACCCTGACCGCAGTTTCTAAGCGCTTGCTTTCTCGCCCCCGCCGCCCCTGCCCATTCCCGCCCCCAGGGGCTCCGCCCCTTCGACCCCACGGGGGCTCCGCCCCCTGCCCCCCGGCGGGCTGTGCCCCTGCGCCCCCGCGTCCTTCCCCCCCGGCGGGGTTGTGCCCCTGCGCCCCGGCGGGCCTGCGCCCCGGCGGGCCTGGACCCCGGCGGGCCTGTACCCCGGCGGGCCTGCGCCCCCGCTACGGCGAGGGTGTCGGCTCGGAGGTGGGCTGGGGTTCTGGGAGCCTCCTTCGGCGCCGGCGTTTGAGGAGGGCCCAGGGGCCGCGGGGGCCGGTCGGCATCGCTGCCGTGACCTCCGTGCCGGCCTCGTCCGCGGCTTCGGCTGCCGCGCGGGCCACCGGGAGGAAGCCCTCGCGGCGCGAGACGTCCGGGCGGTCCTCCTCCGCCGGCCAGAGGCCGAGGGCGGCGCATACGGTCGGGAGGACCGCCATCGCCGCCGTGGCGTAGCCCTCGGCGGAGGGGTGGTAGTTGTCGGGGCCGAACAGCTCACGCGGATTCGCGGCGAACTCGGGGCCCAGCAGGTCGCCCAGCGACACCGTGCGGCCGCCCTGCTCGACCACCCCGATCGTCTGGGCCGCCGCCAGCTGCCGGGAGGCGCGCCGGGCCAGCCAGCGCAACGGCTGCTGCACCGGCTCGATGGTGCCCAGATCGGGGCACGTGCCGACCACCACCTCGGCACCGGCCGTGCGCAGCCGCCGTACCGCCGCCGCCAGATGACGGACCGAGCGGGTCGGGGGCATCCGGTGCGTGACATCGTTCGCACCGATCATGATCACGCAGATGTCGGCGGCGGACGGATCCGCGAGGACCAGCGCCACCTGGCGGTCCAGGTCGTCCGACTGGGCCCCCGGCTGGGCGACATTGCGCAGCTCCACCGACCGCTCCGCCACCGCCGACAGTCCCGCGGCCAGCAGCGCGCCCGGTGTCTGCCCGGCCCGGTGCACCCCCTGGCCGGCGGCCGTGGAGTCGCCCAGGACGGTCAGGCGCAGCGGCGGTTCGCCGGGGATGTCGTACTCGGCGCCGTACCGGCCGTCCGCCACCGGCACCCGGCCGCGCGTGCCGTTGCCCACGTGCCGCTTGGCCAGCCGCAGCTCCGCCAGCACCACACCGACGGTGGCCGCGCCGACCAGCCCGACCCCGCCACCGCCGTACGCCGCACCGGCCGCGATCCGCCGGGCCACTCTCGCCCTCGACATGCTCGTCATGCCTCGTGGCCACCTCCTTCAAGCCGTACACCCACTCCTTGCCCCGTACAGCCCGTGCGCCAATCTCAACGCGGAGTGAAGGCCGTCGTGGCGTCGTCGGGGGCCGTAGGCTGGCGGGACCAATCACGACCACATCTTTTTGCGGCAACCGGAGACAACGGTGCGATTCCACGACTCGATGATCAGCCTCGTCGGCAACACCCCGCTGCTGAGGCTCAACAGTGTGACCAAGGGGATCCGGGCGACCGTCCTGGCCAAGGTGGAGTACTTCAACCCGGGCGGTTCCGTGAAGGACCGCATCGCCCTGCGCATGATCGAGGCCGCCGAGCAGAGCGGGGAGCTCAAGCCGGGCGGCACCATCGTCGAGCCGACCAGCGGCAACACCGGCGTGGGCCTGGCCATCGTGGCCCAGCAGAAGGGGTACAAGTGCATCTTCGTGTGCCCCGACAAGGTGAGCACCGACAAGATCAACGTGCTGCGGGCGTACGGCGCCGAGGTGGTCGTGTGCCCGACCGCCGTGGATCCGGAGCACCCGGACTCGTACTACAACGTCTCCGACCGGCTGGTGCGTGAGACGCCCGGCGCCTGGAAGCCCGACCAGTACTCCAACCCCAACAACCCGCTCTCGCACTATCACTCGACCGGCCCCGAGCTGTGGGAGCAGACCGAGGGGAAGATCACCCACTTCGTGGCGGGCGTCGGCACCGGCGGCACCATCTCCGGCACCGGCCGCTACCTGAAGGACGTCAGCGACGGCAAGGTCCAGGTCGTCGGCGCCGACCCGGAGGGCTCGGTCTACTCCGGCGGCTCCGGACGGCCGTACCTCGTCGAGGGCGTCGGTGAGGACTTCTGGCCGACCGCCTACGACCGGACGGTGGCGGACGAGATCGTCGCCGTGTCCGACAAGGACTCCTTCCAGATGACCCGGCGGCTGGCGAAGGAGGAGGGGCTGCTGGTCGGCGGCTCCTGCGGTATGGCCGTCGTGGCGGCCCTCAAGGTCGCCGAGCGGCTCGGCCCGGACGACGTCGTCGTGGTCCTGCTCCCGGACAGCGGCCGCGGCTACCTCAGCAAGATCTTCAACGACGAGTGGATGGCCGACTACGGCTTCCTCGAGGACGAGGGCCCCAGCGCCCGGGTCGCGGACGTCCTCCAGGACAAGGTGGCCGGCTCCATCCCGTCCCTGGTCCACATGCACCCCGACGAGACCGTCGGCGAGGCCATCGAGGTGCTGCGCGAGTACGGCGTCTCGCAGATGCCGGTGGTCAAGCCGGGCGCCGGTCACCCGGACGTGATGGCCGCCGAGGTCGTCGGGTCGGTCGTGGAGCGGGAGTTGCTCGACGCGCTGTTCAACAAGCGGGCCTCGCTGGAGGATCCGCTGGAGAAGCACATGGGCGCCCCGCTGCCCCAGGTCGGCTCCGGCGAGCCGGTCGGGGACCTGATGTCGGTGCTCGGTTCGGCGGACGCCGCGATCGTCCTCGTCGAGGGCAAGCCGACCGGTGTGGTCAGCCGGCAGGACCTGCTGTCCTTCCTCGCCAAGGGCGGGAAGCAGTAGCGAACGTCCGGTGAACCGCCGGTGTCGCGGCGGAACTTGCGGTGTCCTACCGAAGTGGTGGACTTCGCGGAAGTGGTACGAGCGCGTCACGTGCGCGCAGCACCCGCTTAACACGGGTCCGGCACATTAGTGGGTGTCGGCAGGGCGGGAGCGGCTCCCCGTCCCGGCCGGCGCCCAGCGGCGCCAAGGACCTCCGGAGCGGCTCCCGGACCTCCAAGGACGCCACGGACGCGCAAGCCCGGCCCTGACCCGGCCCGCGTCCCCCGCGGGGACCGCCGTCGTCCCGCCCCCCGGCAACGGGGGTGCGGCGGTCCCCGCGCAATTCTTTCTCAGCGGGCGTGCGCGGATTCCCAACTGGCCAGCAGCGCCAGCCGTTCGGCCGTCTCCGAGCCCGGCTCCGGGGTGTAGACCACGATCGTCTGCTCCGGGTCCGCCGGGGTGGTCAGGGACTCGTACGGGAGGGTCAGCAGGCCCGCCACCGGGTGCCGGATCTTCTTCACGCCGTACGCGCACTCCGCGACCTGGTGGTCGGCCCACAGACGGCGGAACTCCTCGCTCTTGACGGACAGTTCGCCGACCAGGGCGCACAGCCCGGGGTCGTCGGCGTACACGCCCGCGGCCAGGCGCAGGTAGGCCACCGTCTGGACGGCCACCGCGGACCACTCCGGGTAGAAGTCCCGGCTCGCGGGGTCGAGGAAGAAGTAGCGGGGGATGTTCCGCTCCTCGGGGGCCATGCGGCTGAAGCCGTTCACCGCGTCCCCGAGAGCGTTCCAGGCCAGTACGTCCATACGGCGGCCGAGGACGAAGGCCGGGCTGTGTTCCATGCCGTCCAGCAGCAGCTGCACGCCGGGGCGTACGCGGGGCGCGGGCGGGCGCTTGCCCTGCTTCTGCCGGGGCCGCGCCACCGTCCGCAGGTACTCGTGCTCGGTCTCGTCCATCCGCAGCACCCGGGCGATCGCGTCCAGCACGGCATCCGAGACTCCCCCAGACTTCGTCCGGGAGGTGCCCCCAGGGCCCCGCCCCTGCTCCAGCCGGATGTAGTAGTCGACGCTCACCCCGGCCAGCTGCGCCACCTCCTCGCGGCGCAGCCCGGGCACCCGGCGCCGTCCGTGCGAGGCCAGCCCCACCTCCTCGGGCTGGATGCGGGCGCGGCGCGAGCGCAGAAAGTCTCCGAGATCCCCGTCCATGGGTTCGATGGTAGGGGAGAGGCCGGCCGCGAACCTGGTACTGGCAGACCCAGGAAAAGCGCATCCCTGGGTACGGCCGGGACGGCGGCGCAGGGTGGTGAGTGCCGCCGGGGAGACGCCCCGGCAGCGAACCGAGGGAGCCACCCATGTCGTACGAGAACCTTTCCGGCCGTACCGCCGTCGTCACCGGGGCTGCCAGCGGAATCGGCCAGGCAGTCGCCGTGCTGCTGGCCGCGAACGGCGCGCGGGTCGTGCTGCTCGCCCGGCGCGGGGAGCGGCTGGAGGAGATCGCCGCGAAGATCCGCTCCGACGGCGGGCAGGCGCTGGCGGTCGTCGCCGACGTCACCGACGACGCGTCCGTGCGGGCCGCCAAGGAGCGGATCGAGGAGGCGTACGGGTCCGTGGACCTGGTCGTCAACAACGCCGGCGTCATGCTGCCCCACCCGATCGACGACGGCCGGCTCGACGAGTGGCAGCGGATGCTCGACACCAACGTGAGCGGAGTGCTGCGGGTGATCCGCGCCTTCACCGCCGACCTGGTGGGGGCCGCCGCCGAGGGCCGTACCGCGGACCTGGTGAACATCTCCTCGATCGGCGCCCACATCACGTTCCCCAACTACGCGGTGTACGGGGCGACCAAGGCCGCCGTCACGTATCTGTCCCAGTCGCTGCGCACCGAGTTCGGGCCGCGCGACGTGCGGGTCACCAACATCGAGCCGGGGCTGACGCAGTCCGAGCTCGGGACGCACGTGGGCAGTGCGGCGCTGGCCGGTGAGCTCGACCGCATGTTCGAGGGGATCGGCGGGCTGGCCTCGGACGAGGTCGCGGACGTCGTCGCCTACGCGACGAGCCGCCCCCGGCACGTGAACCTGCGGCAGATCATGGTGCTGCCGACCCGGCAGGCGTGAGGGGCACTCCGGTCATTCCTCCCAGTCGGAGTCCTGGGAGGAGGCGCGGCGCCGCCCGTCGAACAGGCCCGGGTTGGCGCGGACCGCCTGGACGGCGTTGACGCCCACGATGCCCGCCCAGGCGGTGAGCATGCCGGGCAGGTGTGCGATGCCGCCGCCGATCGCCGACAGCGGGATCGCCAGCACCAGCGAGACGATGCCGAAGCCGAAGCGCTCACCCCAGGAGTCCCCGTTCCTCGGCTCCCGGCTGCCCCGGGCGACCTGGAGCTGCTGCTCGGCCAGCTGCCGGCGCACCCGGCGCTCCACCGCGCCGTCGATACGCTGCTCGACCTTCTCCAGGAACGAGTCCACCAGCGCGGACTCGTACTCCTCACCCAGCTCCCTGCGCGCTTGCAGGGTGGCGTCGAGTTCCTTCTTCAGATCGGCGTCCCGCGCCTCCATAGCGGTCATGAGGACACGGTAGGGAGCGGGGACGCCCGCCGCACTGGGGTTAGCCCCCCTACTTGGTGCCGTGCCGCACCGGATCATGAGATGCCACTTGCTTGGCTGTATGAGGTCATGCAGAGTTCTTGGTGTCTGAATAGGTGAATGTTCGGATGGAGGGGGCTTTGGACTTCATGCCGTCTCGGGTGGTGGACAGACCGGGAACCGCGACCCCCGAGCACCGCGGACTCGTCGTCCTCGACGGAGTCGGCCTCGGCGTGGCGGACGTCGTGCGGCTCGCCGACGGCGCGGCCCGGCCGGTGCCGGGCACCGACGCGATGAAGCGGGTGGCGGAGTCCTGGGACGCGGCCCGGCAGATCGCCGCGACCGGGCGGGTCTACGGCCGCTCCACCGGCGTGGGCGCCAACCGGAACGAGGACGTGCCCACCGAGGCCGCCGCCGGACACGGCCTGCGTCTGCTGCGCAGCCACGCCGGCGCCATCGGCGCGGAACTGCCGGCCCGTCAGGTACGGGCGACGCTCGCCGTCCGCGCCAACCAGCTCCTGGCCGGGGGTGCCGGTCTGCGCCCCAGCATCGTCACCGCCCTGTGCGAGGCCCTGGAGACGGGCGCGTACCCGGTCGTCAACGAGTTCGGCTCCGTCGGTACCGGGGACATCGCGGCCCTGGCACAGGTCGGGCTGGCACTGGCGGGCGAGCAGCCGTGGCGGGGGCCGGACGGGCCCACCTCACCGCCCGCCGTCCGCGCGCCCGAGCCGCAGCCCCTCGACAACAACGACGCCCTCGCCCTGATCAGCAGCAACGCGCTCACCCTCGGCCAGTCCGCCCTGGCCCTGCACGAGCTGCGCGGACTCGTCGCCGCCACCCAGGTCGTCGCGGCCCTCTCCCTGCTGGCCGTGGACGGCTCGCACGAGGCCTACGCCGCTCCCGTGCACGAGGCCCGCCCGCACCGGGGCAGCGCGGAAGTGGCGCGCCGCATGCGGCAGCTGATCGGCGCCGCCGACCGGCCCACGCCGCCGCTCGGCCGTATCCAGGACCCCTACGGCTTCCGCTGCCTGCCCCAGGTCCACGGCCCCGCGCACGACGCGGCGGACCTGCTGGAGGAGGTGCTCACGACAGAGATCAACGCGGCCGCCGAGAACCCCCTCATCTGCCCCGAGGACATGGCCGCCTACCACCACGGCGGCTTCTACCAGGCCCAACTGTCCCTCACACTGGACCACTTCAGGCTGGCGATCACCCAGGTGGCCCGGCTGTCCACGTCCCGGCTGTCCACCCTCAACGAGCCCGCCTACACCCGGCTGCGCCCCTTCCTCGCCGACCACGAGGCCGCCTCCTCCGGAGTGATGATCCTGGAGTACGCCGCCGAAGCCGCCCTCGGCGAGCTGCGCGCGTTCTCGGCTCCCGCGTCGCTCGGTCACGCTGTACTCTCCCGGGGCGTCGAGGAACAGGCCAGCTTCGCCTCGCTCGCCGCCCGGCAGACGCTGCGTGCCTGTGGTGCGTACCGTCTGGTGGTCGGCTGCGAACTCGTCGCCGCCGTGCGCGCGCTGCGTCAGCGCGACCTCAGGCCGGACCCGGAACTGCCGGTCGGACGCGCGCTGGCACTGGCGGAGTCGGTGCTCGACGACGACCAGGCCGACCGGCCGCTCACGGACGACGTGTCGGCGGCGGCCGCACTGCTCGACCGGTTCACGGACATCTGGAGGGGGAGCACGTCATGAGCGTGACCGACAGTCCTGCCGCCCGCTTGCAGGCGCTCTTCGAAGGGCACCGGCTCACGCCGACCCAGCGGCGCATCGCGCACAGCATGGTGCGGCGGGCCGGCGACGTGCCCTTCCTGTCCAGCGTGGAGCTGGCCGAGCTGGCCGGGGTCAGCCAGCCCTCGGTGACCCGTTTCGCGGTCGCGCTCGGCTTCGACGGCTACCCGGCCCTGCGCAAGCACCTGCGCGAGGTCGTGCCCGCCGAACCCGCGGTGGGCTCGGCGCCGTACAACGAGTACCAGCAGGCCGTGGAGAGCGAGATCGAGAACCTCCGGCACCTCGCGGAGGTGCTGGCCGACCCGCGTCCGGTGCAGCGGGCCGGCCGGCTCCTCGCCGCCTCCCGTCCGCTGCCGGTGCTCGGACTGCGGGCCGCCGCCTCCCAGGCCTACGGCTTCGCGTACTTCGCCGCCAAGGTCCATCCGGACGTCCGGCTGCTGGGCGAGGGCGGCACGATGATCCACGACCGCGTCGACGCGGCCGTCCGGGCCGGGGCCACCACCCTGCTGTGCTTCGCGCTGCCGCGGCATCCCCGCGAGGTCGTCGACACCCTCGCCTACGCCAAGGAGGCGGGCCTGACCGTGGTCACCGTCGCCGACTCGGCGTTCGCGCCGGTCGCCAAGGTGTCCGACCTGCTGCTGCCGGCCGCCGTCGGCACCGGGCTCGCCTTCGACACCGCGTGCGCGCCGATGCTGCTGGGGCGGGTGCTGCTGGAGGCCATGTGCGACGACCTGCCGGACGCCCAGGCGCGGCTGGAGGAGTTCGACGCGCGGGCGTCGGCACGGGGGCTGTTCGTGGAATGACCCGGTGTTCCCGGCTCTGTTCTCAGACTGGTCTCACCTTCGCTCGCTAGCGTCCCGGCATACGGACGGACTGGGCCGGGAGCGGCGAGGAGGCTGCGGACATGGCGCGTGGAGGACAGGGACTGGCCCGGGTGGCCGTCGTCGTACGGGCGGGGGCCGCGCCGCTGTGGTGGCTCGGGGTGTTCGCGGCGGGCATCGGGGTGCTGCCGCCGGGGGTGACCGGGCGCCGGATCGGGGTTCTCGCGGGGGCCGCGCTGTTCCTCGTCGCCACCGCCGCGGTGGCCCTGGCAGGCCGTGGGCGGTACGCCGGTCTCGCCCGCGGGGTGGCCCGCGCGGGCAAGCACGATGTGCTGCAGGACCGCGCGGTGACCGTGCGCGCCTGGCGCCGGGGTCACCGCTGGGGGCTGCTGCTGGCCTTCCTCGTCGCGCTGGGCAGCGCCTTCGTGGTGCCCTCGGCGGGCGGGCTGCTGCTGGCCGGGGCCGGCACCGGGCTCAGGCTCAAGGCGGCCTGGCTCGGGCGGCGCGAGCGGGCCCTGGACGAGCTGTTGTGGGTGCGTGTCGACTGGCTCGGCAAGCGCGGCGGCCGTCCCGCGGGCAAGGCCGTCAAGGCCTACCGCGGTACGGGCATCGCGGCCGGCGACGCGGCCCCGGGCGGGGCCCGCCGCCGCACCGCGGCGCTCGTCTGACCGCCGCTCGGGCCGCGCTCGGGCCTCGCTCAGACCTCCAGTTCCTCCTCGATCTTCTTCAGCTGGTGCCGGGCCATGGCCAGGTTGGCCCGGTTCGCGTCGAGCACCAGGTAGAGGAACAGGCCGTTGCCTCCGCGCCCCTTGAGCAGCCGGATCAGGTGGTACGCGTTGGTCAGGGTGATCAGGATGTCCTCGATCTCGCCCTTCAGGCCGAGGTGCTCCATGGTGCGCATCTTGGCCCGGATCACATCGGTGTTCCCGGCGGCGGCGACGTTGAGGTCGAAGCCCTTGCTGCCGCCCATCGTGCCCAGCGCCATTCCGCTGGTGTAGTCGACGAGCGCGACGCCGGTGGCACCCTCGATGGAGGCGAGGCATTCCTTCAGTGCGGTCTCGGTGTTGGCCATGGTGTGTGGTGTCCTTTCAACTGTCGGTTGCGGTGCGCGCGTCGGTGGCCGCGGCACGTGGTGTACGGGTAGGTCTGAGAGTTCGTGCGGTGGTGGTCCGGCTGGGCGGCCGGGCGGGCTGGGCGGCCTCGGCGGCCTTGGCCGCCGCCTCCGCCGCGTCGACCAGCTCCCCGATCCGGGCGCCCGCGCGGCGGCCCTCCAGGTGCAGCCGGCCGACGTTGACGCGGTCCTGGGCGAGCAGGGTCAGGACCGCGGTGCGGCCGGCCGCGTAGGTGGCGATGTAGCCGCGCTCGCCGCGGACCAGCAGTTCCCGGAAGTCGCCCTGTCCGGTGGCGTCGGCGACCCGTACGGCGACGCCGAGCGCCGCCGCGGTGAGCGCCGCCAGGCCCTCCGGGTCGACGCCGGGGGTGTCCTCGGCGACGACGAGACCGTCGACGCCGGCCGCCAGGGCGCCGGTGAGCTGGGGGACGCGGCTGCGGAGTCGCCGTAGTTCGTCCAGGATCGCGTGGATCTCTGGCTCGGCCGCCATCAGATGTCTCCTCTCGGCGGGTCGGTGCCGTTCAAAGGGCCTCCAGCGCATCCCTGAGCCTCTTCAGCAGCGCGATGTCGGGGTCGGTGACCGGGGGTGGGGGTGGTGGATGAGGCGGTGGGGCCGACACGGCCGGGTCCGGCGCGATCAGGCCCGCCGCCGCCAGCCGCCGTACGTCCATCAGGGTGTGGAAGGCCGGCCGGCCCAGCTCCAGCGCTATGCCCGCCGCCGTACGGTGACCGTTCACCCGGGTCAGCACCGCCCGCTGGCGGGGTGTGACCTGCGGGGCCGAGAGCGGGTCGGCGCGGATCAGCGGGGCGCTGTCGGTCGCCGGGTCCGGCCATACGCGGTGCAGCAGCAGGCGGCGGCGCAGGGTCTCCCGCTCCAGCACGGTGACCGGTATGGGGTGCAGGGTGACCGGGGCGGTCACCGGCCCGTACCGGAAGTGTCCCGGGGTGCTGCTCGGTGCCAGGGCGAAGTACCCGGCGTCGAACACCGCGCCCAGGTGGCACAGTTCCAGCGCGCCCGCCGCCAGCCGTCCGGCGACGAGCAGCAGACGGGCGGCGCCGGGCGCGTCGCCGGCTTGTTCCGCGGCCTGCCGCCAGGCGGCAGGCTCCAGCGTGCCGTGGGCCGTGAGGAGCAGGCCGAGACCCGGGGCAAGGGGACTCTCGGCGTGCACCACCCGGCCCTCGGCGAGGTGCAGCGAGCCGTGCTCGCGGACGAGGACACCGGTGGCCCGTTCCTCGGCGAGCCGGGTCAGCATCGGCGAGAGAGCGGCGCGGCCCCCCTCCCCTTCGGCTCTTCTGTCCCGCACGGGCAGGGGCGGCGGAGGTGTTCTGACCATGGTCATCCCAGCACCAGCCCGGCGGCCATCTCACCGAGCCGGATCCGCGCGAGGGCCAGATTGCCGTCCGCGCGGGCCAGCCACAGGTGCAGCAGCACGGTGCTGTCGAACGACGTGTCCACGAACCGCAGCAGGTGGTAGCTGTCCCGGTTGCTGATGATCAGGTCCTCGACCGGCGGATGCTCGTCCTCGGTGTCCCCGATGGCGGCGAACGCCCCGTGCTCGGCGGCCAGCCGGGCCAGTTCGGCCGCCTCGGCCGCGGTCGTCTCGTGGTCACCGCCGGGGGAGTCCCCGACCGTGCCCAGGGCCAGCCCGCTCGTCCAGTCCACCAGCGCCGCGCCCCGGGCACCGGGCAGACGCATCGCTTCCAGTAGGCACTCGTCGATTCCGGGCACCGTTGGGCTCCCCTCCCGCCTGGGACTCCGGCTGAGTGACGCAGACACTACGCAACGTGTGCGTGGCAGGTGAGCCTTCTGGCATTTTCCAGTGGAACATGCGTCCGGGCGACTAATGTGGGTCAACTTGCCCTGATGTCAGCCCACTTGATCTAGTGAACGACGCGTGCGTCAACGGCGCCCGGATGCGCCGAAGGTGGTGAGGGCTGTGACGTGCGCCCCTCCGGACTCGGCCACGATCTCGTCGGGCGTCTGCGGTTCGCGCACCGTCGCGAACGCAACGCCTCCCGACCCGTCCGGAGCGAAGCCGTAAATGCCGGGCCGTGGAAGGGAGTTGTAGGTGTAGTGGTGCGCGAAGTAGTAGGCGCCGGTGTCCAGCGCCGCCGCGTGGTCGCCCTGCTCCAGCAGCGGCAGGGCGCGCCCCTGGGCGAGCAGGTCGCCCGAGAAACAGGCCGGCCCCGCCACGTCCTGCACCACCTCGGGCCCCGTCTTCGGCCGCCCCTTCGCGTCGTACGCGGCGATCCTGAGCGGCCACGCCCCCGGCACGTACACCGTCCGCGCCGCCACCTGCACGCCCGCGTGCGTCACCGCCACCCGCCGCCCGCCCGCGCTCTTGGCGTACTCCACCCGGGCCAGCACCGTCCCGTGCTTGGCCAGCAGGGACCGCCCGAACTCCGTCACCAGCCCGTACCGCCCGTCGAACAGCCCCGGCACGTCCTCGCTCAGCAGCCGGGCGTACTGCGCGTACGTCGGTGTCGTCGCGTCGGAGCCGAAGTTCACCGGCAGCCCGCCGCCGATGTCGAGCGTGTCCACCTGCCGCCGCCCCGCGCGCGCGTTGATCTCCTCGGCGAGCCCGTACGCCTCGGCCACCCCCTGTGCCATCAGCGACAGCGGGATGCCCTGCGAGCCGGTGTGCGCGTGCAGCCGGGTCAGCCACGGCCGGTCCAGATACGCCCGCACGACCCACTCCCGGGCCCCCTCGTCGCGCAGCGCCACCCCGAACTTCGAGGTCTCGGTCGCCGTCGAGGTCGCCTCGATCGAGCCCCCGCCGATCTGCGGATTGACCCGGATCCCCAGCGGGGAGCGGCTGGGCGCGGCCCCCACCAGGGCGTCGATGCGCGCCAGCTCCTGCGGGTTGTCCGCGTTGACCGCGATCCCGAGCCCCAGCGCCTCCCGCAGTTCCTCGGGCGTCTTGGCGGGCGAGTCCAGCACGATCCGCTCCGGCGGCACCCCGGCCGCCCGCGCCAGGGCCAGCTCGCCCGGGCTCGCCACCTCCGCCCCGATCCCCGCCTCGTCCAGCAGCCGCAGCACCGGCACCAGCGGGGTCGCCTTCACCGCGAAGGCGTGCAGTACGGGCGCACCCGGCGCCAGCACCTCCTCGAACGCCGCGCGCAGCGCGGCCGCCGACTCCCGGATGCCGATGACGTCCAGCAGCCCCACCACGGGCGTCCCGGGGCCGAGCAGGCCCTGCTCCACGGCGGCCCGCACCGCCTCGTCACGCCGGGCCGCGCGGCCTTCCTCCGTGCTGTCGGCGCCCTGCCGCATGGTTTCCCCCGCTTTCGTCGGTGTGCGTACCTGTTCCTCCGGTACTTCCAGCCATACACCTTTGCGACACCGACTTGGCGCACCGATGTATTGACTAGCTCTATTCAGACGTCCATGATTTGAATAGACGTAGTAACAGGAGGAGGCAGACGATGTCGGGACCCCGCCCCGTACGAGCCCCGCGCGGTACGGAACTGAGCGCCCTGGGCTGGCAGCAGGAAGCCGCCCTGCGCATGCTCCAGAACAACCTCGACCCCGAGGTCGCCGAGCACCCCGACAAGCTCGTCGTCTACGGCGGCACCGGCAAGGCGGCCCGTGACTGGCGCTCCTTCGACGCGATGGTGCGGACGCTGAAGGGGCTGAAGCAGGACGAGACCATGCTCGTCCAGTCCGGTCGGCCGGTCGGCGTGATGCAGACCCACGAGTGGGCGCCGCGCGTCCTCATCGCCAACTCCAACCTCGTCGGCGACTGGGCCAACTGGGAGGAGTTCCGCCGCCTGGAGGCCCTCGGCCTGACCATGTACGGCCAGATGACCGCCGGCTCCTGGATCTACATCGGCACCCAGGGCATCCTCCAGGGCACCTACGAGACCTTCGCAGCCGTCGCCGCGAAGAAGTTCAACGGCACCCTCGCCGGGACGATCACGTTGACGGCCGGCCTCGGCGGCATGGGCGGCGCCCAGCCCCTCGCCGTCACCATGAACGACGGCGTCGCCATCTGCATCGACTGCGACCCCCGCGCCATCGAACGCCGCATCGAGCACCGCTACCTCGACGTCAAGGCCGACTCCCTCGACCACGCCCTCCAGCTGGCCACCGAGGCCCGCGACGCCCGCCGCCCGCTCTCCATCGGCGTGCTCGGCAACGCGGCGGAACTGGTCCCGCAGCTGCTGGCGATGAACGCCCCGATCGACATCGTCACCGACCAGACCTCGGCCCACGACCCGCTGGCCTACCTGCCGCTCGGCGTCGCCTTCGAGGACATGGGTGACGCCGCCGACAAGGACCCGGCCGGCTTCACCACCCGCGCGCGCGAGTCGATGGCCAAGCACGTCGAGGCCATGGTCGGCTTCCAGGACGCCGGCGCCGAGGTCTTCGACTACGGCAACTCCATCCGCGGCGAGGCCCAACTCGCCGGATACGACCGCGCCTTCGCCTTCCCCGGATTCGTCCCCGCCTACATCCGCCCCCTTTTCTGCGAGGGCAAGGGCCCCTTCCGCTGGGCCGCCCTGTCCGGCGACCCCGCCGACATCGCCAAGACCGACAAGGCGATCCTCGACCTCTTCCCCGAGAACGAATCCCTGGCCCGCTGGATCAAGATGGCCGGCGAGCGCGTCCACTTCCAGGGCCTGCCCGCCCGCATCTGCTGGCTCGGCTACGGCGAGCGTGACAAGGCCGGCGAGCGCTTCAACGACATGGTGGCCTCCGGCGAGCTGGCGGCCCCCCTGGCCATCGGCCGCGACCACCTCGACTGCGGGTCCGTCGCCTCCCCGTACCGCGAGACCGAGGCCATGCTCGACGGCTCCGACGCGATCGCCGACTGGCCGCTGCTGAACGCCATGGTCAACGTGGCCTCCGGGGCGTCCTGGGTGTCCATCCACCACGGTGGCGGGGTCGGCATGGGGCGGTCCATCCATGCCGGGCAGGTGACCGTCGCCGACGGTACGAAGCTCGGCGGGGAGAAGATCCGCCGGGTGCTGACGAACGACCCGGGCATGGGTGTCATCCGGCACGTGGACGCGGGGTACGACATCGCGGAGTCCGTCGCCGAGGAGCGCGGGGTGCGGGTGCCGATGCGCGAGGGTGACCAGGCGTGACCTTTCACAGCATGTGGGCGGAGCTGCTGCCGATCGGCCGTAGCTCCGCCTCCGGCGGATACCGCCGCTACGCCTGGTCCGGGGCCGACGTCGACTGCCGGGCCTGGTTCAAGGAGCAGGCCGAGGCGCGCGGGCTGGCGTACGAGGTCGACCGGAACGGCAACCAGTGGGCGTGGCTGGGGGACCCGGCCGCCGGGGACGCGGTGGTCACCGGGTCGCATCTGGACTCCGTGCCGGACGGCGGGGCCTTCGACGGGCCCCTCGGGGTCGTGTCCTCCTTCGCCGCCCTCGACGAGCTGCGCGGGAGGGCAGCGCGGCTCGAGAAACCCCTGGCCATCGTCAACTTCGGCGACGAGGAGGGCGCCCGGTTCGGGCTTGCCTGTGTCGGGTCACGGCTCACCGCCGGGCAGCTCACCGTCGAGCAGGCGCACCGGCTGACCGACGGCGACGGCGTCACGCTGCCGCGGGCCATGGAGACCGCCGGATACGACCCCGACGCCATCGGACCGGACCCGGAGCGGCTCGCCCGGATCGGCGCCTTCGTCGAACTGCACGTCGAACAGGGCCGCGCGCTGGACCTGTCCGGCGACCGGGTCGGCATCGCCAGCGCCATCTGGCCGCACGGCCGCTGGCGCTTCGACTTCCGGGGCGAGGCCAACCACGCCGGCACCACCCGGCTCGTGGACCGCCGCGACCCCATGCTGTCGTACGCCGAGACCGTGCTCGCCGCCCGCCGGGAGGCCGAACTCGCCGGTGCGGTCGCCACCTTCGGCAAGATCGCGGTGGAGCCGAACGGGGTCAACGCCATCCCCTCCCTGGTGCGCGGCTGGCTCGACTCCCGCGCCGCCGACCAGGAGACCCTCGACACGGTGGTCACCGGCGTGGAGAAGGCCGCGCGCGAGTACGCCGTCGCGCACGGCGTCGACCTCGACGTCGTCCGTGAGTCCTTCACGCCGGTCGTCGAGTTCGACCACGCCCTGCGGGACGAACTCGCCCGCATCCTGGGCCGCGACACCCACCTGCGGGTACCCGTGCTGGGCACCGGCGCCGGACACGACGCCGGAATCCTCTCCGGGAGCATTCCGACCGCCATGCTGTTCGTACGCAACCCCACCGGCGTCTCGCACTCCCCGGCCGAGTTCGCCGCCGAGGACGACTGCGTGGCCGGGGTGACCGCGCTCGCCGACGTACTGGAAGGGCTGGCCCGCACGTGACGACGACTGAGCCGACGCGGACGTACTGGCTGGAGCACGCCTGGCTCGACACCCATGTCGAGCCAGGCGTGCTGCTGGAGGTGGCCGACGGCCGGATCACGGCCGTCCGCACGGAGACCCCCGCCCCGCCGCCGGGCGCCGAGACCCTCCGGGGCCTGACCCTGCCGGGCCTGGCCAACGCCCACAGCCACGCCTTCCACCGCGCCCTGCGCGGCACCGTCCAGGTCGGCTCGGGCACCTTCTGGACCTGGCGCGAGGTGATGTACTCCTTCGCGGACCGGCTGACGCCGGAGACGTACCACGCCCTGGCCCGAGCCGTGTACGCCGAGATGGCGCTGGCGGGTGTCACGGCGGTCGGCGAGTTCCACTACGTGCACCACGCCCCCGGCGGCACCCCGTACGCCGACCCGAACGCGATGGGCGAGGCCCTGATCGAGGCCGCCGCCGAAGCCGGTATCCGCATCACCCTCCTGGACACCGCCTACCTTTCCTCCGGCTTCGGAGAGCCCCCCAACACCCATCAGGCCCGCTTCTCCGACGGGACCGCCGAGGCCTGGGCCGAACGCTGTTCAGTTCTCAAGGAGCGGGATCACGCGCGGATCGGGGCGGCGATCCACTCCGTACGGGCCGTGCCCGCACGCCAGTTGGCGACGGTGGTGCGGTGGGCCGAGGAGCGGCGGGCCCCGCTCCATGTGCACCTGTCCGAGCAGACCGCCGAGAACGACGCCTGCCTGGCCGCGCACGGGTGCACGCCCACCCGGCTGCTCGCCGACCACGGCGTCCTCGGCCCGCGCACCACCGGCGTGCACAACACCCACCTCACCGACGAGGACATCGCCCTGATCGGCGGCTCACGCACCGGCACCTGCATGTGCCCGACGACGGAACGCGACCTCGCGGACGGCATCGGCCCCGCCACGGCCCTCCAGCGCGCCGGCTCCCCGCTCTCCCTCGGCTCCGACAGCCACGCCGTCATCGACCTGCTCGAGGAGGCGCGCGCGATGGAGCTGAACGAGCGGCTGCGCACCCGCGTACGGGGCCACTGGACGGCCGCGGCGCTGCTGCGCGCGGCTTCGGCGGACGGTCACGCCGCCCTCGGCTGGGACGGCGCGGGCACCATCGAGGCCGGGGCGCTCGCCGACCTCACCACGATCTCCCTCGACTCGGTCAGGACAGCCGGGCCGCTGCCCAGACTGGGCGCCGAGACGGCCGTATTCGCCGCGACAGCAGCGGACGTACGGCACACGATCGTCGCGGGGCGCCATGTCGTACGGGACGGCGCCCACGCCCTCGTACCGGACGTGCCGTCGGCACTGGCGGACGCGATCGAAGCCCTGCGCGGCTGAGGCCGCGGCCGAGCGGACGCCGCACCCCCACCACCCATGAGGACGTCATGAGCAGCAGCACCGTCATCACCAACATCGCCACGCTGGTCACCAACGACCCCTCCCTCGGTGACTGTTCTCCCCTCGGTCTGATCCAGGACGCGGCCGTCGTCATCGACGGCGACCGCGTCGCGTGGACCGGTGAATCAAGGAAAGCACCCGCCACTGACAATCGGGTCGACGCCGGCGGCCGGGCGGTCCTCCCGGGCTTCGTGGACTCCCACTCCCACCTGGTCTTCGCGGGCGACCGCACGGCGGAGTTCAACGCCCGTATGTCCGGCCGCGCCTACAGCGCGGGCGGCATCCGCACGACCGTCGCGGCGACGCGGGCGGCGACGGACGAGGAGCTGGAGGCCAACCTCACCCGCTACCTCGCCGAGGCCCTGCGTCAGGGCACGACCACGTTCGAGACGAAGTCGGGCTACGGCCTGACGGTCGAGGACGAGTCCCGCGCCCTGCGCATCGCGTCCGCGCACACCGACGAGGTCACCTACCTCGGCGCGCACATCGTCTCCCCCGACTATGCCGACGACCCGGCCGCCTACGTGGCCCTCGTCACCGGCGAGATGCTCGACGCCTGCGCCCCGCACGCCCGCTGGATCGACGTCTTCTGCGAGAAGGGCGCCTTCGACGGCGACCAGGCCCGCGCGATCCTCACGGCCGGCAAGGCGAAGGGGCTGCACCCCCGCATCCACGCGAACCAGCTCTCGTACGGCCCCGGCGTCCAACTCGCCGTCGAACTCGACGCGGCCAGCGCCGACCACTGCACCCACCTCACCGACGCGGACGTCGACGCCCTGGCGAGCGGCCGCACGGTCGCCACTCTGCTCCCCGGCGCCGAGTTCTCCACCCGAGCGGAGTGGCCGAACGCCCGCCGCCTCCTGGACGCGGGCGTGACGGTGGCCCTGTCGACCGACTGCAACCCGGGTTCGTCCTTCACCTCCTCGGTCCCCTTCTGCATCGCGCTGGCGGTACGGGACATGGGCATGACCCCGGACGAGGCCGTGTGGTCGGCGACAGCGGGTGGCGCGGCGGCCCTGCGCCGCTCCGACATCGGCCGCCTCACCCCCGGCGCGCACGCCGACCTGACCCTGCTGGACGCCCCGAGCCATGTACACCTGGCGTACCGGCCGGGGGTGCCGCTGGTCAGCGGGGTGTGGCGGAGGGGCGTGCGGGTGGTCTGACCCGCGCCGGGGAAGCGGGCACGATTGGCGGATATGGGCCACGCCCGCGCTTGGTGACCTGGGTGTTTGTCGGGTGCTCGTGGCCCATACCTGCCCATCACGCCAGTGGTGGTGACTGATGGGGCTGCCGAGCCCTCGGGGGATCGGTCAGCCGGTGCCGGACCGGCCCGACTTACCCGATCGTGTGATCCAGCACCAAGATCGTCCGACAGGAGCGGTATTCGGCTGCATTCTCGAGATATGGGTGACACCACGATCAAGATCAGCGAATCGATAAGAGACCGCCTTCGCGCGCTGGCTGAAGAGCGTGGCATGAGCACGCGTGCATACGTGGAGCGCGTTGTCGCCGCGATGCCCACCGAGGGGGAGCGGGCCGAGCGGACGGCGCGGGCCGTGGCCTACGTGCGTACTCACCTGCGAGAGGACTTCACCGAGGACGACGTACGGGACGCGCAGGAGTGGCGGGCGGCGATCGTTGCCAGGCAAGCGGGGAGTCGCAGGTGATCATTCTGGACCACACGGCGGTTCTCGCACTCTGCCGTAGTCACCGGCTGCTCTCGGGGCTCGCGGTCGTGGAGGTCGACGATCCGGCCCTCCGCGCCCAGGTGCCCGCTCTGTGCCCGGTCGCCGCCAGTCTTGAGCGCCAAGGCGTGGCAGCTCATGTCGGAGCCTTGCCCGGCCTGGAGTTCCTCCCGCTCGACTTCGCCGGTGCGGCCGCGGTCGAGCAGGTCGTGTCCGCGGGGCTGGACTGGCCCTTCGGGCACGCCGTGTACGCCGCCGCGTCGGACACCGTGGAGGGGCAGGTGCTGACGGCGACGCCCGAGGCCTATGACGGTACGGGCGTTTGGGTGGTGGACATCGGTAAACCATGAAGCCCGGGAGTCCGGCGGCGGGCGACTTCTCCGAGACCGGATCACGGACATCAGCGTCTTCGGCGACACCGAGCGCCTGTTTCCGCTGTTCGGCCTGCCCGCTCACATCAACGCATAGGTAAGTGTGACGCAGCACACTTTCGGCGGCCGACGACATGAGCCGCGTCCACCGGTCATACCTGCGACAACACCGCCTCGGACAGACGGGACACCGCCGACATGACTGACGCCGCCAAGGGCCCTGCCAGCTACTTCCCCTCCATCGAGAAGAAGTACGGTCGCCCGATCGCGGAGTGGAAGGACCTCATCCGCACCTCGCCGCTGACCAAGCACATGGAGCTGGTGAACTGGCTCAAGTCCGAGCACGGGTTGGGCCACGGCCACGCCAACGCCCTTGTCGCACACACTCTCGCTGAGGCTCACGGCAAGTAGGCGCGCCTAGCCACTGCACCCCGACGCCGTCGGTATGTCACGGCACAACGTGTCCTGGTGGGACTGCGCCGCGGCCCCGCCGAAGAGGATGACGCCGATCAGGGCCGCCATGATGCCCTGGGACACGACGGTCACGACGGCTCCGGCCCGGGCGGCGGCCAAGTACCCCCATAACGAGTCGGTGTGCACCGTCTTGGCGGGGTCGAGGTTGAACCCGGACAGGAACCAGAGCCCGAAGATCACCACCAGGGCGATCAGCTCCAGGAGCACCAGACCACACCCGGCTCCGATGTCGGCGCCGCGGTCGGCATGGTGGCGGCGATGAGGGCCTGTCGTGGCGTCGAAGGCCGGCGGGGCTACGGGCAGGTTCATATCCGCCACGTTGCCTGCGCGGGGGAGGCGGGCGCATGAGTACGGCTACTCAACTCAAGCTGAACCGGCCCGACTTCAGGCCGCGTATGAGGTGGTCCAGCGGGGCGGCCGTCGCTTTCCCTTCCCCGAGCCGCGCGAGTTGTGGACGGGTCCTGACGCGGTTACCTCGCCCCCGCCCTCCAGCGTTGCGCCGTACTCCCCGTGAGCGGCTCGAAAGACAGATTTCCGCCGCTGTCCGGGGTGAGCGCCGTCTCGATCGCGATCGCCGGGCGGATCGCCCCGTCGGTGTCCACCGTGAAGCGCAGGTTGGTGCCGTGGTCGCCGTCGACCGAGGCGCAGTGCCAGACGCCGACGCCCCTGTCGACGGAGCCGCGGCTGTCGAGGCAGAAGTCGGGGTCGGCGGAGGACTGTACGACGCCGCGGGCGGTGTCGACCCGCCAACGCTGGCTGGGCGACGAGGTACAGGGGACGGTGACGACGTCCGTGCCGTCGTCGAAGTCGCCGGCGACCTCCAGGCAGCGGCCCGAGACGGTGTTCACGATCTGGGCGTAGGTGCCGTTCGGGGCGTGAGCCGTGGGAGTGGGGGTCGGGGTCGGGGAGTGCTCGGTCGGGCTTGGGCTGGGGCTTCTCGTGGGGGTGGGGGGTCTCGATGTCGCGGATGGGGACGGGGACGGGGGTGGCGAGATCGTCGCCGTCACCGTGACCTGCGGCGCGGGTGTGGGGGTGGCCGCCGCGCCTGCCGGTTCGTCGTCCGGGTCGGCGTTCGAGGGGAGCAGGAGGAGCATGAGCGGGACCAGGGCGATGCCGAGGGCGGCGGAGGCGAGCAGGTAGCGGCGGGGGGAGGGGCGCCGGGTTGCCGGAGCAGGGGCGGTACCGACCCGCTCCCCGTCCTGGCGGGGCGGGTACGCCGTACCCGCCCACGGCAGCAGGCCCTCCGTCAGGGCCGCGCGCGGTGCGTCCCGTAGGGCGGTCAGGTCCTCGTGGGCGGCCGTGCAGTGGGGGCACTGAGCCATGTGGGTGAGCAGGTCGGCGCTGCGGCGAGGAGTGTCCGGCCGGGTCGACTCCTCGATCAGGCGGCGGAAGTCGGCGCAGCGCGGGTCGTCGGAGGCGGCCAGGCGGGAGCGGAGGCAGGCCTGGGCCATGGACTGGAGCGCCTGCGGGGTGCCGTACGTCACGTCCAGCGGGGTGAGGCCCAGGAGCGCGGCCGTGCGGTCGGGGGGTTCGCCGTCCACGACGGCGTACCAGAGCAGGCCCTGGGTGCGGGCGGGCAGGGTGTGGAAGGCCGGGAGGAGGGGTGGCACGGGCTCCTCGGGGGCGCCCGAGGTGTTCAGGACGTTCAGGACCAGGAGCAGGGCGGGGTCCAGGGCCGCGGACCGGTCGTCCCGGGCCCAGACGGCGGCCAGGCGGGCGGTCAGCAGGAGGAGGTGGTGGCGGAGGGGTACGACGGGTTCGATTCCGCGTGCCGTCTCCCGGGCCACCGTCGTGAACGTCTGCGCGGCCAGTTGCCCGGCGGCCGACTCACTCGCGGCGCAGAGCCGGGCGTAGCCGAGGACCGACGGGCGGTGACGGCGGCGCAGCTCGTGCAGCGCCGCGTACGCGGTGGCGGTGTCGGCACGCAGCAGTTCGGTCAGCCGCGCGTCCGGCACGCCGGAACAGGGGACCGCCTCCGCCTCCTCGGAGTCCGAGTCCTGAGCCATCCTCGCGCCTCCCTCGTACTCCGTGCGGCCGTCCGTGGTCGGCCTGGCCGGACTGACGTACCGGCCAGTTTGGCGTGACCAGAGTGACGGAGGAGAGCGCTTGCGAGAAGCAGGGCGGCCAGGAAGAGATCAGGAAGAGACACGGCAGAGACAAGACGGAAGAGACAAGGAAGAGAGCGGCGAGGTTTCTCCGGGGGCGTCGGAGAAACCTCGCGGACCTCTACTCGTCCACGGTCAGCCCCTTGCGCAGCCGCACCAGCGTGCGCGACAGCAGCCGCGACACGTGCATCTGCGAGATGCCGAGTTCGTCGCCGATCTCCGACTGGGTCATGTTGGCCACGAACCGGAGGGAGAGGATCTTCCGGTCCCGGGCCGGGAGTTCGGCGATGAGCGGCTTCAACGACTCGACGTACTCGATGCCTTCGAGCTCGTGGTCCTCGTAGCCGATGCGGTCCGCGAGGGCGCCCTCGGAATCGTCCTCCTCGGGCTGGGCGTCGAGCGAGGAGGCGGTGTACGCGTTCGAGGCGGCCATGCCCTCGACGACCTCGTCGGTGGAGATGCCCAGCCGCTCGGCGAGTTCGACCGGGGTCGGCGCGCGGTCCAGCTTCTGGGCCAGCTCGTCGCCGGCCTTGGCCAGGTCGAGCCGGAGCTCCTGAAGCCGGCGCGGAACGCGCACGGACCACGAGGTGTCACGGAAGAAGCGCTTGATCTCGCCGATGATGGTTGGCATCGCGAACGTGGGGAACTCCACGCCGCGGCAGAGTTCGAAGCGGTCGATCGCCTTGATCAGGCCGATGGTGCCGACCTGGATGATGTCCTCCATCGGCTCGCTGCGGGAGCGGAAGCGCGAGGCGGCGAACTTGACCAGCGCGAGGTTGAGTTCGACGAGGGTGTTGCGGACGTACGAATATTCGTGCGTCCCCTCCTCCAGCGACTCCAGTCGCTCGAAGAGGGTCTTGGAGAGGGCGCGTGCGTCGAGAGGGGCGATCTCGTCGTACGGGGGGATCTCCGGGAGTCCCTCGAAGGGATCCATGGGATTGATGGGATCCAGTTTTTCCGGTGGGGGTGTCGACGTCGCTGTCCGGGTATGCGATGCGTCGAGCCGGGGTGACATGGGTGTCCTCCATCGTTCTCGGCATAAGGCTGCCGAAGCCATGCGTGCACTGCGGTGTGCGGCGCCTCCAAAGCCGGCCGTGTTGGTTACGTGTCTTACTAGCCCTACCCGTTTCAACAGGGCTGCCGCAAGTGCGTTCTGGTGTGATATGTCCGTTTGTGTGGGGTTGTTCGGGTGTCGGAGTGCGTATAGAAGGCGTAGTGTTCGAGAGCATCAACCTGGCTCCGGCCGGGCGTCAGCAGGGCAACAGGCAGCAGCCACGACCTCGGGAGTAGAGACGGCATGGACCGCGGGACGGTCGGCAGCGCACAGTCGGGCCGGCTTCTGGTGGAGGTGCGGGAAGAGGGTTCCAGCGCTGTAGTGACTCCGGCGGGTGAGCTCGATCACCACACCGCCGATCTATTGCGCGAACCCCTCGACGACCTCCTCGACAAGGGATTCTCGCGACTCGTCGTGGACTGCTCGCGGCTGGAGTTCTGCGACTCGACGGGTCTGAACGTGCTGCTCGGCGCGCGACTGCGGGCCGAGGCCGCCGGTGGCGGCGTGCACCTGGCGGGCATGCTGCCCGTTGTTGCACGCGTGTTCGAAATTACGGGGGCGGAGGCGGTCTTCACCGTCCATGACTCCGTCGAGGGGGCCCTGGCGGACGAGTCCGGCTGAGCCGCCGCCGTCCGCACCGGTCAACGCCGAACATGGGGGGGTGTCGCCCCGGTTCGCCCGGGCAGGAGACATCCTGAACCTGTCGGCCCCGGGGTGCGGGAACACCGTGGAACCGGCGAACGGCCCGCGTGCGACGTACGTACCCAAGGGCACCGGCGGACACGGTGGGCCACCGGGCCGGCCGACGGGAGCGGACGGGAGCCGAACGGAACCGACTGGAACCGACCGGAACCTATTGGTGTCTTCCGGTACTGATCGGTATCGGTCGGCCTCAAAGGGTGACCCATGGGTGAGAAGGGTCACTCGTGGGTGACGGGTGACCGATTGGCAGGGATCGAGATCGGCAGCAAGATCGAGACTGAACGACTTATGAATCGTGAATGGTGAATCGGTGAGGTGAAGCGCTGATGAGCACCACCCGGCCTTACTCGCCGGGCGACCGCGGCCCGGAGCCCAGCGGCGCTTCCGGGGCGTCCGAGGGGGGTGCGCCGGAGACCGGCGCGTCCGCGGGGGCAGCGGCCGTGCCGTGCGGGCCGTCGGAGGGGGGCCGCAGGCCCCGCCAGGAACGGCGGCTGCGCCTGGACGGCGAGAGCGGTGTCGTCCCGCTCGCCCGCGACTTCGCCCGCCAGGCGCTGTACGCGTGGGGCTGGCTGCCCGCCGCGTCCGCCGACCAGCGGGCCGCCGCCGAGGATGTGCTGCTGGTCGTCTCCGAGCTGGTCACGAACGCCTGCCTGCACGCCGAGGGCCCCGATGAACTGGTCATCGCCTGCGACAACAAGGTGATCCGGGTGGAGGTCACCGACCGCGGCAGCGGCCAGCCCGCGCCCCGCACCCCGCACCGCGCCGGGCGCCCCGGCGGTCACGGCATGTTCATCGTCCAGCGCCTCTGCCTGGACTGGGGCGTGGTCCGTACCCCGGGCGCGTCGGGCAAGACGGTCTGGGCGGAACTGGGCGCCCCGGCGTAGTCCTCGCCGCGGGCCGATGTTCGCGCCGTTCGCCGTCGGCTCGCCCCGCCCACTCTCTCCCCACCCCCGCCTGACCATCGGGTTACCCAGGGTCACCCCCCTTCATTCGACTCTCGCCATGCGCACGCGGGATCGCCACAACTCCGGTGTGCGCCGTGTCTTCCTTCCTCACGACCCCGGGCGTACCTTGACGGCCCGATCTGATGTGCCGTCAGGAAACGAGGTGGGGCCGTGTACTCGAAACGAACCGCCGCGCTCGCGTCGGCCGCGGCCCTGGCCGGCTCCGCCGTGCTGCTGGCCGCCCCCGTGGCCCACGCCGAGGTCGTGGACGTCAACTACCAGTGCAAGACGCCGATCGGTGACAAGAGCGCCGTCTCGCCCATCGACATCAAGGGCGTCAAGAGCGGCAGCGGCTACAAGCTCACCATGAGCTGGCAGAAGGGCGTCTCCTCCAGCCCGGTCGAGCTCGGCAAAGGCGCGATGAACCCGAGCGCCACCATCACACTGGGCGGCGCCGACAGCGGCACCGTCAGCGTGACGGGCCCGGCCAACCAGGCGGCGATCCCCGCCAACACGCCGATCAAAATCAATGACTTGAGCGGCACCTACACCCCGAAGAAGACCGGCAAGGTCACCTTCACGGCGGGCGTGCTCACCATCAAGGCGCTCGGCACGACGACCACCTGCACGCCGACCAACAGCCCCAAGCCGTCCCTGACTCTTGATGTCACGGCCGCGGGCGGCGGCTCCTCGCCGTCGCCGAGCGGCGGCGGCGGCAGCAGTGGCAGTGGCAGCGGCAGCAGCAGTGGCAGTGGCAGCGGCAGTGGCACCGACTCCGGTGGCCAACTCCCCCAGACCGGACCCGAGGACTCCGCGATAGCGCTGGGCACGCTCGGTGGCACCGTCCTCCTCACGGGCGCGGCGGGCGCGTTGTGGCTCACCCGCCGGAACCAGGCCGTACGCCGCTGACCACCGGGTACGAGCGCTGGAGCCGCCCATGCCGTCCGTCACCCGCGTCCGCCGTCTGCGCCTCGGCCTCCCACGGCCGGCGGTGTCTCTCCTGGCCGTGTCCCTGCTGAGCCTGCTCGCCGCCCCGCCCGCCTCGGCCGCCGACGGCTGGACCCTCGCACCCCTGGGCGGCGACCGCCCGTCCGTCTACGCCGAGGGTGCACCCGGCGCGGTCCTGCGGGACACGGTGTCCGTGACCAACCGCGGCCGAAAACCGGTCGCGGTACGGCTGACCGGCACCGGCACCGGCCTCCAGGTCGCCTTCGCCCGAACCCGGGTCCGCGTCCCCGCCCGCACCCGCGCCGACGTGCCCTTCACGGTGACCGTCCCGGCCGGCACCGCCCCCGGCGACCGCGCCGGCACGATCATCGCGCGGGACGGCGACGGCCGTACGGCGGCCGTGGACCTGCGCCTGCGGGCCGTCGGGCCGGCGCTGTCCGTCGAGCACGTCGCCGTCCACGGTGACCGCATCTCGTACGAGCTGGTCAACCGCGGCACGACGGCCCTCGTGCCGACGCTCGCGGTGCGCGCCGACGGCCTCCTGGGCCGCTGGGTCCTGGACCGCGCCCCGCTGTCCCCGGGCGAGCGGCTGCGGCTGGCCGAGCCGTGGCCCGGGCGGCCCGCGCTGGACGGGGTCGACGTGCGGCTGACGGTGACGGCGCCGGGTGGGGCGCACGCCACGGCGGGCACGTCGGCGAGGTTCGTGCCGTGGGGTGCGGTGACGGGGACGGCCGGGGCGGTGGCCGCCGGGGCGATCGCCGTCGTCGTACGGCGGCGTGGGCGTCGTACACCAGAGGCCGAACCCCCGGCCGATCCTTCGGTCGAACCCCCGGTCGAACAAGCTCGGTTGACGGGAGCGGTGCGGTGAGCGGCAAGGGGCGGATACCGGCACTGGCGGCGGCCCTCGTGCTGCTCCCGCTGCTCCTGCTGCCCCTGGCGGGCAGCGCGTCGGCGGCGTCCGGGCCGAGTGTCGCGCTGTCCAAGTCCCAGGCGGGTACGGGTGGTTCGATCACCGCCAGCGGCAGCGGCTGGCGCCCGCACGCGCTGCTGATGGTGCTGATCTGCGGGCAGGCCACCCCGTCCCGGGGTGTGATCGGCGGCACCAACTCCTGCGCCAACGCGGACGGCCGGGCCGTCACCACGGACGCGAAGGGCGGCTTCAGCAAGAAGCTGCCGGTCGCCGAGCCGCCGGTGCCGTGCCCGTGCGTGGTGCACGTGGCCACCGTCACCGGGGCGAAGGCGGACGCCGACGCGGCGCTCAAGGTCGCCGGGCACCCGGTCAAGCCGCTGCCCGCCGCCTCTTCCGGCGGCACGCTGTCCGTCCTCAGCGACACCCGGCTGGCAGGGTCCAGTGGGCTGCTGACCTGGTTCGGGGCGCCGCCGTCCCGCACGCTCGTCTTCACCGTCGGCAATGCCGGCACCTCCGACATCAAGGACCCCGTCTTCCAGGTCGGCACCGCGCACGGCGTGTTCGCCCCCCAGTGGGACGAGCAGCAGTGGCGCGGCACCCTAGGACCCGGGAAGAAGGCGCAGATCAAGCTGCCGGTCGAACTGGCCGCCGGGGCGCACGGCGACTACACCGTCTCCCTGAAGTACGGCGGCAAGGTGCTCGCCGAGCAGCCCTGGGGGGTGGACCGCCCCTGGGGCGTGACGCTGTTCTGGCTGCTGCTCTGCGTGGTCGTGCCGGCCGCGCTGTTCCGCGTCGGCATGGCGGTGGTCGACCGGATCAGGCCGCGCCGGGCGGGCGGCGGACGCCGGCGCAGGGCCCGCCGGGCAGCGCCGGTCCTGCGGCTGCCGAGGTCCCGACCCGCTCCGGAGCCGCCCGCTCCCACCTCGACCCTGCCGTGGTTCACCCCGGACTCCCATCCGGGCGAGGCCGGCCGGCTCTCCGCACCGCACGACGACAGCCCGACGAGTCCTACGACTCCCACGAGCCCCGCGACTCCCACGAGTCCTACGACTTCCACAAAGAAGGGACCCACGTGAGCAAGCGAAGGAGAGTGACGGCGACCGGCGGACCCGGCGCGCGGCGAGCGGGCGCGGCGGCTGCCGCGCTGGCGCTCTGTTCGGCGGGCGTGCTGCTCGGCGTGAGCGCCGGGTCCGCCGAGGCCGCCGAGGTCTCGTACGCCACCCACTGCGTACCGCCCGCGGGCATCGACCCCGTCGACGGCACCACGAAGGTCGAGATCACCGCGCCGGCCACGGCGAAGGTGGGGGACACGGTGGACGTGGTGTGGAAGTTCACCCAGGCCGCGTCGAAGAACCCGAACATCATCGACCTGCCCGCGAACTCGGTCCAGCCGTCCGGCACCCTCAAGGCGTCCGGGGCGCAGACCGCGGACATCGCGATGCAGGGGCCGCGCGAGAACCCCGCGATCCCCAAGGGCGGCGACATGGTGCTGTCCGACATGAAGGGCACGCTGAAACTGACCACGGCCGGCGAGGTGAAGCTGACGCCGGACGCGTACACCGTCAACGCCATGACGACGGACACCAAGTGCAAGCCGACCGTGACGGTGCAGCCGTCGGCGACCATCCAGGTGACGGCGGGCACGGGCACCGGCAGCGGCACACCGACGGGCTCGGCCACCCCCACCAAGTCCTCGACCCCCACCGCCACCGCCAGCGCCAGCGACGGCACCGGCCAGACCGACTTCACCGGCAAGGAGGTGCAGATCCCCTACGCGTGCAAGACGCCCATCGGCGACAAGAACGCGACCTCCCCGGTGCAGATCAACGCCAAGAAGGACGGCGGGAACTTCGATCTCACCGTGCAGTTCAAGAAGTCGGTGATGGACAGCCCGGCCCCCATCCCCAAGGGCTCCGTGAAGCCCTCGATGGAGGTGGTGCTCGGCGGCGCGGACAAGGGCACGGTGCACGTCGAGGGCCCGACGAACTCGGCCGACATCAAGACCGGCGACCCGATGACGATCCCGGCGCTCACCGGCACCTACAAGCCGGGCGCGAGCGGCAAGTCGACCTTGTCCCCGGGCGTACTGACGATCAAGGCCCTCGGTACGACGACGACCTGCACGCCGACCAAGACCGAGGTCTCCCTCACCCTCGACACCAGCGAGCAGGCCAACGGCGCGTCGGGCGGCTCCTCGACCTCCGGGGGCGGCAGCTCCACCTCCGGCGGCAGCAGTGGCAGCGGCGGCCTGGCCGAGACGGGCGCGAGCGACCACGGCGCACTCAAGGCCCTCGGCCTGGTCGCGGGCACGGCGATCCTGCTGGGCGCGGCGGTGTTCACGTTCATGCCGGGACGGCGGACCCGCTGACCCGCTGAAACGGCAGGAGGGCCCCCGCGCCTTCTCGGCGCGGGGGCCCTCCTCGAAAAACCTCGGGCGTGCGTCAGTGCACGTCGCCCATGAGCTCCTTGACCTTCTTGCGGTACATCCACACCGCCGCACCGGCGAGCACGGCGAGGGCGGCCTCCAGGGTCACGATGCCCGTCTTGTTGAGGTCGACGCCTGCGATGGAGAGCAGACCGGTCGTGGCGTCACCGGCGGTGACGGCCAGGAACCAGACGCCCATCATCTGGGAGGCGTACTTCGCGGGCGCCATCTTCGTGGTGACCGACAGGCCTACCGGGGAGAGCAGCAGCTCGCCGACGGTCTGCACGAAGTAGATGCCGACCAGCCACATCGCGGCCGCCTTGTGACCGCCGTCGGCGATCCCCAGCGGGGCGAGGAACAGGAAGAAGGACGCGCCGACCAGGACCAGGCCCATCGTGAACTTCACCGCGGTGCTCGGCTCCTTGCCGCGGCGGGCGAGCGCCAGCCAGGCCCAGGCGAACACCGGCGCGAACGCCATGATCATGACCGGGTTGACCGACTGGTACCAGGAGACCGGGAACTCCCAGCCGAAGACCGTGTTCTTCGCCGAGGCCTCGGCGAACAGGGACACCGTCGAGCCACCCTGGTCGTAGATCATCCAGAACACGGCGGCGGCGACGAAGAACCAGATGTACGCGGTCATCTTCGACTGATCGGCGCGGTCGAGCTCCTTGTCCCGCTTGATGCGGGCGATGACCAGCACGGGGATGACCAGACCGGCGATCGTGATCGGGACCAGCAGCCAGTTCAGGGTGTAGACGCCGGAGAAGCCGACGATCGCGTAGAAGACGACCGCGATGCCCGCCCACAGGGCGGCCTTGGTCAGGGTGGCCTTCTTCTCCTCGGCCGACAGCGGGGTCGGCACGATGTCCGAGCGCGAGCTCAGGTGGCGGGTGCCCAGCAGGAACTGGCCGAGGCCGAGCGCCATGCCGAGCGCGGCGAGCGCGAAGCCCAGGTGCCAGTTGTAGCTCTCACCGACGGTGCCGATGACCAGCGGCGCGGCGAAGGCGCCCACGTTGATGCCGATGTAGAAGAGCGTGAAGCCACCGTCGCGGCGCGGGTCCTCCGGACCGTCGTACAGGTGCCCGACCATCGTGGAGATGTTGGCCTTCAGCAGACCGGAGCCGATCGCGACCAGGCCCAGACCGGCGAAGAACGTGCCCGCGCTCGGCAGAGCCAGCGTGAGGTGGCCCAGCATGATGACCGCGCCGGCCACGGCGACCGTCTTGCGGGGGCCGAGGACACGGTCGGCGAACCAGCCGCCCGGCAGGGCGAGCAGGTACACCAGGGACACGTACACCGAGTAGATCGCGGTCGCGGTGGCCGCGCTCAGGTGCAGGCCGCCCGGTGCCACGAGGTACAGCGGGAGAAGGGCCCTCATGCCGTAGTAGGAGAAACGCTCCCACATCTCGGTCATGAAGAGGGTGGCCAGGCCGCGGGGGTGGCCGAAGAAGGTCTTCTCGGAACCGGGGGTGCCCGGGCGGACCGAGTCCTTCGTCAGGCTGGACGCCATGGTCGTTCCTTGCTGGTCGGGACGCGCTCGCAGGAGCGTCGCGCGCCCGGTGGGGGGAGTCGGCCGGCACCGGCGGGGTCGGTCGTCCGCCCCCACGCCCGAGGGGTGTCCGCCCCGGATCACGGAGCGGTGGACGGCGACCACCGGGATCCACGCCCCCGACGCGGCGACGCGTCCGGAGCCCGGCCAGAGGTCATTCCTTTCAAGGCCGGCGTCAGGCGCCGGCCCGCACGCAAAAGAGACCTTCAGCGTCAAGTGCTCGCGAAGGTCCCCTGTGTGCTACAGGCGTTCCGGATCACTGTACGTCACGACACCGCCTGATATGGAAGGACTTGAGACACGGATCACAGGTGTCGGCGGAACCACGGCAGCGATTTCGAAGGTCCCTCCTACGATCGCACCTTTCGGCCATAGGTTCGCACCACAGTGTCCCAAGGTAAGAATCCCTGCCCGCGATCACACCCCAGCAGAACGCGCAACCGGACTACCATCAGCTCATGACCCGTGTACTGCTCGCCGAGGACGACGCGTCCATCTCGGAACCGCTGGCCCGCGCCCTGCGCCGGGAAGGTTACGAGGTCGAGGTGCGCGAGGACGGACCCACCGCGCTCGACGCAGGACTGCAGGGCGGCATCGACCTGCTCGTGCTCGACCTGGGCCTGCCCGGCATGGACGGCCTGGAGGTCGCCCGCCGGCTGCGTGCCGAGGGGCACACCGTGCCGGTCCTCATCCTGACCGCGCGTGCCGACGAGGTGGACACCGTCGTCGGCCTGGACGCGGGCGCCGACGACTACGTCACCAAGCCCTTCCGGCTCGCCGAACTGCTCGCCCGGGTCCGGGCCCTGCTCCGGCGCGGCGCCGCCGAGCCGCAGCAGCCGCCCGCGACGCACGGGGTACGCATCGACGTCGAGTCGCACCGGGCGTGGATGGGCGACGAGGAGCTCCAGCTCACCGCGAAGGAGTTCGACCTGCTGCGGGTGCTCGTGCGGGACGCGGGGCGGGTGGTCACCCGGGACCAGCTGATGCGCGAGGTGTGGGACACGACGTGGTGGTCGTCCACCAAGACGCTGGACATGCACATCTCGTGGCTGCGGAAGAAACTCGGCGATGACGCGGCGAACCCCCGGTACATCGCCACGGTGCGCGGGGTCGGCTTCCGGTTCGAGAAGAGCTGAGCGGGGCTGTTGTAGAGCCACCGCCCGGAGGTCCTTGTGCGTCGTCGTCTGATTCAGTCCACCCTTGCCGTGGTTCTGGTCGTGATCGCCGTCTTCGGTGTGTCGCTCGTCATCGTCGAGACCCGGACGATCAGCAACAGCGCCCAGGAACGGGTGGACTCGGAGGCGGTCCGGCTGGCCAGCATCGTGGACAGCCGGATCCTCGGTGCGCAGGACGTCACCACCGAGGTCCTGCGCAAACAGGTCACCAAGGACCAGTACGCGGTCATCCGCATGCCCGGACACCCGCCGATCGAGGTCGGTACCAGGCCGCAGGGCGACGTGATCCACTCCACCGAGGTCGGCGAGGAGGGCGAGACGGTCACCGTCCAGGAGCCCCGCTCGACGGTGACCCGGGAGGTCGGCCGGACGCTGCTGATCATCGGGCTGGTCGCGCTGCTCGCGGTGGTCGCCGCCGTGCTGCTCGCCGTGCGCCAGGCCAACCGGCTCGCGTCCCCGCTGACCGACCTGGCGGAGACCGCCGAACGCCTCGGCTCCGGCGACCCGCGCCCCCGGCACAAGCGGTACGGGGTCCCCGAGCTGGACCGGGTCGCCGATGTGCTGGACTCCTCCGCCGAGCGCATCGCCCGGATGCTCACCGCCGAACGCAGGCTCGCCGCCGACGCCTCCCACCAGCTGCGCACGCCGCTGACCGCGCTGTCGATGCGGCTGGAGGAGATCACCCTCACCGATGACCCGGACACGGTGAAGGAAGAGGCGAACGTCGCGCTGACCCAGGTGGAACGCCTGACGGACGTGGTGCAGCGGCTGCTGACGAACTCCCGCGACCCGCGCACCGGATCCGCCGTCACGTTCGACCTCGACGAGGTCATCCAGCAGCAGCTCGCCGAGTGGCGGCCCGCCTACCGCAGTGTGGGCCGGGCGATCGTCAGCTCGGGCAAGCGGCACCTCCAGGCGGTCGGCACCCCGGGGGCGGTGGCCCAGATGCTGGCGGCGCTGATCGAGAACTCCCTGATGCACGGCGGCGGCACGGTCGCCCTGCGCACCCGTGTCACCGGCAACCAGGCCGTGGTGGAGGTCACCGACGAGGGCCCCGGCGTCCCGGCCGACCTGGGCGCCCGCATCTTCGAGCGCACGATCAGCGGGCGGAACTCGACGGGAATCGGCCTCGCCGTGGCCCGCGACCTGGCGGAGGCCGACGGCGGCCGTCTGGAGCTGCTGCAGGCCCAGCCGCCGGTCTTCGGCCTGTTCCTGTCCCGGACGCCGCCGTCCCGGAAGCCGGCGGAGGACAGCCCGACGGTCCGGTAGGGCGGGGCTGGGCGGGGCTCCGGGGCCGGGTTCGTGGCTTAGGGGTCCTTGCACTATGCCCGCCCGGGTCACGCGGCCTGGCACCGCACCTCGCCGCGTTGCCGAAAAGCCCTAGTAGCTCCGCTACGAGGGCTTTCCGGCGCCTTGCGATGCACGGCACCAGACCACGCGACCTGATCGGGCGCTCATAGTGCAAGGACCCCTTAGGGAATCCGCACGATCGGCGGGCGGAACTCGACGGGATCGGCCTGGCCGTGGCCCGCGAGCTGGCGGAGACGGACGGTCGGCCGCCCCTGGGGGTTTCGCCCCCGCCGCCCCTACCCTTCCCGTCCTCCAGGGGCTCCGCCCCTTCGACCCCGCCAGGGGCTGCGCCCCTTCGACCCCGCCGGGGGCTCCGCCCCTTTCGACCCGCAGGGGCTCCGCCCCTGGAGCCCGGCGGGGCTGTACCCCTGTTCCCCGCCGGCCCCGTGGGGCTGTGGCCGTATGAGCTGAATGCAGGACGAGCCGCCGGTGGCGGACAGCTCGACGGTCCGCCAGGGGAAGCCCAGAGTTACGGGACCCGCTGCGTGGGGCGGGGCTTCTTCGATTCCGCTACGAGGATCGTTTCCGCGCCGGTCACGGCCTCGCGGGCCGGGAGGGCCTTGAAGACCCAGGTGCGGTAGGACCAGAAGCGGAAGAGGGTCGCGACCCCGATGCCGACGAACTTGAAGACGTTGCTCTGCAGCGGGCTGTCCCAGCCGAAGCCGTACGTGGCCAGGTACAGGACGCCGTTCTCGATCACCAGGCCCACCGCGCTGAACAGCAGGAACAGGGTGAGCTCCCTGGTCCGGCCGCCCTTGTCGCGGTCGCGGTAGGCGAAGTAGCGGAAGCCGACGTAGTTGAAGGCGATCGCCACGACGGTGGCGATCACGCTCGCCCGGACGACCTGGAGGTCGGTGACGTGCCGCACAAGGTTGAACACGCCGAGATTGACAAGGATGCCCGCGCCGCCGACGGCGCCGAATTTGGCGACCTCGCGTACGAGCCGGTGCAGCCCCGAGGAACCACGTTCCATGGTCGTGCAGGCTCCCGTCCGTAGGTTTGACCAACCCCGCCATGCTATCCGGCCCTCCGCGAGGTTTCCTGTGGACGGGCTCGGAGGTCGGAAAGAACCCGGAAAGTACCGGGTAAGAGGCGCGGAATCGGCGCGGAGGAGGCGCGGAATCCGGCCGCCCTGGCGCGCCCGATACCCTAGGGGCGTGACGTTCCCGGTAGTCGGCATGGTCGGCGGGGGCCAGCTCGCGCGTATGACACACGAAGCGGGCATCCCGTTGGGCATCAGGTTCAAGCTCCTCAGTGACACCCCTCAGGATTCCGCGGCACAGGTCGTGAACGATGTCGTCGTAGGCGACTATCGCGACCTGGAGACGCTGCGCGCCTTCGCACGGGGCTGCGACGTGATCACCTTCGATCACGAACACGTACCCACCGAGCACCTCAGGGCCCTGGAGGCGGACGGCATCCCCGTCCGCCCGGGCCCCGACGCGCTCGTGCACGCCCAGGACAAGGGCGTGATGCGCGCGAAGCTCACCGAGATCGGCGTCCCGTGCCCGCGGCACCGCATCGTGGCCGACCCGCACGACGTGGTCGCCTTCGCCGCGGAGGGCGACGGCTTCCCGGTCGTCCTCAAGACCGTCCGCGGCGGCTACGACGGCAAGGGCGTGTGGGTGGTCGAATCCGCCGAGGAGGCCGCCGAGCCCTTCCGCGCCGGCGTCCCGGTCCTCGCGGAGGAGAAGGTCGACTACGTCCGCGAGCTGGCCGCCAACGTCGTACGCTCCCCGCACGGCCAGGCCGTCGCCTACCCGGTGGTGGAGTCGCAGCAGGTGAAGGGCGTCTGCGACACCGTGATCGCACCCGCGCCCGGCCTCGACGAGGACCTCGCGCTGAACGCCGAGCGGATGGCCCTGACCATCGCCAAGGAACTCGGCGTCGTCGGCCACCTCGCCGTCGAGCTGTTCCAGACCCGCGACGGCCGCATACTCGTCAACGAGCTGGCGATGCGCCCGCACAACTCGGGTCACTGGACCCAGGACGGCGCGATCACCAGCCAGTTCGCCAACCACGTACGGGCCGTACTGGACCTCCCCCTCGGCGATCCGCGCCCGCGCGCGACGTGGACGGTCATGGTCAACGTCCTCGGCGGGGACTACCCGGACATGTACTCCGCGTACCTGCACTGCATGGCCCGCGACCCCAAGCTGAAGATCCACATGTACGGCAAGGACGTGAAGCCCGGCCGCAAGGTGGGTCACGTCAACACCTACGGCGACGACCTGGACGACGTTCTCGAGCGCGCACGTCACGCTGCCGGTTACCTGAGAGGCACGATCACCGAATGAGCCCCGTTGTAGGCATCGTCATGGGGTCGGACTCCGACTGGCCCGTCATGGAGGCCGCCGCCAAGGCGCTCGACGAGTTCGAGATCGCGTACGAGGTCGACGTCGTCTCCGCGCACCGCATGCCCCGCGAGATGATCACGTACGGCGAGCAGGCCGCCGACCGCGGGCTGAAGGTGATCATCGCGGGCGCGGGCGGCGCCGCCCACCTGCCCGGCATGCTGGCCTCGGTCACCCCGCTGCCGGTCATCGGCGTGCCCGTGCCGCTGAAGTACCTCGACGGCATGGACTCCCTGCTGTCCATCGTGCAGATGCCGGCCGGTGTCCCGGTCGCGACCGTCTCCGTCGCCGGCGCCCGCAACGCCGGTCTGCTCGCCGCCCGCATCCTCGCCGCGCACGACGAGGACCTGCTGGCGCGGATGCGTGACTTCCAGCAGGACCTGAACGACCAGGCCACCGAGAAGGGCAAGCGCCTGCGCTCGAAGGTCGAGGGGCCCGGCGGCGGCTTCGGTTTCGGGAAGTGACCGCGGTGAACTCTGTGTCCGTGGCGGCGGCCCGGGAACTGCTGAGCGAGTTCCCGGTCGTCGACGGGCACAACGACCTGCCCTGGGCGCTGCGCGAGCAGGTCCGCTACGACCTCGGCGCCCGTGACATCGCCCGGCACCAGAACGCCCACCTGCACACCGACATCCCGCGACTGCGCGAGGGCGGCGTCGGCGCGCAGTACTGGTCGGTGTTCGTCCGGTCCGACCTGCCCGACCCGGTCCCGGCGACGCTGGAGCAGATCGACTGCGTACGGCAGCTGCTGGCCCGCTACCCGGCCGACCTGGCCCCCGCGCTGACCGCCGCCGACATGGAGACGGCGCGCCGGGACGGCCGTATCGCCTCCCTCATGGGCGCGGAGGGCGGCCACTCGATCGGCGGCTCCCTCGGCACCCTGCGCGGCCTCCACGCGCTCGGCGTCCGGTACATGACCCTCACCCACAACGACAACGTGGCCTGGGCCGACTCCGCGACGGACGAGCCGAACGTCGGCGGCCTGTCGGCCTTCGGCCGCGAGGTCGTGCGGGAGATGAACCGGCTCGGCATGCTGGTCGACCTCTCCCACGTGGCGGCGACGACGATGCGGGACGCGCTGGACACCTCGTCCGCGCCGGTGATCTTCTCGCACTCCTCCGCCCGGGCCGTGTGCGACCACCCGCGCAACATCCCGGACGACGTCCTGGAGCGGCTGCCCGCGAACGGCGGCATGGCGATGGTGACGTTCGTGCCGAAGTTCGTGCTCCAGGCGGCCGTGGACTGGACGGCCGCGGCCGACGACAACATGCGCGCCCACGGCTTCCACCACCTCGACACCACCGCCGAGGCGATGAAGGTGCACCGCGCCTTCGAGGAGCGCAACCCGCGCCCGGTCGCCACGGCTGCCACGGTGGCCGACCACCTCGACCACATGCGCGAGGTCGCCGGCGTCGACCACCTCGGCATCGGCGGCGACTACGACGGCACCGCCTTCACCCCGGACGGCCTGAACGACGTCTCCGGCTACCCGAACCTCATCGCCGAACTCCTGGACCGCGGCTGGTCGAAGTCCGACCTGGCCAAGCTGACCTGGAAGAACGCGGTACGGGTGCTGGACGCGGCGGAGGACGTGGCCCGCGGCGTCCAGGCGACGCGGGGACCGTCCAACGCGACCATCGCGGAGCTCGACGGGTAGGCAGGCGTCAGGTGTGCTCGATCCGGCACAGGCAGAACGGATGCCCGGCCGGATCGGCATAGACCTGGAAGTCCTTCTTCTCCCGGTCCTCCAGGTCCAGCGGACGCGCGCCCAGCGCCAGCACCTTCTCGTGGGCCGCGTCGATCTCCGCCCAGGTGGATCCGGCGTCGAGGTCGATGTGGAACTGCTGCGCGTTGCGGTCGCCCCGCGGCCACTCCGGCGGCGTGTGGTCGTCCGCCCGCTGGAAGGCGAGCCGGAGCCCGCCCGGGACGTCGAGGACGAGCCAGTCGGCCTCGTCGTCTCCCTCGTCGGTGTGCACGGTGCCGCCCACGAGCTTCGCGTAGAAGGCGGCGAGTGCCTGCGGATCGGGACAGTCGATCACGACGGAACGGAAACGTGCGACGCCAGGCATGAGCCCTCCCTGTGTCAGCAGGCGCAGAGGCAGAACGGGTGCCCGGCCGGGTCCGCGTAAACCCGGAAGGTGCGTGAGCGGTCACCGGCGTCCAGCGGCTTCGCGCCGAGCGCCAGCACGGCGTCCTCGGCCGCGTCCAGGTCGTCGACGGTCAGGTCCAGGTGGAACTGCTGCGAGTTGTCGGGCGCGGGCCACGCGGGCGGTACGAACCCGGGTGCGGCCTGGAAGGCCAGCGACTGCCCGCCGGGCACCTTCAGGTCCACCCACCTCCCCTCTCCTTCAACGGTGCCGCCCAGCACCTCGGCGTAGAAACCGGCCAGCGCACGGGGGTCGGGACAGTCCAGGACGACGGCGCCCAGTTCGGCGAGAGCCATGACTTCCTCCTCGAAGCGGAGTTACCTGTAGAGGCGGGTACCCGGTAACGGTTACTGCATGCTCCCGCATTGGCGGTAACGTCGCAAGCATGAGCGAGAGATCGGCCGCCCCTGGAGGCCTGGCGCTGGTCGAGTCCCTGGTGAACACCCTGGACATCGAGTCGGGCGGCGACGCGCTCGACAGCGGGGAGGGCCGGGCGCGTTTCGGGATCGGCCAGGACGAACTGCCGGCGGCCCGCGAGCTGCGCGAGTCCTTGCGCGCCGCACTGCTCGCCCACGCCGGCCACCCGCCGCACCGCGCGGTGACCCCCCTCGGCGAGCTGCTGGCCCGGGCGCCGCTGCTGGTGGCGGTCGACGAGCGGGACGGTTCCGCGGCCCTCGCCCCGGCCGACGCGGCCCCGCTCCTCTCCCGCGTCGCCGCCGCCGTCGCCGAGGCGCTGGTGGCCGGAACCTGGACCAGGCTCAAGGCCTGCGAGGCCGACACCTGCCTCTGGGCGTACTACGACCGCAGCCCGGCCGGACGTGGCCGCTGGTGCTCGATGCAGGTGTGCGGGGCGCGCGCGAAGATGCGCCGCTACCGGGCCAAGGACGCCAAGGAGGCGTAAACCGCGGTGATCCACAGGTAGTTCATCGGCCGACCGGGGGCCCGGTGGTGCAGAATGCGTGAAGACGCCGGTTCGGCCGACTGAGCCTCGGCCGAACCGGCGTCACCTGTGTTCGGTCAGGCGGTCGGGCGCCCCATCGCGCGGTAGGTCCAGCCGGCCCGCCGCCACAGCTCCGGGTCGAGGGTGTTGCGGCCGTCGAGGATCACCCGGGCCGTGGCGACCTCGCCCAGCGCGGCCGGGTCCAGCTCCCTGAACTCTCGCCACTCGGTGAGGTGCAGGACGACGTCGGCACCCCGGACCGCCTCCAGCGCGGAGTCGGCGTAGCCGAGCGTCGGGAAGACCCGGCGGGCGTTGTCCATGCCCTTCGGGTCGTACACGGTGACCTGGCCGCCCTGGAGGTGGATCTGGCCCGCCACGTTCAGCGCGGGGGAGTCCCGGACGTCGTCCGAGTCGGGCTTGAAGGTGGCGCCGAGCACCGCGACCCGCCGGCCCAGGAAGGAGCCGCCGCCGAGGACCTCGCGGGTCAGCTCGACCATCTGGCCGCGGCGGCGCATGTTGATGGAGTCGATCTCGCGCAGGAAGGTCAGCGCCTGGTCGACGCCCAGCTCACCGGCGCGCGCCATGAAGGCCCGGATGTCCTTCGGGAGGCAGCCCCCGCCGAAGCCGATGCCGGCGCGCAGGAACTTCTTCCCGATCCGGTCGTCGTACCCGATGGCCTCCGCCAGCCTGGCGACGTCACCGCCGGCGGCCTCGCACACCTCCGCCATGGCGTTGATGAAGGAGATCTTGGTCGCCAGGAAGGAGTTCGCGGCGGTCTTCACCAGCTCCGCCGTCGGGAAGTCGGTGACCACGAACGGCGTGCCCGCGGCGACGGGAGCGGCGTACACCTCGCGCAGCAGCTTCTCCGCCCGCTCGCCGCGCACCCCGACCACGATCCGGTCGGGGCGCAGCGTGTCCTCGACGGCGAAGCCCTCCCGCAGGAACTCCGGGTTCCAGGCCAGCTCCGCGTCCGCGCCGGCCGGCGCGTGCTCGGCCAGATAGGCGGCGAGGCGGTCGGCGGAGCCGACGGGCACGGTGGACTTGCCGACGACGAGCGCGGGACCGGTCAGGTGCGGGGCGAGGGAGGCGAGAGCCGCGTTCACGTACGACATGTCGGCCGCGTAGTCCCCGTGCCGCTGCGGAGTGTTCACGCACAGGAAGTGGACGTCGCCGAACGCGCCGACCTCCGCCCAGTCCCGGGTGAACCGCAGCCGGCCCGAGGAACCCTCGATTCCCGCGACATGCTTCCTCAGCAACTCCTCGAGCCCCGGCTCGAACATCGGGGTCTCGCCGCGCTCCAGCTTGGCGATCTTCTCCGGTACGACGTCCAGGCCCAGCACCTCGAAACCGAGCTCGGCCATGGCCGCGGCGTGCGTGGCGCCGAGATAGCCGGTGCCGATCACGGTGATCTTGAGGCTCATGGGTGCTCCAGGGGTACGCGGGGGGTGCGGGCCCGAGCATAGCCAAGGCTTGCCCCGGGGCTTCGGCGGGCGTTTGAGTGGGCAACTTCCCTGCTGTCGCCAAGCTCACGTATGCGGGCAGCTGGTGGACCCCTAAACTTTGTGTTACTTAACGGTAATTAGCGTTGGAGCGTGAGAGACCTTGGCCGGATCGGCTGACTTCGACCTGTACCGCCCGTCCGAGGAGCACGACATGCTCCGTGACGCCGTCCGCTCGCTGGTCGAGGCGAAGATCGCGCCGTACGCCGCGGCGGTGGACGAGGAGGCCCGCTTCCCGCAGGAGGCGCTCGACGCCCTCGTGGCGAACGACCTGCACGCCGTGCACGTCCCCGAGGAGTACGGCGGCTCGGGTGCCGACGCGCTCGCCACGGTGATCGTGATCGAGGAGGTGGCGCGGGCCTGCGTGTCCTCCTCCCTGATACCGGCCGTGAACAAGCTGGGCTCCCTCCCCGTGATCCTCTCGGGCTCCGAGGACCTGAAGAAGAGGTACCTCTCGCCGCTGGCCAAGGGCGACGGGATGTTCTCGTACTGCCTCTCCGAGCCGGAGGCCGGCTCCGACGCGGCCGGCATGAAGACCAAGGCGGTCCGCGACGGCGACCACTGGATCCTCAACGGCGTGAAGCGCTGGATCACCAACGCGGGCGTGTCGGAGTACTACACGGTGATGGCCGTGACCGACCCCTCGAAGCGCTCGAAGGGCATCTCGGCCTTCGTCGTCGAGAAGTCCGACGAGGGCGTCTCCTTCGGCGCCCCGGAGAAGAAGCTCGGCATCAAGGGCTCCCCGACCCGCGAGGTCTACTTCGACAACGTACGCATCCCCGCCGACCGCATGATCGGCGAGGAGGGCACCGGCTTCGCCACCGCCATGAAGACCCTGGACCACACCCGCGTCACCATCGCCGCCCAGGCCCTCGGTGTCGCCCAGGGCGCCCTCGACTACGCCAAGGGCTACGTCCAGGAGCGCAAGCAGTTCGGCAAGGCGATCGCCGAGTTCCAGGGCATCCAGTTCATGCTCGCCGACATGGCCATGAAGATCGCCGCCGCCCGCGCCCTGACCTACCAGGCCGCGGCCGCCTCCGAGCGCGGCGACAGCGACCTCACCTTCCAGGGCGCGGCGGCGAAGTGCTACGCCTCCGACGTCGCGATGGAGGTCACCACGGACGCGGTCCAGCTGCTGGGCGGTTACGGCTACACCCGTGACTACCCGGTGGAGCGGATGATGCGCGACGCCAAGATCACGCAGCTGTACGAGGGAACCAACCAGATCCAGCGGGTCGTGATGGCGCGCAACCTGCCGTAACGGTGGTGGGCTAACGGCCGAAGGGTGCCCGGCGACCGGGCACCCTTCACTCTTTTCAGCTAATGAGCACACGGTACATGGCAGATGCCGTGTACCGCGTTCTATCTTTCTCGTGTGGCCGGGGACTTCCCGGCGCACGGCGACCGTCATGGCCGCGCTACTTTCGACCCGTGATCGCAGCATCTTCAAATGAGGACCTGCCCGACGGCTGGCGCCTGGACGGCGATCAGCTCGTTCACGAAGCCGAGTTCCATGGCTGGAAGCTGACCGTCGTGACCATGCTCAGCGGCCCATGTGACGGCCCGACGAGTCTCCGTATTGATCCACCCGACAACCCGAGCGCCACGGTCGCGACGGATGGCATCACGGCGGAGCTCATGCGATCGATCTCCCTGGCGGAGATCCGCCGGACGGCGAAGGCAGTGAGGACGCGCCTTGGCCGGTCGGCTGACGAAGCCACCGCTGCGGCAGCGCTCATTCGGGTCGAGACGGAGCGTGACTACGCCTTGATGGCCCGTGAGTACGTGCGTTTGGTGCACCAGGGCTACCGAAGCCCCGTCACACGGCTGGCGACCGCGTGGGGGCTCAGCCGGAACACCATCAGCGGCCGTATCCGGCGAGCGCGTGCCATGGGCTTCCTCGACGGACCGCCGGGCAGACCAGCGGACCGCCTGACCGACAAAGCCAGGCGGCATCTCGAGGAGGGCGACACGCGTGTCGCGAAACGGGGCCGGATCTCCGGGCGGTGAGCCGCTTGTGGTGGTCTTCGAACGATGGGCCACCACGAGAGGGGTGGAAAACAGCAGCATCAAGCAGTACCGGACGATGTTGGCCAGGACTGTCGAGCCGTTCTTCGGCACCGCCAGTATCAAGGGCATCACCTCGGCGCAGATCGAGAAGTGGGTGGAGTGGATGATCCACCACCGCTGTTACAAGCCCTCCACCGTCCGATTCCGGTTCAGCCTTCTCATGTCCGTGTTCAGTTGGGCGATGGAACAAGGGCTGGCTGATGCCAACCCGTGCAGGCCGGTGAAGTTGCCCGTAAGCCGGTCCCGGACGCACCGGGACCAACGGGCGGAGATCCACATCCCCAGCACCGACACAGTGCTCTCCGTCATCTCGGCTGCTCCGGCGCGGTATCGGGGCATGCTGTGGCTTATGGCCGGATGCGGATTGCGGCTCGGAGAGGCGATGGGGCTCGGCCGGGACCGTATCTCCTTCGCAGACCGTTTGATCACGGTCGACCGGCAGGTCACCTGTGACCGGGATACAGGATCGGGACGATACGGCAGCATGCAGCTGCGCCACGTCAAGTGGCGTGAGGACGGGGAGGGGCGCCGAGTGCCGCTCCCGGACTTGGTGGCTCTGGCACTGCGCCGCCACCTCAAGGAGCATGTCACTTGGGGCAAGGAGGGGCTGCTGTTCCCCAACGCGACAGGTACCGGCCTGCTCTATCCGTATTACTGGTACGGGAGGATCTGGCGTCCCGCACTTGTCGCGGCCGACGTCGACCACTTCAAGTCCCACAGCCTGCGGCACTTCTACGCCGCATCACTTCTGAGTCAGGGGGTTCCGGTCTCAGAGGTCTCGGCATGGCTGGGGCATACGTCGGTGAGCTTCACGGAGCGGTACTACGCGGACCTGCTGCCTGACGCTCCCGATCGAGCGCGGCTTGCCATCGACGGTGCCCTGGGGTGCAACCGGCAGGAGGCCGCCGCAAGCGGCATGTCAAGGATTGTTGCGGTGGCGTCCGCATAGTGAGGAGCTGCCCCAATTGAGCTGTCGGGTTTCCCAAGAAGGCGCCCTGCCGGGCGCCTTCTGTCTATTTTGGTGCGCATCGTGTCGGTGATCGCCCGAAGGAGACCAGACCGTCATGCCCGAAATGCCCGAAATCCAAGCCGCCGGTGACGAAGGCGTCGCACGCATGAGCCGCCTGCGGACCGACGTGTCGCACTCGGCCCGCATCTGGAACTACTGGCTGGGCGGCAAGGACCACTACCCGGTGGACGAGGAGGTCGGCAAGCAGATCCTCGGCTTCGTGCCGGCGCTGCCCCGTTCGGCCGTGGCCGACCGGGCCTTCCTCGCGCGGGCGGTGCGGCACCTGGCCGGTCAGGCGGGGATACGGCAGTTCCTGGACATCGGCACGGGCCTGCCCACCGCCGACAACACCCACGAGGTCGCCCAGCGGGTCGACCCGGCCGCCCGGATCGTGTACGTCGACAACGACCCCCTCGTCCTGACCCACGCCCACGCGCTGCTGACCAGCACGCCCCAGGGGGCCACCGACTACATCGAGGCGGACGTGCACGACCCGGAGAAGATCCTTCGGGAGGCGGCGCGGACGCTGGACTTCGACCGGCCGGTCGCGATCACCATGCTGGGCATCCTGAACTTCGTCATGGACACGGACGAGGCGGTCTCCATCGTCCATCGGCTCCTGGACGCCGTACCCTCCGGCAGCCACCTGGTGATCTCCCACCCCACCACGGAGGTGGACGGCGAGGCGATGACCCAGGCGGTGGAGTACTGGAACAGCCAGGGCTCGGCCCTCATGACCCTGCGCGGCCGCGCCGACCTGGTCCGCCTCTTCGACCGGGTGGAGGTCCTCGAACCGGGCATCGTCTCCTGCTCCCGCTGGCGCCCCGAGGAAGGACCGGAGCCCGCCGCGGTCACCCACTTCGGCGGAGTCGGCAGAAAGCCGTAGCAGGAATGGCAGTACCCGCGGGTCGGGCGTAGGACGGAAGCACACGGAGCCCACTCCCTGGGCACCCCTGCCTCTGAGGAGGAGCCATGACCGCACCCGGAACCCAGCCCGCCATGGGAGCGATGAGCAAGGAGATGCAGGACTGCGTCGAGGCCTGCATGGCCGCGCACACCATGTGCGAGCAGGCCATGAGCTCCTGCATGCACATGGGCGGCCAGGCCCAGATGCAGATCATGCGCGCGCTCATGGACTGCTCCGAGATGACCCGCATGTGCGCCGACATGATGATGCGGCGCTCGCCCATGTCCCAGGAGATGTGCGCGATGTGCGCCAAGGCCTGCGACATGTGCGCCGAGGCGTGTATGTCCATGCCGGACGACCAGCAGATGATGCGCTGCGCGGAGGCGTGTCGCCGCTGCGCGGAGATGTGCCGGACGATGGCGGGCGTCAGGATGTGAACCGGTCCTGAGCACAGGTCCTGAGCACAGGTCCTGAGCCGACGACCGAGGGCACCCACTGAGTGTGGGTGCCCTCGGCGGTGCGCGGCGCTAGTTGCCGGCGACCGTGACCTTCTGGTCGTCCTTCAGCTCGCTCACCAGCGTCTTGACCTTCGCCTTGTCCCAGACGAGGTTGCCGCCGGTGGAGCCGGAGACCGGCATGTTCATCGAGGTGCCGTCACCGCCGCTGACGCCCTTCATGGCCCAGAACATCGAGGCCAGGTCCCACAGGCTCATGTCCTTGTCGACGGTGAGCGAGTCCAGGCCGGCACCCATGGTCGGGTAGAACTTGAACGGGTTCAGCACCGTCGACGGGGTGGCCACCTGGTGGGCGAGCGCCGACAGGAACTTCTGCTGGTTCTTGGTGCGCTGCAGGTCGGAGGCGGCGAAGGCGTGCCGGGTACGGACGAAGGCCAGGGCCTGCTCGCCGTTCAGCGTCTGCTTGCCGGACTTGAAGTCGGCGCCCGAGTACTTGTCCTTGAAGCCCTTGTCGATGTCGATCTCGACACCGCCGACCGCGTCCACGATCTTCGCGAAGCCGGCGAAGCCGATCTCCACGTAGTGGTCGATGTGCAGACCGGTGTTGTACTCGACGGTGCGGACGAGCAGCGTCGGGCCGTCCTCGGCGTAGGCCGCGTTCAGCTTCGTGTGGCGGCCGGTGCCCTTGTACGTCTTGCCGGAGCCGGAGCCGACGTACGTCGGGATCTCCACGTCCGAGTCACGCGGCAGCGATACCAGCGTGTCGCCGTTGTCGCCGACGTGCAGGATCATCATCGAGTCGGTGCGCTGGCCCTGGGCGGAGCCGGTGTGCAGCTTCTTCTTGTCCTCGGACGTCATGCCCTTGCGGCTGTCGGAGCCGACGATCAGGTAGTTGGTCCCCTTGCCCGCCTCCGGCCGGTCGATGACCTTCGACAGGTCGACGTCGCGGTGGAGCTTGGAGTCGGCCCAGAAGTAGGTCGCCACCGAGGTGACGATCAGCACGGTGGCCAGTGTGATCGCGGTCCACTTGATGCGGCGCCGCCAGTTCGGCGCGGGACGCGGGCCGCGGTCGGGCGTGCCCAAAGGGCCGCCGGGGCCGCCGCCGGGCGAGCCGTAGACCTGGCCCGTGTTGTAGCCGCTGTCGTACTCGCCGTAACCGTCGCCGTGTCCCTGGCCGTCGACGTACGACGGCTGCTGCGGGACCCCGGAGCTGTACGGCGGGGCCGCCTGGCCGGGCGCGCCGTACCCGCCCTGGCCGGGGGGGCCCGCCGGGCCGCGCCGGACCTGTCGCATCACACGGGCGCCCTCAGGCTGCGCGCCGGCACTCCCGCGTCCGTAGCGCGGGCCGCGGTTCTCGTCGGACCATCCCTCGGGCCAATCATTCATGGGCCCCAGTGTGCCGGGCTCGACCAGGTGTCTTACAAGGCCTGTCGGAAAATCAGGGCGCCGCTGTTGCGAACCCGACACAAATTCCGCGAATGTCACCCCGGCATAAGGTGGGGGCCATGACAGACCAGGCCACCGCAGCGGAGTCGGGCACGCCGGACATCCCCGGCAAGCCCACGTCCGCGTCCCGGACCACGCTCAGCCACATCATGACCCACAACGACACGAACCTGCTGGGCACGGTGCACGGCGGTGTGATCATGAAGCTTGTCGACGACGCCGCGGGTGCGGTGGCCGGCCGGCACAGCGGGGGTCCCGCCGTCACCGCGTCCATGGACGAGATGGTCTTCCTGGAGCCGGTCCGCGTGGGTGACCTGGTTCATGTGAAGGCCCAGGTCAACTGGACCGGCCGGTCCTCGATGGAGATAGGCGTCCGGGTCCTCGCCGAGCGCTGGAACGAGTCCGCCCCCGCCACCCAGGTCGGCTCCGCCTACCTCGTCTTCGCCGCGGTCGACGCCGACGGCAAGCCCCGCCGCGTCCCGCCGGTCCTCCCCGAGACCGAACGCGACAAGCGCCGCTACCAGGAAGCCGAGATCCGCCGCACCCACCGCCTCGCCCGCCGCCGCGAAATCCGGGAACTCCGCGAGAGGCGCGCGGCGGAGGGCTACGAGGACTGAATGGTCAGGCGCGTGCCGGTGTCAGCACCGGGCCTCGTCGCCGCGTACCACCGTTGCCTCCGCCTGGCCGTTCGCTGCCTCGCCTCTCACCTTGCGTACGGCCTTGAAGTCGGTTCCGGCGATCACCTTCAGCATCGGGCCCTGGCCGTTCGCCGGGCGTAGTTCGCTGCCGGGGAGGGCGGTGGCCAGGGACTTGGCGGAGCGGTCCCAGCGGGGGTCGTAGAGGATCAGCGTGCGGGTCACGTGGTGGTCGGGCGCGTCGAGGGGGAGGTGGGTGGTGGCGAAGCCGGTCGCGGCCAGGGCCGTGTCCACCCGCCGGCCGAGGCCCACCGTGCCGGTGCCGTTCAGCACCTGGACGCGGATCTGCTGCGGGGCCACCTCCACCGGGGCCACCGTCTCGCCCTGCTGCGGCCGGCGCACGGGGGCCAGCGGCTTGTCGTCGCGCAGGGCCTGGAACAGCTGCTCCGCCCTGGGCCCGTCCCACTTCAGCGTCGAGCCGATGCCCTTCACCGGGTAGGACAGCTGACCGATGGGGACCGTCGTGAACTCGGACGAGGAGGGGGAGAAGTTCCGCATCGCCCGGCCCAGCTCCAGCAGCTCGTCCGTGCCGAAGCCCTCGTCCGCCCGTACCGAGCCCAGTACCGCCCGGGTCACGTCCCGGAAGCGCATCGGGTTCAGCAGTACCCCCGACGAGGTCGCCCGCTCGACCAGCGACGCCAGGAAGCGCTGCTGGCGCCGCATCCGGCCCAGGTCGCTGGCCCCGTCGACGTGCCGGGCGCGGACGTACTGCAGGGCCTGCCCGCCGGCCAGGGTGTGCGTGCCGGCCGGGAGGTCGAGGCCGGTGTAGCCGTCCTTCAGGGGCAGCGGGGTGCAGACCTGGACTCCGCCCAGCACGTCCACGGTCTTCATGAAGCTGGTGAAGTCGACCTCGAGGTAGTGGTCGATCTTGACGTGGGTCATGTTCTCGACCGTGCGGACGGTCAGCTGCGGCCCGCCCTCCGCGTAGGCCGCGTTGAGCTTGAGGGGATGCGGGCCGTGCCGCTGCCCGGTGGCCACGTCGACGTGCGCGGGCGCCTCGGCGTAGGAGTCGCGCGGCAGGCTCACCACGCTCGCCCGCTCCCGGTCGTCCGAGATGTGCACGATCATGATCGTGTCGGTGCAGTGGCAGGGCGCACCGCCCAGCCGGTACTTCCGCCGCTCCTGCTCGCCGATCTTGTCCCGGCCGTCGGTGCCGACCAGCAGGATGTTCATGCCGTGGCCGGCCCGCGGGCGGTTCTTCATGTCCTTGAAGGCGTCGACCCGGGCGATGCCCGCGTCCAGGCTGCTGACCACCGCGTGCCCGATCCCGGCGGAGGCGAGCACCACCACCGACAGGGTGGTCACCGCCCGCATGGCCCAGCGCGGCCGTTTCCGTCCGGCGGGGGCCCGCGGCACCCGCTGCGGCTGCCGGGGCGGTCGCGGGCGCTGCTGGGGCCGTGCCGGAGAGCTCGGCGGCGTGACGGGCATGGGGACACCTCCGCTGGGGCTTCGGGCCCCCCGGGTCCCAGGGCCTGCCAGGACAGACCGCCGCGACCCGGGGCCGTACGGGGGAACGTGAGCACCGTAGGCCCATACGATCTCCAGCCCGCGGCAGCGACCCGGCGGCGCGCACGGGTGTTCCCCCGTTCGCGGTAACGTGAGGCCCCTATGAACGCCAACCCCGACGTGCCGCTCCCCGCCGTTTCTGTGATCATGCCCGTCCTCAACGAGGAGCGGCATCTGCGCGGGGCCGTCACAGCGATCCTCGCGCAGGAGTACGCAGGCGAGATGGAGGTGGTGATCGCCCTCGGCCCGTCCGCGGACCGTACGGACGAGATCGCCGCCGAGCTGGTCGCCGAAGACCCCCGCGTGCACACCGTGCCGAACCCGACCGGCCGCACCCCCGCCGCGCTCAACGCCGCGATCAAGGCCTCCCGCCATCCGATCGTGGTCCGCGTCGACGGACACGGCATGCTCTCGCCGAACTACATCGACACGGCCGTACGGCTGCTGGCTCAGACCGGCGCGCAGAACGTCGGCGGCATCATGCACGCCGAGGGTGAGAACGACTGGGAGCACGCGGTCGCCGCCGCGATGACCTCGAAGATCGGCGTCGGCAACGCGGCCTTCCACACCGGCGGCGAGGCGGCCCCGGCCGAGACCGTCTACCTCGGCGTCTTCCGGCGGGAGGCGCTGGAGCGGCAGGGCGGCTACAACGAGGAGTTCATCCGGGCCCAGGACTGGGAGCTGAACTTCCGTATCCGTGAGGCGGGCGGGCTGATCTGGTTCTCGCCGGAGCTGAAGGTGTCGTACCGGCCGCGGCCGAGCGTGCGGGCGCTGGCCAAGCAGTACAAGGACTACGGCCGTTGGCGGCACGTCGTCGCCCGCTACCACGAGGGCTCCATCAACCTGCGCTACCTCGCCCCGCCGGCGGCGGTGTGCGCGATCGCGGCGGGGATCGTGGTGGGGGCGGCCCTGACCCCCTGGGGTTTCCTGATCCCCGGCGGCTACCTCGCGGCGATCGCCGCCGGGTCGGTGCCCGCGGGCAAGGGCCTGCCCCTCAAGGCGCGGCTGCGGATTCCCGTGGCCCTGGCCACCATGCACATGTCCTGGGGCTGGGGCTTCCTGACCAGCCCCCGTTCCCTCGCGAAAAAGGTCATCGCCTCGCGCCGGCCCGCGGTGCTCGCCACCGACTGAGTCCGCGCGCGAGGCGCTCGCCGGCCCGGGCTACCAGGTGTAGCTCGGGTTGACGTGCATGCACTGCTTCTTGTCCGCGCCGTTGATCACCTGCGCCGAGTCCGGGGTGGAGTCGTCCTCCTTCGGCGCGGTGTACTTGGTGCCCGTGCGCCAGTCGGCGCCGACGACCAGGGTGACCCCGGAGACGTCCGTGGACTTCTTCACCGCGGATACCGGGATGCCGAGCGCCTTGGCCACCCGCTGGGCGTCCCCCTCCAGGTCCGCGCTGGGATAGCGGATCACCGTCTTGGCCTGGCTCGGGGCCGCCGAACGGTCCGACACCGCCTGTGTGAAGCCCTTGCCGACGAGGAGCTGGGCGATCGTGTTCGCCCTTCCGGAGACCGCGGCCTCCGTGTCCGACCCCGTGCCGTTCTGCACCTGTACGGCGATCTTGTCGTCGGCCGCGGCCGGGTCCGAACTCGTCTTAGGTGTGGTGGACTTCTTCTTGCCCTTGCCGTCCAGGGCGATGTCGTCGCGGACCAGCCGGAACAGCTTCTCCGCGTCACCCGGCTTGGGCACCACCCGGCCACTGGTGGGCGACTCGTACTCCCACGGCATCGTCGTCATGGTGATGCGCTTGGTGGGGACCTTCTTGAGCTCCTTGCTCAGGTCGTACAGCTTCTTGACCGTGCCGAGCCCGTTGTCGACCGTGAGTGCCGTGGTGGCGGTCTCGGCGAGGTCCTTCAGCTTGCCCGGGTTGCTGAGCGTGGCGTTCTCGCGCAGCTGGCGGACCATCGCGTTCATGTACTGGTGCTGGGCCTTGGCGCGGGCGATGTCGGTGTTGTCCTCGAAGCCGTACCGTGTGCGCAGCCACTGGAGGGCCTGGACGCCCTTGACGTCCGTGGTGCCCTTCTTCAGCTTCAGGCCCGAGCCGTGGCCGCTGCTGTCCTTGGAGTGGATGTTGGCGTCCACGCACACCGGTACGCCGCCGATGGCGTCGGCCATCGACACCACACCGGAGAAGTCGATCATCATGAAGTGGTCGATGTGGATGTCGGTCAGCTTCTCCCAGGTCGCCACCGTGCAGCCGGGGCCGCCGCGGCCCAGCGAGTCGTTGGTGATGTGCGTGGTGAGGGCCCCGTAGACCTTGTTGTTCTTGGGGTCCGTGCACTTGGGGATGTTCACGAGCGTGTCGCGCGGCATGCTGACCACCGACATGTTGCTGCGGTCCGCCGAGAGGTGCAGCAGCATCTGGACGTCGGCACGGGGCGCGGTGTTGAAGGTGTCCTTCGCGCCGCCGAGCTTCTGGTCCTCTTTGTTGTTCCGCCCGTCCGACCCGATCAGCAGGATGTTCAGCGGCGTCTGGCCGGCCGCGTTCGCCTTGGACTCGGCCGCCCTGTCCTTGGCGTCGCCGATGTTCAGGGGGTCCTTCTTGATGTTGGCGTTGAGGTGCTGGTAGTAGAGGTATCCGGCGCCGGCCGTGCCGATTATGACCACCGCCAGCACCGTCGCCGACCAGCGCAGGGCACGCCGTCTGCGGTGCGGCGCGTTCTCCTGTGTACCGCTCTTGCCGCCCCCGCTGCCCCCACCGCTCCGGCGCCCCCCGCCGCGCCGGCCGTGCCCGGCCGGCGCCTCGCCTCCCTGCGGTGTGAGGGACATCGTGTCCCCGACCGCGGGAACCTCCCCGCTCATGCTGCTCCGCGCCAACTCCCTGCCCCTCCCACCCTGCGCCCTCACCGGGCACGCCCTTGCCCCTAGTCAGACGCACGAGAGGCTCATTGGGTTACCCCCCAAAGGGCACCCACGTTGTCCGCGGCGGACCGCGCGCCCAATTTCGCCCGATCCCTTCGGACTTGAGCGCGCCACATCATTCTGCAGCCAGTTAGGAGTGCGCTGTGCGGTCTCGGGGGTAAGTGCGAACCCCCTGCTCTAGAAGCGGTACGGCGCGTACACGTCCATGCACTTACCGCTTTCCGAGGCGTTGATGGCGTCGGAATTGCCGGGCAGCTCCCCGGCTTTCGGCTTGGACTGCTTCGGATAGGAAGTGCCGGTCCGCCAGTCGGCGCCGACGACCACCGTGACCCCGGTGACGTCACTCGACTTCCGCACCGAGGACAGCGGAATGCCGAGCGACCGCGCGACACGCTGTGCGTCGCCCTCCAGAGCGGCGCTCGGGTAGCGCACGACGGTCCTGTTCTCGGACAGCCCGGCCGTGCCGTCCATGGCGGCCTTCGTGAAGCCCTTCCGCACGAGTTCCTGGGCGATCGCGCCGGCGCGGCCGCCGACGGGGCCGAGGGTCGCGGACCGGGTGGCGTTGCGCACCACGACGCCGATGCCGTCGTCCGAGGTGGAGGGGGCTTTGGTGGCCTGCTTGTCGTCCGTGGTCTGCTTCGCCGCCGCGGCCTTGCCCTTGTCGTCGAAGGGCACGTCGTCGCGGAGCATGCGCCACATCTGCTCGGCGTTGGCCGTGTCCGGCACGACGTGCTCACTGTTCTGCGGGTCCTCGACGCGCGGCATCGTCATCGACGTGATGCGGTTCGTCGGCACCGACTTCAGCTCCATGCCCAGGTCGTACAGCTTCTTGACCGTGCCGATCTCCTCGGAGACCTTCAGGGACTTCGTGGCCGCCTCGGCCAGGTCCATCAGCCGGCCGCTGTCGGTGAACACGTTCTGCTGCTTCAGTGTGCGGATCATCGAGTTCAGGTACATGTGCTGGGCGCGGGACCGCATCACGTCGCTGCCCCAGGCGTGCCGCGTGCGCAGCCACTGCAGGGCCTGCTCGTGGTAGACCTTGTGCGTCCCGGCCTTCATCTTCAGCCCGGAGCCGCCGCGCTGGGCCGGTGTCGAGTGGTCCCAGACGTTCTGCTTCACGCAGACCTCGACGCCCCCGATGGCGTCCGCCATCCTCACCACGCCCGCGAAGTCGATCATCATCCAGTGGTCGATGTAGACCCCGGTGAGGTTCTGCCAGGTGGCCAGCGTGCAGCCGGCCCCGCCCCGGGCCAGGGTGGTGTTGATGATGTCGTTGGTCGCCGGATACTCGTGATGGGTCTTGGGGTCCTTGCACTTCGGGATGTCGACGCGTGTGTCGCGCGGGATGCTCACCATGGCGGCGCTCTTGCGGTCCGCCGAGAGGTGGATGAGCATCTGCACGTCGGCCAGCGGTGGGCTGCCGACGCTCTCCCGGTGCCCGCCGAGCTTCAGGTCCTCCGCGGTGTTACGGCTGTCGGAGCCGATGAGCAGGATGTTGACCGGCGTCTGTCCGTCGGCGTTCGGCGCGGCCTTCTTGGCCTTGGAGTCGCCGCTGCTGCGCTCACCCTTCTGGATGTTGCCGTTGAGATGCTCGTAATAGAGGTATCCGGCGCAGGCCGTGCCGAGTATCAGGAGCGTCACCGTCGCCGCGGACCATCTCAGAACGCGGTGCCCCCGCCGGGGCCGCCGTCTGCCGCGGCGGCTGCCGCCGTCCGCGCCGCCGCCCTCGCTCTCCTTCGCCGTACGGTGCCGGATGCCGCGCGGCGTCCGATTTTCCCCCTGCACGCGGTGCTGCGTCACTTCCCGTCTCCCCACCCTGGCGCCATGAAAAGGGCCTGTCCTGCGCCGTGTTAGACGCAGAACAGGCCCCTTCGGTCAACTCACCGGTCAACCGCCGCCAGAATTCAGTGACTTATGAAGCGCACTGCACCTTGTCCGCCGTGGACTTGTCGACCTTCGGCGCCTTCGTCGGAGTGGTGAGGGAGACGCCCGCACCCTTGAAGTCCTTGCCCAGGGTGAGCGTCATCGCGGGCAGGCCCTGGGAGTTGGTGACGCTCTTGCCGGGCTTCAGGGCGGATCCGGAAAGCCCCATGATGGCCGCCAGCCTGCGGGCCTGGGCCGCCTGGTCGGGCCCGTACTCGAGCGTGGTCTTGCTCAGCGCGGCGGGGGCGTTGCCGGCGTTCTCCGACTTCGTCACGCCCTCGTCGTTCTGGAGCCAGTTGAGGACCGACTGCGCACTGCCGGACGGCGCTCCGCCGTTCGTGATGCGCACCCGCACTTCGGAGGCGGCGGCCTTGGTGCCCTTGAGGCGGGCGGCCTGCGCGTCCTTGGCCGCCTTCTGCTTCTTCTTCACGTCGCTGAAGGACACGTCGTTCTTGATCGCGTCGAAGACCGCGGGAGCCGTCGAGTTGTTGAGCACGACGGTCGTCTTGACCTTCTCGGCCGGGTTGTCCACGACGGGCACCGTGGTGAAGGTCAGGTTCTTCGGGTTGAGCTTGCCCAGTTCCAGACCCAGGTCTTTGAGCTTGCCGATGCTGTCCAGCTTGTCGTCCACGGTCAGCGCCTTGGTGCCGGCCTCGGCCAGCTTCAGCATCTTCGTCGGGCTGCTGAGTGTCGAGTTGGAACTCAGTTTGCGCATCAGCGCGCTGAGGAACTGCTGTTGCAGCCCGATCCGGCTCAGGTCACCGCCGAAGCCGACGGAATGCCGGGTACGCACGAACGCCAGCGCCTGCTCGCCCGAGATGTTGTGCGTGCCCTTCGACAGCTTCAGGTGCGAGTCCGTGTCGTTGATGTCCTTGCCCAGGCAGACATCGACACCGCCGACCGCCGTGGTCAGCGTCTTGACCGCGTTGAAGTCGGCGACCATGAAGTCGTCCGGGGTGATCCCGGTCAGCTCGGTGACCGCGCGCATGGTGCAGCTCGGCGTACGTCCGTCCTGGCCGAGGCTGGTGTTGAAGCGGACGTTGTCCGTGCCCGGGATGACCTTCTTGGAGCCGTCTTCCTGAGTCGTCGGGCAGTCGGGGACGTTCACGATCAGGTCGCGCGGAATGCTCAGCGCGGTGGCGTTCGTCCGGTCCTTGGAGACGTGCAGCAGGATGTTGGTGTCGGCGTGACCGACGCTGCCCGCGTCACCGTAGCCCTCGTTGCCCTTGCCGGTGCGCTTGTCGGTGCCGATCAGCAGGATGTTGATCGCCTCGTCCTTGCGGAAGCCACCTGTGCTCGCGCCGTCGTCGGACACCGAAGTGATGTTGTCGTTCAGGTGCTTGATGTAGAGGTAGCCGGCGGCCGACACGGCGACCAGCACGAAGGCCATGGACCCACCGGTCCACAGCAGTATCTTCTTCGCCTTCGACTTCTTCTTCACCGGCCGCCGGTTGCGGCGCCCCGGCGGCGGCTCGGGGGGGCCTCCCCGGCGCCGGCGCGGACCGGGTACCCCCGACACGAGGGTGTCCTGGGTGACGCCGTCCGGAGCGCCACGGCCCGCACCACCACGGCCCGCACCACCACGGCCCGGCGCCGCCGCGGTCCGGCCGCGCGCCTGCGCCGCGGTTCCACCGCCGCCTCCGCCGCCTCGGGGGGACGCGGATCTACGCGGTCCCGGTACCGTCGACTGCGCTGCGGAAGGACTCAGTCGCAGTTCGTATTCGCCGGTGTTCGGATTGAGCACCCACTGGTCTGCGGGATCGATGTTGTCCGCCCGCCCACGGCCTTGCGCGTCCACGGTTGTCTGAATCCTCCGTCGGGGCCACGCGGCGCCTTCCCCCCACAAGGCGCTCGGGTCTCGGTCAGTCAGTGCACGACCCCAGGACGGACCTTGCGGCCGGGTGCACCGGATCGCTCACACTATCCGCCCAGTTCAGCGTCCGGGGACGCCCGTGACAAATTCCACCTTCATACAACAGGGCAATACGGCTCATTCCCGTGAGCGGAAGTTCGGCTTTGGTGCTCGTTTTACTCGCAGGTGTCTTCGGCCGCGGTGTTCCCGCGGAAGGTCGGGGTGGGGGAGGGGGCGCTTCGGTCCTCGCCGGGGCGGCCGGCGTTGTGAGAATCCGGTGTGGCTTTCGGTGTGACCTCCACCGGTCGGTCCGCCCGCAACCGCGCGAAGAGTTTCTCGGCTTCGGGTTCCACCAGCTGATCATGGTTGGAGTTGTAAACGTACGACTCCCTCGGAACAGTCAGAAAACGCACTTGTTCGGTGGGGATGTCCCTCAAACCGCGCACCAGTTGGTAAAGGCCGCGCAGACTCGCCAGTTCCGGATCGGTGGTGAGTGCGGAGGTCGCCGCGTCCAGCACCGGATAGAGCTTCACCGGGTTCAGCAGGACGTCGTCGCTGCGCACCTTGTTGACGAGCGCCCCGAGGAACCGCTGCTGCCGGTCCATCCGGTCGGTGTCGCTGCCGTCGCCCAGGGACTTGCGGGCCCGCACATAACCGAGCGCCTGCTCCCCGTCGAGCGTCACCCTGCCCGCGGGCAGCCGCAGCTTGGCGTCCTTGTCGCGGATGGGCTCCTTCAGGCACACCTCCACGCCGTCCACGGCGTCGACCATGTCCTTGAAGCCGCTGAAGTCGACGACGACGTGGTGGTCGATCCGGATGCCCGTCAGCTTCTCCACGGTCCGGATGGTGCAGGCCGAACCGCCTATCTCGAAGGCGTAGTTGAACATCGCGAACGTCGGCTCGCTGCGGCCGCCGTCCGCCCGCCGGCAGCCCGGCACGTCCACCATCAGATCGCGGGGCAGGGACACGGCGGTGGCGCTGCGCCGGTCGGCGCCCAGATGCAGCAGGATCGTGGTGTCGGAGCGCTCGCTGCCCAGATCCCGCCCGTACTCGTCGTTGCCGGCCCCCGCGCGCGTGTCCGACCCGATCAGCAGGATGTTCTGCGCGTCGCGCACCAGCGCCGTGGGCCGCTCCCGCTCGTACCGGGCGAGCTCGGCCGCGGCCGCCTCGTCGGGCGTGATGTTGGCGCTCAGCTTCGCGTACACCGCCCAGCCGCCCCCGGCCGCCGCCACCACGAGGACCCCGGCCCCCAGGGCCATCGCCTTCACCCACCGCCGCCGACGCCGTCGTACGAGTCCCTCGCCGGTGGCGGCGGCGCCGGAACCCGGGGCCGGTCCGGAGGGCGTGCCTGCGGTGTCGGTCACGGCGAGCCACCCCCTCATGGCGTACGAGCGTCATGTCCTGGTTCTTACGACCATGACGCGCGGGGGAGGCCAGGGGGGCTTGTTGTTGCTCCGAACGGGTGAATGCCGCGCGGCCCCCTCAGTGGCGGGCGGCGGTCACCCGCTCACTCTCGATCCGCTTGGCCAGAGCCTCCTCGTCCAGCCGCTCCAGGTGCCGGCACAGCACCACGGAGCCCCCGGTGGCCAGCGGCGCGTACAGCCCCGCGCTCAGCCCTTCCCAGGTGTCGTACGGCAGCGCGGACAGCAGCCGGGACCCGGGCCCCGCGAGATCCAGCGCCGGAGCCTCCCGGACCGCCCGCTCCACCACCTCGGCACCCGTCAGCTCCGCCCCCGCGACGATCAGCGCCGGCTCCTCGGGGTCGACCGGCGAGAACGGTGCGAACCGGTCGCCCTGGCTCGGGACTTCCACGGCGTAGTCGGCGAAGCCCTCCGGGGGCTGCGGGAACCGTCCGCCGAGCGGCCGCAGCGCGAGCGCGACCCGCTCACCGCGGCACGCCCGTGCGGCGTCCAGTGAGTCCGGTCCGCTGACGACGACGTCGGCCGCCGCCGGGTCACCGGCCACGTCCGCGATCACGCCGACCGACGAGCAGGCCAGCAGCCACACGGCCGTCTGCCAGTGCGCGGGCAGCAGCAGCGCGACCCGGTCGCCGGGGCCGGCGGCGAGGTCGCCCTGGAGGAGGTTGGCGGTCTTGGCCACCCAATTGGCGAAGGTGGCCACGGACAGTTCGACGCGTTCGCCCGTGGCGTCGTCGTAGAAGGTCACCAGGGGACGTCCGGGATCCGCGGCGAGCGCGGATCGCAGCAGGTCGGCGGGGGTGCGATCGGTGGCGTTCACCCGTGTAAGCGTACGCGGCGGCCCGGCCCGGCACCGCGCGGCGGGGCCACCGGTTCGGCGGAACCCCAACCGACGGTCCGTCAGTTCCCCGATGGACAGATTTATATGACTATGTCCAAGATCAGGGGCATGCGTGGATTCCTCACTTCTTCGATCGGTGTCTCCTCGGTCGGTGTCACCTGCGCCGCCGCCCTCGCCCTGCCGCTGACCGTGCCCGCGACAGCCGCTCCCACGAGTCCTGCCGGGGAGCGTGCCGTCGGGGGGCGTGCCGCCGCATCCGCGGTCCCCGGCAGCACCCAGTCCCTGCCCCTGGCGCCCCTCATCCGGGACCGCGCCCGAGGTGCCGCCTCCGAACAGGGCCTGCACCGCGACCACGTACGGCACTTCTCGCTCGTCGGGGTCGTCTGGGACGACCCCGGCACCGAACTCCACGGTCGCGTCCAGGTCCGGGCCCGGGCCGCCGGCACCGGCAGCTGGTCCGGCTGGCAGGACGTCGAGACCCACAACGCCGACCACGGCGCCGACCCGGACACGCCGGAAAGCGCCTCCGGCCAGGTGCGCGGCGCCACCGCGCCGCTGTGGGTGGGGGATTCGGACGGGGTGGACGTACGCGTGCGGGCGGACGACGGGACGAAGGGGGACGAGGGGGCCGAGGGCGCTGCGAGAGCCGGCGACGGAGGCCGGGCCGCCGGTGCCGCCCGCGCGTCCCTCCCCGCCGGTCTGCGCCTGGAACTCGTCGACCCCGGTGACGAGCCGCCACCCGCCGGGCCCCCGGCCCAAGCCCCGAGCACCGGCACCCTCCCGGAGGCCGAGGCCGCCGCCTCCGCCGTCAACACCGACCTCGCCCCCTTCGCCGCCACCGAGATCCCGGCCCTCAGCAGGGCGGACACCGAGATGCAGCTACTCGCCCTGCGCGGCGACCAGCTGACCCAGGCCCAGCGCAGCAAGCCGCACATCGGGCCGCGCCCGCGCATCGTGACCAGGCGCGGCTGGCGCGCGGACGAATCGCTGCGCGAGAAGGGCTTCGTCTACACGCAGAAGATCAAGGCGGCGTTCGTCCACCACACCGCCTCCGGCAACAACTACCGCTGCTCCCAGGCCCCGTCCGTCATCCGCAGCATCTACCGCTACCACGTCCGCAGCATGGGCTGGCGTGACATCGGCTACAACTTCCTCATCGACAAGTGCGGCACCATCTACGAGGGCCGCGCCGGGGGAGTGTCGAAGGCGGTCCGCGGCGCACACACCCTCGGCTTCAACGCGGGCAGCATGGGCATCGCCGTGATCGGCAGCTACGGCAAGACCAAGCCGTCCTCCGCCGCGGTGAAGGCCATCGCCAAGCTCACCGCGTGGAAGCTCGGGCTCTACGGCGCCGATCCGCGCGGCAAGACATATCTGAAGTCGGGCGGTGGCAATCTGTACCCAAAGGGGAAGAACGTACGACTGAACGTGATCTCCGGGCATCGGGACGGATACTCGACAGATTGTCCGGGCAAGCGGCTCTACGCCAAGCTCGGCTCGGCCCGTTCCACCGCGGCGCGCTACCAGGGGCGCTGACGGGGTCGCTGACGAGGGGGCACCGTCGCACGGTCTGCGTACAGCGGTCTGCATACACTGGCCGGTCGAAACACAGTTCGGCCGGTCCCGGCAGGAAGCAGAGACGACAGGTGACAGAAGCGATCCTCCTGGTCGGCGGCAAAGGCACCCGGCTGCGCCCGCTCACGGTGCACACCCCCAAGCCCATGGTCCCGGCGGCCGGGGTCCCGTTCCTCACCCACCAGCTGGCCCGGGCCAGAGCGGCGGGCGTGGAGCACATCGTGCTCGCGACGAGCTACCTGGCCGAGGTCTTCGAGCCGTACTTCGGCGACGGCACCGCGCTGGGCCTGCACATCGAGTACGTCACCGAGCAGGAGCCCCTCGGCACGGGCGGAGCCATCCGCAACGTGGCCTCCCGGCTGCACTCCGGCCCCGACGAGCCGGTGCTGATCTTCAACGGCGACATCCTCACCGGGCTGGACATCAGGGCGCTGGTGCGTACCCACGAGGAGACGTCGGCGGACGTGTCCCTGCACCTCACCAAGGTGACCGATCCCCGCGCCTACGGCCTGGTCCCCACCGACGACACCGGCCGCGTGCTCGCCTTCCTGGAGAAGCCGCAGACCCCCGAGGAGATCGTCACCGACCAGATCAACGCCGGGGCGTACGTCTTCCGCCGCTCGATCATCGACGCCATCCCGGCGGGCCGCCCGGTGTCCGTGGAGCGCGAGACGTTCCCCGGCCTGCTGGCCGCCGGGGCCCACCTCCAGGGCATGGTGGACTCGACGTACTGGCTCGACCTCGGCACGCCCGCGGCCTTCGTCCGCGGCTCGGCCGACCTGGTCCTGGGCCGGGCCCCTTCCCCCGCCGTCCCCGGCCGCTGCGGCGACCGCCTGATCCTGCCCACGGCCACGGTCGCGCCCGACGCCAAGCTGACCGGCGGCACGGTGGTGGGCGAGGGTGCCTTCGTCGCCGAGGGGGCCCGGGTCTTCGGCAGCACCATCCTGCCGGGGGCCGTCATCGAACCCGGCGCCGTCGTCACCGACTCCCTCATCGGCACCCGCGCCCGCGTCGGCGAACGCTCCGTCCTCACCGGCACGGTGATCGGCGACGGCGCGGTCGTCGGAGCCGACAACGAACTCCGGGAGGGCGTACGGGTGTGGTGCGACGCACGCATTCCGGCGGGAGCGGTGCGATTCTCCTCGGACCAGTAGCGGGCACGGGGCGCGGGGGAGGGGTCTGCGCAGCCGCCGGCCGACCTCACAGCCGGCCGATGTCCCCGACAGGCATCCGTGGAGCCCTGCGCGGCGGCACTCGTCCGCTCAGCAGGATCAGCCGGGCCGCTCGGTGCCGCTGTCCCGCGTAGGGTTCCAGCAGCTCCAGCATCACGGTGTCGTCCGCGGTCCGGTCCCCGGCCAGCGCCCACCCGATGATTCCGGGCAGGTGCAGATCCCCGACCGTCACCGCGTCGGCCGCCCCATGACTGCGCTGTACGGTCTCCGCCGATGTCCACGGCCCGATCCCCGGCACGACCTCCAGCCGCGTCTGTGCGGCCTCGGGCGGCATCCCGACCGCCTCCTCCAGCCGGGCGGCGAGCCGTACGGCCCGCAGGATCGTCGACGCACGCTTGTTGTCGACCCCGGCCCGGTGCCACTCCCAGGAGGGGATCAGCGCCCACGCCCGCGGCTCCGGCATCACGTACATCCGCCCGGGCGCGGGCCCCGGCGCCGGCTCCCCGAACTTCCGTACCAGCAACCGCCACGCCCGGTACGCCTCGACGGTCGTGACCTTCTGCTCCAGGACCGACGGAATCAACGACTCCAGCACCAGCCCGGTCCGCGTCAGACGCAACCCCGGCCGCCGGTGCCGGGCCATCGCCACCACGCGGTGCCGGGGCGCGAACGCGGAGGGATCGTCGGCGGCACCGAGCAGCTCCGGCAACTGCTCAAGCAGCCAGTCGGCCCCCGGCCCCCATGCCTCGCCGCGCACCTCACCGCCGTACGCCGACACCCGCAGTGTCCCCGGCCCGGCGGGCGTCCGGCTGGCCCGCCACACGGACCCGTCCGGCGTCGCCCGGAACGTCGGATCCCCGGGTCCGCGCCTCAGCGGCCCGAGCACCAGCCCGAGATCGAGCGGCCCGTCCGGCACCCACGTCCGCACCCGCCCCGGCCCGGTGGACTGCCGGGGGACCCCGGCGGGCACGGCGACATGCCCACCTCGCACGGTCGTACGCGTGGGCCGCGGAGCGAAACGTCCTGCCACGAATGGGATCCCTGGGCTGCCGGAGCTGTCTTACGAGGGTAGGCGGTCCTGAGGAGACCGATAGGAGACCGGTCAGCGCACCTCTATGAACGCCCCCGCCTCCCGGTCCGGCCGGGGCCGTGGCTCCTCGGCCGGGTGGCCGACCGCCACCGCCCCCATCGGGTCCCAGTCCGCGGGCAGGTCCAGCACCTCGCGCACCACGTCCCGGCAGAACATCGTCGACGACACCCAGGCCGACCCCAGCCGCTCGCCGGCCAGCGCGATCAGGAAGTTCTGCACCCCGGCTCCGGTGGCGACGACGAACATCTCCCGCTCGGCACCGTCCCGCCGCGCGTCCCCGTAGGTGTGCGAGCCGTCCATGACGAGACACGGCACCACGAGATACGGCGCCTTGCGCAGCACGTCACCGCGCCGCACCCGCTTGGCGATGGACTCCTCGGTCTTTCCGTCCCGCCGCAGGTCGGCGATCCAGGCATCGCGCATGGCATCGAGCAGCCGCGTGCGCGAGGCCTCCGACTCCAGCAGCACGAACCGCCACGGCGTCGTGTGGTGCGGCGCCGGCGCGGTCACCGCCGCGGCCACCGCCCGCCGTACGGCCCCGGGGTCGACCGGCTCGTCGGTGAAGGCCCGTACCGTACGCCGCTGGGTCACCGCCTCCCGGACCGCCTCGGAGGTGCCCAGCCGGAACATGTCGTCGCGTGCCTCGCGCACCATGGCCCGCGCCCCCGTGCCGTGGTCCTCGGCCACGGTGTGCGCAAGCCCGCGCACCACGGCGACGGGCAGCCCGGCGGCCTTGCCCTTGACCAGGTCACCGGCGGCGGCCAGTTCGTCCGCCGTGGCGACGACGGTGGCGGAGAGCGGATTGCCGTGCGCGTCCGTGTCCCCGCGCAGGTCGTCCAGCACGCGCACGCCCGCGGCGCCGATCGCGACGTCCGTGAGCCCCGCGCGCCAGGGTCGCCCGAAGGTGTCGGTGACGAGGACCCCGATGTTGACGCCGAGGGCCTCCCGCAGCCCGTCCCGGATGGCCCGCGCGGACGCGTCCGGGTCCTCGGGCAGCAGCAGCACGGTGCCGGAGGGGGTGTTGGAGGCGTCGACCCCGGCGGCCGCCATGACCAGGCCCTGCCGGTTCTCGACGATCCGCAGCGGGCCGCGCCGCGCCACCACCCGCACGGTCTCGGTATCGATCGCGGCCTCCCGGTCGGTGGCCACGACGATCCGGCCCTCCGCCTTGGACACGATCTTCGAGGTGACGAGCAGCACGTCCCCGTCGGTCAGCTCCGGTGCGGCACCGGCGATCACCTTGGCGAGGTCGTCGCCCCGCTGCACCTCCGGGATCCCGGCGACGGCCCAGACCCGGTACCCGGGCACGGCACCGTCGTCCGGCCGCGGGGACACTTCGCCGCTCACGCCCGCCGCACCTCCTCCGCCAGCGCCAGCGCCTCCTGGGCCATCCGCGCGGCCGCGTCGACGTCCGTCATCATCAGCGGTACGGCCCGGCAGCGGATGCCGGCCGCCTCGACGCGGTCGGCCGTGCCCGCGTCCACGGTGTCCACCAGCCAGCCGTCGAGCAGGCCGGAGCCGTAGTGTTCGGCCACCGCCGCGGCCGTGGACTCGACGCCGACCGCCGCGAGCACCTTGTCGGCCATCCCGCGCACGGGCGCGTCCCCGACGATGGGGGACAGGCCCACCACCGGCACACCGGCGTCGGCGATCGCCTCCCGGACGCCGGGCACGGCGAGGATCGTGCCGATGGACACGACCGGGTTGGACGGCGGGAACAGCACGACGTCCGCCTCCGCGATGGCCTCCAGCACACCCGGCGCCGGCTTGGACTGCTCGGCGCCGACCGGCACGACCGCCTCCGCCGGGACCGAGGCCCGCAGCCGCACCCAGTACTCCTGGAAATGGACCGCCTTGCGCTCGCCGTCCACCTCGACCGCCACATGCGTCTCCACGCGGTCGTCGGTCATCGGGATCAGCCGGACGCCCGGCTTCCAGCGGTCGCACAGCGCCTCGGTCACCGCGCTCAGCGGATATCCGGCGCCCAGCATCTGTGTCCGCACGATGTGCGTGGCGAAGTCCCGGTCGCCGAGCCCGAACCACTCGGGTCCGATCCCGTACGCCGCGAGCTCCTCCTTGAGGTGGAAGGTCTCGTCCTCCCGCCCCCAGCCCTGCTCCTCGTTGATGCCGCCGCCGAGCGTGTACATCACCGTGTCGAGGTCCGGGCAGACCTTCAGCCCGAAGAGGTGGATGTCGTCCCCGGTGTTGCCGATGACCGTGACGTCCGCGTCCGGCACGGCCTGCTTCAGACCGCGCAGGAACCGGGCACCACCGATGCCGCCTGCCAGAACCACAATGCGCATGGAAGCAGTCTTGCAGGCGGGTACGACAACGCGTCAGGCAGTCACCGGACGCGGCTCGGTCCGTCCCTCGCAGTGCGGGGAGGTGTGCATGGGCATCTCGGTCAGGCCCGGGTAGTAGACGTGCAGGCTGACCGCCGGCTCCAGGGCGTCGTTGACGACCTCGTGCGCGTACCCCGGCGCGAAGACCCGCTGGGCCCCCTCCCCCAGCGCGCGCGTGTCCCGCTCGGTCCGCTCGGTCAGCGTGCCCTCCAGGACGGTCAGCACACCGGAGGAGCGGCCGTGGTCGTGCAGGCCGGTGCCCTGACCGGGCACCCAGGACAGCAGCCACACCTCGTAGCCCGGGCCGGTGCGCAGCCGGTGGTACCAGCGGCTCGTGGCGTCGTACTGGACGAGGTGCGCCCACTGGGAGCGGTCGGCGGCGATGTCACGGGCCAGGCCGACGAACTCGGCGACGGTGGCCGGGTGCTCGCGCGGGGCCTGGAGCAGGTGCGGGACTTCGAGGATGTCGCCGGCGATCTGGAGGTCGTTGTCGCTGTTCATGGGGGTGCGGTGGGTCCTCGGCGGAAGAGTGGGGCCAGGGAGAAGACAACGCAGCCGAGTCGAGAAGGACTCGGTCGGGGGAACTGCGGGAGCAGCCGGAGCGGTGCGAAAGGCTCAACAGCTGGGACAGCAGCAACAGCTACAGCGGGCGCGGGCAGCACCGTGGGACCCGGCGGGGCGGGTCGAGGTGAGTGCCAAGTGCGCCAGCATGCCCACAAGGACAGCGGTTCACACCTCGCATGTCAACTCGGCGCCCGGAATGTGGGACATGTTTCACCTCATCCGGTTCATTCCTCAGGCGAAAGGTTTGTTCATCGGGTTGCCGGGACACATGGCGTCCATCCGGGCGCACGAGCCTCGTCGGAACGCGATCGAACTCCCGGGCGTCCTTCTCCGTACAGGTATCTGTGTGGAGTGGGAGGCCCTCCCGGGCCCTGTCTGCCTGTCAAGGTTTATGGCGATTTGAACACTTTCCGCTTGGCCTTGGTTCCGCAGAGTGAATAACGGGCTCAATAGCAGATCTCGGCTTGACTCTCCCGGAGCGGCACACTTGTAATTTCACTCGTGTCGTTCAGCCGAAATCGGTAACGGCCACGACCACGGGGACGCGAAGACAGACGAGGGGCGCACATGACCGAGCTGGTGCAGCAACTGCTGGTCGACGACGCGGACGAGGAACTCGGCTGGCAGGAGCGCGCGCTGTGCGCCCAGACCGACCCCGAGTCCTTCTTCCCCGAGAAGGGCGGCTCCACCAGAGAGGCCAAGAAGGTCTGCCTCGCATGCGAGGTGCGGTCCGAGTGCCTCGAGTACGCCCTCTCAAACGACGAGCGATTCGGCATCTGGGGCGGCCTGTCCGAGCGCGAGCGGCGCCGCCTGAAGAAGGCCGCGGTCTGACCCGGGCGGAGATCCGGCACGGGTACCAGGACCAGGCCCGGTACCGGTACAAACGACGGCAAACGGCGTGAACGGCCCGTCGCGGGTGGGTTATCCACAGGCGGCGGGCCGCCGTCATGCCCAGCCGATAGTGTGGTCGCTCGTCCGAGACGCCTCGCCACCCCCAGGGGGCGCGGGCGTCCACCGCAGTCCACCGAACCGGGGCCCGTACCTCGATGTCCGTGCACAGCCATACGGCAGCCCACCAAGCAACCGCTGCCATGCCTGAGTTCCCGCGCCATGTCGTCACAGCGGTGCTCGTCTCCCACGACGGCGCCCGCTGGCTGCCCGACGCGCTCGCCGGGCTGCTCGGCCAGGAGCGCCCCGTCCAGGACGCCGTGGCCGCCGACACCGGCAGCGCGGACGCCTCCGCCCAGCTGGTCACCGAGGCCCTCGGCGCCGACCGCGTGCTGCACCTGGCCCGCCGTACCGGCTTCGGCCAGGCCGTCGAGGAGGCGGTCCGCTCCGCGCCCGTCCTCACCCCGGACGAGCTGCCGTACCTCAAGCGCCCCAGCGGCTGGGACCCGGTCACGCGCTCGTGGCGCGACGACGCCTACGACCTGCCCGACCTCCCGCACGGCGAGCCGGTCCAGTGGCTGTGGCTGCTGCACGACGACAGCGCCCCCGAACCCGACGCCCTCGCCCAGCTGCTGCGGGTGGTCGACAACGAACTGGAGCTCGGCCGCGACGACGTGGCCGTCGTCGGCCCCAAGCTGCGCGGCTGGTACGACCGCCGCCAGCTGCTCGAGGTAGGCGTCAGCATCGCCAACTCCGGCCGCCGCTGGACCGGCCTGGACCGCAGGGAACAGGACCAGGGACAGCACGACCACGTCGGGCCCGTGCTGTCGGTGTCCACCGCCGGCATGCTCGTCCGGCGCGACGTCTTCGAGCAGCTCGGCGGCTTCGACAAGCGGCTGCCCCTGATGCGCGACGACGTCGACCTGTGCTGGCGGGCGCACGCCGCCGGCCACAGAGTCCTCATCGCCCCGGAAGCCGTCGTACGGCACGCAGAGGCCGCCTCCCGCGAGCGCCGCGCCGTCGACTGCGTGGGCCGCACCGCCGCCTCCCCGCACAAGGTCGACAAGGCGGGCGCCGTCTACGCCCTGCTCGTCAACGCCCGCACGGCCGTGCTGCCCTGGGTCCTGCTGCGGCTCGTGCTCGGCACCCTCCTCAGGACCGTCGCCTACCTCGTCGGCAAGGTCCCCGGACAGGCCGTCGACGAGATCCGCGGCCTGCTGGGCACCCTGCTACGGCCCGAACGGATCATCGCCGGGCGCCGCAGGCGTGGCCGCCCGCAGGTCGACAAGGGCGAACTGCGGCCCCTGTTCCCGCCGCCCGGCGCGACCGTGCGCGCCACCGTGGAACAGGTCGCCGGCAACCTCTTCGGCAGCTCCGACGCCGAGGTGTCCTCCGCCGGACGGCACGGCGGCGCCGTCGAGTCCGGTCCCGGTGGCGACGACGCCGACTTCCTGGAGATCGAGCAGTTCGCCCGCCTCAAGCGCATCGCCCGCAAACCCGGCCCGGTGCTCTTCCTGGTGCTGCTGCTCGTGTCGTTCGCCGCCTGCCGGAACCTGCTCGGCGGCGGCGCGCTCTCGGGCGGCGCCCTGCTGCCCGCCCCGGCCGGCGCCGGCGAACTGTGGTCGCGCTACCTGGACGCCTGGCACCCCGTCGGCGCCGGCGGCACCCCGTCCGCCCCGCCCTACCTCGCCCTCGTGGCGATGCTGGCCTCCGCGTTCCTCGGCTCGACCGGCCTCGCCGTCACCGTCCTGATGGTCTGCTCGGTGCCGCTGGCCGGGTTCACCGCGTACTTCGCCTCCCGCCCGCTGGTGACCTCCCGCCTGCTGCGCGCCTGGGCGGCCGTCGCCTACGCCTTCCTGCCCGCCGCCACCGGCGCCCTCGCCGGAGGCCGCATCGGCACCGCCGTCCTCGCCGTGCTGCTGCCGCTCATCGCGCGCGCGGGCATCGCGGCAAGCGGCCTCGCCAACACCTCCGGGGCACGCGGCAGTTGGCGCGCCACCTGGGCGTACGCGCTGCTGCTGACCATCACCACCGCGTTCACCCCGATCGTGTGGCCCATCGCGCTGGTCCTGGGGCTCGGCGTGCTGGCCGTGCGCCGCCGCGAGATCGTCGCCTACGGCCTGCGCTTCCTCGCCCAGCTGGGCACCCCGCTGCTGGTCCTCGCGCCCTGGTCGCTGGCCCTGCTGCCGTTCGGCTTCTTCAAGGAGGCCGGACTGGAGTACGGCTCCTCGGCGGCCACGGCCCTGGACCTGCTCGGCGCCAGCCCCGGCGGACCCGGCACGGTGCACGGGCTGATGCTCATCGGCATCGTGCTGGCCGCGCTCGCCGCCCTGCTGCGCTCCGAACGTCAGCTGGGAATCCGGACGGCCTGGGCCGCCGCCCTGGTGGGCCTCGTCTTCGCGGTCCTGTCCAACAGCTCCGCCTGGGCCGGACCCGCCACCCTCGTCTACGGCCTCGCCCTGCTGGCCGCCGCCGCGCTCGGCGCCGACGGGGCACGCGCGCGCGTGGCCGAGCAGAGCTTCGGCTGGCGCCAGCCGGTCGCCGCGCTGATCGCCTTCGCCTCGGCCGCGGGCCCGCTGCTCGTCGCCGCCGGCTGGATGATTGGCGGCGCGGACGGGCCGGTGGAGCGGCGCGACCCCGTGCAGGTGCCGGCGTTCGTCGCCGAGGACAGCGGCACCCGCGACCGGGCCCGCACCCTGGTCCTCGACAGCGACTCCACCGCCCGTGTGAGCTACAGCCTCGTGCGCGGCTCCGGCGCTCGCCTGGGCGATGCCGAACTGGCCGCCGCCGACGGCGAGAACGGCAAGCTCGACAAGGTCGTCGCCAACCTGGTCGCCGGCTCCGGCGCCGACCAGGCCGACCAGCTCGGCAAGTTCGCCGTCCGCTATGTCCTGGTCCACAAGGGCGCGCCCCGCGAGGTCAGCCGCGTCCTGGACGCCACCCCGGGCCTGTCCCGGCTCAGCCAGCAGGACGGCAGCGCCCTGTGGCGCATCGACCAGGAGGTGTCGCGCGCCGCCATCGTGTCCGCCTCCGGTTCCGGCACCCCGGTGCCCGTCGCCGCCGGTCCCGTCGAGATCCACACCACGATCCCCTCCGGCGCGGACGGCCGCGTCCTGCGCCTGGCCGACTCCACCGCCGCGGGCTGGACGGCCACCCTGGACGGCAAGCCGCTGACCCGCACCACGGTCGACGGCTGGGCCCAGGGCTTCGAACTCCCCTCTTCCGGCGGCAGACTGGACGTCACCTACGACGCCCCGATCGGCCACACCGGCTGGCTGTGGGCCCAGGGCGCGCTTGCCGTCGTCCTGGTCGTGCTCGCCCTGCCCGGCCGCCGCCGCGACGTCGACGACGACCTCCCCGAGGAGGAGCCCGTACCCGCCGAGGCCACTGCCGGCGAGGGCCGCCGCGCCCGCCGCCTGCGCGCCCAGGCGGAGGCCGAGGAGACCGAAGGGACCGGAGAGGCCGGGGAGGCCGCGGAGACCGGCCCGGGAGACCCGGAGGCCATGCCTTCGCCGCCCCAGGAGCAGGTCGCCGTACCCCACCAGCAGTCCTATGACGTGGGGGTGCCCCCGGGCGAAGCCTGGGGGAGGGACCCGGCCACCTACTCGGGCGCCGAGTACGGCGGCTACGGCGCCGACCAGTACCAGGGCACCGCGCAGTACCCGGGCGCGTACGACCAGCAGGCGTACCAGGCCGACCCGTACCAGGCCGATCCGTATCAGAACGGCCAGTACGACCCGTACGCGTACGGCGGTACGGACCAGCAGACGCCGTACGACCCGACGTACCAGCAGGGCTACGACCCGGCCTACGACCCGGCGCAGCACCACCCCCACGGCACCGGCAACGAGCGCCCCGACGGGAGCCAGCAGTGAACCGCACCACCCTGTCCCTGATCGCCGGCACGGCCGCGCTCGCCGCCGTCACCGGGTTCGCCGCGCTCAACACACCGGACGCGTCCGGCGCCGCCCCCGCCGGCACGGCGGCCCGGCTGCCGGTGGAGCGCACGAGCCTGCTGTGCCCGGCGCCGAGCACCTCCGACATCGCCGATACGTCGTACACGTCCTTCACGCCGGTCACCAAGGGCGCGGCGAGCGGCGGCAAGGCCGAACTCCAGGCGGCCACCGAACAGTCGGCGGACACCACGGGCGACTCGACGTCCGGGAAGACCGGCAAGAGCGGCAAGAGCACGCAGAAGAAGACCGCCAAGCCCGTCCTGACGCCCAAGGACCCCGGCACGCCGGTGACCGGGGACACCTCCGGCGCGGACGCGCCCGCACTGGTCGGCACCGCCGAGGGGAAGTCCGCGCCCGGGTGGACCGTCCAGGAGACCACCGAGGTCGCCGCGGGCACCGGCCGTGGCCTCCAGGGCGTCAACTGCACCGCGCCGGACACGCAGTTCTGGTTCCCGGGTGCCAGCACGGCCGCCGACCGCACCGACTACGTGCACCTCACCAACCCCGACGACAGCGCCGCCGTCGTCGACATCGACCTCTACGGCAAGGACGGCTCCCTGAAGTCCACGCTGGCGGACGGTCTCACCGTCCAGCCGCACGCCAGTGAGCCGGTCCTGCTGTCCACGCTCACCCAGGAGAAGCAGGACAACCTCACCGTGCACGTCAGCGTGCGCAGCGGACGGGTCGGGGCGGCCGTGCAGGCCCTGGACGACAAGCTGGGCGGCGACTGGCTGCCCGCCTCCGCCGACCCGTCGGCCGGCCTGGTCCTGCCCGGCATCCCCAAGGACGCCACCTCCGTCCGCCTGATCGCCTTCACTCCCGGCGACGCCGACGCGGACCTGAAGGTGCGGCTCGCCTCCCCCAGCGGCCTGATCACCCCCGCCGGCCACGAGACGCTGCACGTGAAGTCGGGCATGACCACGGCGGTCGACCTCGGCGACGTCACCCGGGGCGAGGCCGGCTCCCTGGTCCTCACCCCCTCCGACCAGTCCGTCCCGGTGGTCGCCGCGCTGCGCGTCATACGGGGCAAGGGCACCAAGCAGGAAACGGCCTTCATCCCCGCCACCAGCCCCATCGGCACGCGCGCGACCTCCGCGGACAACAGCGGAAAGAACAGCACCCTCTCCCTGACCGCCCCCACGGCCGCCGCCCAGGTCAAGGTCACCGCCTCCGCGGGCAGCGAGGGCGGCACGGCGGTCTCGAAGACCTACACGATCAAGTCCGGCACCACCCAGAGCATCGCCGCCCCCGCCCCGACCGGCCTCAAGGGCACCTACGCCCTCACGGTCGAGCGCCTCTCCGGCGGCCCCGTCTACGGCTCCCGCACCCTCGCAGCCACCGAGGAAGGCGTCCCGGGCTTCACCATCCAAACCCTCCCGGACGACCGCGGAACGGTATCGGTACCCAAGGCGAACGAGGACTTGGCGGTACTGCAGAAGTAGGGGGCGCGAGAGAAGCAGGGGGCACGAACGCCGTAGCCGCCGCCGCTGCTGCTGCTGGCAGTCGTGCCGTTGGGGCGGCACGGGTGGGCGGTGGGGGAGGCACCCCGTCAGCGCCGGGCTGCGCGACCCTCGCCCCAGTTGCAACCCCGGGCCACTTGTAAACGCCGGCCCAGGAAACCGCTCGAACCGCGCCGCTCAATCCTCCCCGTACCGAGGATCCACCGTCTCCGGAGTCAACCCCAACAACTCCGCCACCTGCTCCACCACAACCTCATGCACGAGCGCCGCCCGCTCATCCCGCCCCTTGGTCCGGATCTCCACAGGCCGCCGATAGACGACGACCCGTGCCCGCCGCCCGTCCCGCACCGGAATGATCCCGCCCAATGGCACCGCCTCGTCGCTCCACCCGTCCTCCGGCCGCCCATCAAGCCGCGGCACCTCGAGCACCATGAAGTCGATCTCCGCCAGCTGCGGCCACCGCCGTTCGAGCCGCTCCACGGAGTCCTGCACCAGGTCCGCGAACACATCGGCGCGGCTGGCCGCCAGCGGCACCTGCGGCGGTGCGATCGGCCCGCGCATGCCCCGCCCGTGGCGATCACGACGGCGGGGCCCGGGGCCGGCGGCACGGGGCGGTACACGGTTGTCCATCACTGGTGAAGCGTAGTCCCCGAGCGCTCCACCCGCCCGGCTCCACGCGGCAACGCGACACCGACCGGGACGGTGACCATTCCAGCCAAGGTTGGGCTCGTTTCCGTATCTCCACAAGACCGGCGAGCTCAAGGCAATTGACGGTGTTAGTACCGAATCGTGACCGTACACAGTACGGCCCGGGATCCCGCCCGGCATCGTCCGCGCAGGTCAGCAGGGCGTGTTGCGACAGGTGTGTGGGGCGTTTCACAGTACGACACGGTGGGGTGACCTGGGGGAGAGTCGTCGCGGCCCGCTCAAGAGTGCGGTACCGTCCATCGTCGTGAGCCCTGTACGTCGCTGTTCGCGCACCGCCTGCGGCCGACCCGCCGTCGCGACGCTGACGTACGTCTACGCCGACTCGACCGCGGTCCTCGGCCCGCTCGCCACCTACGCCGAACCCCACTGCTACGACCTGTGCGCCGAGCACTCCGAGCGCCTCACCGCCCCGCGCGGCTGGGAGGTCGTACGCCTCCTCGACGGCTCCGCCCCGGCCCGGCCCACCGGCGACGACCTCGAAGCACTGGCCAATGCCGTGCGCGAGGCGGCCCGCCCCCAGAAACGGGCGGCCGAGGCGGGCGGCGGCGGTGGACGCGGCGCGGACCCGATGGAGGTCGCCCGCCGCGGCCACCTGCGCGTGCTGCGCTCCCCGGACAACTGAGCTGGACGACTGGGGCCGTGCCCCACCGCATCCCCTCCGGGCTTCCCGCGCGCCGGACGATCTCCCGGGCCGGGTAGTTTGTGCGCACCGACAGGACTTTCAGGAAGGTTGGGCCGTGGCTGCTGATCTGTCGCAGATCGTGAAGGCGTACGACGTACGCGGTGTGGTCCCGGAGCAGTGGGACGAGCCGCTGGCCGAACTCTTCGGGATCGCCTTCGCCCAGGTGACCGACGCGGCGGCGATCGTCGTGGGCCACGACATGCGTCCGTCCTCGCCCGGCCTGTCCCGCGCCTTCGCGCGCGGCGCGGCGGCCCGCGGCGTCGACGTCACCGAGATCGGCCTGTGCTCGACGGACCAGCTGTACTACGCCTCGGGCGCGCTGGACCTGCCGGGCGCGATGTTCACGGCCTCGCACAACCCGGCCCAGTACAACGGCATCAAGATGTGCCGCGCGGGCGCCGCCCCGGTCGGCCAGGACACCGGTCTGGCCCAGATCCGCGAACTGGCCGAGCGGTGGCTGGAATCCGGCGCCCCCGAGCCGGCCGCCACACCGGGAACCCTCGCCTCGCGCGACACGTTGGAGGATTACGCGGCGCACCTCCGCTCCCTCGTCGATCTGACCTCCATCCGCCCCCTGAAGGTCGTCGTCGACGCGGGCAACGGCATGGGCGGACACACGGTCCCGACCGTGTTCGCCGGCCTGCCCCTGACCCTCGTCCCGATGTACTTCGAGCTGGACGGCACCTTCCCCAACCACGAGGCGAACCCGCTCGACCCCGCCAACCTGGTGGACCTGCAGAGGCGCGTCCGCGAGGAGGGCGCCGACCTCGGCATCGCCTTCGACGGCGACGCCGACCGCTGCTTCGTGATCGACGAGAACGGCGACCCGGTGTCCCCGTCGGCGATCACCGCCCTGGTGGCCGCGCGCGAGCTCGCCAGGCACGGTGGCAAGGGCGCGGTCATCCACAACCTGATCACGTCCTGGTCGGTCCCGGAAGTGGTGCGGGAGAACGGCGGAACGCCCGTGCGCACCCGCGTCGGCCACTCCTTCATCAAGGCCGAGATGGCCAGGACGGGCGCCATCTTCGGCGGCGAGCACTCCGCCCACTACTACTTCAAGGACTTCTGGAACGCCGACACCGGCATGCTGGCGGCCCTGCACGTCCTCGCGGCCCTCGGCGGCCAGGACGGCCCCCTGTCCGCCCTCGTCGCCCAGTACGACCGTTACGCCGGGTCCGGCGAGATCAACTCCACCGTCGACGACCAGAAGGCCCGGCTCGCCGCGATCCGCGCCGCGTACGAGGGCCGCGAGGACGTGACCCTGGACGAGCTCGACGGCCTCACCGTCTCCTCGGCCGACTGGTGGTTCAACGTCCGCCCCTCCAACACGGAACCCCTGCTGCGCCTGAACGCGGAGGCACGGGACGAGGCGGTCATGGCGAAGATCAGGGACGAGGCGCTGGCCATCATCCGCGGCTGACGGGCTCCCTTTCAGCCGACCGGGGCGGGCGGCGGGCGGGCTGCGCCGGTAGTCCGCCGCCCCACGGTCACCGGCGGTACGCTGACCAGGCACATCCGCACAGGCACCATCGCCCCCGAAGGGAACCCCCATGCCGCTCGAAGCCGGCCTCCTGGAGATCCTCGCCTGCCCGGCCTGCCACGCCCCCCTCAAGGAGCAGGACACCGAGCTGATCTGCACCGGTCAGGACTGCGGCCTGGCGTACCCCGTCCGCGACGGCATCCCGGTTCTCCTCATCGACGAGGCCCGCCGCCCCGCGTAAGCACGAGGCGTCTTCCACAACCTCGACAGGACCCGGTGACCGGAGGCTGCCCCATGCTCGATGAAACGCTGCTCGACTCCCCGGCGGGGCTCGCCGACGCCGACCGCCGGGGCCTCCTGCGCGGCGCCGCGGAAGCCGGCGCCCGCGTCCGTACCGCCGCCCGGCACGCCGTCGAGGCGGGCATCGCCGAACTCAAGCCGGACGGGCGCCCCCGGTCCGTCCTGATCGCCGGCCCGGGCGCCTCCGCCACCCACGCCTCCGACTTGCTCGGCACGCTCGCCGGCGCCGGCAGCCCCGTCACCCGGCTGGCCCCCATCGGCGTCGCCCCGGCGGCCGGCGCCCTGCGCTGGGAGCTTCCCGGCTGGGCGGGCTCCGTCGACCTGCTGCTGATCGCCACGCCGGACGGCACCGAACCGAGCCTGTCCCTGCTCGCCGAGCAGGCCTACCGCCGCGGCTGCACCGTCGCCGCCGTGGCCCCCGCACGCACCCCGCTCGCCGACGCCGTCAACGGCGCGCACGGGCTGTTCGTACCGATGGCCACAGCCCCCTACGACCAGGACGAGCCCCTCGCCGCGTCCTCCCCGGGCGTCCTGTGGGCACTGCTCACCCCGCTGCTCGCGCTCCTCGACCGCATCGGTCTGCTGACCGCCCCGCCCGACGCCCTGGAGAAGGTCGCCGACCGCCTCGACCAGGTCGCCGAAGGCTGCGGCCCGGCCATCGTGACCTACAGCAACCCCGCCAAGACCCTCGCCGCCGAACTCGCCGACGCGCTCCCGGTGATCTGGACCGAGGGCACCTCGGCGGGCCCCGCCGGTCGCCGCTTCGCCGCCGCGCTCGCCGAACTGGCCGGCCGCCCCGCCCTGGTCGCCGAACTCCCCGAGGCGCTCGCCGCGCACAGCGCCCTGCTGGCCGGCCCGCTCGCTGCCAGCGCCGACCCCGAGGACTTCTTCCGAGACCGCGTCGCGGAACCGCCCGCGCTGCACGCGCGCGTGGTGCTGCTCCGAGACCGCCCGATCGGCGGCCTCACCGCCGCCCCCGGCGCCCGCGATCTGGCCCTCAGCCACGACACGCCGATGAGCGAACTGGAGCCGGAGGAGGGCGCCGAACTGGAGACGCTCGCGGAACTGATCGCCGTCACGGATTTCGCCGCTGTTTACCTGGCGCTCGCTTCAGGGGCCTGATCTTGCCTCATCGGGCCAACTGACCCGCGCCCCGTGCCGGCACCGGCCGGGCCGCGTACGTACGGAGACAGAGAAACAACATGGATCGCCTCGAGAACACCGTCCGCCCCTACGCCTGGGGTTCGACCACGGCCATCCCCGAGCTGCTCGGCGTCGAGCCCACCGGTGAGCCGCAGGCGGAGATGTGGATGGGCGCCCACCCGGGCGCGCCCTCGCGCACCGCGCGCGGCACGCTCGTCGAGGTCATCGAGGGCGACCCGGGGCGCGAGCTGGGCGCCAAGGCCGTCGCGAAGTTCGGTCCCCGCCTGCCCTTCCTCCTCAAGATCCTCGCCGCGGGAGCCCCGCTCTCCCTCCAGGTGCACCCCGACCTGGCTCAGGCGAAGGAGGGGTTCGCGGACGAGGAGCGCCGCGGCATCCCGATCGACGCCCCGTACCGCAACTACAAGGACGCCAACCACAAGCCCGAACTGATCTGCGCGCTCACCGAGTTCGACGGCCTGTGTGGTTTCCGCGACCCCGTCGAGACCGCCGACCTGCTCGACGGGCTCGGCGTCGACTCCCTCAAGCCGTATGTCGACCTCCTGCACGCACACCCCGAGGACGCGGCCCTGCGCGAGGTCCTCACCGCGGTCCTGACGGCCGACCCCGAGGAGATGACCCGCACGGTCGCCGCCGCCACAGCCGCCTGCGCCCGCCTCGGCGGCGCCTACGCGCCCTACGCCGGCCTCGCCCACCACTACCCGGGCGACCCCGGTGTGATCGCCGCCATGCTGCTCAACCACGTACGCCTGCAGCCCGGCGAGGCCCTCTTCCTCGGCGCCGGCATCCCGCACGCCTACCTCAGCGGCCTCGGCGTCGAGATCATGGCCAACTCCGACAACGTCCTGCGCTGCGGCCTGACCCCCAAGCACGTCGACGTCCCCGAACTCCTGCGCGTCGTCCGCTTCGAGGCGGGCGACCCCGGCGTGCTGCGCCCCGAGGCGTCCCCGGACGGCGAGGAGGTCTACGAGACGCCGATCGACGAGTTCCGGCTGTCCCGGTACGTCCTCCCCGCGGGCGGCACCGGCCACGACCTCACCCTGCCGACCCCGCAGATACTGCTGTGCACGGCAGGGTCCGTACGGGCGGGGGAGCACGAGCTGACCCCGGGCGACTCCGTCTTCGTGCCGGCGGGCGAGAAGGCCGAGGCGTCCGGCGAGGGCACCGTCTTCCGCGCCACTGTGATTGTCTGACCGCACCTGTGGATACCTGACGCGCCGCTGCCACACGAGGCTGCAAGAATGACCCACCGGCAAAGGACGGGCAAAGGCGACGGGCGCCAGGCCTGGACGGCTTACGTACGAAGGCGAAGGGACAACGCGGACACATGAGCGCGTCAGGCGGGACCAGGGCGATCGTGGCGGCACTCGGCGCCAACCTCGCGATCGCGGCATCCAAGTTCGTGGCGTTCGCGTTCAGCGGCTCGTCGTCGATGCTCGCCGAGGGCGTCCACTCGCTCGCCGACTCCGGCAACCAGTTCCTGCTGCTGATCGGCGGCAAGAAGGCCCAGCGCGAGGCGACCCCGCAGCACCCCTTCGGCTTCGGCCGCGAGCGCTACATCTACGCCTTCCTCGTCTCGATCGTCCTCTTCTCCGTCGGTGGCATGTTCGCCATCTACGAGGGTTTCGAGAAGATCAGCCACCCGCACGAGGTCGAGCACTGGTACTGGCCGGTGGGCGTCCTGGTCTTCGCGGTCATCGCCGAGGGCTTCTCCTTCCGGACGGCCATAAAGGAGTCGAACGAGCTGCGCGGCAAGCTCTCCTGGTCGCAGTTCATCCGCCGCGCCAAGGCGCCCGAGCTGCCGGTCGTCCTGCTGGAGGACTTCGGGGCGCTGATCGGTCTCGTCCTCGCCCTCGGCGGCGTCGGCCTGGCCCTGCTCACCGGCGACGGCGTGTGGGACGGCATCGGCACCGTCTGTATCGGTGTCCTGCTCGTCCTCATCGCCCTCGTCCTGGCCGCCGAGACCAAGTCCCTCCTGCTCGGCGAGGCCGCGGGCCTCGAAGAGGTCAAGAAGATCGAGGCAGCGATCGTCGACGGCGACACGGTCACCGGCATCATCCACATGCGCACGCTCCACCTCGGGCCCGAGGAACTGCTGATCGCCGCCAAGATCGCCGTCCAGCACGACGACACCGCCGCCGAGGTCGCCAAGGCCATCGACGCCGCCGAGGCCCGCATCCGCGCCGCCGTCCCCATAGCCCGCGTCATCTACCTCGAGCCCGACATCTACAGCGAGGCCGCAGCGGCCAAGGGCCCGGACCCCGAAGCGACTCCCGGCGGCCCCAACCCGCACGCCGCCGAGCACTAGAACCGGCCCGGGCCCCTCCCCGCCTCAGACCCGCACCATCCACGGGGGCGGCGGAGGCACGGCGGCCCGTGCCCTGCGCCGTACGACCGCGGCCGCGATGCCCAGGCCGATACCGACCAGGACCAGCACCGCCCCGAGGATCATCGCCGCCCCGAGAACGAGGGGCACGGAGTAGTCGTCGACCACCCGGCCCCGGACCGCGGACACGGGCAACGTCCCGCCGTGGTCGTCGGGGAAGTAGCGGGAGTCCCACGCGTTCAGGCGATGGTCCCCGAGCAGGAACAGCCGCCCTTCGGGGACCTTGACGTCGAGCTCGCGATTCATCGGGTCGATGACGAGGCCGTCACGGACGTACGGCCCGGCGAGCGGCTTCCCGTCGATGGTGAGCCGCTCCTTCGCGTTCCCGGAGTTCGCACAGCACACGATGTGATCACCGCCCCGCCGCACCTCGCTCCCCTCGACCCGCTCATAGACGATCCGGTCACCCGGTTCGTACGTCGGCTGCATGCTCTCGCTCGACACGACGGACCCGGCGTACGCGTGCCGGGCGTAGACGAGACCCCCGACAACACGCCCACCAGCCCCACGACGACAGCTGCGATCCCCAGCCCACGGCCCTTGCCGGACATTCATCCCTCCCCAACACGCTCTTCGCGACCGCAGAGGCTAGCGCGTACCTGTGACACCGCTGTGCGGGCCCGTGTCCAAGAGCGCGGGTCCTTCCGTCACAGGGCCCGTCGCCGTTACAACATGTAATCGGCGTGATCTCTTCGGCTGCGGACTGGGGACCGCAGGGCCCTCCGGTGTAGCTTGGGACGGAGCCAGACGTCGCTGCTGATGGCGGTCGGGCGGTCCCTCCGCGGACCGACCGAGGGAGAGAGGGCCTCCGACGGACTGCGCTGCGCGCACGTGGGCATGCCTGTGTCCTCTTTTTCCGGGCACCCCTGTGTCCGCCGCCGCGCAGACCAGCCGTACCCACCTCGACCCAATCCCCCGAGGAGCAGCTCGCAATGACGACTGTCGACAACCGACAGGACTTCAAGGTCGCCGACCTCTCCCTGGCCGAGTTCGGCCGCAAGGAGATCACCCTCGCCGAGCACGAGATGCCGGGCCTGATGGCGATCCGCAAGGAGTACGCCGAGGCGCAGCCCCTGGCCGGCGCCCGTGTCACCGGTTCGCTGCACATGACCGTGCAGACCGCCGTGCTCATCGAGACCCTGGTCGCCCTGGGCGCCCAGGTCCGCTGGGCCTCCTGCAACATCTTCTCCACCCAGGACCACGCCGCCGCCGCCATCGCCGTCGGCCCGAACGGCACGCCCGACGACCCCCAGGGTGTTCCGGTCTTCGCCTGGAAGGGCGAGACGCTGGAGGAGTACTGGTGGTGCACGGAGCAGGCCCTGACCTGGCCCGACTCGCCCACCGGCGGCCCGAACATGATCCTGGACGACGGCGGTGACGCCACCCTCCTGGTCCACAAGGGCGTCGAGTACGAGAAGGACGGCAAGGTCCCCTCGGTCGACACCGCCGAGTCCGACGAACACCGCGTCATCCTCGAACTCCTGCACCGCACGATCAGCAACGGCTCGCAGAAGTGGACCCAGCTCGCCTCCGAGATCCGCGGCGTGACCGAGGAGACCACCACCGGCGTGCACCGCCTGTACGAGATGCAGCGCGACGGTGTCCTGCTCTTCCCGGCGATCAACGTCAACGACGCCGTCACCAAGTCGAAGTTCGACAACAAGTACGGCTGCCGCCACTCCCTGATCGACGGCATCAACCGCGCCACCGACGTCCTGATCGGCGGCAAGACCGCGGTCGTGTGCGGTTACGGCGATGTCGGCAAGGGCTGCGCGGAGTCCCTGCGCGGGCAGGGCGCCCGCGTCATCGTCACCGAGATCGACCCGATCTGCGCCCTCCAGGCGGCGATGGACGGCTACCAGGTCACGACGCTGGACGAGGTCGTCGACAAGGCCGACATCTTCATCACCACGACCGGCAACAAGGACATCATCATGGCCGGCGACATGGCCAAGATGAAGCACCAGGCGATCGTGGGCAACATCGGCCACTTCGACAACGAGATCGACATGGCCGGTCTCGCGAAGGTGCCGGGCATCGTCAAGGATGAGGTCAAGCCGCAGGTGCACACCTGGACCTTCCCGGACGGCAAGGTGATCATCGTGCTGTCCGAGGGACGTCTGCTGAACCTGGGCAACGCCACCGGTCACCCGTCGTTCGTGATGTCCAACTCCTTCGCGGACCAGACGCTGGCCCAGATCGAGCTGTTCACCAAGCAGGCCGAGTACCCGATCGGCGTGTACACGCTGCCCAAGCACCTCGACGAGAAGGTCGCCCGCCTCCACCTCGACGCACTCGGCGTCAAGCTGACCACGCTGCGCCCGGAGCAGGCCGCGTACATCGGTGTAGAGGTCGAGGGCCCGTACAAGGCGGACCACTACCGCTACTGAGCCGCACCCCTGGCGCGTCTCGCGCAGGTCCTCCGAGGCAGGCCCCCGCACCCCCGTGCCGGGGGCCTGCCCCTTTGGCCGGACCAGCAGCCCTGGCCGGACCCTCAGCCCGTCAAGACCCAGGACCCCCATGCCCCGCGGCCGATATTCGCTCCACGATCCGCACGATCACACCCCCTTCGCAGAAGAGCACTTCCAGTGCGCCCCCGGCCCGTCCGGCTGGCGCTACGTCTCCCGGCTGACCACCCCCTCGGGCGAGCACACCGGCTCCGTCGACCTCACCCTCGACGAACTCGGCCGCCCCATCCGACTCGAACTGCACGCGGGGAACTGGCAGGTGCGCGGCGCCGCCCTCGACGGCGTCACCTGGGTCCGCACCGACCCCACCGGCACCCATGCCACCGAAGGCAATGTGCGCGCCCACGCCTTCACCGGCACGTCCCCCGCTTTCCTGATCGCCACCGCCCGTCTCCTGCGCCTCACCCCTTCCGCCACCGCGACCCGCGTACGCCTCGTGGCCTTCACGGATCCGGTCCTCGCCCCGCGCACCCTGGACCAGTCCTGGGCCTTGGTGGAAAGAGAAGCACACACCACTGACAACGGCCCCCTGACCGTGGACGAATACCAGGTCACAGCCCTGGACACGGGCGAGCGGCACACCGTTCACATCGCCGGGGACGTGGTCCTCGCCGCGCCCGGGATCGAGCTGGAGGACCTCGAGTCGCCGCCGTCGGCCTTCGACTGAGCCGGTCCGGCACCGGCTACGCCGGCGGCACGAATCCGCTGGCAGGCCGCTCGGCCGAGGATCCCTCCCGAGGCCCGGCTGGGGCCTGGGGAGCCTGGAGATGAGGCTGGGGCTGCGGGGCCGGTGGAGCGTAGCCGCCGGGCACACCCGCTGAGGAGACGGGCGCGCCCGCGACGCCCGGCACACCACTCCCGACCGGGCCGCCACCGAAGGTTCGCCGGGCCTCCCGGGCCTGCCGCTCGTGCAGCAGGGCCGCCAGATACGCGGACGGCGGCACGTCCTGCGGTGCCGGAGCCCCCGTACGAGCCGCCAGGTCGGTCGCGAGCCGCTCCGCCATGGCCCACCCGACCTGCGGATCAAGCTGCTGCATCCGCGTCAGGTACTGCCGGACGGCCAGCCACAGACCATCGGGGACCGCGGACAGGTCGAGCCCCGAGAAGCGCCCCGCCAGCCAGGGAGGCGGCGGCGGGACGAAATGTCCCTGCCCGGCCGGCACCCGCTCGCGCACCACCAACGTCCCCGCGAAGACATCCCCGAGCCGCCGCCCCCGCGCCGACACCAGCGAGGCGATACAGGCGACGACACCGAACGTCATCAGGATCTCGACCACCCCGACCGCACCTCGTACCAGCGCGTGCCGGAACCGGATCGGCCCACCGTCGTCCCGCACCACCCGCAGCCCGCACGCCAGCTTCCCCAGCGAACGCCCGTGACTGAGTGTCTCCACCGCGATCGGCCCGCCCACCAGCACCAGCAGAAAACTGGCGATGGACAGCGCGACCTGCGCCGCCTCGTCCAGCGACGACGTCGCCGCCGCCAACGCGATGACCACGGCGATATAGACGACCACGGCTACGACCAGGTCGAGCAACACCGCCAGTGCCCTGCTGGGCAGCCTTGCGGGACGCAACTCGAGCGCCACCGCCTCGCCCGTCACCAGCTCACTCACGCCTGCCGCCCTTCCCTGCACTGCCCGGAGAACCGCAAGTCTGCCAAGCTGAGGGCACATCGCGCCCCAGTACGACAAGCTGACAGCCATCACAGGCGGTCCGCGACCAGACACACGGCCACCGACGACCAGCCGAGGAGCAGACAGACCCGATGGACCTCGACGTCTTCGTCGCCGCCCACCGAGCCGAGTGGGACCGCCTCGACGCGCTGCTTCGCCGTCAGCGCCGCCTCACCGGTGCGGAAGCCGACGAACTCGTCGCCCTCTATCAGCGCACCGCCACCCACCTCTCCCTGATCCAGTCCAGCGCCCCCGACCCTCAGCTCACCGGTCGGCTCAGCCAACTCGTCGCCCGCGCGCGCAGTACCGTGACCGGCACCCGCCGCGCCTCCTGGCGCGATGTGACGCGGTTCCTGGGACAGGGGTTCCCCGCGGCGGTCTACCGCTCGCGCCACTGGTGGGTGCCCACAGCCCTGATCTCCACCACGATCGCGATCCTCCTGGGCTGGTGGATCGGCACGCACCCCGAAGTGCAGTCGTCCATAGCCGCCCCCAGCCAGCTGCGAGAGCTCACCCGTCCCGGCGGCGAGTACGAGACCTACTACTCCAGCCATCCCGCCGCCTCCTTCGCCGCCCAGGTGTGGACGAACAACGCCCAGGCCGCCGCGATGTGCCTGGTGCTCGGTGTCTTCCTGGGCCTCCCGGTGCTCTGGATCCTCTTCGAGAACATGCTCAACCTGGGCGTCGGATTCGGTCTGATGTCCTCCGCAGGTCGGCTCGACACCTTTCTCGGTCTCGTCCTCCCGCACGGTCTGCTGGAACTCACCGCGGTCTTCGTCGCGGCCGGCACGGGACTGCGTCTCGGCTGGACCCTCATCGACCCCGGCCCACGCACCCGCCGCACGGCGCTCGCGGAAGAGGGCCGCGCCGCCGTGGGTATGGCGATCGGCCTCGCCCTCGTCCTCTTCGTCTCCGGCGCCATCGAAGGCTTCGTGACCCCATCGGGCCTGCCCACCTGGGCGCGGATAGGCATCGGAATCGTCGCCGAGCTGGCCTTCCTCGCGTACGTCTACGTCCTCGGCGGCCGGGCCGCCCGAGCCGGTGAAACGGGTGACGTCGAGGCGGCCGAGCGAAGCGCCAGCGTGCCGACCGCCGCCTGATGTGCGGATGCGGTCCTTGAGCTGCTAGTCTCCTCTTCGCCCCGCAAAAGCTGTTGACACGGCTGGAGGGGGGAGGTAGATTTTATGAGTTGCCTAGAACTGGACGTGTCCGGGCACGGCAGCTAGAATCTACCTGCTTCTTGAGGAACTGGATTCCACAGAAGCCTCTCCCGATAACTCAGAAATGAGTGGCTGGTCAGACCGGCCCGGAACTTCTGATAAAGTCGGAACCGCCGGAAAGGGAAACGCGAGAGCGGGAACCTGGAAAGCACCGAGGAAATCGGATCGAGAAAAGATCTGATAGAGTCGGAAACGCAAGACCGAAGGGAAGCGCCCGGAGGAAAGCCACGAGAGAGTCTCTCGGGTGAGTACAAAGGAAGCGACCGTTCCTTGAGAACTCAACAGCGTGCCAAA
>NZ_JBIRWL010000008.1:0-400615 GCF_044387825.1 Streptomyces sp. NPDC020299
GCTCCGCCCCAGACCCCGGCGGGGACTGCGTCCCCTGCACCCCTCGCGGGGCTCCGCCCCCGCACCCCGGCGGGGGCTTCGCCCCCTGCACCCCCAGGGTGCTCGCCCCTCCACCCCGGAGGGGGGCACGTCCCTCCACCCCGGAGGGGGGCACGTCCCTCCACCCCGTGGACCTCTTCAGCCCCGGCCGGCATCACTCAGCCCGTCCGGCGTTTGAGGACGAGGCCCCTTCAGGGCCGACGCGGGGGTCCGGGGGCGGCAGCCGCCGGCGGCGGTGAGCGACCTCCGCCCCGAATCCCGCCTGGTAGGGGGCGTCAGGTGGTGCGACGCTGGGGGGAGAGGTGTTCGAGGAGGACCAATGGGACGGGACGTCCCGGCGCTGGTCTTCACGCGCGAGGACCGCCGCCGGTACCGGGTCAAGATGCAGGAGTGCCTCGACGCGTTCGCGCAGATGCTGCGCGAGTCACGGTTCGAGTCCGAGCGGCCCCAGGTGGGGCTGGAGATCGAGCTGAACCTGGTCGACGACCGGGCGGAACCGGCGATGCGGAACATCGACGTGCTCGAGGCGATCGCGGATCCCGCCTGGTCCACCGAGCTGGGCCGGTTCAACCTCGAGATCAACATTCCGCCCCGCCGTCTGACGGCGGGCGGCCCCGACTCCTGGGAGTCCGAGATCCGCGCCGCGCTGAACCACGCGGAGGAACGCGCCAGGTCGGTCGGCGCCCATCTGATCATGATCGGCATCCTGCCCACCCTCGAGCACGCGGACGTGGGCGAGGCGGCCCTGTCGGAGAACCCGCGCTACCGGCTCCTCAACGACCAGATCTTCGCGGCCCGGGGCGAGGACCTGCTGATCGAGGTGGACGGCGCCGACCGGCTGCGGACCTACGCGGACACGATCACCCCCGAGGCCGCGTGCACCAGCACCCAGTTCCACCTCCAGGTCTCCCCGGAGGAGTTCGCCGGCTACTGGAACGCGGCACAGGCGATCGCCGGTATCCAGGTCGCGCTGGCGGCCAACGCGCCGTTCCTGTTCGGCAGGGAGCTGTGGCACGAGACCCGTATCCCGCTGTTCGAGCAGGCCACCGACACCCGTCCGCAGGAGATCAAGGTGCAGGGGGTACGGCCCCGGGTGTGGTTCGGCGAAGGGTGGATCAACAGCGTCTTCGACCTCTTCGAGGAGAATCTTCGCTACTTCCCGGCGCTGCTGCCCCTGTGCGACGAGCAGGACCCCGCCGAGACCCTGGACCGCGGCGACATCCCCCAACTGGCCGAGCTCACGCTGCACAACGGCACCATCTACCGCTGGAACCGACCGGTCTACGCCGTCGCCCACGACAAGCCGCACCTGAGGGTGGAGAACCGTGTACTGCCGGCCGGCCCGACCGTCGCCGACACCCTGGCCAACGGCGCCTTCTACTACGGGCTCACCCGCGCCCTGGTGGAGGAGGAGCGGCCGGTGTGGTCGCGGATGTCCTTCTCGGCCGCGGAGGACAACCTGCACGCGGCGGCCCGGCACGGCATCGAGGCGCGCCTGTACTGGCCCGGGATGGGCGAGGTCCCGGCGTCCGAACTCGTCCTGCGGCGTCTGCTGCCGCTGGCACACCGGGGACTGATGCACTCCGGCATGGACGAGGCCTGGCGGGAGCCGCTGCTCGGCGTCATCGAGCAGCGGTGCGTCACCGCCCGCAACGGAGCGGTCTGGCAGAAGGAGATGTTCCACCAGATCGACGACACCGCCCACGCCGGCCGCCACGAGGCCCTGCGGCGGATGACACGGCAGTACATCGACTACATGCACCTCAACGCCCCTGCACACACCTGGCCGGTCGACTGACTCGGGCCGCCCGCTGTGGCGGCGCAAGCATCGGGTGACACGGGGGTGACGGTCTCGTCACGGCCGTGCTGGCACCCTGCGTCAGGGTGTTCCCGGGCACCGGGTTCCCGTCGTCACCGGCGTGCCGTGGGAGGGATCGCGTCCGATGCCAGCACCGAAGGCTCTGGCACCGCGGCCGACGGTGTCGACGGCGACGGCCGGCACCGCGGCGAAGCACCGGCCGGAGGCACCCGGGCGCACGGGCGCCCAGCCGCAGTCGTCCAACGCGGCGGTGACGGCCCTGCTGGCGAGCGGACGCGTACCGGCGGTGAGCCCGCCCGTCCCGGGGCGGCCGGCATCCGCCGCGCAGGACATGTTCGGCAACGGCGCCGTCGCGGCGGCCGGCCAGGCTCAGAGCGGCCCCGCCGGACCGGTGGCCGCCGCACCGGCGACCGAAACACCGGCCCCCGCCTCGGCCGGTGGCGCGCAGGGCGCACCGGCTCGGCCCGGACCGGACGCGGCTCCGAAGTTCGCGCGGCTGAAGAAGGACGTGGGGCACAAGAAGCGGGCGCTGGCCGCCTCGCACCCGCCGCCGCGGACCGAGGCGACGGCGGCCCAGAGCGCCGCCCGGCCGCCGAAGGACGACGCCGAGGCACAGGGCAAGACCGCCAACGCCGAGAAGATGAACGAGGCCGAGCCCAAGGAGTTCGACAAGGAGGCGTTCATCAGGGCGGTCGAGAAGGCGATCGCCGACAAGGCGCCCAAGAACCTCGACGAGGCGGACAAGTTCGCCGGTTCCGGCAAGGCCGACGAGGTCCGCGCGGAGGTGCACGGCAGGGTCGGCGAGGGCAAGTCGGAGTCGGCGCAGCAGATCGCGACGACGACCGCCGCCCCGCCGGACATCGCCGCGGCCGTGCCCAAACAGGTCGTACCGATGACCGCGGACCGGCCGCCCGCGCCCCCCGGCGCACCGGACGCGGCGAACGCCGTGCCGGACCGGCTGCCGCCGTCGGCCACCGATCTGTCCGCCGGTCCGGCCGAGGTCAGCCGGCGGATGGCGGACGCACAGGTCACCGAGGCGCAGTTGCAGCGGTCCAACGAGCCCACGTTCAACCAGGCACTGGGCGAGAAGAAGGCCGTCGAGCGGCACTCCGAGGCGGCCCCCGGGCGGATGCGCGGTCACGAGAAGCAGGTGCTGAACTCCGCGACCGCGCAGGCGCGGCGGCTCGGCACCGCGGCGATGGGCGCGATGGGCGTACAGCGGGCGCTGACCGGACAGCGGGTCGACACGGGCAAGAGCGGCGCCAAGGGCCGGGACGAGGAGAAGCGGGCTCAGGTCACGACACTCCTGCAAGGTGTCTTCGACACGATGCAGAAGGACGTGCAGGGCATTCTCGGCGGTCTCGACAAGCTGGTCGACGACCAGTTCGGCAGGGGCGAGAAGCAGGCGCGCGACGCGTTCACCGCCGAGCACGGACAGAAGATGGAGGAGTACAAGGACCGCCGGTACTCGGGCGCGACAGGCAAACTGCGCTGGGTGCGCGACCTGTTCGCGGGCCTGCCGGCCGAGGCCGACAAGATCTTCGAAGAGGCCCGCGACCACTATGTCCGGCGGATGCGGCAGGTCATCTCCGATGTCGCCACCACGATCGGCGCGGAGCTGAACAGGGCGAAACGGCGTATCGCGCAGGGCCGTTCCGAGATGCGGGCGGCCGTGGACAGGCTCCCGGCCGACCTGCGGGCCATCGGGCGGGAGGCGGCCGCCGAGTTCTCCGACAGGTTCGACCAGCTCACGCAGTCCGTGGACGACAAGGGCACCCAGCTCGTCGACACGCTGGCCACGAAGTACACCGACGCGCTGAAGTCCGTCGACGACGAGATCGCCGCGGAGAAGGAGAAGAACAAGGGGCTCGTGGCCAAGGCCGTGGACGCGGTCAAGGGCGTGATCGACACGATCATCGAGCTCAAGAACCTGTTGCTGGCGGTGCTGGCCAAGGCCGCGCAGGCGGTGATGCTGATCCTCCAGGACCCGATCGGCTTCCTGCGCCACCTGGTGACGGCTGTCGGCGCGGGTCTCCGGCAGTTCCTGCGGAACATCGGCAAGCATCTGCAACAGGGCATCATGTCCTGGCTGCTGGGCAAGGCGAGCGAGGCGGGGCTCGAACTCCCCGCGAAGTTCGACGCGCAGGGCGTCGTGCGGATGCTGGCCTCGCTGCTCGGGCTGACCTGGCAGAACATCCGCGGCCGGATCGTCCGCAAGGTCCCGAGGATGGAACCGGTGATCACGACGGCGGAGACCGCGCTGCCGCTGGTCGCGGAGGTCCGCAAGCGGGGCGTCGCCGGGATGTGGGAGGACCTCAGGGCCCGGGTCGGGGACCTGAAGAAGGAGCTGCTGGACAAGGTCATCGCCTATGTGACGCCCACGGTCGTCGAGGCCGGGATCATGTGGGTGCTCTCGCTGCTCAACCCCGCGTCCGCGTTCGTCCGCGCGGTGAAGCTGATCATCGATGTCGTGCGCTTCGTGGTGACCCAGGCCCGGCAGATCTTCGAGTTCGTCAACGCCGTTCTCGACTCGGTCATCGCCATCGCCCGGGGAGGCAGCGGCGGCGTTCCCTCCCTCGTCGAAAACGCCCTCGCCCGCTCCGTCCCCGTCCTGCTCGGCTTCCTCGCCTCGCTCCTGGGCCTCGGCGGCATCGCCGCCAAGGTCAAACAGATCGTCCAGGCCCTGTCCAAGCCGGTGAACCGGGCGGTGGACTGGGTGATCGACAAGATCATCGGCCTGATCAAGAAGCTCGGCTCCAAGCTGGCGTCGAAGTTCGAGAAGAAGGACAAGCGCACCCCGCAAGAGCAGGAACAGGCTTTGGACGCCGCCCTCCGCGACGCGCACGGACTGGTGAAACCGGATTCGACCGTCGACGGCGTGCGCAAGGGACTGCCTCCGATCCGCCGCCGCCACAAGCTGGCGTCCCTCACCCTCGTCGTCGAGGGAGACCAGGGCGCCGGGGCCGGCCAGGCGGGCCGGACCACGACCATCCACTTCGAAGCAGTGATCAACCCCAGGAAGAAGAGCCCTCCGGACAAGATCAAGGGTGGTGGCCTTGGCCTCTACAAGGCGAAGAAGACCGGGCCCAACGCCTTCACGGGGGAGTACGCGAACCTCGTCCCCGCGGCCTGGAGCAGGTACGACGCCCTGCGCCCCATCGACAAGCATCCCGGCAACGCCTTCCTCGATCGGGCCGACGGCAACGTCCCGCGTCCGAAGGGCACGTACACAGTCCCGAGCGGCGGCACCAAGGGCGCCCAGTTCACGAACACCTGGCGCGCGGAGCTGACCCGCCTCAAGGAGATCGAGAAGGACGCCCTCATCGCGAAGAACCCCACGTGGATGTTGCCGGGAAAGCGGAACCTGGCGGAGAACGGCGCCAAGAACGAGGTGGCCCGGCAGTATGGAATGCATTGGATGGAGCTGTGGCTGGACGTCAGCCGCCGCTGGGAGGAGCACCACATCAACCCGGTCAACTGGGGCGGCTCCAACGACGTCCACAACCTGATCTTCATCAGGAACCAGCAGCACAGCCCGATCACGAACTACTTCGAGAACTGGCTCAAGCCCGAGATCATGAAGGACATCCCCTAGGTATCACATGAGCGGATACGAGGATCTCGTCCACGAAGCCCTCGCCGCCGAGGCGGCGGAGGACACAGCCCGCGCCGAGCGGGCCGTCCGCGCCCTGCTCGCCGCCGGCCCGGGGGCGCTGCGCCGCGTCCTCACCGTCGCCGAGGAGCGCGCGAACCGCTATCACCCCCTGCTGTACGAGGCCGTCCGCCGCAGCACCACCCCAGAGGCGGTCCCGGTGCTGCTCGCGCACACCGGCGCGGGACCCTTCGCCCTGGTCGCGGCCGTCCTGTACGCGCTGGCCCGCAGCGGCGGGGACGAGGGACCGGACCGGGTCGAGGCCGCCCTCGCCGACCGCACGGCGCCGTACAGCACCCGGGCGGCGGCGGCCGAAGCCCTCCAGGGGGCGGCCCGTCCGGCGACGGCCGAGGTCCTCCGCGCGGTCCTCGCGGAACAGCGCCGCGAGCCGGCCAACCCGGAGTGGCCCCTGCTGCTGGTCAACACGGTCGTCGCCCTCGCCACGACCGGCGACCACAGCGGAGCGGCGGCCCTGCGCCCCCTCCTCACCGACCGCCCCGAATCGGGCCGGGCCCTCGCCGTCGGCGCCTTCCAGGGAGTCCTCGACGAGGACACCCTGCACCAGCTGACGCGGGCGCTCGCCGACCCGGGCGCCGAGGTCCGCCGGGCGGCCGTCGACCCCGTCTTCCTCATCGGGTCGCCCGCAGCCGCCGCCTTGCTGCTGCGGAGCGCCCGGGAGGACCCGGACGACCAGGTCCGGTACAACGCCCTCATCCGCTTCGGCGACATCACGGGCCTCGCCCTGAGCGGCGCCCCGGAGGAGCTCATGTTCGCGGAGGAGCAGTGGCGGGAACTGCGGGACGCCCTGGACCCGGCGGTCTGCCACCGCTTCGGCGTACCCGTCGCCCTCGCCGATCTGCTGGAGGAGTTCACCGACGAGGAGTCCCTGCGCACCTCCGTCGCCGCGGAACTACGCTTCCTCACCGGCGTCGACGTGCCCACCACGTACATCCGGCACGGCCTTGACGCGGCCCTGCGCTCCGTACGCGATGTCCCGTTCGCCCCCGGCCGGATCCACAAATGGGGCCACCCCCGGCCGATGCCGGCACCGGACCGGGAGTGAGGCCCGGTGCACCCCCACCGGCCGTGTCTGCCGTCAAGGTCGACCGACCGACGGCACGACCGGTACCGTGCGCAACACCGCCTTGGCCACGGCAGCGTTACCCGTCTGATCGTGGCTCGCCAGTAGCACGGGCCCTACCGGCGCATGAGAATGCGCGGCCTGGGCCATCACGGCGTTGCTCACCGGCACAGGAGCCACGGCCGGTGTCGTCCCCCGGTGTGCGGCCGCCGCCGCTTCCGAGGCCCGCGTCGGCGGCACAGGCGTCACCAACCGGTGAAGTGAGAGCGCCGGTTCGGTAGGCAGCATCCCTGTCACCCCTGGGATCCGTCGTCGAGCAGATGGGCGTGGGGGCCGAGTTCGGCCGGACGGAGCAAGCGTGCCTCGCGTTGATACTGGCGCGCTGCACCACGGACGACATGGCGCATGCCGATCGCGGCGCTGTCGGTGTCCGCTGCCGCCAGAGCGGCCGTGCGGGCCGCGGCGGCGATGGCCGCGCCCGTCATGTCCAGGCGGGCCAGGACGTCCAGGTCGACGTCGGGGGCGAGCGGGGCTTCCGGGGGGAAGGCGAGGCGCCACAGGCGGCGGCGCTCCGGGGCTGCCGGGCGGGGGAAGTGGACGACGAAGTGGAAGCGCCGGGTGAACGCGGGGTCGATGTTGTCCTTGAGGTTGCTGGTGAGGATCACCAGGCCGTCGCTGGCCTCGAGGCGTTGCAGGAGGTAGCCGACCTCGAGGTTGGCGTAGCGGTCGGTGCCGTGTTTCACCTCGCCGCGCTTGCCGAAGAGGGAGTCGGCCTCGTCGAAGAGGAGTACCGCGTGGCTCTCCTCCGCCTGCCGGAACGCCGCTTCCATGTTCTTCTCCGTCTCCCCCACCCACTTGGAGACGACCTGGGCGAGGTCCACCTTCAGCAGTTCCAGGCCGAGCATGCCGGTGACGATCTCGGCGGACAGCGTCTTCCCGGTGCCGGGTTCGCCGGTGAAGAGCGCCTTGACCCCGCCGTGTGCCGCGCGCCGGGCGAAGCCCCAGCTCTCGGCGATCCTGGGCCAGGCGCGGAAGGCGGAGGCGATCTCCAGGATCTGGCCCAGCTGTACGGCGGGCAGGACCAGGTCCTCGACGGTGCGCCGGGGCAGGATGGAGCGGACGGAGCTGCCGCTGCGCCCCCGGGTGACGGTCGCGATGGCGGGTTCGACGTGGCCGGAGACCGGTTCGGGGCGGCCGTTGCCGGCCAGGCGTGCTCCGGCCCCGGCGACGGACGCCACGGCGCGCAGTTCGCCACCGCTCATCCGGTACCGGACGGCGAGGTCCTCCAGCAGGGGGCCGTCCAGGTCCGGGAGCGCGGCGGACCACATCGCCCGCCGGTCCCCCAGGCCCGGTACGGGCACGGTGAGTTCGGCGTACACGCGGGCGGCGAGCAGGCCCGCGGGGCGCCAGGGCTTGAGGCCGGTCAGGCACACCGGTGCACGGGAGCGCAGCAGTGCCGCGGACACCGCCTCGGCTTGCCGTCCGTGCGGCTCGCCGTGCGGGTGGTCGTGCAGGTCGTCGGTGGGGATCCACAGCACCGCGCCCAGTGCGGCGGCGGTCCGCAGGTCGGCGGCGGGGTCGGTGGTCAACCGCCGTAGCGGCGCCCCGGCGGCGCGGGCCAGGGCCTGTGCGGCGTCGAGCTGGGCGTCCGGCGGGCATCCCCACAGTCCGGCGAGGTCGATGTCGCCGGCGCCCAGTGCGCCGCCGAGCCGGGTGAGGCGGTCGCTGGACAGGTGCGGGGCGGCGACGCGTGGTTCCGGCTCCGCGACCTCGCCGGGGTCGTGGCCGAGCAGGCCGACGTCTCCGCCCCAGCCGAGCAGGAACTCCAGGACGCCCGGGCCCAGGACGAGTTCCTGGGCGAGGTCGACCGGGGCCTCGCCGTGCGGGCGCAGCAGACCGTACCGGCGCAGCGGCCCGGCCGGTTGGAGGGCGCGCCGCAGGGCGAGGCGGCTGGCCGCCCCCGGCTCGGCCTCTTCCGTCCCCGCGCACACGGTGACCAGGAGTTCCACGCTGGGCAGCCGTCGGTTCAGGTTGTCGACGATGTAGGCGTAGATCCGCTCGTATCCGCGGTCGAGTTCGGGCGCGGCGACGAGGAGCAGGGCGTCCTGTTCGGCGCGGGTCAGGGTGAACCGGGCGGCGAGCGCGTCCAGCGGCAGGGTGCCGCCGCCGGCGGAGGCGCGCCGCCTGAGCAGCCGTTCGGCCTCGGGCTCCGGGCAGTTGGGGGTGTACGGCTGTGTCATGGCCTCGGTGAAGCCGTGCACCTCGTCGAGGATGACGGCGACCTGTTCGTCGGTCACGCAGTACGGTGTGAGGTCCGGCCGGGTCAGCCTGGCGGCGATCCGCGCCTGCCGGTCGACGGCGGCGCGCAGCGCGGAGTGCAGGCCGGCCAGCCGCGTCCGCAGGTGCTCGACGGCGGGCTCGCCCATGCCGCTCACCCGCCCGAGAAGGTCAGGGTCCGGCCCCGCAGCCAGACCACGTCGTGGACGTCGGCGAGCAGCCCGCCGCGCAGCAGGTCGGCGTGGCGGCGCCCGAGCGGGACGCGCACCCGTACGGCGTCGGACTCGAACCGGACCGTGGCCTCCAGGTCAGCGAACCGGCTCAGGGCGAGCAGTGGATCCGGTGTCTCGCGCTCGCGCCAGAGCGTCCAGGCGATCGTGGACAGTCCCAGGGTCGCTGCGAGGGTCACGGTGTGCTCCAGGTCGGCGTGGGATGCGAGCGGTACCGCCCTGCGTTCTCCGGTCAGGGCGGTGACCAGGTCGGCGAGGCGTGCCGCGTGGCCGGGCAGGGCGGCGGCGAGCCGTGGGTCAGGGCGTCCCTCCCCCGCCGTCCACAGCGGGGTGCGCCAGGGCAGCCGGGTGGCGGGGTCGCCGCGCAGCGGTCGCACGGCGGTCATGAACGGCACGTCCGCGGCGGCGAGTACGCCCAGGGCGCCGGGTGGGAGCGGACCGTCGCAGACCAGGACGGGCGGCCTTCCGCAGGCCTGCCAGTGCGGCAGCAGCCGGGCGGTGTCCCGGGTCCAGGCGACGGGGAACATGCCCTGGGCGTCGACGAGGAGCAGCCCGTCGTCCGTGCCGGTGAGCAGGAGCGGGTCGGCGGGGTCGTGTCCCCGGCACACCGCGAGCGCCAGGACGCCGTCGAGGAGCGGGAGCGCGGGGCGCACGCGGTCGGCGAAGGCGGTGAGCCGTTCCTCGGGAAGGGGCGGTTCGAGACCGGCGAAGACCGCCGCGGCCTCGCCGTCCTGTCTGCCTCGACGCCAGCCGCGTACGGTCGGGCCCAGCACCTTGTACGCCAGTGCCGCCGCGAACAGCGGTGCGTCATCGGGGAGTTCGACGCCGGCCAGGGCGGGTCCGATCGCGTCCAGATAGCCGATCCGGGCCAGCGGTCCGGCGAGCAGGAAGGGCAGCGCGGAGCACACCTGTGCCTCGCCGGTCGTACGAGGCACGGCTGAGCCGCCCGCCGCCGGGGCGGGTACGGCGTCCTCGCGGGCCGTCGACGCGGCGTACTCCGAGCGGTGCCGGGACAGTTCTGCGTCCGGCGGGCTGCCGTGCTGGGGCTCGGGCGGTGCCTCGTCCGGTCCGGCCTCCAGGGCCGCGCGCCGGGCGAGTTCGGCGGACAGCTGCCCGGCCGACGGGTCGTCGGCGTCGAGCAGCGCGCGCAGGAAGACGCGGAGCGAGTCGTCCGGGAGCAGTTCGAGGAGCGCGTCCAGTTCGTTCCGCTCGGCCAGTTCGGCGAAGAGCGCGCCGGTGCCGGGCGCGGACCACGGCGCCCGGGCCGTCGCGAAGGACTCGAAGGGCTCGAAGAACTCGAAGGACTCTGCGAACGACTCGGGTTCGGCGTCCGGCGCACCCGTGGGGACCTCCACCACGGACGCCGGTACGACATGGACGTCGAAGGACACCTGGTCGTGCCCGGACCGGCCGGACGAGCCCGGCCGGACGACGATGATCACCGGCTCGGTGATCTCCACGTCCGGGCCGTCGCCCGCGAGTTGCCCGGCGAAGTGCTCCTCCAGCGCCTGCGGGACGGCGTCGACGGCCCGGCGGACCAGGCCGCGAGGGTCGGGCCCCCAGCTCCAGCCGCCGCGCCGGACCAGCGTCACGGTGCACCGGTGCACCGTGATCTCCCCGGTGGATCCGGCGGCGGGCGCGGTCACGGCACGTCCCTCCTCTCCAGGCGGCCCGCCCAGCCGGCCACCAGCGCCAGCACGCCGTACGGGGTCGCCGCGGCGAGGGGGACCGGCAGTTTCACCTGGGTGTGCCGGGCGGGCATCTCCCCGGCCAGCACATGCGTGTCCTGGTCGCCGGAGACCAGCGCGACCACTTTGAGGGGGCTGTTGGAGGCCTGTGGCACGGTGACGGTGAGGCTGTCCTTCGCCAGGGTGATTCCGCCGCTGGTCCACGACGGGAGGCGCAGCAGCGTCGGCTCGGGCTTGCCGTCGGAGCCGCGGTCGACGCCGTAGGCCAACGGCTCGGCCAGCACGCCGGGTTCGTCGTCCACGCCGGCCACGGCGAGGTTCCGGGCGTCGACCGGAAGGGTCGCTGTGCCGTGCGCGCCGAGGGAGACCCTGAACGGCAGGGCGCGCCCGACGAGCGCCGCCGGATCGGCCGGGGCGGCTTTGCCGGTCAGGGCCAGCGCCCCGACGACATGGCCGGTGCCGAGCGCGTACACCACGGAGAGAGCCATGGTCAGCCACCGCCGTTCGTCGCCGCGACCGTCGCCACGACGAGGAAGTCCGCCGCGCCGGGCCGCTCGACGACCTGGCCCGGTGCCGCCACGGGGTCGTACAGGCGGGCCCGGCACCGCACCCGCAGGTCCTCGTCCACCGTGGCCTCCACCGGGCTGTACAGGGTCGACTCCCCCAGTGCGGGTGGGGTGCGCGGGGTCAGGTGGACGTGTGCCACCACCCGGCCGTCCGCGACCTGTTGCGCGGTGATGCCGGACGGCAGCGGCAGCAGCATGCCGTCGGTGGCCGTCCCCGAGGTCACCAGGGTGCTGCCGACGGGCAGGAGGCCGTTGAAGCTGCCCGTGATCCGCAGGTTGCCGTTGGCTTCCACGGTCATCAGCGGGTCGATGGCGCCGCCGCCCTGGTAGAGGCCGAAGACCAGGCTGGGCTTGTCGCCGCCGGACAGCACGATGGCCGGTTTGCCCTCCTGGGTCGCCGGGGCCGTGCGCAGGGTCAGCGAGCCGGACTGGGCGGACACGGTGTCCGCGCGGACTCCGGAGTACCGCACCGGGACTCCGCGCGCCGTGGTCGCGACGCCGGTGAAGTGACCCTCGGTCCATTGGACGTACCCGAGCAGGATGTGCCAGAGGGCGGGTGGGTCCGCGGGGGCCGCGCCGATCGCGGGCGGTTGCGGGTCCGCGTACGCGCGTTCGTCGCCGAGCCGCCCGAAGATGATCTGGTACGACTCCTCCACGCGGGTCTTGGCGGCGCTGCCCGCGCACGACGCCGGCTGCGGGGACGTGGCCGGTTCGCGGTCGGCCGCGGCGAGGAACACCGGATAGGGCTCGGACGTCTTCCGGTCCGCGCCGTTGACCTCCTCGAAGTCGCTCTCGCGCAGTACGACCGGCTCGGTGAGGAGCACCTCACGGCCGGTCCCGTCGACGGCGAACCCCGCCGACACGCTCACCTCGACGTAACGGGCGTTGGTCAGCGGGTCGGTTCGCGGCTCGGTGACGAGGCCGAGCCCTTCGGCGACGCCCCAGTCGTGCAGGTGCCGCGCGTGCCGTGCGGAGACACCGCGCGCGTACTCCACCGTGGCCGAGAGGTCGGCGGCGGCGAGTACCTGGCCCTCGTGGAAGGCGGGACGCATCGGGCCCGTCATGGGGTCTCACCGGGCTTCCGGGAACGGGAGGGGCGGGTCCGCTTCACCGGGGGTTTCGCGGGGGCGGCCGGGTCGGCGGGATCGGTGGGCTCGGGGTCCGCGGCCCGCGGTCGCCCCTCCAGCTGTTCGAGGCGCGGTCCGAGCCGCTCCGGGAACTGGTCCGCCATCCGGCTCATCTGTTCCTGCGCACCGCCGAGTTGCGCTCGCAGCCCCTCCAACACGGCTGTCAGATCGGCCACTCGGTTTCTGAGCATGGCCAGCTCCTGCATGCTGTCGGTCACTTCGCTGGGGGTCGTGCAGACCTGCTCGTGCAGCGCCTTGGGCGGTGTCTCGCCGGGTGCCGGGGTGAGCAGCAGGGACAGCATCTCCTCCAGGTCGCCGGTGCGCGGCCAGTCGTCGAGCAGCCCCTCGGCGTACGGGCGTGCGACGGGCCCCTCGGACGGCATCTCCGGCCTCCGGTACCGCGGCAGGGGCCGGCAGCAGATCCGCTCGGCCAGTTCCCGCAGCCGGTAGAGCTTGGGCAGCCACTCGCCGTACGCCGATCCGCCCGGCAGCACCTGCTCCCTGGTGGCGGAGCAGACACGTACGACGTCACAGCCGTCCGTCTCCACGTACGCGAGCAGGACGTCGGTGTCGGCGCAGTCGCCGCACGGCGGGTTCAGCGTGGCGCACGCCGCGTCGGTGACGAACCGGCGCACCGCTGAGGCCAGAGCCGCGGCGGCCTCCGCGATCCGCCGGAGGTCGGCGACGGTCGTGCGTTCCGTGCTCCGGTCGGGCGGGGGCGGCAGCAGCGGCGGTACGTCGACGGCGGCGACCTCTGTGCGCAGCGCGCAGTCGGCGAGGCCGGCGCTCTGCTCCAGGCGGCCGAGGAGCCACTCCCGGATCAGGGCGAGGTCGGCGCGGAACTCGGTCTGCAGGGCGTGGCTGAGCGGTGTGCCCTGGGCGACCAGGCGTACTTCCAACGGCGCGTCCGGGTCGCCTCGTTCGGGTACGACCCGGGCCGCGGTCTCGGTGAGCACCGCGCGGGCGATGGTGCGGTGCAGCGGGTCCGGCCAGGCCGCTTCCATGTCGGTGCCGTTCAGCCGGTCGCAGGCCGAGCCCAGTACGCGGCGGGCCATTTGTACGGACGCGAGGTCCGGGTACTCCCTCGCGAGCTGCTCCTGCCCGGCCGGATCGTAGGTGTCGAACCGGGCGACGGCGCTCGCCAGCGCGCGGACCTGCTCGGTCATCTCGCGTGCCGTGGGCGGGGGCGGCGGTCCCTCGCCGCCCGAATTCTGCTCCAGCCAGGCGAGTCCGCCCGCGTAGCGCTTGGCGTCGGCGGCATCGAAGCGGAAGGTCAGGCCCGTGCCGAGGGCCGCGGCGAACAGGGCGTCGAGGTGGTGAGCGAGCCGCTGGTCGCGGCTGCGGGCCTGGTCGGCCCGGACCGGATCGCCGAGGGCTGCCAGCAGTCGGGTGCCGGGATTGTGGCGGTGGTCCTCGAATTCGCCGCACTTGACGAGGAACCGGTAGCCCTCCTGGACCCGGGAGGGGACGCATCCCGTGGCGGGGCAGGGTTCTTCCGTGGCGTACGGGGCGACCGGCTCGACGGGGAGTTCCCGGTAGCTCACGAAGAGGCCGTAGCGGCGTGTGCCGTCGTCCTCGCAGGGCTCCTGGCAGTCCACGCCGCGGGCGCCGACGCGTCGCTCCCGCACCAGGGCCCGTACGTCGACCCGTTCGGTGCAGGACAGCACGATGTCGTTGCCCGCGCAGTCGAGCGCGTGCCCCGGATGCACCATCACGGTGCCGCCGCCGCAGGGTTCGCAGCTGACGCCGAGTCCGCAGACGACTCCCGGCCCGGACAGGGAGCGGTTGTGGAGTCTGTTCTTGGCCGTCAGGTAGTCGACCAGCAGGCTGAGGTCGTCCTCGGTCAGCAGTTGGCCTGCGAAGAAGCGAGGACGCACGAAGGCGGAGGTGCGGGTGGCGTCGCCACCGCAGCCGCATCCGCAGTCTGTTCGCATCATCAGCGCTCCTTCACGAAGAACCAGCTCTCGAAGACGTCCCCGCCCGCGCCGGTGCCGGACGTCCACGGCCCGATGCCGGACGGCGGGAGGTCGCAGCCGCCGTGCGTGGGGACTGTCCCGGCCGTGTCGGCCGTGTCGGTGTGGGTTCGGATCAGCGGTACGCGTCCGCCGACATGGGTGCCGTCGACCGGGCGGCAGCAGCGGTCGAGGACGAACGCCGTACGGACGGTGATCAGCACCCGGTCGCCGTCCTGCAGCGTCTCCCGGGTCGTCTGCCGGTACCGGAACTCCTCGGTGAACTCGCACGGATCGCCGTCGGGCCGGGCGAAGGTGCCGCCCATGTACCAGGTGGAGGCGTTGCGGCCGCTGCCGCCCTCGATCACCTGGATCTCGACCACGCCGGGCTGGAGCGAGTCGGTCCGCACCCCGGCGGAGAACCGCACCACCAGCCCGCCGTCCTCGTGCTGGGTGCCGAGCAGGGCCTTGGCCTCGTCGATGGTGTAGGTGTGGCCGTGGATCCAGTTCACGCCGGTGATGACCGTGGGCAGGTGCCGGCCGAAGGGGCGGCGCACGTTCATGTGGATCCGGTCCTCGCGCACCGGTTCGCGGAAGTCGACGCAGTCGATCCGGGCCAGCCACAGCACCTTGTGCCCACACGGGGAGCAGCAGGTGTCGCAGCGCTCGTCCGCGGGCGGTTCGCACCCGGTGACGCGGACCGACCAGCACTCCTCCGTCCAGCCGTACTCGCAGTCGGAGGTATCGGCGCAGGCGTCGTTGTAGACGGCGCGGGTGGCCTCCACGGCCCGCTCGGCGTACTGGACGCCGACCCAGACCGTGCCGGTGTCGCGTTCGTCCGGGGGCAGCGCCTTCCACAGGTCGACGACACCGCCGCCGCGGACCACGATCTCGTTGCCGTCGGCGTCCACCGCGAGCCCGGGCGTGATCCGCACCCTGGCCCGGTGCCGGGTGCGCTCCGGCTCCTCGGCCGGGGCCGCCCCGCCGGCCGGCGGGCAGTCGTCGTCGCCCTGCGGCCCCGGTTCCACGAACAGGCCGCACACCACGCCGTAGCCGAGCAGGCAGCGCATGCGCAGCTTCAGCTTCTCGCGGTGGTACTCCTGTTCACGCTGGAAGTCCCGGGCGCCCAGCATCTGGCCGTGGAAATACCGCAGCCTGCGCAGGGGCGGCGCGTCGAACTCCGCGCACCTCTCCGTCTCCGGCTCTGCCTCTGTCTCTGTCTCCGTCATCGCCTGTCCTCTCACACAGCTCGCGTATGCACACCGACGGCGGAGACGACTCCCACGCCCACCCCTCGGCGCGCCCCTCTCGGTCCTGCCCTGAGCACCCCGTCGCGGCCCAGCCGCAGGGGACGTTCGCCGCCCAGCACGGGAGGCGGCAGCGGTACGAACGCGGTGTCCACGCCGACCGTGGACCGCGTACCGACCACGAAACCCGCGTCGCCGGTCCGCACCGACCCCACCGTGTGGGCCGGGGCCTGCCGTTCCACCAGCCGCCGCAGCGCCGTCCCGTCCGCCGGCCCCGCGGGCAGCAGCACCCGGAACCGGTGCGCGTGCGCGGTGAGCGGGTCACTGTCCGGGGCCCCGAACGCCCGCAGCGGGGCGGAGCCGAGCGCCGAGCCGCCGACCCGGAAACGGCTCGCCGACCGGCCGAACAGCCGCACGGCACCCAGGCCCGGACCGCTCCCGTGCCCGGCGGCCTCGCGCAGCCACGCCCAGCGCCGGTCCGACGCCGACTCCTCGACGACCGGGCTCACCCCGAACACGATGCGCACCGCCTCCCGCAGCGCCCACGGTGTGCCCCTGCGCCGGTACAGCGCCGGGGCCGCCGCCAGCAGCGCGCGCCGGGTCGCGGCGTCCCAGCCGGCCTCGAAGGACAGGCCGAGCAGCCCGGCCAGCCACGGCAGCACCCGCTCCGGGACACCGGCCGGGTCGAGCAGCGCCGGATAGCGCTCGACGACCCGGTCGAGGTCGGCGAGCGAGGCGTCGAACAGCGACAGGAAGCGCTCGGTGAAGTCGTCGGCCGCGGGGTCCGTGCGGTAGGCGGGCGGCAGGAGTTCGGCGCTGGTGACGCGGGGGAAGTCGAGGCGGATCCGGCGTACGACGGGTGTCGCGCCGCCGTCGCCGGAGAGCCGCAGCCGGAGCCTCAGCCGGCGGCCGGGAGGCTGGTCGACGAGGAAGTCCGTGACTCCGGGGGGCGCCGCCTGCCAGTCGGTCTCCTCGTACCGGCCGTCCTCGGTCACCACGATGTCCACCGCGACCGCCGTGCCGGCGGGCACATCGGCGTCCACGCGTACCCGGTGCCAGCGGCAGCGGGAGATGCCGCTGTCGATCAGCCCGGTGAGCAGGGTCCCGCCGGTGACGTACGGGGCGGTCGCGGCGGGCGGGGTCTGCCGCGGCCCGCCCTGCCAGGCGCGGCAGGTCGTCACCGCGCCGTCCGGGCCGTCCTCCCGCAGGCAGAACCCGTCCTCGTCGGCCGAGACGAGCGCGGACGGCGGCAGGGCCGCGGCGAGTTCGTCCAGGGTGACGACGTGGAAGCGCGCGGGCCGGCCGCTGGCGGCGCCCCGGTGGATGCTCAGCCGGCCGTCGTCCTCGGTGAGCAGCCAGACCGTCCGGTCCCCGCCGGTGCGCAGCCCGACGACCTCTCCCCGCACTCCGGTGCGCAGCACCCCGTGGGAGGCGCCCGTGGAGTCGAACCGGCGCAGGTCCGTGCTCCCCTGGCAGGCCACGAGCACCTCGTCGCCGGGTGCGAGCGCGGCCCACCGGGGCCGCTCGGCCCTGATCACACCGGCGAGCTGTTCGCCCTCGCGGCGCCACACCAGGACCCGGTCGTGGTCCACCACGGCCAGCCGGTGTCCCCGCGCGGCCACGGAGAGGGGCTCGCTCAGCTCGGCGGGGCCGCATCCGGACGGCCACACGGACGTCCAGGTCCCGGTGCAGGCGTCGCGGCGCAGCAGCCGCGGTCCGTCCGGGACGAGCAGGTACCAGGCGCACGGGCCGCACCCCGGGGCGAGGCGGGCGTCGGGGAACCACGGCAGCAGCTGCTCCCTGGTGGGACCGTCCGGCGCGGGGCCGCGGTGGGCCAGCCGGATTCCGGCCGGGTCGTCGAACCCGACGACGCCGTCCGTCCCCGGCTCGCCGCCGACGGGCTCCTCCCAGCCGACATAGGCGTCGAGGAGGCGGAAGGTGGCGGGGTGCGGGATGCACGTCATGACCGGTCTCCTACCGGGATCAGCAGCGGGCGCTCCGGCCACACGAGGGTGTGCGGCGGGATCGCGTGGTCGGTGCACGGCGGCCGGCGCATCCCGTCGACGACGAGTGAGAGCCGCGAGACGGCGAGGACACCGTCGGCCGCGAGGAGGCGCCGGACCAGCGCCGTGTGCCTGAGCGCGCCGCCGAACGGCCAGCCCGCGCCGTCCTCCCCGCCGTGCACCGGATCCAGGTAGGCGCGGACCGCGTCACCCGCCCGCGCCAGGACGGTCGCCCTGTCCTGGTCCTCGTCGAAGGTCACCCATGCCTCCACGGCGACCCTGCGGTACGTGGCCGGGGCGGCCACCACCGTGACCCCGGCGGGCGCGACCTCGCGGGTCAGGAAGCCGGTGACGGCCCGCAGCGTCGCGTCGGTGGGGACCGGCGGCTCTCCGCTGTCGTCGCCAGGCGGTACGACGAGCACCCCCACCACACCGGGGATGGGCACTCCGGGGAACCCCGGGTGCAGGCCGGCCACGCCCTGGGCGCGGGCCACCGAGGCGCCGGGCGCGTCGGGGGCGAGGAGGCCGTAGTCTGCGGGTGCCACGGCCCGGCCCCGGACCCGCAGCTGTCCCACGCCCCGGCGCATCGCGCCGGCGTCCGGCTCGGCGTCCGTTCCCCCGGCGGCCGGGAAGGGGTTGTTGACGCCGGTGACGAACGGCAGCGCGGTCACCACTGCCTTGACGGCGCCGGCCTTCACGGCGCCGGCGCTGCCACCGCCGACCCGGTAGCGCACGGCCCGGACGTTGCGGAAGCCGGGTGGTACGGCCGCGCCGTCGACGCCGTCGCCGAAGGTGACCTCTCCGGTGGCGTGGTCCACGGTGAACACCCGGTCGTCGGCGCCGTACCCGGCCAGGCTCTCCACCTCCCGCCAGCGCGAGGAGGACCGGGCGGTGGTGCCGAAGACGTCGCCGCCGGTGTCGTCGTCGACCTCGATGACGAGGGATCCGGCGAGGATGGGAACCTGACTGAGCGTCATGTGCCTTCGGCCGTCCGCTCCCGGGGTCCGCACCGGTTGCAGCGGCTCGTCCCGGACCGTTCGGGCGGCCGTGGCCGGGACCGTGTTCAGCCGCAGCCCCGAGAGCACCGGCGCGGCCCCGGTGAAGGCGCCCTGGGCGATCCGCAGGCGCAGCCAGCGCAGTCGGGGCCTCGGCCGGGGGCCGGGCGGGCTGCCGGGCTCCCAGGAGCGCGGAACCCTGAGCTCTATGGTCCCGCCGGCGCTCAGCCCGGCCGTGGAGTCGCGCATCAGCTCGGCGGGCACGAGCCGGGTGCCGTCGAGGACGTCCCAGCGCAGCAGGGGCGCGGCCGGCAGCGGCAGGGGGGTGAGGCCGCCGGAGGCGACGGGGGCGGGGGTGGCGGCGGTGACCACCAGGCCCAGGGTGAGCCGCGGGTAGGGGGCGGCGGTTCCGGCGAGACCGATCCACAGGCCGTCGCCGGGCTGGGGGTCCCGGCCGAACGGGGCGAACGGGCGGCCCGGTCCGGCCGGCCCCAGCGGCAGGTCCTCGAGGGTTCCGCCCTGCTGCACGGCGAGCGCGGCGAGGGTCGCCGGGGTGGCGTACAGATCGTCGTCCGTCTCGTAGACCACCTGGCCGTCCGGGGTGGACGCCGCGCTCTGGAAGCCGGCCGGGATCAGGACGGACGCGCCGTCCGGCGGGTTCACGGTGAACTCCAGCAGTGCGGCGGCCGCCCCGGCGGGCCGGCGTGCCACACCGGCCGTCGCCAGGTGCTCGGCGAGCAGCTTCTCCGGGAGCCGGTTGACCCGGGTGAGCACGGGTTCGGCCTGCGTGCCGAAGAGGCGTACGAGGGCGACGCCGGCGTCCTGGCGGTCGGGGTCGGTCCAGTCCGGGGTGTACCCGGCGATCCTGCCGTGTACGTCGGAGCGGACGGCCTCCGCGGTCGCCTCGACCAGCTCGGGCTGGACGCCGGACGGCCCGGGCCCCGGTACGAGCGCGCGCTCGTCCGCGGTGTCCTTCCCAGGGTCCTTCCCAGGGTCCTTCCCCGTGTCCTTCTCCCACCACACCTCGCCGGTCATGCCAGACCCTCCCCCGGTTCCACGGCCGTCACGATCCGGGTGCGGACCGAGCGCAGCACGGGCAGTTCACCGGAGCGCAGCCCCACGTCGTGGCAGTCCTCGTCCGGGTCGGCGCCGTCCAGGCCGATCGCGACTCCGGCCACGTCCGCGAGGTCCCCGAGCGCCGTCTGGGCCGCCCGCAGCAGGGCCGAGGGGCGCAGCGCCTCCCCGAACGGCCAGCCTTCCCGCGCCTCGCCGCCGACCAGCGGGTCGAGGAAGCGGCGCAGCGCGGTGGTGACCGCGGCGGACACCCGGGCGCGGTCGGCGGGACCGCCCGACAGGTCGACCCGGAGGGCGACATCGCGGTAGCGGGGCCCGCGCACGAAGACCTCGGCGGTGAGCAGCCGTGCCTGGTCGAGGCGGGCGGCGACCGCGCCGAGCATGCCCGGGTCGGGCCGGGGCGCGGCGACGAAGTCCTCCCGGGCGAGGTCGGTGCGCGGCGCCGCGGGGACGATGTGGACGCAGACCGCGCCGGGCACCGGCGCGCACGCGAATCCGGGGTGCTCGCCGGGGGACGCGTGGGCGCGGGCGACGGCGACGCCGGGCGTCGTCCGGGCGAGGGTGACGAAGTCGTCGGCGGTGACCGCCCGGGTCACCTCTCCCAGGACCGCGGCCGCGCGCTGTCGCGCGGCGGTGACGGTCTCGGGGTCCTCGCCGCCCTCGGCGCGCACGAGGTTGGCGGCGGTGACCGCGCCGAGTGCCGCCGGGGAGTCCGGGACCGGGAACCAGTTCGCGGTCAGTCCGCCGTTGCCGTCCCGGCCGCCGCCGACCACGTAGTCGACCGTGACGTCCGGGTCCGGGCGGGGGACGCGCCCGGTGAGGCCGTCACCGAAGACCACCGCGCCCTCGGTCCGGTCGAGGACGTAGACGCGGTCGGCCGGAGCGCCGAAGGTGAGGTCCGGCACCGGCTGCCAGTCCTGACCCGCCAGCCGCACCGCCGCCGCCAGGAGACGCCCGGCGGCGCCCGGCAGGAGGAGGTGCTGGCCGGGAAGTTTGAGCCAGGCGCCCGTCTGGTCCGCCAGGTCGGCGCCGTGCACCGTGTACGGCCTGCGGTGACGGGCGGCACAGACGTTGACGGCGAGCTGGAGCAGGCGGGGCGGTGCCGCGTAGGTCGCGGCGGGGGTCGACACCAGCACGCCGGTGTCCCGGGTGGACCAGCCGGCGGGCGGGTACAGCCGGACGATCCCGGACCGCCGCAGCCCGGCCGTGCCGTCTTCCACCTTCTCGAACTTCTCGAACGGGCCGGTGATGTCGGAGCCCGGCCGGAACCAGGACCAGGTCAGCTCCGCCGGGGGCGGTACGTCGGGGACCGCGCCGGGCAGCCAGGACGCCACGGCTGCGGCCGGTGTGTCCAGTTCGACGAGGAGACAGACCGGGCCGGGCGCGGGCCGGTCCCCGGTGAGGGGCAGGGTGAACCGGGCCTGGGCGGGCCCGCCGTCGGCGGCCAGGAGCGGAACGCCCCGGCGGGCCCTCAGGTCGGCCGTGCGGTCCCGGTCGGTCCACACGGTGACGTCCCGGTCCGCGGCGAGCGGGAGGACGGTGACGTCGTCGTCGAGGGTGAAGACGATGTTTCCCGCCGGGTCCCGGGTCAGTGGGGTTCCGGCGGGGACGACCGGGACCGCCGTGTCCTGCTGCCGGGCGGACAGCCGCAGCACGGTGGCCGCGGGCCGGGCGGGGCGCGGCGGGTCGACGCCGAGCAGGCGCAGTATGGCGACGACCAGCGCGTCGGGTACCTGGTCGAGCCAGTACAGCCGTTGTTCGAGGAGGTAGGCGAGGAGTTCGAGGAGGGTGACGCCCGGGTCGACGGGCGCGTGCAGGGTCCAGGTGCCGTCCGACTCGGCGGGGATCCGGCGGCGGACGGCCGCCATCATGTCGGCCCAGGTGAGGTCGTCCAGCCGGGGTGCGGGCACGGTCATGAGGCGCTCCCGGCCGGGCCGGCGAGGCCCGCGTAGAACGGGAACACCAGGTTCGCCTTGGTGTTGCTGCGCCGGACGCGGTAGACGACCGAGACGGTGACCCGTGACGCGTCGGCGGGGTCCGCCTCCGCCCGGACCTCGTCGAGCTCGACCCGGGGCTCGTACGCGCGGACGGCCTCGGCGATGGAGTTCTCCAGGTCGCGCAGGTTCTGCACACTGCCGGGCGCGAACACCAGGTCCGGTGCGCGGGTGCCGAGTTCGGGCTGCATGACGCGTTCGCCCCGGCCGGTGAGGAGCAGCGCCCGCAGACAGTGCTCGATGCTCTCCTCGCCCACGGCGTAGCCGAGCCGGCCGCTCTCGTCGGGCAGGACGGGAAACCGCCAGCCGGTGCCGAGGAAGTCCTCGCTCATGCCGTCCTCGCCTTCTTGGCCAGCACGGCCGGGGTCAGCGGCGGGGTGGGCGGTCCGGTGGGTCCGGCGGCCGACGGATGCGTGTGCGTGTTGAACGCCTGGAGCAGTGCGTTGCCGAGGACCAGGGGTTCGGTGGCGCCGGCGCCGAGTTCGACGGAGGCGGAGTCGACGGTCACCTTCGGCGCCTTGATGGTGATCTCGCCCTGCGCGGACACGGTGACGCTGCCGCCCGCGGCGGCGGTGATCCGGACCGCCTTGCCCTGGTCGTCCAGTTCCACCACATGGCCGGCGGCCGAGGTGATCCGTACGGCGGCGTGGGAGGCGGTGTCGTCCAGGAGTACCTGGTGGCCGTGCTTGGTCCGGATGAGTTTCTGGTCGCGGCCGTCGGCGCGGGCGGCGGGCGGCTTGTCCTGGCCGTTGTACAGGCCGCCCAGGACGATGGGGAACCGCATGTCGCCGTGGACGAAGGCGACGAGCACCTCGTCGCCCCTCTCGGGGACGAACACGGCGCCGTAGCCGTTTCCCGCGTAGAGCTGGCCGACCCGGCACCATTCGGTGACCGTGGTGCCGTCGAACCACGGGAACTGCAGCTTGACCCGGCCCTCGTCGTCGCCCTCGTTCTCCACGACGAGCGCTTCGACGACGCCGTAGTACCGCTTGTCGGTGCTGCGGGCCCGTGGCGTGGTCCTGGTGGTCACTGGTCCCCCTGGTGGATCCGCCGTCCGGTGAACTGGGTGAAGAAACCGCTGGTGTTGAGGGTGTGCTCGACCCGTTTGACGAAGTAGGTGCCGGAGAAGCGGCGGCCGAGGCCGTAGATCTCCAGGTTGTCGCCGGGCCGCAGTTCGGGCAGGCCCGCGACCTTGCCGGTCGCGGTGATGAACTCGTAGGCGCGCTCCCGCAGCAGGCTGATCGCCAGGTCGCGGGCCTCCTGGTCGCTGGTGACCGGCGCGTCGACCATGACCTCCTGGCGGCCCTGGAGCGTGGACTCGGCGACCTGCGGCCCGCTCTGCCCGTCGGCGGAGTTCTGCCCGGCGGGGAGGTTCTCGGCGGTCGCGGTGAACGCGATGGCCTGCTTGGTGCGGGGGTCCCAGCCGCGTACGGTGAGCTTGCTGACCTGCTGGGAGACCGTCAGCGTCGGGGTGAAGTCCAGCAGGTTGGGGATCAGTCCCGCCGGCTGGGCGGTGGGGCCGGTGGACAGGCCCGGCGCGTACGCCAGCCGGTACACCCGGATCGGGCGGCCGTCGCGGCCGTCGGTCGGTCTGGTGAAGTAGAGCGTGTCCTCGCCGGTGACCGGGTCCGGCAGGATGTAGCAGTCGAAGTCGAGCCGTTTGGCGCGTTCCAGCAGGAAGCTCGCGTCGTCCTGGTTCTTCTGCACCACGAGGTCGTGGGTCGGGCCCTCACGGGTGACCTCGATCCGCAGGTGGTTGCGCTGGGCGATCTGCTCGGCGATCCGCCAGTCGGGCAGGTCGCGGTAGACCTTGGTCTCGTTCTCGGTGGGTTTGCGGTCCTTGAGCCTGAGCAGCCCGTCGACGCCGCTGACCTGGACGGTGGGGGACGCCCCGTCGGTGAATTTGGGGCTGAGCGTGGAGATGGTGCCGGTGGCGACGGTGAGCAGCTTGTCGGCGTAGCCGAGCCGGACCGAGACCCGGCCGCCGAGCCGGAACTTCGGTGAATCGCTGTGCTTGAACCTGAGGTTGGCGTCGTCCCAGTTGTTCAGGGTGAGGTCGAAGCCGGACATCTCGTCGAGGTCCCGGTTCACCTTGATGTCGAGGATGTCGTTCTTGGTGGAGGGGTCCATCTCCAGTCCCTCGATGCGCACTTCGAACTCGGGCGCGTACCGGTCCGGGGAGGCGACCTCCGGTGTGGGAGAGCTCATCGCGCGCTCCTCACGGCAGCCGGGGCACGGTCAGCACCCGGCCCGGCCTGAGGTCGCGTGGATCGCTGATCCCGTTGGCCCGCGCCAGTTCCCGCCAGGCGTCGGGCCGCCGGTACAGCGCGGCGGAGATGGAGCTGAGGGTGTCCCCGCGGCGCACCACGTAGCTCTTCTCCACCGTGGGCGAGGAGCGCGGCCTCTCGGCGACCTGGACGGCGGCCGGGCGGAACTCCTTGAGGGAGAGGTCCAGCAGGGCCCGCACAGGCACTCCGTCCGGCCGGAACAGCTGGTAGTTGACGTCGAGTTTCTCGACGACGCCGGTGAAGACCTCCTCGTCCCACACGAACCGGACGACGGGCGGCGCGTGTTCCCGGCTGTCGGGCCTGAGCAGGCCCCGCAGGGCGGCGACGTACGCGGTGCGTACGTTCTCCAGGGTGTCGGAGGTGTCGACCAGCGCCTGTACGGTGAGTGTCTCCGTTCCGCCGCGTACGAACTGCAGGGGCGGTGTCTCCAGGCCGGGGATGGTGATCTCGGCGAAGGTGTTGGACTTGCTCAGCTTGTAGTCGGTGGGGTTGAACCGCAGCGGGATACGGCGCTGCCGTTCGTCGGCGATGACCGGCCGGACGATCTCGAGGCGGGCCAGGGCGGCGCCCTGGCGGGCGAAGGAGACGGGCGTGACGCTCACGGCTGCTCCTCCCCGTCGCCGAAGCTGCGTTCGGCCCGGGTGTGCCGCGTGCGGGCGCACTCGGTCTCGTACAGCTTCGCCCAGGCCTGGATGTGCTTGTTGAACAGCCGGGTGAACACGGCGCCGTCGTCGCCCTCCACCTGGAACCGGACTTCGAGGTGGTGAATGGTCACCTTCGGCACGCCGGTCACCTCCCTTGGCTCGGCCGCGACGCGGCGTCCGCGGCGGTGTCCTGGACGACTCTGGTCAGTCCCTCGTGCGCGATCTCCAGCGACTCGATCGCGATCGCGTTCTGTTCGGCGTGCAGGTCGGGGCCACTCCATCTGGCGGCGAGCCCGCCGTGGAACGCCCAGGCCGCGCCGGGCGTCCCGTCCGGGGCGAGCACGATCACCGCGCCGTCGCGGCGCGCGCCCAGCGAGTCGGCGAGCCCGGCCTGGTACCACGCCCACAGGCCGGCTTCGCGGACCACCCCGCGCTTGAGGGTGATCCGGTTCCACGAGTGGCGCAGCGGCAGCTGGTGGACGGAGTCGTTGCGGCCGCCCTCCGGATAGCTCGTCACCTCCAGCTGCGCGCCGAGCCCGGTGACCTCCTGGAACGCGCCGGAGGCGACCAGGGGCAGCAGCAGCGCCTGGGCGGGCGGCAGATACGCGTCTCCGGGGTCGAGCGTCACCAGGAAGCGGTATTTGGGCAGCGGGTCCTGCATCATGCCTCGATCACCTCCAGGCCGCGGTCCTGGCCGAGCACGAGGCGCAGCCGGACGAATTCCATGGGGACGGCGGGGGCGACCTCGATCTCGCAGACCAGTTGCCCCGGGTCCTGTTCCGGCGGGTTGTTGGTGTCGTCGCACACCACCTGGAAGGCCTGCTCGGGCCGTGCCCCGGCCAGGGCGCCGGTGCGGAAGGCGGCGAGGAGCACCGAGGTGACCGCGCGGACGAGGGTCAGCCGCAGCTCGGGCGAGTTGACGTCGAACACCAGCGGGCTCGCCACCCGCCGGATCGCGCGCACCAGCAGGTGCACCAGCCGGCGGTGGGCCACGTACCGGCTGCGGGGATCGGCGGACAGGGTGCGTCCGCCCCACACCGTCAGCCCCCGGCCCCGGGTGCACCGGATCAGGTCGACGCCCGCGTCGAACAGCCGGACCTGCTGTGGCTCCGGCAGGTCGGCCGCGAGGTCGACGGCCTCCAGGATCACGGCGCCCGCGGGCGTGTGGTGTGCTCCGCGCTCGCCGTCGAGCCGGGCGATCACGCCCAGGACGTGACCGGACGCCGGGACGGTGCGCAGCCCGGGGCCGTCGGGGGTGCGCAGCCCGGGGTGGTAGACGGCCGCGCAGCTCAGCAGTTCGCTGTCGCCCGTCGCGGTCAGTGACTCCACCCACCCCACCGTGTCGTCCACGCAGGACAGCCCGGGCGGCACGTCCAGGACGACGAGCCGGTCGAGCAGCGGGGACACGGTGCTCAGCAGTTCCAGGACGGCGTCCGTGTGCGCGGTCCCGGACAGGTCCGTGCCGAGGTCGGGCAGCGCCACCAGTGCCGGTTCGGGGAGTTCGGACTGCACGGTCACGGCGTCCGTGTACTCCCGCCGGGCCGGCGGGGCGTCGGTGCCGCCCGTGAGCGTCAGTTCCCAGGACATCGAGATCGGGCCGGTCGCCGCCGGGGGCGGCTCGGGGCCGTCGGGGAGCAGCCGGACGTAGCGGGACGCGGTCAGCCGGTCGGCCACCTCGGCGAGCGGCAGGCCGGGGAAGGACTCGGGGGTCTCGCCGGGCACCGTGATCCGCAGACTCATGGTGGGCGGTCCGGCGACCGTGCTGGCCTGGAAGCGGATGGCGACGCGTACGCCGTTGGCCCACGTGCCGGGGCTGGTGGCGACCACCTGGTAGCGGGTGGCCGTGAGTCCGCTCAGGTCTCCGGCCGTCCACCGGGCCTCGGCGGTGGCGGCCGGACCGGAGACCCGGAGCACCCAGGCGGTACGGCCGCCGTTCTCGAAGTAGCCGCGCAGTGCGTACGGGGTGGCCGACGCGCCGTCCGGCGGTCCGAAGGCGCCCACGACGTCGTTCCAGTTCTCCACCCGTACCGGGGAGCCGACCGGGCCGCGGCGGAACCGGCCGAGGAACGCCGCCACGTCCGTGCGCAGCGGCTCGGTGTCCGAGCGGCGCGGGGCGGACGTCAGGGATACGCCGGGAAGCGCTTCGCCGGCCATGTCAGGTCTGGATCTCCAGCTTCTCGACCGCCAGGACGAGCGTCTCCATGGCGATCTCGTTCTTGGTGGCGTTCAGCGTGGGGCCCGTGTACTTGGTCGGCCAGCCCCGGCTGAAGCTCCAGCGCATGGCGTCGTGGTGGTTCTCGTCCTCGAGCACGATCAGGCCGGAGGTGCGCTTCACCGTCCCCTGGAGCGCCAGGACCACCCAGTTCCAGAAGTCGACGTGGCCGGTGACGCCGCGCTTGAAGGTGAGGTTGGTGAACTTCTTCAGCCCCGGGATCTTGCGGACGGTGATGTCCTCGCTGCCGTTGCGGTACTCGATCGGCGGGATCTCCAGCTCCAGGCCGCTCACCTCGGTGAAGGAGCCGCTCACCGCGAGACCGTCGTTGCTGACGTCGTTCACGGTGATCCTGAAGTTGTACGACGCGTAGGGATCGTCCCTCGTCGGCAAGGGTGGCATGGTGGCCCCTCCTCGGTCGGGTGCTTGGTCGGGTGCTCGGGCAGGTGCATCGGTCGGGCGGGTCAGGCGAGTTGGGTCTCGCTGGTCTTCTGCTGGATCCGGAAGATCACGAATTCGGCCGGGAAGACCGGCGCGACGCCGATGACGCAGACGAGCCTGCCGTTCGCCAGGTCGTCCTCGGTCATCGTGGTGCGGTCGCAGGCGACGAAGAACGCCTCGGCGGCGGTGGTCCCGGCGAGCGCGCCGCTGCGCCAGACCGTGGTGAGGAAGTCGGTGACCGTCTGGCGGACCACGGCCCACAGCGCCTCGTCGTTGGGCTCGAAGACCACCCACTGGGTGCCCTCGTCGATCGACTCCTCCAGGTAGAGGAAGAGCCGCCGGACGTTGACGTACTTCCAGGAGCTGTCCGAGGACAGGGTGCGCGCCCCCCACACCCGGTGGCCGAACCCGGGGAAGAACCGCAGGGCGTTGATGCCCTTGGGGTTCAGCAGGTCCTGGTGGCGCTTGGTGATGTCCTGCGCGATGCCGTCGGTCTGCCTGATGCTCCTGATGACCACGTTGGCGGGCGCCTTGTGCACACCTCGTTCCACGTCGACCCGGGCGTAGATGCCGGCCATGTGGCCGGACGGCGGTACCTCGACGTCACGGTCGGTGGACGGGTCGCGGGTGACCAGCCAGGGGTAGTACAGCGCCGCGTACTTGGTGTCGAACGGCTCGCGGAACGCCTGGATGCCCTCCATGTCGAGTCCGTCGCGCGGGTCCAGGATCGCGAACCGGTCCTTGAGCGTCTCGCAGTGGGTGACCAGGGCCGCCTCGACGGTGCCGGACCACATGCCGGGCACCGCGCAGACGGCCACCTCGTCGATGTCCTCCAGGGCGACGATGCCGGTGCGCCGGCCGCTGCCGCCGTCCGTGCCGACGAAATCGGCGACGCTCAGGCCGTCGTACTTGTCGTCGCCGTCCGCCAGCGTCAGCCAGGAGCCGGTCGCGGGCACCGGGAACAGCGTGGGGTCGGTGGACAGTCCGGCCAGTGCCGTGGCCCGGACCAGCTGCGACCGGCTCTCCAGAGCGGTCGTCACGTTCGCGGGGCTGTCGCCGGTGAGCCGGAGACCGGGGAACGTCTCGGTGACCGACGCGCCGCCCGGGTCGGTGAACCGGGTGCGGACCTCGGCCTCGATCACATGGATCCGGTCGCCCTCGAAGAACGTTCCCGGCACGTTCCGGTCGAAGGTCACCGTGTCCTCGGCGACCGACACGACGGTCAGTACGGTCATGGTGGTGCCGTCGTCGAGCTGGGTGACCGCGCCCTCGTACAGCCGGCTCGCGCCGCCGACACGCAGGGTCGGATGTGCCGTGGTGTTGCCCCGGCGCACGCGGCGCACGGCGAGTCCGCTGTCCCAGGCCGCGTGCGTCGTGCCCGCCGGGAAGGCCAGCGTCACCTTGCCGTCGGCCGGCTGGCTCACCTGGACCTTGAACCGGCGGGCGTCGATCTGCACCCACACCTCGGCGGGCAGTTCGTCGGGGTCGAGCCCGCTCACCGCGGCCACCTCGACCGTCCCGCTGTCCTGGGGCGCGTCCGCGGCCAGGCGCGTGATGAACAGCGCGCCCTCCTGCGGATCGGGCAGCACCGGCAGCGCGGCGCCGGCCATCGGCTGGATCCGCACCTGGACGGCCGCGCCCCACGCTCCGGGGCTGACCGCGGACAGCCGCAGCGTCTTGTCGGTGCCGCGCTGCCCGATCTGGACGTAGTCGCCGCGGGCCGTCCTGACCTCGGCGGTCAGCTCCGTGTCCAGGGTGAGCCGGCGGTTGGTCATGTCGTAGCCGGAGACCACCGCGGTGTGGATGAGCTGCTGGTCGTCGCCCCGGTAGATGTCGATGTGCTGGCCGGCCCCGGTGAACCCGATCAGATGGCCGAGCTGCAGGCTGGTGGCGCCCCGCGCGGCGTCGGTGGCGACGGGGCTCACCAGGCCCCGCACCAGGGTGCCCGAGGCGGGTGCGGCGTCCGCGGCGACGACCCGTTTCACGTACAGCCGCTGTCCGCCGTTGTCGAAGAAGCCCTTGACGGCCAGCGGGAACAGCCACCAGCGGCCGCCTTCGGCGGGGTTCTGGGCCCAGGCGTCACGGACCCCCGCCTCGGGCTCGGGCAGGAAGCCGCCGAAGACGGTCTGGAACTCCAGGAAGTTCGTGACCAGTTTGGGCTTGCCGGTGGCCGGGCCGCGAGCGGTGACCCCGACCATGCCGGCCGTGCTCGTGCTCACGCCCGCGATCGGCCGTGGCCCCGCGTCGATCTCCTCGACGTAGACCCCGGGGCTCAGATACTCGGCCATGGATGGCTCCTTCACTGCTCACGGATCTCGATGACGTGTCGGCGCGAGGCGTCCTGGGGCAGGCGTACGGTCAACGCCCCCGCCCGGCCCGGCCGTTCGACGGCCTCCAGACGGAAGGTCTCCTCGGCGGGGTTGTCCGCGGCCTTCCCGCCCTCCCACCGCAGGGCGAGCCGGAAGGCGCCCGCGGCGTCGGCCAGGGTCCGTTCCCGCCACGGCGTCAGGTCGTCGCCGGTGTGCCCGGCGGCCTCCACCAGCGCGTTCGCGACGGGCGCCCGGGTGGCCGCGTCGACCACGACGCCGTGGACGGTGCGCACTCCCGGCGCGTAGGGATAGGAGACCGCCGGCAGCATCCGGACCAGCCTCGGTGTCGCTTCCACGGCCGGCGGATGGGTGTCGTCATAGGGGTGCACGAGGAACTCGACGCCGGCGAGGCCGGCCGTGAACGGCTGGTCGTCGGCCGGGTACAGCGGCAGGTAGCCGGGGGCCGTGAACAGGGCGCGGTGGCGCTCCGGCGGGACGGTCCACGGCTCGCTCCGCCTGCCGAGCCCCGGGAAGGCGAGGACTCCGCTGGGTGTGCGCACCGCCCTGTCGTCCAGTGCCTGCCAGCCGTCCGCGGCGTCGAACCGTTCGAGGCGGACCGCCACGCCCGCCAGGAGCACCCGCCGGGCATGCTCGTCGAACGGCACCAGCCAGACGGGGCTGTGGAGGGTCGACCGGGCCAGGGGCAGGAAGGCGCTCATGGCGTCGCCGTCCCCTCGATGGTCCGGCTCCGCACGGGCCGCACCGGTGTCTCGACGGCCGAGTCCAGATTGACGACGCGGATCTCGTAGTTCAGCGACAGGCGGTAGGGCTTCTGGATCGCGTACCAGACCCAGGACTTCTGGTCGAGGGTCAGCGGTGTCAGCGTCAGGTGCAGCGAGTCGGTGCTGCCCGCCAGGCTGCCGGTCAGCTGTGCGCCGTCCAGGATCGCGTCGTCGTAGAAGGTCTGCAGGGCGCGTCCGAGCATGCGGTGCTGGGTCGCCTGGTCGCCGCCCCAGGGGGTGATCAGATAGCGCAGCAGCAGGGCCATCGGCGGCTTGCGGGTGGTCGGCGGGCCGGGCGGCTGGGAACGCACCGGCGGACGGTTGCGCGAGGTGGGGTCCTCGGCGATCTCGTAGAGGAACACGGTGAGTTTGGGCGGCGGTGTCTGCACCGTCTCCGAGAGGTCGTTGAGTTCGGCGATCGGCGGTTCCACCTGACTGAGCCCGCGCAGGGCCTGGGTGAGAGCACTGACGATGCCCGACGAGACGTCGGCGATCACACCGAAGTCACCCACTCCAAGCCCCCCTCGTCCCGGCCCGCGCTGAAGACGTACGCCGGAACAATGCAGAGCCCCATGTGATCCGGCCGCGACGAACCCGTCGCACCGGCGTCACCGCGGTGTGCTCGCGGCCGGCGATGACGGCGGCGGACACGGACCGACAACGCCGGGGTGACAGCGGTGGGGAACACTTGGTCTCTCATGGAGACCCCCTCGACGCGGTCCGGCGTCCTGATACTGCGGGTATGGGTGGAAGGCGGCGGGTCCGACGGCTTCCGCGCGCGCATCATCCAGGCGGTCGGAGGGCAGCAGGAGCCCCCCACCGCGGCGAGCAAGACCACCGCCGTCCTCGACGCGGTACGCCTCTGGCTCGAGGAGCTGCTTGAGCAGGACGGGTGACGTTTCCGCGACGCGGTGGTGATTCCTTTCCGACGCCTGTCACGCTAAGAAACGACCTGCGATCATGATTTGCTCGTAACATGTGCTTCGAGCATCCCTAGAGCCGCACCGAAGATCATGAAAGCCGACATCGGTACCGGGGGCGTCGATGAACGGACAAACACACGGCCAAACACACAGCATCACCTTGAGGTTGCTCAAGGGCTTCGCATTATCCGTTGACCATACACGCGTTCCGGTTTGCTCCAGTACGCAGCGACTGCTCGCTTTTCTGGCCTTGCAGGACATGCCGCGTTCACGTACCTACGTGGCCGGAATTCTCTGGCCGGACGTCACAGCCTCGCGTGCCAATGCAAACCTGAGGTCGTCCCTCTGGAGGGCGACCCGCATGGGTCACCCCATCATCGAGGTATCGGTGCGCGATCTGGCCATCGCCAAGCACATCGCCGTGGACTTGCACGAATCGGTTGCGCGCGCACACCGACTGCTCGACAAATCACACTCCTGCGAGGACATCCTCACGATGGAGACACTGGCCGACTTGTCGGCGGACCTCCTTCCGGAATGGCCGGAACACGACTGGATGCTGATTGAACAGGAGCAATATCGTCAGCTGAGACTTTATGCCCTGGAAGCGATGACCGAACGGCTGACGGCGGCGCGACGTCATGGTGAAGCGGTCGCCGCCGGACTCACCGCGGTACGGACGGAACCCCTGCGGGAAAGCGCGCATCGCGTCCTGGTGAAGGCGCATTTGGCGGCCGGCAATAGGGGTGCGGCACTGCGCCAATATGAACAATGCCGCCGTGTCCTGCACGAGGAATTGGGACTCGAGCCCTCGCCCTCGCTGGGAGCCCTGCTGCCGGCTGACCGGTCCCGTCGCACCGCCGGATACGCGATCAGCGCGATCAGCGCTGCGGAAGCCGGTCGTAGGTCTTGAACGTGTAGACGGCGTCGTAGGTCATGAGGTTTCCGCTCGTCGCCGGCAGGCCGAGCCTTCGGTTGAGGGACGCGGTCAGGGGTCCGCAGTGTTCGGCGGCAGGGGCGGAGAAGGTGTCGTCGTACGCGGAGAACTTGATCAGCGGCGGATCCTGGGAGAGCCACTCCGAAGGGCCCGACCGCTTCAGCTGGAAGTCGACGGGACCGTCCGCCCCGATGGTGCAACTGTGCCGCAGCAGGGGGCTCAGGAGCCGGAAGCGCAGACTGAACTTCCCGGTGTAGAAGTCGGATCGGCCGCCGTACTCCGGCTGTATCGCCAAGCCCTTGGACACGGCGGTCGGTGTGGTGCGCATCGTCCCCCACACCTGCCCGTCGGTACCGTCCGGCAGCGGACCCTCGGCGTGCGTCATGGTGATCGGGGCGAGGTCCACGGTGAGCTTGCCCATCGTCAACTTCGGTGCCGCCTTGTGCACTTCGCAGCGCCAGCGGGCCGGGTCCACTCCGGACGGCAGGGGCGGGCAGTCGCTGAAGTCGGCTGCCGACGGGGTGGCGGCAGCCGGCTCGGCGTGGGCGGTACCCGGTGTGTACGCGGCCGTGATGCCCACGAGCGCGGCGACGCCGGCGGCGGACACCGCGGCGCGGCGGGCGAACGGGAGAACGGGGCGGTCAGCAGTGGAATTCGGCATGTGGATCATCCTGCCGTCCACCACTCACCGGCCACCATCGGTGACACCCCCGGCCCTACCCTGAGACGACCCTGACACCGTGTCAGGGAGGCTGTCCGCCACGAGTCGGCGACGGCGTCCTCGGCACCGCCCAGTGGCAGGGTGCTCCGTCAGTGCTTCTTCCCGTGCTTGGGGGCGCTCGGCTTCTTGGGCTTCTTGGCGTCCCACAGCGCCTTGTACTTCTTGGACGGGGACTGCGGCCCGGCTGCCTTCGCCCTCCCTGTGCCATGGGTCTCGTCCGACCCCTGGTGCGCGGTGGACGCAGAGGATGAGGAGATACCGGGATCCTGAGCGGAACGCACGGCGGGTGTCCCCGGGGCGGGGTGTGTCGTCCCGTGCTCCGGTGCCGAGGGGGTGCCGGACGGCCCGGTCGCCCGAGCCGTCGGTCCGTGGCCGTCGGCGCCCGAGGCGGTGCTGCCGTCGGAACCGGTCAGGCCCCCGATCGATCCCGTCAGGGCGACGCCGAGCAGCGTGGTCAGCGCGGCCCCGGCCGTGGCCAGGTTCCGCCTGCCGAGGCGCCGGGCGGCCGGGAGCCGGCGCGGAGCCGCCACCGTCCGCAGCGGCTCGGGATCGGCGGCGTACACCGGGGCGTCCGCCCCGCCGGTGCCGGACGTCCCGGACGAGAGGACGGTCCTGGACCCGACCAGCGCGGTCAGCGCCTCGGCGCACCCGGCCGCCTCGGGGCGGTCCCGCGCCTCCCGGGCGGTCATGGCCCGCAACAGGCGGGACAGCTCGCCGTCGAGGGAGGCCGGAATCACCGGGGCTCGGTGCAGTCGGGCGATCGCCGCTTCCAGCGGGGCGCCGTCGTACTCCAGCCGTCCCTTGAGGCACTCCAGCAGCGTCAGACCGAGGGCGTAGACGTCCGCGGCGGGCCCCACCTCGCGGCCCTCGACCTGCTCGGGAGCCAGGTATGCCGCGGTGCCCACCAGCGCGCCGTCGGCGGTGTGCGCGGTGGCGTCGATCAGCCGGGATATCCCGAAGTCGGTCAGGTGGGGGGCGCCCGCCTCGTCCATGAGGATGTTGGACGGCTTGACGTCGCGATGCACCACCCCGGCGGCGTGCACGTGCGCGAGGGCCTCCGCCAGAGCGGCGCCGAGGGCGCACACATGGGCGCGGGGCAGCATGCCCGCGGCGACGCGGGTGCGCAGCGTCGAGCCCTTGAGGAGCTGCATGACCAGGAACGGCCGGCCCCTGTCCCGTCCGTAGTCGTGGACGGTGACGAGTCCGGGATGCTCCAGCCGGGCCAGCAGCAGGGCCTCCTCGGCGAATCGTTCCTCCGTCTGCGCGCCGGTGCCCGCACGGAACACCTTCACGGCGACCGCCCGCCTCAGCTGGAGATCGAAGGCCTCGTGGACGTCGGCGGCACCGCCCCGCCCGAGCAGAGCGCCCAGGCGGTAGCGGCCGGCCAGCATCGCGCCCCGGAGGGACGATTCCGGCCCCGCGGACCATGGGCGTACTGGCATCTGCTCTCCCCAGACGGGCGTGCTGTGTTCCTGACCGGCGTATCCGGACGGAGATGTTCGCGTTCCCAGAACGGGTCGCGTTATCCCTTGCGGACGCGCTTCGACCCGAACGGAGATTTTCCGTCAGCCTGAGGGAAAGTCACCCGCGAGACGGCCGCGCGGGGCCGGGGCCCGGGTGCGGCGCTCGGGCCGCCAGGTGGCCACCAGCACGGCCGCGAGCAGGAGTTCGGCGATGTCGCCGCCGTAGTACATGATCTCGGCGCCCTGCCGGACCTGGTCGACGGGCGCGTGGATGTCGATGAGGAACCCGCCGTACATCGCCTGCGCGATCAGGGCGTGCGCGGCCACGGCGACGCCCAGGTACACCAGCCGGGTCCGGACCCCCGGCCGGGCGGGCGCCGGATCGGGGCCCGCGACGGCGTGGACGAACAGGCAGCCGGAGACCAGGAAGTGCCCCAGCATCAGCCAGTGCCCGGCGGGACGGTCCATCGCGGTGTCGTACAGCGGGGTGAAGTACAGCAGCCCCAGGGTGCCGGTGCTCAGCACCAGGGCCACGGCGGGGTGCACCGCCACCCGTGCCGGAGGGCTGTGCAGCACCGCCGTCAGGCGGCGGGCCCGGGCCGGCGGCAGCACGCGCAGCAGCAGGGTCACCGGTGCGCCCAGCACCAGCGCCGGCGGCGCGTACATCCCGACGAGCATGTGCTGGGCCATGTGCGCGCGGAAGTCGGTGTGCGCGGCCGGGCCCAGCGGCGGCAGCGACGCGACCGCCGTCAGCGCCAGTCCCGTCAGGAACGATGCCGAGCGCAGGCGGGGCCAGCCCCGCGCGGGGTTGCGGCGACGGGCCCGGCGCACGGCGAGCAGATAGGCGATGGCTGCGGCGGCGAGCAGGATCAGCACGGCCGGCACCGCGAACGGCCATCCGGCACCGGTGCCGTCGTGACGCATGTGCTCCGTGCCGTCCATCAGCCACGGCCGCCGCGCCGCAGCAGCAGGCCGCCGGCCACCAGCAGTCCGCCCAGGAGGAGGAATCCGGCGTCCCACCAGGCCTGGTACGGGCCGCCGTGCACATGGTGGATGCCCAGGATCTGGTGGTCGAGGAGGCCCTCGACGAGGTTGAACAGTCCCCAGCCGGCCAGGATCCAGCCCCACAGCGCCCGCGACGCCCACACCGCCCGCCGGTCGCGGGTGACCCGCGCGTGCAGGATGCCCAGGCCTGCGATGACCGCGACCCAGCAGACCGTGTGGAAGATTCCGTCCCACACGGTGTTCATCTCCAGCCCAGACACCGTGTGGGGGTCGTAGTACTTCACGCCGATGTGGTCGTGGTCGGTGCTGGTGAGCATGTGGTGCCACTGGAGGAGCTGGTGCAGCAGGATGCCGTCGAGGAACCCGCCGAGCCCCACCCCGAGGACGATCCCGGGCAGCCGCAGACCGTCCGGCGCACTCGCGGCCGACCGGGCCGTACCCGCCGTAGTGGCCATCTCCCGAACTCCCTCCCGCCGTCCCCGGACCCGGACGCCCCGGACGTCCCGCACACGGCTTCCCACTCCGCGCGCTCCCTCACACCCGTCGCGGCGCCCGGCCGGTTCACAGCGGTTCACCGCGGGGCCGGAACTGAGCTGTGGAACCGGCCGGCACGCACCGCGCTATCGCGGGTCGTCGTACTCGCGTGAGACCACCTCGACGCGCCCGGTCGCGTGGTCGCAGCGCACGGTGTCCAGGCCCATGGACTCCAGTTCGGCGATCGACGCTGCGTGCGTGACGGTGTTCAGCGCGAGCATGCCCACCTTGGGGTCGTCTTCGCCGAGCACCACTTCCCCGGCGAGCAGCGTCTCCATCAGCCGCTGCGCGGAGGCCGACGGAAGCTGCTCGTCGACGGCGATGTGCAGCATCAGGTGTTCGACGCCGGTGTCGGCCCACCGGGCCTGCGACACCCAGGCGGTGCGGACCGCGGGAAACTCCCGCACCCGGCGGGCCAGCGCGTCCCGGAGGGCCACCGCGACCGGGGCGGTGGACCAGGTGAGTACGAGCCGCTCACCGGCGGCCCGCCGGCCCCGCCCGCGGAGGGTCCGGTGCAGCAACGGGGCCGGTACGCGGGCCCAGCCCTGTCCGGAGTGGAGCACCAGGGCCGTGGCCCCGGTCCGCTCGACGATGTCCAGCAGCCGCAGGGCATCACAGTGGATCGCCGCGGCGGCCTCCGGCAGCCGCTCGGCGCAACACGCCTCACTGGTGTAGCCGGGCAGGGCGGGAGTGCCGTCCTCGCCGCGGAGGAACAGCACGGAGCCGTTCTCCCGGACGGGAACGAACACCCCGTGGTCGACGAGGGCGGCAAGCAGTCGCTCCGCCTCCGTCCCGGCTGCGTCGCGGTCGAGTATGTCGGCGAGGGTCACATTCGCAGTCACGTACGAAGCCTAGGGCCGGCGGACCACCGGTCCTCACGCGTCGTCTCGCGCGTTGTTTCGCCTCGTCCGCCCGGCTTGCCCTTACGGTGCTCTAGAAGTGACGGAAGGTCAGAAACGGAGGGGAGGCTCGAGAGGCCGTGGCCGATACGGGCGGTGGAGCGGCCGGGCGGAGCCGCGGGCGCCGGGCGGGCCGCGTGGTGCTGGGGAGCCGGCCGGGGCACTCCGTGCGGCTCCCCCCGCGCCCGCGTTCCGGCGCGGCGGCCCGCGGGGTGGCCGCGCGGACGGTGCCGTCCCTGCGCGTCGCCGCGGCCTACGCCTGGCGCCTCATCGTGGTCGGCATCGTCGTCTACGGTGTCTTCACCGTCCTCGGCCGCTTCCAGCTCATCGCCGTGGCCCTGTTCCTCGCGCTCATCGTCACCTCGGTCCTGCGCCCCGTCGCCGACCTGCTCGACCGCGTGCTGCCCCGGCCCCTGAGCGTGGCCGTCGCCCTCGTCGGCAGTGGGCTGCTCCTGCTCGGTCTGCTGGCCCTGGTCGGCAACGCGGTGGCGGGCGAGTCGGCGAAGCTGGCGGGTGAGTTCCAGGGCGGCGTCCACCGGGTCGAGCTGTGGCTGCGGGGTCCGCCGTTCCGGATCAGCCCCGGCAAGCTCTCCGACCTCCAGGACCAGCTGGTGCACTACCTCGACGCGCACCGGTCGAGACTGCTCAGCAGCGCCGTCAGCGGTCTCGGCCGCGTCGTCGAACTGGCCGCCGGAGGGGTGCTCGCGCTGTTCTCCTCGCTCTTCTTCATCCACTCCGGCGAGAACCTGTGGGCGTGGGCCCGCGACCAGCTGCTGCCCAGCGGCGCCCGCCCGGCGTGGGACCGGGCGGGACGCGCGGCCTGGCGGACGTTCGCCGGGTACACCCGGGGCATCATCATCGTGGCCGCCACCAACGCCGTACTCGTCGGTGTCGTCCTGCTCGTCCTGCGGGTACCGCTCGCGCTGCCGCTGACCCTGCTGGAGTTCTTCGCCGCGTTCGTGCCGCTGGTGGGCTCACCGGTCGCGCTCGGTGTGGCCACGGTGGTCGCCCTCGCCGGGCGCGGCCCCCTCACCGCCCTCGCCGTCCTCGCGCTCATCGTCGTCATCGGCCAGCTCGAGGGACATGTGCTGCACCCCCTGGTGCTGAGCTGGGCGGTCCGTCTCCACCCCCTCGTCGTGGCCGTGTCGGTCATCGCGGGCAGCATCGTCGCGGGTGTGATCGGCGCCGTCGTGGCCGTCCCGTTCATCTCGGTCGTCTGGTCGGTGCTGCGCGCCCTGCGGACGGCGCCCGCATGAGGACTTTTCGGCCGCCGCGGAAGGGGCACGCGTCCGGGGTACGTACCCGAGCGGAGGAACGGTGCCGCCATGTCTGAGTACGAACGTTCACGCACGATGCCCGCACAGCCCGACCAGGTCTTCGACCGGGCCGCCGACGTCGGCCGGCTCGACACCTGGCTGCCGGACGCCCTGCACGTACGCCCCGGGGAACCGCCCGCCGTCACCGTGCACGAGGACCGCTTGGACGAGGACACCTCGGCGCTGCTGCGCACCGAACGCGATCAGATGCGCATCGAGTGGGGCACCCGCGAGCAGGGCAGCTACGCCGGCTGGCTCCAGGTCGCCGGTATCGGCAGCGGAGCCAGCGAGGTGACCGTCCACCTGTCGTTCTTCGAGGCGGGCCACGACCCCGGCGAACGCGCGGCCTGCGAAGCCCTCGACCGCAGCCTGGAACGGCTGGAGGAGCAGGTGCGGGCAGGCTAGCGGGTCCGGGCCACCAGGAGGGCGACGTCGTCGTGGTCGTCGGGGTGGCGCAGGCCGTACAGCAGCAGGTCACAGGTCTCCTCCAGGGGCCGGTGGGGCTCCTGGAGGAAGCTGAGGAGCATGTTCAGGCGGTCGTCGATGGGGTGGTAGCGGGTCTCGACGAGACCGTCGGTGTAGAGGACGAGCAGGTCGCCGGGGTCGAGGCGGGTCGTCGTGGTCTCGAAGGCGATCCCGCCGACCCCGAGCGGCGCTCCGGCGGGCAGGTCGAGCAGCACGGGGGCCTGGCCGGGGCGGGCCAGCGCCGGGGGCATGTGTCCGGCGTTCGCGAGGTGGCAGTCGCGCGTCCGGGGGTCGTACACGGCGTAGAGGCACGTGACGATGTAGTGCTCCAGATCGCAGGTGATCTTGTCGAGGTGCTGGAGCACCGCCTCCGGGGCCAGGTCGAGGTCGGCGTAGGCACAGGTGGCGGTGCGCAGCCGGCCCATCGTGGCGGCCGCGTCGATGCCGTTGCCCATCACGTCGCCCACGACCAGCGCGGTCTTGTCGTCGGCCAGCGGGATCACGTCGTACCAGTCCCCGCCGACCTCGCTGGTGGCCTGCGCGGGCTGGTAGCGGGAGGCGAGCTCCAGCCCGGTGTGGTGCGGCGCGTGGTCGGGCAGCAGGCTGCGCTGGAGGGTCAGGGAGGTGTTGCGCACGCTCTGGAACCATCGGGCGTTGTCGATGGCGACGGCGGCGCGGCTGGCGAGCTCACTGGCCAGGACGACGTCGTCGTCGTCGAACGGGAGCGGGTTGCGGGTGCGTTTGAGGTCGAGGGCGCCGAGCACCTCGCCGTGCGCGATCAGCGGCACGGCGAGATAGGAGTGGACGCCGGCCCGGGCCAGGAGCGCGACGGCCTCGGCATCGCGTGCGATCCGCGGCAGGTCGTGCTCGCCCACGTGCCGCACCAGAACCGGCCGCCCCGTGTGGACGCACAGGGTCACCAGGCGGTCCCCGTCGTAGGCGGCCAGGTCACCGGGCGGGTCGGCGGCGCGCAGGGCCACGGTGGGGTGGGACGCCCGCAGGGCGAGCGCGCGGAAGAGTTCCGGGCCGCCCGCCGGTTTGCTGGTACGGCGGTAGGCCAGCGCCTCGTCCAGCACGTCCACGGCGACCACGTCGGCCAGATCGGGAATGGCGATGTCGGCCAGTTCGTGGGCGGTCTCCTCGACCTCCAGCGTGGTACCGACCCGGGTGGAGGCGTCGGCGATGAGCGCCAGCCGGCGCCGGGCCCGGTCGGCCTCGATGGCCGCGCGGTGCCGCTCGGTGACGTCGACGACCGAGGCGGCCGCGCCCAGGATCCGCCCGCCGGGGTCCTCCAGGCGGTAGAAGGACAGGGACCAGGCGTGGTCCTCGTCGGGGTCGGTCGGGGGACGGCCCACGTGGTACTGGTCGAGCAGCGGGGTGCCGGTGGTGAGCACCTGGCGCAGCGCGGACTCGATCGTCCCCACGTCGGAGAAGGGCAGGGTCTCGCGCAGCCGGCGCCCCACGTGGTCCTCGGCGGGTATGCCGTCGATGCGCGCCAGGGCGGGATTGACCAGGAGGTAGCGCAGCTCGGGGTCCAGCAGGGCCAGGCCGATCGGGGACTGCCTGATCAGCCGGTCGCACAGCGCCAGGTCGGTCTCGACGCGCTGGAGCAGGCTGTGGTCGGCCGCGATGCCGAGGGCGAAGAGCTCGCCCACGTCGTCGAGCAGCCGCATGGTGCGGAACTCCATCAGGCGGCTGCTGCCGTCCTTGTGCTGGACGGGGAAGGCGCCCGCCCAGCTCCGGCCGGTCTCCAGCACGTCGGTGAACAGGCTCAGGACGGACTTCAGGTGTTCCGGGCCGATCAGCAGCCGCGCGGCGTACTCGCCCAGCGCCTCGTCCGCGGTGTAGCCGAACAGGTCCTCCGCCTGCGGGGTCCAGAACACGATGCGCCCGTCAGGGTCCAGCACCACCGCGGCAACGCTCAGCACGTCCAGCAACCCGGTCGGCCGGGGCGCCTCGGGGAGGGAGACGTCGCGTCCGGTCTCGGGGGATTCGGCTGTCATCCCGGGCCCTTTCTTCCGCCGGGCCGGCGTCCGGCCAGGTCACCTGCCGTCGGGCAGTTGTTGCTCTGTCCAGATCGTCTTGCCCTCCGGTGTGTGGCGTGTGCCCCAGCGCTGGGCGACCTGGGCGACCAAAAACAGGCCCCGGCCTCCCTCGTCGGTGATGCGCGCCCCGCGCAGGTGCGGGGAGGTGTGGCTGGTGTCCGAGACCTCGCAGATCAGGGCGCGCTCGTGGATGAGCCGCAGCCTGATCGGCCCGTACGCGTGCTTGATCGCGTTGGTCACCAGTTCGCTCACGATCAGCTCCGTGGTGAACGCCACCTCGTCGAGGCCCCACTGGGCGAGCTGGCGGGCGGCGTTGTTCCGGGCCACGTGCACGGCCGAGGGGTCCGCGGGGACGTCCCAGGAGACGACGCGGTCGGGGCTGAGCGCGTGGGTCCGCGCGATGAGGAAGGCGACGTCGTCGCGCGGGCGTTCCGGCAGCAGGGTGCGGACCATGATGTCGCACAGTTCCTCGAGCGGCCGGTCGGGGTGGGCCAGGGTGAAGCACAGGCGCTCCATGCCCACGTCGACGTCCCGGTCCGAGGCCTCGATCAGCCCGTCGGTGTAGAGCGCGATGATGCTCCCCTCCTCCACCGTGATCTCGGCCGACTCGAACGGGAGGCCGCCGAGTCCCAGGGGCGGCCCGGCGGGGATGTCGGGGAACTCGACCGGCTCGCTCAGGTGGGCGATCGCCGGGCTGGGGTGCCCGGCGCGCGCCACCACGATGGTGCGGGTGACCGGGTCGTAGACGGCGTACACGCAGGTCGCGCCGACGACGAGCGGGCCCTGCGCGGCGGCTTCGGCCTCGTCCGACAGACGCATGACCAGGTCGTCCACGTGGGTCAGCAGTTCGTCCGGGGGCAGGTCCAGATCGGCCAGCGTCTGGACGGCGGCCCGTAGCCGCCCCATGCTGGCCGCGGCGTGCAGCCCGTGACCGATCACGTCTCCCACGACGAGCGCGACCCTGGCGCCGGAGAGCGGGATGACGTCGAACCAGTCGCCGCCCACCCCCGCCTCGGTGTCGGCGGGCAGATAGCGGTAGGCGACCTCGACCGCGTTGTGCCGGGGCAGATCGGGCGGCAGCAGGCTGGTCTGGAGGGTGAGCGCGGCCTGGTGCTGCCGGGCGAAACGCCGGGCGTTGTCGACACACACGGCGGCCCGCGCCACCAGTTCCTCGACGAGGAGCAGATCGTCCTCGTCGAACGGGTCGGGGTTCTTCCAGCGCAGCAGGGTCACCACCCCCATGCTGATGCCGCGGGCCCGCAGCGGGACGACCAGATGCGTGTGGACGCCGAGCCGGAGGAGTTTCGTCCACCGCTGGGAGTCGTCGACGAGCCATGTCGTCGCGGCGCTGACGGCTTCGCGGATGGGCTTGCCGGTGGCCAGGCAGCGTTCCTGCGGGGACCGGGCCGGGTAGCTGGTGGCGGCGCCGACCTGCACGACCACTTCGGGATGGTCCTCCTGGATCGACAGGTGGGCGGCCCGGTGCAGTGTCGCCTCGCCGTGCCCGGGTACTCTGGGCCGCTCCCCCCGCGTCCGTCCTTCCAGTCGTACTTCGTCCAGGAGGTCGATCGCGACGAAGTCGGCGATGCGCGGCACCACGACCTCCGCCAGCTCCTGTACCGTCCGGTCGAGGTCCAGGGTGGTCCCGATGTGTTCGCTGGCCTCGTTCAGCAGGGTCAGCCGGTCGCGTGCCGTGTCCTGGCCGGTGGCGTGGAGGGCGACGAGGCAGATGCCCAGTGTCCCGCCGTCGGCGTCCCGCACGGGAAAGAAGGAACGCAGCCTGAAGTTCCGTTCCCTGGTCCGGCGGGCCAGGTCGTGGCGGGGCGGCGCGTGGTCCAGGGTCACCTGGGGCTGCCCGGTGATGAGCGCGCGCCTGGCGTGCCGGTTGCCGAGGAACGCCGGCTCACCGGCGCCGGTGATGGTTCCGGGCGCGTCGGCGTCGTCCGGCCGGTCCCCTTCCATCTCGGCCAGCGCGCGGTTGGCCCATTTCCAGCGCAGTTCGGTGTCCAGTACGGCGATTCCGAGGGGGGACCGCACGAGCAGGCCGCGCGCGACCGCGTCGAAGAACTCGTACTCCAGCCGGTCCCTGACGTCGCAGGCGAGGACGAGCCAGCCGTGGTGGCCGTCGGCGCCGACGAGGGGGCACATGCGGATCGAGAGGTCGACGGCGTGACCGGCGCGGTGCCGGGCGGCGAGCACGCCGGTCCAGCCGCGGTCCGTGCGCCGCAGCCCGGAGACGGCGGCGGCGAGGTTCCCGTCCGCCATGACGGACGCCACGGGTTGTCCGACCACGTCACGGGCCGGGTAGCCGATCAGGCGCTCGGCTCCCGGGCTCCAGGAGACGATCAGCTGATCGGCATCGGTGACCACCACGGCCGCGGACTCGATGTCGAACGGATCGGCCGGATCTGCACTGCCGAGAGCGCCGTTGACGCCCATATGCACGTCCCATCCCAGGGCCGGGCCCCCACGTGCCCATTGTCGCACCGAGGGTCGGGCCACGCCGCGCCGGTGCACGCCCTCGGATGGCGGATGTCAGGTTCACACGGGCGTGACCAGGCGGCGTGTCTGACCGGGCGGTACCTGGACGGCGGGGCCGGCCGGGCCGGCCTGCCGGACGTCGATCGGGGAGCGGTCCGACGACGGCACGGTGATCTCCAGCAGGCCGCGTTCCAGCCGCAGCCGTACGCCCCAGTGCCCCCGGTAGCGGATGGCGAAGCCGTACGAGGAGAGCTCCGGCAGCGGCACCGGGTCGACCCAGAGCGTGCCTTCGCGGGTCTCCAGTCCGGTCAGCCCGCGCTGCACGAGGTCGAGGGTGCCGGCCATGGCGCCCAGGTGTATCCCCTCGCCGGTGGTGCCGCCCTGGAGGTCCGCGATGTCGCCGCGGAGGGCCTCCTGGCAGTACGTCCACGCGCCGGCGCGCCGGGCCCGGGCGAGGACCCAGCCGTGGACCAGGCCGCTGAGGGTGGAGCCATGGCTGGTGCGGTCCAGGTAGTAGTCCACCGTGCGCGCCCAGGTGTCCTCCTCCAGGCGGTAACCGAGGCGGCGGAAGACGGCCTGGAGTTCGGCGGGTGAGAAGAGGTAGCCGAGCATCAGCGCGTCGGCCTGCTTGGAGGCCTTGTAGCGGTTGACGGTGTCGCCCTCCGCCTCCAGGATCCGGTCCAGCCGGCGGATGTCGCCGTACCGCCTCCGGTAGTCCTCCCAGTCGAGTTCGGCGAGGTCGCGGTAGCCCTCGAACTGGCTGATGACGCCGTCGTGGAAGGGCACGTACAGCGTGTGGGAGACGTCCTGCCACCGCTGCAGCTCGGCGCCGTCCAGACCGGCGCGCTCGGCCAGTTCACGCCGGCGTGGTTCGGGCAGGCCGGCCAGCAGCTCCAGCGTGCGGGTCAGCACCCAGGCGGCCGTGACATTGGTGTAGGCGTTGTCGTCGAGACCGGCCCGCGGCGCTTCGGGGTAGGCGTCGTGGTATTCGTCGGGGCCCATCACGCCCCGGATGCGGTGCCGTCGCAGGTGTGCGTCGTAGACGGCCGAGTCGGCCCAGAACCGGGCGATCTGCAGCAGCATCTCGGCGCCCTTGGTGTGCAGGAACTCCGTGTCACCGCTGGCCTCGCAGTACTGCCACACGTTGTACGCGATCGCCGAGCCGACATGGTGCTGGAGCCAGGAGTGGTCGGGCAGCCAGCGTCCCGAGCGCGGGTTGAGGTGCAGCCGCTGGGACTCCTCGCGTCCGTCGCTGCCGCTCTGCCACGGGTACGACGCCCCGCGCCGGCCGATCGCCCGCGCGGCGGAGCAGGCCTGCTCCAGGCGGCGGTGGCGGTAGCGGAGCAGGGCGCGGGAGACCTCCGGGAAGTGCAGGTTCAGATACGGCAGGACGAACAGCTCGTCCCAGAAGACATGGCCGCGGTAGGCCTCGCCGTGCAGGCCCCGCGCCGGTACTCCCACGTCCAGGTCGGCGGTGTGCGGGGAGAGCGTCTGCAGCACGTGGAACAGGTGCAGCCGCAGAATGCCGCCCGGCTCCCCGGGGACGTCGATGCCGGCCCGGCGCCACAGCTGGTCCCAGGCCGTGCGGTGCGTCCCGAGCAGCTCGTCGAACCCGGGGGCGTGCCGCACCCGGTCGGTCGCGGCGAACAGCGGGTCGCTGATGGCGGGGTCGCGGGAGGTGTGCAGGGCGACGGTCTTGTCGACGGTGACGGCGCGGCCGGGGACCAGGGCCACGCGCATGCGCTGGACCGCCCGCAGCGGCTCGTGCTCCGCGGTGGCCGACGCTTCGGCGGCCGGCGCGTCGGCGGTCAGCCGGGCCGCCATGCCGATCCGGATGTCCGAGGTGCGGGTGCGGCAGCGCAGCCACACGGTGCCGGGGCCGGCGTCGCCGGTGTGCACATGGGTGAGGTGACGGCCGTCCAGGTCCCGGTAGCGCGCCACCCCGGCGTTCGTGACGGCGCCGTCCAGGGCCGCCTCCACGTCCAGGTCGACCGGGTGGCCCTCGACGGCGAACTCGGTGCGCAGGGCGGCCAGGTGCGGATCCGCCATGTGCACCAGCCGCTGCTGCCGTACCGCGAGCACGCACCCCTCCCCCAGGGCGTACCTGGTCCGGCGCTCCAGGATCCCGGACGCCGGACGCAGCACGAGGCGGTGCTCGGGCACCGGCGCCGTGTCCGGGGTGAGCCATGGCCCGCCCGCCCGCCGGAAGCGGAGGGGCAGCCAGTTGGGGAGGTTGACGATGTCCTCGTTCTCGACCCGGCGGCCCGCGACCTCGGAGGTGAGCCGGTTGTAGCACCCGGCCGCGTAGGTGCCCGGGTAGTGCACACCGTCGGCCGTGCATTCCGGGAGCGCCCCGCGGGTGGCGAAGTACCCGTTGCCCAGGGTGCACAGCGACTCCCTGAGCGGCTCGTCGGCGGGCTCGTAGCCGGCGTACTCCCACACCCGTTCCGTCATGGCCGGGGTCTCCCTCCGGCTGGCGCGGTCACGCGGGGCCGGGCAGCGTGGACGTAGGGACAACGACTGCTGAGCGAGGTGGCCATGGAACGCCCTGAGGCGGAACCCCGGGTGGTGGTGGGCGTGGACGGTTCCCCGTCGTCGTACGCGGCGCTGCGCTGGGCGGTGCGGTACGCGCGGACGGTCGGCGGCGTCGTGGAGGCGGTCCTCGTCTGGGACACGCCGTCGGACGTCGGCTGGAGCGGGCCCGCGATCGATCCCGACTTCGATCTGCAACAGGCACGGGAGCGGTTCGCGGACGAGCTGCGCGCGGTCTTCCCGGACGGGCGCCCCGCCGGCCTGGAGGAACGCCTGGTGGAGGGCGATCCCTCCGAGGTGCTGGTCCGGGCCTCGGAGGGCGCGGCGGTACTCGTCGTGGGTCGCCGTGGACGGGGCGGTTTCGCCCGGGCGATGCTGGGCTCGGTCACCCACCGCTGTGCCCAGCACGCGGCCTGCCCGGTCATCGTGGTCCCCCAGGGCCGCGACGCCGCGCGGTAGACGGACGAGCGGTGGACGGACGAGCGGTGGACGGACGAGGCGGAAAGGACCACATCCGCTTCTCGCGGATCCGGATTGCGCGGTGCGCGGCCCGAAGCCGCTTCCCCGCGTCTGATGGAGGCCCTTTCCGCCCTTTCCATGGAACCACCGCGGCTCGGCACGAGGGCCGAACAGCCCTCCCCGGGGAATCCGCTCGGGCCGCACGGTCACCAGACGTCGATGCGGCGGCCCGTGAGGGCGGTGATCTCGATGCGCACCCAGACGTCACGCTCGCCTCCGGCCCACGGCGTGCTGTAGGTGTGTTCGGAGAGGCGGCGTACGTCCTCGGGGTCGGTCACCGTGTCGGCGGGACCGCGCACCAGGACGCTCCAGCCCTGGCTCAGCGCGTCGTCCACGCGGTCGACCTCGAAGGCCACCTCGTGTCCGATCCCCTGGGCGGGCACGGAACCCGGCTCCGTCCGGAAGACGATGGCGTCGTCGACGACGCTGTAGTTGACGGGGACGACCACGGGCGCCTGTTCGGTGGAGACCGCGAGCCTGCCCACGCCGTGCGTCGACAGCAGCCTGCGGCACTCCTGCTCGGCCAGTTCGCTCAGGCGCGGGGCGCGCGCGGCGTGCCCGAGGCCGGCCGGCAGGTCGACGTGGCCGCCGCCGAGCTCGGTGAGGCTGGTGCGCAGCGCCCCGGCCAGCCTGAGCAGGGTGCCCGAATCCGGTGCCGCGGTGCTGTGCTCCTCCAGGTGCGCGAGGTAGCCGGGGGCCATGCCGGCCCGGAAGGCCACCTCCTCGCGGGTGAGCCCCAGTTCCGTACGCCGCTGTTCGATGCGGCGTCCGAGGTCGCCCTGCCGTTCCGCCATGGTCACTCACCTCTCGGGTCATGCTGTGGATCGGTCTCCGAGTACCCGTACCTTCGCCGCCGGTTTCATCCTGATGTGCCGCGCGTGTCGTCCGTGTCGTCCGCGGCATCCGTGGTGGACGGCCGCGGCGGTACGACCGCCACCGGGCAGTGGGCGTGGTGCAGCAGTGTGTGCGCGACCCGGCCGAGCTGGAGCCCGAAGTAGTGGTGCCGGCGGCGGGCGCCGATGACGACGAGGTCGGCGGCGGCCGAGCGGTCCACGAGCACCTTCCGGGCCGGGCCCTCCACCGTGGTGCGGCGCACCCGCAGGTCCGGGTGGCCGGCGGTCGCGTCGTCGAGCAGCGTGTCGAGCAGGTCGGAGGCCTGCTGCTCGTACTGGTGCGCGGACTCCCCGGCGAGCAGGAGGTGATCGGCGCTCCGGTGTGCGGGGCGGCGCCAGACGCGTACGGCGTCGAGGACGCAGCCGCGTGCCTCGGCCTCCTGGACGGCGAAGCGCACGGCGTCGCCGCCGGTCGCAGGGTCTGAGGCGCCGAGCAGGACGCGCCCGTGGGAGCCCGCCAGGCCGGCCCGGTCCCCGCGGACGACGATCACCGGGCAGTGGGCGCGGGCGGCCACGGTCAGACCGACCGAGCCGAGCAGCAGCCCCTTGATCCCGCCCCGGCCGCGGGTTCCCGTCACCAGGGCGAAGGCGTTGTCGCCTTCGTGCAGCAGGGCGTCCGCCGCCTCCTGGGGAAGGATGTCGGTGATCGCCTTCACGTCCGGGTCGCGCGCCCGGACCCGCTCCGCCGCCGCGGCGATGATGCGCTCGGCCATCACCTGCTCGGAGGGGCGTTCCGGGCCGCCCGCCGGCACGGTGCCCTCGTAGCGCTCCCAGAGGGAGGCGTACACCAGCCGCAGCCCGAGCCCGCGGCGGGCGGCCTCGTCCACCGCCCAGTCGACCGCCGTCAGGCTGGACCCCGATCCGTCCACGCCCACGACCACCGGCAGTTCCGTCATCGGGCTCACCGCCTTTCGCCGGGCTGCCACGGCGTGCAGCACGGGACTCTCCACTGCCACCGTCGCACGCGCCGGGGCTCGGTGGTGAGGGCCGTTCGGCCCCGCCCAATGCCCGGTCTCGACCCCGGGCACCGGGCGGACGGCCCGTACGCGGTCGCGACCGACAGCCGCGGTCCGGGCCGTTCGGCCCCGTGCCCCGGGCCGGGCGGCCCGTGGTGCCCGGTGTCGCCCCGGCGGAGGCTGGAGTCAGCAGCCCCACGACGCTCCGCCGTCCGGCCGTGGCGGCGGGAACGAAAGGAGCCGGAACGATGACCTCCACCACCACCCTGACCGCGGCCCTCCCGGCCTGCCACCGGGAACGCCTGATGCACATCGCCCGCGAAGTCTCCTTCCCCATCGGCACGCGGCTGTTCGAGGAGGGCCGGCGCGCCGACCGGTTCTGGATCCTGCGCACCGGCACCGTCACCCTCGACATGCACGTACCGGGCCGCCGTTCCGCCCTCATCGAGACCCTCGGCCACGGCGAACTCGTCGGCTGGTCCTGGCACTTCCCGCCGCACGTGTGGCATCTGGGCGGCGAGGCCACCAGCCCCGTACGCGCCTGGGAGTTCGACGCCGAAGCCGTACGCTCGATGTGCGCCGACGACCCCGAGTTCGGGCGCGCCGTCGCCGTCTGGCTCGGCCAGGTGACGGCACACCGCCTGCACTCCACCCGCATGCGGCTCCTCGACCTCTACGCCCCCTACGGAAGCGGCAGCCGGCTCTGACCGGTCCGCGCCGTGCCCTTCTCGTCCTCGGGAGGAGACCATGCCCAGCAGCCCGTACACCGTCAGCGACGTGATGACGCACACCGTCGTGGCGGTGGGCCGTGACGCCCCGTTCAAGGACATCGTCCAGCTCATGAACGAGTGGAAGGTCAGCGCCCTGCCCGTGCTGGAGGGCGAGGGCCGCGTCGTCGGCGTCGTCTCCGAGGCCGACCTGCTGCCCAAGGAGGAGTTCCGCGACAGCGACCCCGACCGGTTCACCCAGCGCCGGCGCCTCGACGACCTCGCCAAGGCCGGAGCGCTCAGCGCGGGCGAGCTGATGTCCGCGCCCGCCGTCACCGTGCACGCGCGCGCCCCACTCGCCGAGGCCGCGCGCATCATGGCTCAGCGCAGGGTCAAGCGGCTGCCCGTCATCAACGACCAGGGCCTCCTCGAAGGTGTCGTCAGCCGTGCCGATCTGCTGAAGGTCTTCCTGCGCGGCGACGAGGACATCGCCGACGAGGTGCGCCGCGAGGTGGCCGGCCGGCTCTTCCCGGCCCCCCTCGAACCGGTCCGGGTGGAGGTCCGGGACGGCGTCGTCACCCTCACCGGCCGGATCCGTGACACTTCGCTGGTGCCCGTCGCCGCCCGCATGGTGCGCGCCGTCGAGGGCGTGGTCGACGTCGAGTGCGACCTGAGCACCGGATCGGTGTGGAGCGATCGGCGGTGAGCTGCCGGGACGCGGGGCCGAGAGGAGAATGGGCCGCATGACCGAGAAGACGGCGGCGGCACTGCCCCACAAGACGTACGAGAGCGAACTGCTGCGTCTGCAGACGGAACTGGTGCGGCTCCAGGAGTGGGTACGGGCCCAGGGCGCCCGGCTGATCATCGTCTTCGAGGGACGGGACGCGGCCGGCAAGGGCGGCACGATCAAGCGGGTCACCGAGCATCTCAACCCCCGCATCGCCCGGATCGCCGCGCTGCCCAAGCCGACCGAGCGGGAGCGCACCCAGTGGTACTTCCAGCGGTACGTCGAGCATCTGCCGGCCGCCGGGGAGATCGTGCTGTTCGACCGGTCCTGGTACAACCGCGCCGGTGTCGAACACGTCATGGGCTTCTGCACCAAGGAGGAGCACCAGCTGTTCCTGCGCCAGTGCCCGATCTTCGAGCGGATGCTGGTGGAGGACGGGATCCTGCTGCGCAAGTACTGGTTCTCGGTGAGCGACGCGGTGCAGCAGGAGCGCTTCCGGCGCCGGCTGGAGGATCCGCTGCGGCGCTGGAAGCTGTCGCCGATGGACCTGGAGTCGATCAGCCACTGGGAGGCGTACTCGCGGGCCAAGGACGAGATGATGGTGCACACCGACATCGCCGAGGCGCCCTGGTACGTGGTCGAGAGCGACAACAAGCGCCGGGCGCGGCTGAACATGATGGCCCACCTGCTGGCCTCCGTCCCCTACCACGAGGTGCCGCCGCCGGTGCTCGAACTGCCCGAGCGGCCGGCGTCCACCGGGTACCAGCGTCCGCCGCGCGATCTGCAGACCTACGTCCCCGACCACACGGCCGGCCTGTGAACCCCGCCCCCGGCCGGTAGCACGTGTCCATGTCCACGAGCACGGGCGGGCGTGCCGCCCGGCTGCGCCGGCTGGCGCCCGGGATCGCGATCCTGGCCCACTACCGCCGCGCCTGGCTGCACGGTGACCTGCTGGCCGGGGTGACCGTGGCCGCGTACCTGGTGCCGCAGGTGATGGCGTACGCGGCCGTGGCCGGGCTGCCGCCGGTGACCGGGCTGTGGGCGATCCTGCCCGCGCTCGCCGTGTACGCGCCGCTGGGTTCGTCCCGGCTGCTGTCCGTGGGCCCCGAGTCGACGACCGCGCTGATGACGGCGACCGTCGTGGGCCCGCTCGCGGCCGGGGACGCGGGCCGGTACGCCACGCTGGCGGCCGCGCTCGCGGTGACCGTGGGGCTGCTGTGCCTGGTGGCCTGGGCGGCGCGGCTCGGCTTCCTCGCGGATCTGCTGTCCCGGCCGGTCCTGACGGGCTATCTGGCCGGGGTGGCGCTCATCATGATCGTGGACCAGCTGCCCAAGCTGACCCGGGTGCCGACGACGGGAACGGAGTTCTTCCCGCAGCTGTGGTCCTTCCTGCGCGCACTGCCGGACATCCACCCGGCGACGCTGCTGTTCTCCGCCGCGGCACTGGTCCTGCTGTTCACCCTGCCGCGCGTGGTCCCGGGTGTGCCGCCGCCACTGGCCGTGCTGGTGCTCGGCACGGCGGCCGTGGCCGCGTTCGACCTGGACGGGCGGTACGGCATCGCGGTGATCGGCGCCATCCCCTCGGGCCTGCCCCAGGCCTCCTGGCCGCACCTGGCCGAGCTGCCGCGGCTGGTGCTGCCGGCGCTCGGCGTGCTGCTGGTCGCCTACACGGACTTCGTGCTGACGGCCCGGGCCTTCCGCGCCCCCGACGACCCCGAGCACGACGCCGACCAGGAGTTCCTGGCGCTGGGCGCCGCCAACCTCGGCGCGGGGGTGCTGAACGGCTTCCCGGTGAGCAGCAGCGCGAGCCGCACCTCGCTCGCCTCCTCGGCCGGGGCGCGCAGTCAGCTGTACTCCCTGGTGGCCGGTGCGGTCGTGCTCGCCGTGCTGCTCTTCCTCGGCCCGCTGCTGTCCCGTACCCCGTCGGCGGTGCTCGGCGCGCTCGTCGTCTACGCCGCCGTCCGGATGACCGACCTCGCCGGGTTCCGCCGCCTCGCCGCGTTCCGCCGCCGCGAACTGCTGCTGGCCCTCGGCTGCCTGGCCGGGGTCCTCGTGCTGGGCATCCTCTACGGGGTGGTGGTCGCCGTCGGCCTGTCGGTGGCGGTGCTGCTGGTCCGGGTGGCCCGGCCGCACGACGCGGTGGAGGGCCTGGTGCCGGGCCTGGCGGGCATGCACGACGTCCGTGACTATCCGCAGGCGCGCACGATTCCCGGGCTCGTGGTCTACCGCTACGACTCGCCCCTGTTCTTCGCCAACGCCGAGGACTTCCGGCACCGGGCGCTGGCCGCGGTGGACGCCCAGGACGGCCCGGTGCACTGGTTCGTGCTCAACGCCGAGGCCAATGTCGACGTCGACATCACCGCCCTGGACGCTGTGGACGAGCTACGCCGGGAGCTGGTCCGGCGCGGCGTGGTCTTCGCCCTGGCCCGGGTCAAGCAGGACCTGCGCGAGGACCTCGACGCGTACGGGCTGACGGAGTCGGTCGGGACGGACCGTATCTTCCCCACCCTGCCGACCGCGGTGGCCGCCTACCGGCAGTGGAGTACGGATCCGGGCCCACCGGAGCAAGGGTGACCGCATCTGAACAACCGGGGACGCGCAGGGGAACGGTTCGGTCACCGGCTCGGTGATTTCCGGCCACTGCCCTGACATGACGCGACAAGTCGGGGTGGCGGGTGCCCGGATGCGTTGGGATGGCGCCAGCAACACGAGCGACCTGGCGGTGTGGGTATGAACGCATTCGTGGAGGAGCCGGCCCGGACGGCCGACCCGGCGGTGCTGGAGCGGTGCCGGTGCGGCGCCCGGTTGCCCCAGGGCGGCCCGTCCGCGGCCGAGGACCGGTTCCGCGGGCTGCTGGAGGCGGCCCCGGACGCCATGGTCATCGTCGACGACTTGGGCATCATCAAGCTGGTCAACGCCCAGACGGAGGCCCTGTTCGGCTACCGGCGCGAGGAACTGCTCGGCCGGCCGGTCGAGTTGCTCGTGCCGCACCGCTTCCGGGTCCACCACACCCGGCACCGCGACGGGTACGCCGCCAACCGGCAGGTGCGTCCGATGGGGGCGGGACTCGAACTGCACGGGCTGCGCAAGAACGGCAGCGAGTTCCCCGTGGAGATCAGCCTCAGCCCCATGGAGACGGCGGACGGGCTGCTGGTGTCGGCGGCCGTGCGCGACGTCAGCGACCGCAAGGCGGCCGAGGCCCGGATCAACGAACTCGCCGCGCTCGTGGAGTCCTCCCAGGACGCCATCCTCGCCAAGACCCTCGACGGGTACATCACCTACTGGAACGCCGCCGCCGGACGGCTGTACGGCTACACGGCCGAGGAGGCCATCGGCCGGCACGTGTCCCTGCTCGCCCCGGCCGAACTCCAGGACGACATCTGCGCGCTGCTGAAGCGGCTGCGGCACGGGGAGAAGGTCGAGCATTTCGAGACCCTGCGGGTCACCAAGAGCGGCGCGCTGCTGGACGTCGACGTCACGCTGTGGCCGACCCGGGACCCCGGGGGCAAGGTCGTCGGCGCGTGCGCGATCGTCCGCGACATCAGTGACCGCAAGCGCGCGGAGGCCGAGCTCACCGCCCTGCTGGAGCAGCAGCGGCACATCGCCCTCACCCTGCAGCGCAGCCTCATGGGAACGCCGCCCGCCCTGCCCGGCCTGGACACCGCCAGCAGGTACCGGCCCGCCACCCAGGGCGCCGGTGTCGGCGGCGACTGGTTCGACCTGATACCGCTGGGTGCCGGACGGGTCGGGGTCCTCATCGGCGATGTGATGGGCCGCGGCCTGGAGGCGGCCGCCGTGATGGGCCAGCTGCGCTCGGCCGCGCACGCGCTCGCCAAGACGGGCATGCAGCCCCGCCAGCTGATGCAGGCCCTCGACACCGTCGTCACCGACCTGGACGTCCCCGACCAGCTGGTCACCTGCTGCTACCTGATCATCGCCCCGGACGCGGGCACCGTGACGGTCTGTTCGGCCGGGCATCTGCCGACCCTGGTCGTCGGCCCCTGGGAGGGCGTCCGCGTCCTTCCCATGCCGGTCAACGCGCCGCTCGGCGTCGGCGACGTCCTCTACGAACAGTCCTGCACGGACATGGCGCCCGGCGCCACGCTCGTGCTGTACACCGACGGCCTGATCGAGACGCCCGGCAGCGACATCGAGGCGCGGATCGGTGAACTCACCACCGTCCTCGACACGTTCTTCCCGCAGGCCACCGACCTGGAGGCGGCCGCCGACCGGGTGCTCGCCGAGCTGCTCCCCGACGCCGACGGGCACAACGACGACGTGACGCTCCTGCTGGCCCAGCTCCCGGCGGCGCCGCTGGCCGCCGTCACCACCGCCCTGCCCGCGACCCCGGCCTCCGTTCCCGAGGGGCGGGCGTTCCTCAGCCGGACCCTGACCTCGTGGGAGTGCGCCGCGGCGGCAGACGACGCCCTCCTGCTGCTGTCCGAGACCCTCACCAACGCGGTGCAGCACGCCGAGGGCCCGCTGGGGCTGCGCCTGTGCCGCACCGACACCGATCTCACCGTCGAGGTCAGCGACCGCAGCCCGCACCTCCCCCAGCCCCGTCTCGCATCCGAGGACGAGGAGTCCGGCCGGGGCCTGTTCCTGGTCCGTACCCTCGCCGACAGCTGGGGGGTGCGGCCGACGGACGAGGGCAAGACGACCTGGTTCACCCTGCGGCTGTGAGGTCTCAGCCGTTCCACACCCAGTCGGCCACCTCCGGCAGGTCCGTGCCGTGCTCCCGGATCCACAGGTGATGGCGCTGCCGGGCGTCCTCCATGCGCTGGCGTACGGGTGCGGCCCGCACCGCCAGGCCGGGGACGCGGTCGATGACGTCCATCACGAGGCGGTAGCGGTCCAGGTCATTGCGGACCACCATGTCGAACGGCGTGGTCGTGGTGCCGATCTCCTTGTAGCCGCGCACGTGCAGGTTGTGGTGACCCTCGCGCCGGTAGGCCAGGCGGTGGATGAGCCACGGGTAGCCGTGGTACGCGAAGATCACCGGCTTGTCGGCGGTGAACAGCCCGTCGTACTCGAAGTCGCTCATCCCGTGCGGATGTTCATCGCTCGGCAGCAGCCGGGCGATGTCGACGACGTTCACCACCCGCACGGCCAGCCCGGGCAGGTGCCGGCGCAGCAACTGGACGGCGGCCAGCACTTCCTGGGTCGGAACGTCGCCCGCGCAGGCCAGGACCACGTCCGGTTCCCGGGTGCCGTCCTCGGTGCCGGCCCACTCCCAGATGCCGGCGCCGCGTGCGCAGTGGACCCTGGCCTCCTCCATCGACAGCCAGTCGAAGCAGGGCTGCTTGCCCGCGACGACGACATTGACGTAGTCCCGGCTGCGCAGCACGTGGTCGGCCACGGACAGCAGGGTGTTGGCGTCCGGTGGGAAGTAGACGCGGACCGCCTCGGGGCTCTTGTTCAGGATGTGGTCGACGAAGCCGGGGTCCTGGTGGGAGAAGCCGTTGTGGTCCTGGCGCCACACGTGCGAGGTGAGCAGGTAGTTGAGGGAGGCGATGGGGGCGCGCCAGGGCAGGCGGCGGGTGGTGCGCAGCCACTTGATGTGCTGGTTGACCATGGAGTCGACGATGTGCACGAACGCCTCGTAGCAGGAGAACAGCCCGTGCCGGCCGGTGAGGAGATAGCCCTCCAGCCAGCCCTGGCAGGTGTGTTCGGAGAGGATCTCCATCACGCGGCCGTGCGGGTCGAGGTGTTCGTCCACCGGCAGGGTGCCGGCCTGCCAGGCCTTGCCGCTGGCCGCGTAGACGGCCTGGAGGCGGTTGGAGGCGGTCTCGTCGGGGCCGACGAGGCGGAAGTCACGGCGGTCGGCGGTACCGGCCATGACGTCCTGGAGCATGTCTCCGAGGACGCGGGTCGGTTCGTGCAGGGTCGCGCCGTGCTTGTCGACCGGGACGGCGTAGCGCTCCAGCGGCGGCAGGGGCAGTTCGCGCAGCAGCAGGCCGCCGTTGGCGTGCGGGGTCGCGCCGAGCCGGCGGGTGCCGCTGGGGACGCAGGCCAGGACGTCGGGGCGCGGGGCGCCGTGTTCGTCGAACAGTTCCTCGGGGCGGTACGAGCGCAGCCACTGCTCCAGCTGCCGCAGGTGCTCCGGGTTGTCCCGTACGGCGGCCAGCGGCACCTGGTGGGCGCGCCAGGTGCCCTCCACGGGCAGTCCGTCGACCTCGGCCGGGCCGGTCCAGCCCTTCGGGGTGCGCATCACGATCACCGGCCAGCGGGGCCGGTCCGTGACGCCGTCCTCGCGGGCGGCGCGCTGGATGGCGGCGATCTTGTCGACGGCGGTGTCCAGGGCGTCGGCCATCGCGCGGTGCACGGCCGCCGGATCGTCGCCGGTGACATGGACCGGGTCGTGGCCGTAGCCCCTGAGGAGGTCGTCGAGTTCGCTCTCGGGCAGCCGGGACAGCACCGTAGGATTGGCGATCTTGTAGCCGTTCAGGTGGAGGACGGGCAGGACGGCGCCGTCGCACACCGGGTCGAGGAACTTGTTCGAGTGCCAGGAGGCGGCCAGCGGCCCGGTCTCCGCCTCGCCGTCGCCGATCACGCAGGCGACCAGCAGGTCCGGATGGTCGAAGGCGGCGCCGTAGGCGTGCGAGAGGGAGTAGCCCAGCTCGCCCCCCTCGTGGATCGAGCCCGGGGTCTCCGGTGCCACGTGGCTGGGCACCCCGCCGGGGAAGGAGAACTGCTTGAACAGCCGGGCCATGCCGGGCGCGTCCCGGGTGACGTCCGGATAGGTCTCGGTGTACGACCCCTCCAGCCAGGAGTTGGCCAGGACGGCGGGTCCGCCGTGGCCGGGGCCCCAGATGCACAGGGCGTCCAGGTCACGGGCCTTGATGACGCGGTTGAGGTGGGTGTGCACCAGGTTGAGGCCCGGTGACGTGCCCCAGTGGCCGAGCAGGCGCGGCTTGATGTGCTCCGGGCGCAGCGGTTCGGTCAGCAGGGGGTTGGCCATGAGGTAGATCTGGCCCACGGAGAGGTAGTTCGCGGCGCGCCAGTGGGCGTCCAGGACGGCGAGCTCCTCGTCCGTGAGCCCGGCTGACGCCTGCTGCGTGTCGACGGACATCGGGGGTTCCTTCCGGGTCGGACTGCGATCGGGGGCGTGACGCGTGCCGGGCGGGCACAGCATCCAGCCTCCGGTGGACCCCCGGGTACCCGACAGGGCCGTTCGGTCCACGTTCCCGTGCCGAGCAGCCCGTGCGGGTCCCGTCTCAGGGGTCCTTGCACTATGAGCGCCCGGTGCGACCCGGGCGCACATAGTGCAAGGACCCCTTAGGGCCCGAGGTCCACCCCGTACAGCGTCCGCCCGGCGGTGAGCTCGCGCCCGGTGACCAGCTCCGGGTGGATGCGTACGAACACCTCCCGGGGGGACGGTGCCCAGGAGCGCGGGCCGGTCCGGGTGAGCCGCCGCTGCTCGGCGGGGTCGGTCACGACCGTGGCCCGGCCGGTGACGACGACACTCCATCCCGCGCGCCTGGCCGCGTCGACCTCGTCCGCCTCGAAGGCCACCACCGCGCCGTCGACCGCACGGGCCAGCTCCGAGGCCGCCGAGGTGCGCAGCAGCACCGCGCCGTCGTCGTCCAGGCAGAAGTTGACCGGCAGCACCGCGGGCAGGGCGCGGCGCGTGTGCACGATGCGGCCGACCGGCACCTTCGTCAGCAGACGGAGGCACTCGTGCCGGTCGAGCTCGCGGAATCCGTCGTTGGCATACATGGCCGGTCCGTCTCTCGTCTTTTCTCGTCTTTTCTCATCTTTTGTCGTCTTCGCCTGTTTCGGCGATATCACTCCATCGTCTGCCGCCGACGGGCGCCGGGTGAGGGTCCTTCGGCCCTCCCCTGCCCGCGGAGCGGCCCTGAGTGGCGGGCGGTGTCCGAGCTGGAGAGATTTTCGCCTGTCTTCGCTTCGAAGATGTCATTCGTGGGATTTTCCGCTCTTTGGGGCGGGTGAAGGCTCCCTGTTCCGTATAGTCCGTTCGGCGGGTGCCCGGGCACCCGGAGGGGGGATACATGATGGTTCGTCAAAGAGGGCGAAGAGCCGCCGCGTTGGCCTTCGTACTGCTGGGCTGCCTCACGAGCCTCACCGCGTGCGGCGGTGACGGTGACGCAGGGGCGGGGGCGTCGACGGACGCGGGCCCACCCGCGACCGTGTCGACGGCCACGACCGACACACGGACGGAGACGGCGACCGCGACGCCGACCGAAACACCGACCGACGAGGAGACGGCGGCTCCGGACCCGCTGACGGCACCGGACGACACCACGCCCGCCGAGACGGACGCCGCGGACACGGACACGTCGTCCGGGGTACCGCGCGGGACATGGACCGGCACCGCGCACGTCAGCGTGGACTTCGCCGACCCCGGGTGCGCCACCGCCTCGCGGTCGTACGACCTTCCCGCGACGCTGATCATCGACGATCCGGCCGGATCGGAGAGCAACTCCTTCCACCTCTCCTGGGCCAGCGACAGCCAGACGGCGGAAGGGGCCTTCGGAGTGACCTCCGCGCTCAGCGGAACCGACACCACCGACGGCCGCGGGGTCGAGATCGAGTACTGGTCGCTGTCGGACGACGGCGCAGGGGACCTCTCCGGCCGGCTGACCGACTCCGCCGCCGCCGAGGGCGCCTCGCTCAACCTCGTCTTCGTGCCCAAGCCGCTGTTCCAGTGCGGCAGTTACACGAACTACCCGTACGGCATGGCGGTGGGTACGAGCCTGGAGGGGACCGTGTCCGGCTCCTCCGCATCCCTGACGCTCAGCGGCACCTCGGCCGACGGCACCAGGAGCTTCCGTGTCGAATGGTCCTAGCGGTACGGAGCTGCTGGACGACTGGGCCGGTCGGATCGCGTCGGCGGCCGCCCCGGACGAGATCGACTTCGCCGGTCACACCGCCCGCGTGTACACGCGCGGCGGCCGGGGACGCCGGGTGCTGCTGCGCCCGGCCCCCTCGGTCCCGGCGGGTACCGGAGGCGCCCTCGCCGCGGCCGTGCTGCCGATGCTGTGGGACGCGCTGGCGGCCTCGTACGCGCTGCTGAAGGCGGCTCTGGGGTCGTCGGTCCTCGCGAACGCCATCGCCGCGTCCACCCTGCTTCTCGCCCTGCGTGAGCGGCGCGAGGGAAGTCCGGCCCCGAACGCCACGCCCGGACCAGAGCACGGTCCCGCGCCCGGCCCCGAGGCAGGCGGCCCCGAGCCGGACGCGGACGGGGCGGCCGAGCTGGCTGTGCTGGCCGGTGCGGTGGCGGAGGTGTCGCGCTGCTTGCAGGCCCGGGGCATGCGGCGCCCGTCGGCCGACCAGGCCGCCGCCCAGGCCGTCGCGGCCCTGCACGCCGGCCGCGACGCGGGGGCCGTCGCCTTCCTCGCCCTGCTGGCGGGCGTACGGGTGCCGGACGCGGAGGAACCCGCCGCCGGGTCCGGCGCCCGGGCCGGCCTTCGCCGGCTGGCCGCCCGGTTGCCGAGGCCGCGCCGGCGGCCGGATCGCCGGGCGGACCGACGGGCGGGACGGTCCGGATGAGGCCGCGCGCCGGGGAGGGCGGCACGCCGTTGGCTCCGCCGCCGTGGCTGTGGCTGCTGCTGGCCACCTACCTGTGGCAGCTTCCCTCGGGAGTCGGCTGGTGGCGCGCGCAGATCCGGGACCTGTGGACCGACCGGGGCGCCTACAGCGCGGAGGTCGTCGCCAGCCCGGGCTTCGCCGCGCTGCGGGTGTCCACGGTGAGCCAGCTCATGCCCACGCTGGTGCTCGTCGCCGGGCTGTTCACGGTGATGGTCCCGCACATCCGTGGCCGGTACACGCGATGGCGCTACCGGCTCACCGACGCCACCGTGCTCGACGACGGCACCACCGACGGCTCCACCGACGGCACCACCGGCGCCACGGGGCAGGAAGGGCTCGCCGGCCTGCGGCGGGCGGCGCGGACCTGCGCGCCGGGTACCACGCTGACGGTGTCGATGTGGGGCAAGAGCCCGCCCGCCCGGGTGTACGCGACCGGCTGGCGCGAGCGGCGGATCGCCGTCTCCCTGGGGTTCGTCGCCCTGTGGCGGCGCAGCCCCGACCGGGCCCGGGCGTTGCTGGTCCACGAGGTGGGCCACCTCGACTGCGGTGAACACCTCATCGCCGGCCTGGGCAGCCCGTTCACCCGCGCGGTACAGGTCTGGCCCCTGGTGTTCCTGGCCTCCGGGGTCGCGCCGCTGGTCTGGCTGGCGGCGCGGCACGAACCGGCCGCGTCACTGATGTGGGCCCAGGTCGTGGTCGTCCTGTCGAAGGCGACGGTCGTGATGGTGCCGGTGGCGGCCCTGTGGTGCGCCGAACTGGCGGCCGACCGGTACGCGGTGGCGGTGAGCGGGCCCGCCGCCGTGGCACAGGCGCTGCACGAGCTGCGGCCGCCGGGCCGGCGGCACGGGTTCTGGAACGTGACCCATCCGCCCATGAGGCTGCGCCGGTGGTGTGTCGAGCGGGCCGGCCGGCCCGTGGTGCCGGTGCTGCTGACCGTCGCCGGTCCCCTGGCGCTGCTGGCGCACGCCGCCGTCGTCACCCTGCTGGGCGCCGTGGCCCTCGCCCTGGCGGGCGACCCGCTGTCGGCGGCGGTCGCGAGCAGCCTGGAGCTGGCTCACCGGGACCTGCTCACGGTGCCTTTGTGGGCGGCCGTCGTCTGCGTGGTCCTGGTGTGGCCGGAGCTGGCGGCGGCGTGGCGGCGCCTGTGGCGCGGCCGGGCCGGGGCCGCCGTCGTACCGGATGCCACGGCCGCGCCCGGAGTGTTCGCCATGGGCCACTGGACGGTGCGGGCGGCGGCCGTGGCGCTGCCCGCCCTCGTTCTCGCCGTCGCCCTGCTACCGCCCAGCGGCGCCATCGACCGCGACCCGGTGCTGCGCCCGTCCACCGCTGCACGGCAGGAGTGACCGCCCTCAGTCGCGGGGGCACGCGGTGTGGTCGGGGTGGCCCGTCGTGCGGCGGCATTCCTTCAGTTCCGCCTCGTACAGGTGGTCCCTGCCGTCGGCCAGTTCCTGCCGCGCCCCGGCTTCCAGTTCGGCGAACGGCCGGTAGTAGGTGGCGTTGTACGCCTCGACGATCTGGAACGTCCAGTGCCCCGGGATGACGTTGCGGCCCAGGATCTCCCGCTGCACGCGGTCAGCCCAGTCGTCGTGGCCGGCCGCGCGCAGCAGTCGCACCGCGCGGTCCAGCTCGAAGTCGGCGCTGCCGGTGAGCTGGTGGAAGGAGTACAGATGGCCGCGGGCACGCTCGGTCGTCTCCAGCGCCTTCGACAGCGACCCCAGGGCCTGGACCGTCTCGTCGGACAGATGCGCGGGCCGCCGGTGGTCGGCGTCGGGACGGTCCTCGGGGCCGTCAGGGTGAACAGTCATCGCGGTGGCAGGCTTTCCGGCGGTCAGTGGACGATGGTGAAGCTGCGCCACATCCCGGTGGTGCGGACCACCTGGTCCGAGGTCTGCGTGGGCAGGTAGACGCTCTGCCCGCCCGGCGGCTCGGTGCAGTCGGCCGTCTCGTACAGGATGATGTCGTTCCCCGTGTAGTTGTGGACGGCGGTCACGCCCTCGCGGAACCGGTGGCAGCCTCCGACCGACGGGTTGGAGATCTTCTCGACGGACCTGACCCCGCTGCGCGCGTCGATCGTGCCGAGCGCCTGCTCGTCGCAGGCCGTCAGCGCGAGGCCGAGCAGTGCGATGCCGGTGAGCGCGGCCAGCGACCGTGGAGCGGGCATCGGGCCTCCTGTGCCGGGGTGAGAGCTGGCTGGGTCGTCCCCACACCACTATCCGTCGCGGACGGCGCGCGCGCCCGGCGAGTACGCCCGTTGCGGGCACGCGGACGGGTCCCGCGCGCGGTGCCCGACTCGGCACGGTGGGCGATCACAGGTGATAGTGGACGGGTACGCCCGCGTGCCCCACGCCCAGGCGGGCGTCCCGGGATCGGTTCCGGGGGTTTCCGGAGGTTGGGATGGACCTGGTCCATTTCCGGATGGTCGTGCCGCCCGCGCTCACCCGGCCGGCCGTCGACCTGCTCACCTCGAACGACCGTGTCCTCAACCTCGTGATCGTGCGGTCGGTCCACGTCACGGGCGGTGACGCGGTCGAGTGCGATGTACCGAGGGGCGCCGCGAACGGCGTGCTGGAGGACCTGCGTGAGCTGGGCGTCGACCGGACGGGGTCGATCGCCGTGGACGGCGTCGACATGATGTTCTCGCGGAACGCGGAACGGATCGAGGCCGGGCAGCCGCGCGTGCTCGCCCGCGCTCCGCTGTGGGCCGCGGTCGAGGCCCACATCCGGGCGGAGGGCACCTATGTACCGTCCTTCTACCTGTTCCTGGTGATCGCCGGGCTCATCGGCGCGGTCGGCATCCTGACCAACTCGCAGATCCTCATCGTGGCGGCCATGGTGGTCGGCCCCGAGTACAGCGCGATCACCAGCATCGCCCTGGGCCTCGACCGGCACCACCGCGGCCGGGTCCGGGAGGGGACGCGTGCCCTGACGGCCGGTTTCCTGCTGGCCATCGTGGTCACGCTGGGTTTCGCGGCGCTGGTGCGGGCTGCCGGTCTCCAGTCCCGGGCGTTCGAACTGGGGCTCCGGCCGGTCTCCCACCTCATCGACACACCGGACTTCTTCTCGGTCGTCGTCGCCTTCCTCGCCGGCGTGGTCGGGATCGTCTCGCTCGCCGAGGCGCGCGGCAGCGCCCTGCTCGGTGTGTTCATCTCGGTGACGACGATCCCCGCCGCCTCCGACGTCGCCGTCTCGCTCGCCTTCGCCGACTGGCACCAGGCGTGGGGCTCGCTGGTGCAGCTGCTGCTCAACGTGGTCGTCCTCGTGGTCGTCGGGGTCCTCGCCCTCCGTGTGCAGCGACGCCTTTGGCAACGCGCGACGCGGGCCTCCGGCTTACGCTGATCTGGGGGGTGCGTTCGGGTGAATCGCATGCCGGAAGGGGCGCCCCGATGGACGACTACCCACTGATCGAGAACCACGGTCTGCTGGGCGATCTGCAGACCTCGGCACTGGTCACCACCGACGGGATGATCGACTGGTTCTGTTCCCCTCGGTTCGACTCCCCGAGTGTGTTCGGCGCACTCCTGGACAAGGAGAAGGGCGGGCACTGCACGATCCGGCCGGCGCACCCGACCCACGCGACCAAGCAGCTGTACCTCCCCGACACGGCGATCCTGGTGACCCGGTTCATGACCGAGGCGGGCGCCGGAGAGGTGATGGACTTCATGCCCGTGACCGGCACGACGGTCACGCGCCGCCACCGGCTGGTCCGCCTGGTCCGCTGTGTGCGCGGCAGCATGACGTTCGATGTGGCGATCGCCCCGCGGTTCGACTACGGGCGCACGGCCCACCGCCTGCACATCACCGAGCACGGAGCGGTGTTCGCCGCGGACGACGGCACGAAGCTCACCGTGCACCCGATCCGTGAACCCGAGGACGATCGGCTGGCGAACGTTCTCACGGCCCGGGAGTCCGACCTGCAGCTCACGCTGACCCTGCGGGCCGGCCAGCAGCGCGGCATGATTCTGGAGATGGGCGCCGAAGGGCCGCCCACCGAGGTCCGCGAGCCCGAACACCAGCGGCTCTTCGACGAGACCGCCGCGTTCTGGCGCTCCTGGCTGAGCCGGTCCCGCTACACCGGGCGCTGGAGGGAGGTCGTGGAGCGTTCCGCGATCACGCTGAAGCTCATGACCTTCGCCCCCAGCGGCGCCGTGGTGGCCGCCCCGACAGCGGCCCTGCCGGAGCAACTGGGCGGCGAGCGCAACTGGGACTACCGCTTCACCTGGATCCGTGACGCCTCCTTCTCCGTGTACGCCCTGCTGGGACTGGGCTTCACCGAGGAGGCCAGGGCGTTCATCGTCTGGCTGGGCGACCGGGTCCAGGAGCGGGCCGGCAGCGACGGGAGCACGGGCCCGCTCAACATCATGTACAAGGTCGACGGCTCCTCCGACCTGGACGAGCAGATCCTCGACCACTGGGAGGGCTATGAGCGTTCCGCGCCGGTACGGATCGGCAACGGCGCCGCCACGCAGCTCCAACTGGACATCTACGGCGAGGCTTTGGACAGCATCTACTTCGCGCAGCAGCACGGCTTCCACGTCGGGCGCAAAGGATGGACCTCGCTGCTGACGGACCTGGAGTGGCTGGCCGACCACTGGGACCAGGCGGAGGAGGGGCTGTGGGAGACCCGCGGCGGCCGCCAGGACTTCACCTACGGCCGGGTGATGTCGTGGGTGGCCTTCGACCGCGCGGTGCGACTCGCCGATTCGAACGGCTGGCCGTCCGCGGCCGCTCGCTGGAAGGCCGAGCGGGATGCCGCCTACGAGCAGGTCATGGCCAAGGGGTGGAACGAGAAGCGCGAGGCCTTCGTCCAGCACTACGGCAGTGAGGTACTGGACTCCTCGCTGCTGCGCATGGCGACGGTCGGGTTCCTCACCCCCGGCGATCCCATGTGGGCGTCGACCCTCGACGCCATGGAACAGGAACTGGTCAGCGACAGCCTGGTCTACCGCTACAACCCCGAGGCCTCGCCCGACGGTCTGCGCGGCTCGGAGGGCACCTTCTCGCTGTGCACGTTCATGTACGTCGACGCCCTGGCGCGCGCGGGACGGACCGACCGGGCGAGGCTGGTCTTCGAGAAGATGATGGGGTACGCCAACCATCTGGGCCTGTACTCCGAGGAGATCGACCCGACGGGCCGTCAACTGGGCAACTTTCCCCAGGCGTTCACCCACCTCGCCCTGATCGACTCGGCCCTCACCCTGAACGCGGCTCTCGACCGGCGCTGAAGGTCACCGCCGGCCTTCGTCAGCGGTGCCACCGCCGCCGCGCAGGTCGCTGTCGGTGAGGCCCTCCAGTTCGCCGTGGGTGTCCAGCCAGTAGAGCAGGGCGACCGCGGGGACGATGAGCACGACGGCGACGAGGATGACGAGGCCCAGCCAGCGCAGTGTGGTGTGCGCGCCCGCTCCGTCGGCGACGGTCAGCGTGGTGGGGATGAGGTACGGGCGCTGTGCCATGCCCCAGGCGAGGACGGCCGACGCGACCACGCCGACGGCGGTGACCCGGGACCAGGCGCCGGAGGGCCGGGTCAGCAGCCACGCGGTGGCGAGCGTGCCCAGCGCCGCCAGAACGACGAAGACGAGTCCCACTCCGTGCGTGAGCCCGTGCCACACGTGCGGCGCGTCCCCGTGGGTGACGGCCAGGGTGATCACGGCGAGAGCGGCGACCGTGACCAGCGCGCCCAGCGCCCGCCGCCGGAAGTAGGTGTCCAGGTCCGGTGTGCCGAAACGCCGGGCGTCCGCGGCGAGGAAGACGGCGCCGAGCAGGGCCGTGGTGGCCACCGCGAGCAGACCGAACAGGACCGATGTGGGGTTGGACCAGGCGTCCGCCGACGCCTGGGTGCCCGCCGTCACCCGGCCGGAGGCCACTCCCCCGGCCGCGGCGCCGAGGAAGAACGGCGTCAGCAGCGAGGAGACGGCGAACATGGCGCCGTACAGGCGCCGGCCGGCCAGCCGCCGGGTGGGCTTGCGCAGGGCGAAGCCGGCGCCGCGCAGCACGATGCCGACGGCGGCCAGGGCCAGCGGCAGCCACATCGCGGTGAACACCCGCTGGAAGAAGACGGGGAACCCCGTCCACATGATGACGAGTACGAAGATCAGCCAGACGTTGTTGACCTCCCACACCGGTGCCATGGCGTGGTCGATCAGCCATCGGGGGCGCTTGCCGCGTTCCGCCCCGCCGGCGGTCAGGTCCCAGAAGCCGGCTCCGAAGTCGGTGCCGCCGGCGCAGGCGTAGGCGGCGATCGCGAGCAGCAGCACGACGGCGATGACACCGGCGATCACGGCCGGCTCCCGGTGGAGCGCGGCCCGTACGGGGTGTCCGTCTCCGGTGTTGGGCCCGGTGGCTCCAGGCCGCCCTGCTCGTCGGCGAGCCGCCAGCGGGCGCGCATCTTCAGGAGCACCAGCAGGAAGGACGCGAAGACGACGACGTACACGACGACGACCAGGCCGAACATGGTCCACAGGGCGGCGGAACGCGTCGACGTGACCGCTTCGGCGACCCGCATGTTCTGGTAGACGATCCACGGCTGGCGGCCCACTTCGGTGGTGATCCAGCCGCATTCGACGGCGACGACGGAGGCGACGCCGGCCACGGCGGCACACCGGTAGAACCACGGCGAGCGGGGCAGCCCGCGGCGGCGCAGCCAGACCAGGGCGTACCACAGGGCGAGCAGGACCAGCAGGGAGCCGATCCCGACCATGGTGTCGAAGGTCCAGTGGACGATGGTGGCCTGGGTGGGCGTCGGCCGGTCGCTCGCCGGGACCGAGGTCAGCCCGGTGACCTGGGTGTCCGGGCGGAAGCCGGCCAGGATGGAGTCGAGCTGCGGGATCCTGATGCCGCCGGAGATGGTCCCGTCCGGGTGCAGCCGGCCGTAGAGGTATTCCGGCACGTGGGTGTCGGTCTTCCAGACGATCTCCGTGGCGGCGAACTTCACCGGCTGCTTGTGGAACACCTGCCGGGCGATGGAGTCGCCCAGCATGAACTGCACCGGTGTGCACACCGCGGCGAGGGTGAAGGGGATCGTGAAACCGAGCCGGTGGTACCGGTCGCGTCGGCCGCGCAGCCATCCCATGGCGTAGACGCCCGCCGTGACGTAACCGGCCGTCACGAACATCGCGAAGACGAAGTGCCAGTACTCCGGGCCGAACATCGGCGTGAAGACCGCCTTGCGGATGTTGACGTCCACGGGGTTGCCCGCGGAGTCGAGGCTGAAGCCCCGCGGGGTGTTCATCCACGAGTTGGCGGCCAGGATCCCGAAGGCGCCGAGCAGCGCGGCGAACGGCAGCGGCAGTCCGAGCAGGAAGTGGGTGCGGGAGGGGAGTCTGCGCCAGCCGTAGAGGTAGACGGCGATGAGGACGGCCTCCAGGAAGAAGGCCCACGCCTCGACACCGAACCCGATGCCGAAGACATCGCCCCACCTGCCCATCATGCCCGGCCACAGCAGCCCGAACTCGAAGGACAGCACGGTGCCGGTGACGACCCCGATCGCGAACTGGACCGCCATGACCGCCGACCACCGCCGCGCCAGCAGCAGGGCGGTCGCATCGCCGCGACGCAGGCCGTAGCCGTGCATGATGAGTGTGATCAGCGGCAGCGCCACACCCAGCGGCACCAGGATGATGTGGGAGGCGAGGGTGAAGGCCATCAGCGATCTGGCCGGGAGCGTTTGCGCCGGCACGTCCGCCAGCCAGGTGAGCGTCGTGTGCATACGTGGGTCAGCCGCCGGTGGCGAAACCGGGGAAGAGGGTCATCCCGCCGTCCACGAAGAGGGTGGTGCCCACGACGTAGTCCATGAGGTCGGAGGCGAGGCCCACCACGGCGTTGGCGATGTCGTCGGGGTCACCGACACGGGCGTAGGGGATCAGCCGCAGGAGATCCTTCTGGGCCGCGGCCGTCTCCCAGGCGCTGCGGTTGATGGGTGTCTTGATGGCTCCCGGGGCGACCGCGTTGACGCGGATCTTCTTCGGGGCGAGTTCCTGGGCGAGGGTCTCCATCATCATCTGTACGCCGCCCTTGGAAGCGGCGTAGTTGACGTGCCCCGCCCACGGGATGACCTGGTGCACCGAGCTCATGCAGATGATCTTCCCGGCGGCGCGGGAGACCTCGGGGACGACTCCGCGTCGCAGGAACTCCTTGGTCGCCTCACGCGCGCAGAGGAACTGCCCGGTGAGGTTGACGTCCAGGACCTTCTGCCACTGGGCGAGGCTCATCTCGGTGAAGGAGGCGTCGCGCTGCATTCCGGCGTTGGCGACCAGGATGTCGATCGTGCCGAACTCCTGGACCATCCGGTCCGTCATGGCGACGACCTGGTCCTCCTTGGACACGTCCGCCTCGTAGGCCGCGGCCCGCACGCCGAAGGAGGTGATCTCGTCGACCACCTTCTCCGCCTCCTCGGCGCCCGCGACATAGTTGACGACCACATCGGCGCCGGCCCGGCCGAGGGCGACGGCCGTCGCCCTGCCGATTCCGGAGTTCGCGCCGGTGACCAGCGCTTTCTGGCCCTTGAGCAGATGGGCGGGGATCACGCCCTGGGGTGCGCCCTCGGTGGAACTCACGATGACCTACTCCTCCGTCGCGGGGCCCGGGTTTGCCGGAAACCACACCATCACCGTGACCGGGCGGCGGCACCCCGGGAGGGCCCGGCTTGCGCCGACCGGCTGAGGATTTCGCCCGGCCGGGCCGCTCGTCGGACGCCGGTCAGCTCAGTCGTTCCAGAATGTGGTCTCCCACGCGCAGGGCGTTCGCGATGGCCGTCAGCGACGGGTTCACCGCCCCGATGCTCGGGAAGAAGCTCGTGTCGACGACGTACAGGTTGTCCAGGTCGTGGGCCTTGCAGTTGACGTCCAGGGCGGAGGACACCGGATCGGTGCCGAACCGCACCGTGCCCGCCTGGTGGGCGGTCGCGCCGATCGGCATGCCCTTGTGCAGATAGATGCTGTGGGACAGCAGACGGTGCTCGTGCATGCCCAGGTGGCCGAGCATGTGCTGGAGCTTGTGCCGCAGGCGTTTCAGACCGGCGATGTTGTTGTCCTCGTCGAGCGTCAGCCGGATCCGGCCGTCGCCCTCCAGGGTGACCCGGTTGTCCGGCTGCGGCAGGTCCTCCCCGCACAGCCAGAAGTCGACGGCGTGATGGGCCAGGACCTCGAAGGGCATGTCCGGTGCGACCGCTCCGGCCCAGCGCGGGGCCTCCCCGTGGATCTGCTCGGCGTCCGACTTGCCGAGCATCTGGATGCCCCCGAGGGGGTACTCCCAGTCGTCCGCGCCCAGGTACCAGTCGTGCAGGGCGAGGGTCTTCTGGAACTGGGTGTCGTTGGGCTCCTTCGAAATGGCCATCAGGGCAAGGTTGTTGTGGCGCATGTAGTGCCGGCCGACCACTCCTGAGCTGTTCGCCAGCCCGCCCGGGTGCCGGTCGTTCGCCGAAGCGAGCAGCAGCACGGCGGAGTTGACCGCCCCGCAGGCCACCACCACGATGTCCGCGGCGAATCGGGCCTCCTGCTCGCCCGGGAGCCGGGCGACGACCGTGCTGACGCTACGGCCTGCCGGATCGGTCTCCAACCTCGTCACATGGGCATGGGTCACCATGTCGACGTTCTCGTGCCGCAGTGCGGGTTCCACGCAGATCACCTGGGCGTCGGACTTGGCGCGGACCAGGCAGGGGAAGCCGTCGACCCGGTTGCAGCGGATGCACGCACTGGAGTGGGTGGCCTGCCCGTTCTCGCCCTGGGTGAGGTTGACCCCGATGGGCAGGTGGAAGGGGTGCAGTCCCTGCTTCTCCAGGTCGTAGCTCAACTGCTGGATGCGCGGCTCGTGTTCGACCGGGGGGTAGGCGTACTGTGCGCTGCACGGCCCTTCCCAGGGGTCCTCGCCGTGCCGGCCGTGCACCAGGTAGAGGTGCTCGGCCTGGGTGTAGTACGGCTCCAGGTCCTCGTAGCGGATCGGCCAGGCGGGAGAGACGCCGTCGTGGTGGCGCAGTTCCCCGAAGTCCTCCGGCCGCAGCCGGAACAGCGCCGCCCCGTAGAACTTCGTGTTGCCGCCGACGTAGTAGTTGACCTCGGGCGGGAACTCCTTGCCGTGCTTGTCGAGCCAGAACTCATCGGCCCGGTACTTGCCCTTGACGAACACGGCCGTGGAGTCCCAGTTGTCGCGTTCGCGCCGCAGGTAGTCACCGCGTTCGAGGACGAGCACCCGTTTCCCCGAGGGGGCGAGCCGGTGGGCGAGCGTCCCGCCGCCGGCGCCGGTGCCGATGATGATGATGTCGTAATGGGGGGTGTCGCCCATGGCGGCCACCGTCCTCACTTCGTCATTTTCCCACTTCGAACGTATCTGCCCTGGGGCGCTGCGGCACCTGGAGCGGACGGTGCCCGGGCGCGGTCACAGGACGGCGATCGGGTTGACCGGACAGCCGGTGGCCGCCGGCAGCCGCAGCGGGGCGACCACGCACAGGAAGTGCCAGCGGCCCAGCTGTTCGCACGCCGATGCCAGTCCCTCCAGGTCGAGCCAGTCCAGCAGCTGCAGCCCCAGGGCGTTCACGGCCAGCACGTGCACGGGGAACGGGACCTCGGCCACCGCGCTGGGCGCGCAGTCGCTGTTGCCGTCCGAGCCCAGCGCGGCCACGCGCCGCTCGGCCACCACGGTCACCGCCGCCGGGTGCAGGCCCGCCCGCGCCCGAGCCGTGTCCCAGGCACCGACGCTCCGGCGGCGACGGCGGTGCCCGACCCGCACGAACAGCAGGTCGCCCGGGCCTACCGTGACCTCCTGGGCCGCCTCGGCCGCCCTGAGATCGCCGGCGGTCACATGGTCGCCGGGGTCGAGCCACGGCACGCCCCGCAGGCGCGGGATGTCCAGCAGGACCCCGCGGCCGACGATGCCGTCCCGCACCAGGTCCAGCGTGAGCGCGCCGGCGCCGTCCGGTGTCACGCTGCTCGCCGGGACACCGCCGTACAGCTCACCGTCGAACATCACGTGGCACAGCGCGTCGAGGTGACTGTCAGCGTCCCCGTGCACGTTCATGGCGAACCGGTCGCGGGCGAAGCGCAGCCCTCGCGCGTCCTCGCCCTCGCCGTGCGCCGATGCCGTCATGCTGTGCCGGGCGGGCTCCGGGTTGTCCGGACCCGGCGTGGTCTCGATGGGGGCTGCGAGCGACACGGTACGGCCGCGGCGGACCTCGCCGGCGGCGGCCAGCACCCGCTCGGGGGTGAGGTGGCCGAGCGCGCCGCGCGACGGGTCCCCGTCGTACCGTGCCTGATCGCGCAGCCGGTGGTACAGGGAGCGGAAGTCCGCCTCGGACATCGTCCGCCGGTCACCGCACATCACGGCGGGTCAGCCGAGTACCCGGCGTTTCTGGGCCTCGAACTCCTCCTCGGTGAGCACCCCTTGGGCCTTCAGGTCGGCGAGTTGCTTCAGCTGGTCGATCTTGTCGGTCATGTCGTCGGCGACCGGTTGCGTCGCGGCGGGCGGCGGGGCGGGGGGCGGCGGGACCGCGGCCTGCTGGGCCGCGGCCTGGCGCTCGTAGTCCTGCTCGGCCCAGCGGCCCGCCTGCCGCCGGGAGACGCGGTTGGACACCGCGGTGGCCGTACCCGCGACCACCGCCGTGCGGGCGACGCCGCGAAGAAGTCCTGGCATGCTCACTCATCTCCCATCAGGCGGCCACAGGCCCGCTCGGGGGCGTCGTCGGTTCGGTCGCGTCCAGCGACGCCAGCAGCGCCTGCACGGGGATACGGCCGCCCGCCACCAACTGGGCTCCTTCGCGCCGCAGGGCACGGGCCAGCGGCGCGGCCCACACGTTCTCGTACACGAGGACCGCGGCGGAGTTGCCGGGCTCCAGCGCGGCACCCGCGTCGTCCAGGTCGCTCTGGTCCAGCACCCCGGAGGAGGCTCCCTCGAACACCGTGAGATCGATCTCGTCCCCGATCTCCTTCAGTTCCAGCGCGGTGACCGACCCGTCGGTGTCCTTGCGGACGAAGACGAGGTCGAGGATGCGGATGATGTTGCGTTCGACCAGATCGACGAGCAGGGGGAAGCCCTCCCCCGTCATGCGGTTACCGGGGAACTCGACGATCAGATAGTCGACGGGTCCCATTTCCTCGAGGTCATCGGTCATGGCCACTCCTCGGAGGCGGACGGTCCCTCCAGCCATTGCAACACCCGGCCCGGGGACCCGCACGTCCAGAAGCCCGCGTCCGGCGTCTCCGGGGGCCGCCCCGGCCGGCCGCCCGCCGGGGCGGCCGGCGCTGCGGTCACTTCCGGTAGCCGAGGATGGTCATCATTCCGGACTCGGCGTGGTACTGGTTGTGGCAGTGGAGCATCCACAGGCCCGGGTTGTCGGCGTTGAAGTCGACGACCATCTTGCGGTGCGGCAGCAGGATGGAGGTGTCCTTGCGGGCCCCGAGCCCGTCGAGGCCGCGCAGGGCGAACGTGTGGCCGTGCAGATGGACGGGATGCCACATGTCGGTGGCGTTGATGAGGGTCAGCCGGACCCGTTCGCCCTGCCGGACCGGGCGGCGCTCCTCGACGGAGTAGGGCCGGTGGTCGAAGCCCCAGTTGAAGGCCTTCATGTTGCCGGTCAGCCTGATGCGCATCTCGCGGTCCGGCTCGCGGTGGCACAGGGCGACGGACTCGTCCGGCACGAGCCGTCTGGCCGGCACGACCTTCCCCTCGAGTTCATCCGGGTGCACGGTGGACCGGGGCAGCCCCCCGCTGCCGGTGCGCAGCACCGCCAGGGCCCTGCCGTCCTTGCCCTCCGCCAGCGCGACCAGCGGGAACACCCCGTCCTTGGCGGTGATCAGCACGTCGTAGCGCTCGGCCATCCCCAGCAGCAGCGCGTCCGTCCGCTTGTGCTCGACCGGGTAGCCGTCCGTGTGCGTCACCGTCATCTCGTGGCCGCCCAGGGCGACCCGGAAGGCCGTCTCGGCGCCGGCGTTGATGATGCGCAGCCGGATGCGGTCCCCGGGGCGGGCCCTGAAGACCGAAGGCTCGTGCGCGAGGCGCCCGTTGACCAGGTAGAACGGGTAGTCGACGCTGCCGCCCTCGCTGTGCAGCATGCGGCTGTGGGAGCCGTGCAGCAGACGGGAGGGGCTCTTGGACCTGCCGGGGTCCCAGTCCCCCGCTTCGTCCCATGTCTCGTGGCCGGAGCCGCCGTGTTCCCCGTCGTGCTCCCCGTCCTCCCCCATGTCCATGCCCTTCGGCGCACGCTTGCCGTGGCGCAACTCCGCGAGCACTCCGTCCGGGGTGGAGCCGTGCACGCCGTCCAGCCAGTCGTCCAGGACGACCACCCACTCCTTGTCGTACGACAGGGGCTCCCTGGGGTCCTCGACGATGAGCGGCGCGTACAGGCCGCGGTCCAGTTGCAGCCCCGAGTGGGAGTGCAGCCAGTAGGTGCCGGGGTGGGTCACGGCGAAGCGGTAGTTGAAGTCCTCGCCGGGCTGGATGGAGTACTGGGTCAGGCCCGGTACGCCGTCCATGTCGCAGCGCATCCGCACGCCGTGCGAGTGCAGCGTGGTCGACCGGGGCAGCCGGTTGGCGAGCGTGAGATCGAGGATGTCGCCCGCGTGGATCCGTACCTCCCGGCCGGGCAGTCTGTCGTTGTACGCCCATGACCTCACCAACAGCCCGCCCAGGTCCAGGAACGTTTCGCCAGCGGTGAGCCGGAACCTGCGCACGGGTCCCTGGCCACGTTCCCGTTCGGCCTCGAGGACCTCGGGATCGGACGGGTTCACATACCCCGCGGGCCCCCTGGGGACGAACACCTCGCCGTGGTGGCCGGCCGTCCCGGTTCCGGGACGGGAGCCCGGCGCCGGGCGGGGGGCCGTGCGGGCGTGGGGGCTGCCCGCCGGGTGGGAGCCGGACTCCGAGCGGGGTGCGGACCCGGAGCATGCGGTCAGGATCCCCGAGCCGGCGGCCACGATCGAGGCACCGAGCACTGTGCGCCGTGTGTGTGTCTGCATGAATAAATAAGACACGTTTTATGACCATATGTGTGAGAACTGGCGCGGCGCGTCTCCTGAATCACGGGCACCGACGACGGTGCGGCCGATAGTGCGGTCATGCGGATCGCGATCGCCGGTACCCCCCTCACCAAGCGCCGGGGTCTCGCCCTGGCCGTCGCCGGCGCCGTCGGGATCGCCGGTGCCACCGCCGTGGTCGGCACCCTCCAGCACGGGGGCCGCCACTCCCCCGCCCCCGGCCCCGCCGCCACCTCGTCCGGCGCGGCCCCCTCCCCCGGCGCCCCCGGCATCGGCGACCCGCTGCTGCCGCTCGACGGCAACGGCGGCTACAAGGTGCGGCGCTACACCCTGGGCTTCGACTGGCGGGCGCCCCGGACCCCCTTCGACGCCGCCACCACCATCAGCGCCACCGCCACCCAGGCCCTGTCCCGCTTCGACCTCGACTTCGCGGGCAACACCCTGCGCCAGGTGACCGTGGACGGCAGGCCGGCGACCGCCGTACGCGACGGCGACGAGCTCGTCGTCACCCCCGCTAAGCCGATCGCCCGGGGCGCCGGCTTCACCGTGCGGGTCGCCTACACCGCCGACCCGACACGGCAGCGCCACCGCGGGGACGCGATCGCGGACTACGGCTGGGTGCCCACGCCCGACGGCACCGTACTGTGCCCGCAGCCCGACGGCGCCAAGATGATCTTCCCGGCGGACGACCACCCCAGCCTGCGCGCACCGGTCACCTTCCGCATCACCACTCCCCCGGGCATCAGCGCCGTCGCGAACGGCCGGCTCGTCGAACGCCTCCGGCGGCCCGGCGGACGCACCCGGTGGACGTACGACTCCGAGCAGCCCGTCGCGGCCCAGCTGGTCCAGATGGCGATCGGAAGGTTCACGGTGGTCGACACCACCGGCCCGCACGGGCTGCCCGTCCGGGACGTGGTCCCCGAAGACCTGGTCACCGGCACCGCGGCCTACCGCTCGCTCACCCCCGGCCACCTGGCCTGGCTGGAACAGCGGCTCGGCCCGTACCCCTTCGGCCGGTACGGGGTGCTGGTCGGCGACACCGGCCTGCCGGTCGCCCTGGAGACACAGTCGCTGTCCGTCCTGCCGAGCGCCGACCTGCTCGGCGACCGGGTGCACGCCGAACGCAACCTCGTGCACGAACTGACCCACCACTGGACCGGGGACAGCGTCGCCATCCGGCGCTGGTCCGACCTGTGGCTGAGCGAGGGGCACGCCCAGTTCTACGAACGCCTGTACTCCGACACGCACGGCGGCGACAGCATGGAGGACGCGATGCGGGCGGCGTACGAACGGCACGACCAGTGGCGGCACGACGACGGGGCACCCGCCGAACCCACCGAGCCGACCCTCTTCCGGCAGATCAGGTACGACGGCTCGGCACTGGTGCTGTACGCCCTGCGGGAGGAGGTCGGTGAGGAGACCTTCGGCCGGATCGAGCGGGCCTGGGTGACGCGGTACCGGGGCCGGGCCGCCGGCACCGCGGACTTCGTCACGCTCGCCTCCGAGGTCGCGGGCCGGGATCTGAAACCGTTTCTGACGCCGTGGCTGTACGGGGCGCACACCCCGCCGATGCCCGGACACCCCGACTGGCGGACCGACCCGGTCGAGGACTGAGCCGGTCGAGGAACGAGCCGGCCGAGGACCGGGCCGTCCCGCCGCCACGGCCCTCGTACTGCCGCCGACCGAGTGGCGTGTGCCGGGCGGCTGGTCCACGTGGTCGACGCTCGGCGCGACGCGGCGCGCGGGGCACGGAAACGTACAAGGGGTGGCGTAAAGGGCAACTTTCCTTGTCCTGCTTGCGCTTGTCCTGTCGCGACGAGCCCGTTGGAGACATCTGCAATGAGAAGACGCGTCGCCCCCCGTGTCCTCGTCGCCGTACGCGAGCACCGTCTGACGGCCTGTGTGGCAGCGTCGGCAGCGCTCCTGATCCCGGTACTGGCCTTCCCCCCGACCGATTCCGAGGAGGCGGCCGACCAGCACCTGCAGAACGACTTCACGGCCGCCGCGGACGAGTTCCACGTGCCGCGCGGTGTGCTGATGGGCGTGTCCTACCTCCAGTCGCGCTGGGACTCCCATCCGGGCGTCCCGAGCGTGAGCGGCGGCTACGGGCCGATGCACCTGGTGGACGCCGACGCGGGGCGGGCCGCCGGGCCGCCGGCCGCACCGCGCGACGCGGGCCGCGCCCAGCCGCCGGCCGAACTGCGCCGGGCCGCCGACCTGATCGGGGTACCGGCGAAGCGGCTGCGCACGGACACCACCGCCAACGTGCGCGGCGGGGCCGCCCTCCTGGCGGCGACCCAGCGACAGCTCGGCAAGCCGCTCAGCGACAACCCGACGGACTGGTGGGACACGGTGGCGCGGTTCTCGGGCACCAGCGACGCGGACGCGGCGGCGACCTACGCCAACGACGTGTTCGGGGTGATCCACAAGGGCGCCCACCGCATCACCGACGCGGCACAGAACGTCACGCTCCCCGCCGACCCCGAGGTGCGCCCGCACGCCTCCCGCCCGGCGGACAAGCGGCCGGAGGAGGTCGAGTGCCCGCCGGAGCTGGCCTGTTCCTGGCTCAGCGCGCCGTACGAGCAGACCGACGACGCCTACGGGAACCACGACCTGGCCGACCGGCCCTGGGACGAGAAGATCGAGTACATCGTCATCCACGACACCGAGGCGTCCCTGAAGTCCATGTTCCAGACGGTGCAGGACCCGACCGAGGCGTCGTGGCACTACTCGATCCGCTCCAGCGACGGCCACGTCACCCAGCACGTCAGGACCAAGGACTCGGCCTGGCACTCCGGCAGCCAGTTCGTCAACGCCCACTCGATCGGCATCGAGCACGAGGGCTTCCTCACCCAGCCCGACGCCTGGTACTCGGAGAAGATGTACCGGTCCTCCGCCCGCCTGGTGCGCTACCTGGCGAAGAAGTACGGCATCCCGCTCGACCGGCAGCACATCTTCGGCCACGACAACGTACCGTCGCCGACCGGTTCGTCCATTCCCGACATGCACGAGGACCCCGGCCCCTACTGGGACTGGCGGCACTACTTCGACCTCCTCGGCGCGCCCCTGCGGGCCACGGCCGGCCCGGACAGCGCCATGGTGATGGTGCTGCCGGACTACGCCACCTACAAACCGCGGTACACGGGCTGCAAGGGTGACGGGGTGCCGTGCGCGCCGCACGGCTCGAGCGCCGTCCGCCTGCACACCGAGCCGAGCGAGAACGCCCCGCTGATCCAGGACCCCGGCCGTCGCCCGGACGGCGAGGACTCCACGGAGGACGTCAGCGACCTGGGGTCGCGGGTCTCCACCGGCCAGACCTACGCGGTCGCCGGCCGCAGCGGCGACTGGACGGCGATCTGGTACCTGGGCCGCAAGGCGTGGTTCAACAACCCGAAGAAACACCCGACGGCCGTGGGCGCGAGCGGCCGGATGGTGACCCCGAAGGAAGGCCTGAGCGAGATCCCGGTGTTCGGGCGTGCCCTCCCGGAGCAGGAGGCCTACCCGGACGGGTTCCCGGAGCAGACCGAGTCACCGCTGCCGTACAGCCTCCTCGCGGGCCAGCGGTACGTGACCCAGGCCGACCTCACCGGTACCGACGTCGACAGATCGTCCTTCGTGGAGTCTCCCCAGCCGGTGATCAACGGCCAGGAGCAGTACTACGAGATCCAGTTCGGTCACCGGCTCGCCTATGTCCGGGCGAGCGACGTGGACGTCGTGACCGCGCCCGCCGCGGCGGGACCGCCGGGACACGCGACGCGCTCCGCCCGGCGGTGACGGGGGCCGGGCCCGGAGTGCCACCGCCTTCGAGGGACGCGCTCAGCACACCCCGGGCGGCGGGGCTGGCGGGCATCCTCTTCGGCCTGCTGCTGGCGGCCGCCATCGTGCTGGTCAGGCTCGCGGTGCCGGCCGATCCGGGGTCCGCCGGCCCCTGGCTGACCGGCTCGCCGCAGCGCACCGCCGTCCAGGTCGCGCTGGACCTGGTGCCGTTCGCGGGGATCGCCTTCCTGTGGTACCTCGCCGCGGTGCGGGACCTGATCGGGGAGCGCGAGGACAGGTTCTACGCCACCGTCTTCATCGGCAGCGGGCTGGTGTTCACGGCCGTTCTGCTGTGCGGGGCCGCGGCCGCCGGGGGGATGCTGGCCACCGCCGGCGACGCGAACCGGCCGCTGTGGGACTTCGGCCACAGCATCGCCTACGCCCTGCTGCTCGAGTACTCGATGCGCATGGCCGCGGTGTTCGTGCTGTGCACCACCACCATCGGAGGAAGGCTGCGCGTGCTGCCGCGCGCCCTGGTGTGGCTGGGCTGGCTGGTCGGGCTGGCACTGATGGTGGGGGCCGGCAACGTGGCCTGGCTGGAGCTGGCGTTCCCGGTGTGGAGTGTGGTCCTCGGCGGATACATGCTGACCGTGGGGGCCGGGACGGCACGGTGAGCGCTATCCGGCAGGCATCCGTGGTGTCGACAGCGAGCGCTCGATGCCGGTGAACTGGCGGTCGATGCCCGTCAGCCACACTTCGAGATCGACGACCGTGGGCAGGGCCGGACGATGCGGCGGTGGCGGGGCGTGCGGCGCACGGCCGGAAGCGGTGCTCCGGGCCCGGCCCAGGGCCTGGTGCGAAAGTCCCGTCGTCCGCCCGGCGGGCGGGCCCGGCGCCCGTCGCGATGGGGGTGCCCCCGCGCGAGTGTGTTCGAGCGTGGGGGAGGCCTGGTGTCGCAGTCGGTGCGTGCTCTGGGCGTGCCGGGCGGGTGGGGGTACCTCCTGGCCGAAGGCTGGAGGAGGGACCTTCGCAACAGGCCCAAGGAGTGCGGCGATCCGGTCGGCGTCCGCCGCTAGCTCCGCCGCCGTCCGGCGGGTCCAGGCGCACGTCGCCCCCGGCACCTCGCCCAGCGTCTCCTCGAAACGCGGCAGCCGTTGTGCCCCCAGCAGGGCCGTGTAGGCCACGACGAGGACCGCGTGCCAGTCGGCGCGCACACCTTCCCGGTTCACGGGCGGCTCACTGCAGAACTGCGCGTAGGCGGACTCCGCCAGGCGCAGACGCTGCTCGAGGGGCCAGGTCCGGGGCGGGGAGGGGCGCCGGTCCGGGGCGGGCAGCAGGGTGTCCACCGTGACGGGGATCAGCGCGCCGCACGAGCGCAGCAGACTCGCCATGGTCCGGTGGACCTCCCGGCGGGCTCCCGCGGGCCAGGCCAGCAGTCCGCACACCAGGCCGATGGCACTGCCGGTGACGACGTCGACCAGGCGTGCCTCGGACAGCCGCCAGGTGGTGGGGGCGATCTGCGCGAAGACGAGCGAGACCACCAGCGTGAACAGCCCCTGCGCGTAGGCGATGCCGAGCAGCGGGCCCAGCGTGAAGGCGATGAGCATGCCGGGCACGAGCAGGGCGGCACAGGCGTCCTGGTGCGGCCCGACCGCGAGGAGCAGCGCGCCGGCCACGACGGCCCCGACCAGGGTGCCGGCCACGGCCTGGCGTACGGCGTGCCAGGTGGCGCCGGCCGTGGTGCGCCCCAGGGTGAGGACCGCCAGGAGGACCCAGAAGCCGTGGGTGAGGTCGAGGCTTCCGGCGACGAGCCGGGCCGCCGCGAGACCGCAGGCGACCCGCGCGGCGTTCTGGAACCACACCGAGCGGGGCGTCATGTTGCCGGCGAGCCGGTACGCCCACAGCCGGGCCGTGGACCGGTCCGCGTACCAGAAGAACTCGTGCGGCGGGTGCGGCGACGGACGGCGCCCGGCGGCGATGCCCACGGCGATCACCGCGATCCAGGTGGACTCGGCCAGGGTCAGCACGATCGCCTGCCGTCGTGCGCCGGCCGTGTCGGGGCCCGGGTCCGCAGGATCCGCGGCGCGACGCGTCCGGTCCGTCTGGAACCGCCGTATCGCCTCCTCCAGCGGGCCGGCCGCCGGTGGCTGCCCGCCGGTGCGCAGGGCCGTGCCCGTGGCGGCGCACATCGAGGCGACCTTCTCCAGGAGGGCCGCCGAGGACCGGTCCGGGACGGGAGGCGTCCCGGCCGGCGCGGACGTCGTGGTGAGGGACGTGAGCTGGTCCAGCGTCCGGCGGGCGGCGGCACCGGCGTGCGACAGCGCCCGGTCCCGGCGGCCCGCGCCGGCCGGGCGTGCACCGGGCGCGATGTGCGACGGCCGCAGCGCCTCGCCGCGGTCGCTGAGGAGGGTGGGCGAGGCGTGCGCCGGTTCGGCCGCCGCCCGGGCCGCCGTCTCAAGCGCGTCGGCGAGACGCGTCCGGTAGCTCTCGGCGGGCGGCCCGGGCAGGAGGAGGGCCTGGCACAGCGCGATGAGGACGACGCCCACGGCCAGCCCGGTCAGCCGGGCGCCCAGTGTCTGCGGGGCGTAGGGCGGGAAGCACGCCAGGATGTAGAAGAGCTGGAGTGCGGGCGCGGCTCCCGCCGGACGCGGGCCGGCCACCGCGGCGAAGCTCAGCAGGAAGCCGGTGACGAGCATGCCGGCCACGGCCGCCGCGGTGCTCGCCGCGAACGCCGTGCCGAGGGCGACCAGCAGCGCCCCGAACGGCAGGGTCCGCAGCGTGACCCACGCCTGCTCGCGGCCGGTCCCGGGGATGGCGGACAGCACGCCGAGCGCGATGGGCGCGAAGAGGGCGTAGAGCGCCGCGACGGGCTGCCCGAGGCCGTAGAGGAGCACGAGGAAGCCGGTGCCCGCCGCGCAGCTGACCTGGATCGATCGCCGTACGATCACCGCCCGGTCCGGCCGACGCGCCATGCCTCCCATTCTCGGCCCGCCGTGGACCGGGCGCACGAGCTGGCGCGACCGCGGGCCGCACGTCACTGGCCGAGGGCGTCAGTGGTCGAGGGCGGTGCCTCTCGCCGGTGACAGCGAGCGTCGCTGCCCCGCGGTCAGTCCGCCCCAGACGCCCTCGTACTCGCGGTTGCGCAGCGCCCAGGCCCGGCATTCGTGCAGTACGGGGCAGCGGCGGCAGATGTCTCTGGCCTGCTCTATCTGCATCAAGGACGCGCCCTCTTCACTGACCGGGAAGAAGAGCTCGGGATCCTCGAAACGACAGGCGGCCCATGTACGCCAGTTCACGGTGGTGCCCTCCACCTGGTGTTTACGTCGTTCGGAAGCGGTGAGACGGCTGGGATGCATCCTGCGCAGGTGACCTGGTGAGCGAAACCGTACAGGCCGTATCGGTCCATGGCAGCCCCGCGCGCGAGACAAGGCCCGCACCGCGCACGCCACCCGTTGGCGTCGAGGGGCGGGACGCCTTCTTCGACAACGCCAAGTACCTGGCGATCGTGCTGGTGGCGATGGGACACGCCTGGGAGCCGCTGCGGTCCGGCAGTCGTGCCGTCACCGCGCTCTACATGGTCGTCTACGCCTTCCACATGCCCGCGTTCATCGTCGTCTCCGGCTACTTCTCACGCGGTTTCGACGCGAGTCCGGCCAAGATCAAGCGTCTGGTCACCGGGCTCGTCGTGCCGTACGTCGTCTTCGAGACGGCGTACACCCTGTTCACCAGGTGGAGCGACGGGGCCTGGGACCGGCCGGTCAGCCTGCTCGACCCGCTGTATCTGACGTGGTTCCTGGCGGCGTTGTTCATCTGGCGGCTGACCACACCCCTGTGGCTGCGGGTGCGCCATCCGCTGCCGCTCGCGCTCGGCATCGCGGCGCTGGCGACGCTGTCGCCGTCCATCGGGAGCGATCTGGACCTGCAGCGGACCCTGCAGTTCCTGCCCTACTTCGTGCTGGGGCTGTGTCTGCGGCCGGAGCACTTCCGGCTGGTGCGCCGCCGTGCGGTCCGCGTCGTGGCGGCCGTGGCCCTCGCGGGCGCGCTCGCCCTGGCCTACTGGGCGGCACCCCGGTTCGACTACGCCTGGTTCTTCCACCGCGACAGCGCCGCGGACCTGGGCGTGCCCGCCTGGTACGGGCCGGTCATGACCCTGGCCGTGTTCGGCTGCTCGCTGACCCTGGTCGCCTGCTTCCTCGCCTGGGTGCCCGGCCGCCGCACATGGTTCACCGCGCTGGGCGCGGGCACCCTCTACGGCTATCTGCTGCACGGCTTCGTCGTCCAGGCCGCGAACCACTGGAACTGGTCCCGGTTCGGCCGGCCCCATGACCCGCTCGGCGAGCTGGCCGTCACCCTCGTCGCGGGCCTGGTGGTCACCGCCCTGTGCACCGCTCCGGTACGCCGTGTCTTCCGCTGCGTGGTGGAGCCCCGGCTGGACCGGGCGTTCCGCCGGGATCCGGTCCGGGCGGCGTCCTCGCGTCAAAGCCCGGACGGTGGGTATACGCGCTGACACGGCCACGGCAGGGAGGCGACGGGTGTGAGCGATTCTTCACTGAGGGCGGTGGGCTGGGCGCGTTCGCTGCCGCTCGACAGCAGTGTCAAGACGGCGCGTGACTGGGCGCGCGGCCATCTGCGCTCGCTGGGCTGGACGGAGTCGGCGCCCGACACCGTGGACGACGTGCTGCTGACCATCTCGGAGCTGGTCACCAACGCCCATGTGCACGCGCGCAGCGCCGCGCACCTCGTACTGACGTGGGACAGCCGGTGCCTGCACGTCTCCGTCCACGACTCCTCCCCGCTGCTGCCCACTCCCCGCCCGCCCTCCGCGGAGCGCACGGGCGGGCGGGGCATGCTCCTCATCGACGCGCTGGCCGACACCTGGCAGGCCCGGCCCTGCCCCGACGGGAAGATCGTCCACGCCTGCTTCCGGCCGCCCGCCGCCGCGCCGGGGAGTCGTCGCTGACGGAAGCTGTTCCGCTCACCAGGTGTGGGCGACGTCCACCACCAGCTTGCCGGGCAGCGTCAGCACCCGGAACGGAAGCCGCGCCCGCACCCCGAGCCCGACCTGCGTGACACCCTCGAAGCTGGAGCCGAACCTGGTGTCGCGGAAGGTGCGGTAGCCCGTCAGGTCGACGCCGGGCAGTGCCTTGCCGGGCCGGCCGGGGTAGGTCACGCGGCCCGTCTGAGGGTCGTACACGGTGGCGCCGACGTGGATGTCGAGGATCGCCCCGCCGGAGACCGGTATCACCTCGTCGGACGGATCCTGGCGGAACACGTCGACGTACGCGACGGTGGAGGCCACCGGGTCGGTGCCCGAACCGACGTCGAAGACGATGCGGTCGTAGCAGTCGTGCCGCCCGGTCCGGATGTCGGTCAGCGCGTGCGGCGCCAATACGGCCGTACCGTGCTTGGACAGGCTGCCCCAGCCCGTCGGGCACGCGGTCGCGGCCGTGCCGGCGGTCCGGCCGGCGGCGGATGCCGTCGGGGCCGCCAGGCCCACGGATCCCACTGCCACCAGCACGGCCGCCGCAGCCGCCAGCTGTCGTCCCTTGCGCATGATTTCCCCCTTGCTGTGGTGGTTTCCCACGCTGTGTCACCTCTATGACTTCCGGCCCGCCCGATTGGTTGTGCGGCTGCCGGGTCGCAGATGTGAGCGCGCCGGAAACGCCGGCGGGGGGTCACCGTCTGGGGCCGCGCACGGTCCACGCGCTGCCGATGCCCGCGAGGTGCAGAGCGAGCAGGGTGAGGCCGAGAAGCATGACGTTGGTCGAGGTGAAGGTGTCGTTGGTCGAGATGTCGGCCGCGTTGATCAGGAAGGCGATGAAGAACAGAACCGCGGAGATGATGGCCAGCATGAGATGCGTCCCTTCGCCGGAAGTAGTCACCGCAGCGCGTCGCGGTGCGCGCGGTCCCGTCCCGGATGCCCGCAACTCGTCGGCGCACACGGGCGGTTCAGGCTCGCCGCCGCGACATGTGGCACCGTGGGGCCATGACCACCGACAACGACGGGGCGGGCCCCGCGAACCAGTCCGGGCCGCCGGCCGAAACCCTGCGCTACGCGGCCTTCACCCACGATCCCGCGGGCGGTAATCCGGCCGGCGTGGTGCTCGACGCCTCCGGGCTCGACGACGCCGGGATGCTCGCGATCGCCGCCGACGTGGGCTACTCCGAGACGGCCTTCGTGACCCGGCGCGACGAGGCGGCGCGGCGGTTCCAGGTCCGTTACTTCAGCCCGCTCGCCGAGGTGGCCTTCTGCGGGCACGCCACCGTGGCCCTGGCCGTCGCCCTGGCCGAGCGGCTGGGCGCGGGCGACATCGTCCTGGACACTCCGGCGGGTGAGATACCGGTGGCCACCGGCGTGGGCGACGACGGCACCGTACGGGCCACCCTGACGAGCGTTCCGACCCGTTCACGTCCCGCCACCGACGCCGAACTGGAGCCGGCGCTCAAGGCCCTGGGCTGGGCCCTGGGCGATCTCGACCCGGCGCTGCCGGCGCACGTGGCGTTCGGCGGGAACGACCATCTGGTGCTGGCCGCCGCCACCCGCGAGCGGCTCGCGGACCTGGAGTACGACTTCGACGCTCTCGCCGCACTGATGCACCAGCACGGGTGGACGACCGTCCATCTGGTCTGGCGGGAGTCGCCGGAACGCTTCCACGCCAGGGACCCCTTCCCCGTCGGCGGCGTGGTGGAGGATCCGGCGACGGGAGCGGCGGCGGCGGCCTTCGGCGGGTACCTGCGCACGCTGGGCCTGGTCACCGGACCGGCCACGATCACCGTCCGTCAGGGGGAGGACATGGGGCGCCCGAGCGACCTGCTGATCGACGTGACCCCGCAGGACGCCCGCACCCGGGTCAGCGGGCAGGCCGTGCCGATGACCGCCGGGTTCTGAGGCTATTCGGAGCGGTCTCTCATGACGCGCGCCGCCGCCTCGCTCTCGGCGGCGGCGGGCGACAGCTCGCTCAGCGTGTCGAGGTCGGTGTCGACCTCCAGCTCCGTCTCCCAGGCGGCGGCGAGTCTCTCCTGCTCCTCGCGTGACTGCTTCTGGACCAGTTCCCGGTCGTGCGGGCTCAGGGCGGCCAAGAATCGCTCGACGGTGTCGATCGGCATCCTGTTCTCCTCGGTGACGGAAACCGGTGGCGGAAACCCGGTGACGGAACCCGGACCCCAGCCGAATGGTCCGGGCCGCGGGCGGGAGCGGAGCCGGACCCAGCCGGTGATTCGCCCGCGTTCACCCGCGCGGACGAAGCGTCATGCCGTCACATGGCCGACCGGACGGGTGACCGCGAGGAGTGCGGCACGGAAGTCCGCCGCCGTCAGCGGGTCGGAGAGAGTGCGGCCGGTCAGTTCCTCGACGCGGCGCAGCCGGTAGCGGACGGTGTTGGGGTGCACGAAGAGGCTGTGGGCCGCGCCGGCCGCGGAACCGGCCGCGGCGAACCAGTGCTCCAGGGTTTCCAGGAGGCGGGCGCGTTCCGGGGCGGGCAGGTCGAGGACGGGCCCCAGGGCGACCGTGGCCAGGTGGGCCGCCTCGGCCGGGGCGGCGGCGATCACCATGGCGAGGGGGTCGTCGTCGAACCTCGCGACACCCGGTCCGGCGCCCGGCAGGCCGGCCAGGGCCAGCCGGGCGAAGCGCAGCGCCTGCGGGGTGTCGCGCAGGGAGTCGAAGCCGGGGCTGATGCCCACGCGGGCGTGCGCGCGGCGCAGGGCGCGCACGGCGGTGTTCTCCGCGGCCGGCGTGGCCAGGGCGACCAGGCCGATCTGCTGGTCGGGCAGCAACCGCCAGGCGGACGGCAGACCGGCCTGCCGCAGGGCTGCCTCCGTGCCGGCCAGGGGCTCCGTGCCCGGCGCCGCGGATTCGGCGGCGACGACCGCGTACGGTCCGCGCTCGGGCATGCCCAGCTCGCGGACGGCTTCCAGCAGGGTCGTGCGGTCGGCGATGGCGCCCGTGAGGAGCGCTTCCACCAGCGCCGAGCGCCGGGCCTGGCGTCGCAGGGACAGTTCGGCGGTGGTCTCCCGATGGGCCTGAGCCACAGCCTCGGCGTAGCGGCCGAACAGCGCCCAGATCTGGGCGGACCCGGCGACCAGCTCGGTGTCGGAGACCTCCGGATGGGCGCGTGCCTCCTCCAGGATCCGCGACCACAGGAACTCGAAGCCGATCCGGTAGGCGTGCAGGGTGTCGGCGAGCGGCATGCCGTACTCGGCGCGGATGCGGCCGGTCTCCCGGGCCGGGCCTGGGTCCGGGGCCTCGGCGGGGTGGAAGTGCCTGAGGACGAGGTCGGCGTTGGCGGTGCACGAGCGGCGCAGGGAGTCGAAGGGGATGAGCGTCTCGTCCTGGTAGGCCTCGACGTCCGAGCGGATGCGCTTCGCGAGCCGTTCGCCGAGTTCCGGCAGCCGGGCATGGACCGCCGCGACCACGTCCGAGAAATCCATTGCCGCAGTGTAGCGGCGGGTTTTTGTTCCCCGGAACAACCGGGGGCGGGGGACGCTGTCGGCCCTCCCATAGGTCGCCGGGGGCGGCGCCAGCACCATGTCGTGAACGTGAACGGCGGATTTCGACGGTGTCATGCGTGGAGGCGGGTCATGCCCAATCTGGCGGAGTTCCTGGTACGGACGGCGGCGCGGCAGCCGGAGCGCCCCGCGCTGCGGCTGGGCACGCGGGTCACCACGTACGCCGAGCTGGACGAGCGCACCGCCCGCGCCGCCGCGCTGCTGCGGGCCGAAGGGGTACGGCCGGGCGACCGGGTGGCCCTGATGCTGCCGAACGTCCCGGAGTTCGTCGTGCTGTACTACGGCGTGCTGCGGGCCGGGGCGATCGTCGTGCCGATGAACCCGCTGCTGAAGACGCGCGAGACCGAGTTCCACCTGAAGGACTCCGGGGCCGTACTGCTGTTCGAGTGGCATCAGGCGCCCGGCGAGGGTGCCCAGGGGGCGGCCGCCGCCGGGGTGCCGCACCTCCGCGTCGAGCCCGCTGCCTTCGACGCGCTGCTGGCCGGGCACGAGCCGCTGACCGGGGTGACGGACACGGCCGGCGACGACGTGGCCGTCCTGCTCTACACCTCAGGCACCACCGGGCGGCCCAAGGGCGCCGCGCTCACCCATGCCGGGCTGCGGCACAACACCGAGGTCAACACCGTCCATGTGCAGCGCATGACGCCCGATGACGTGGTGGTCGGCTGTCTGCCGCTGTTCCACATCTTCGGGCAGGTCTGCGCCATGAGCGTGACCGTGCACAGCGGCGCCTCGCTCACCCTCGTCCCCCGCTTCGATGCGGGGACCGTCCTGGAGGCCATCGCCCGGGACCGGGCCACGGTGTTCGAAGGCGTACCGACGATGTACGCGGCGCTGCTCCAGCATCCGGGGGAGGCGGACGTGTCGACGCTGCGCACGTGCGTCTCCGGTGGTGCCTCGCTGCCCGTGGAGGTGCTGCACGGGTTCGAGCGGCGCTTCGGCTGCATGGTGCTGGAGGGCTTCGGCATGTCCGAGACGAGCCCGGTGGTCTCCTTCAACCACCCCGACCGGCCGCGCAAGCCGGGATCGGTCGGCACCCCGATCCGGGACGTGGAGGTCCGGCTGCTGGACGACCGGGGCGAGGAGGTGGCTCCGGGCGAGATCGGTGAACTGGCCGTGCGCGGGCCGAATCTCATGAAGGGCTACTGGAACCTGCCCGAGGAGACCGCGGCCGCCATGCCCGACGGCTGGCTGCGCAGCGGCGACCTCGCCCGGCGGGACGAGGACGGCTATCTGTACATCGTCGACCGCAAGAAGGACATGATCATCCGCGGCGGCTACAACGTCTACCCCCGCGAGATCGAGGAGGTGCTGCACGAGCACCCGGCGGTCGCGCTGGCGGCCGTGGTGGGCATACCGCACGAGCGGCTCGGCGAGGAGATCGCCGCCGCGGTCGTGCTGCGGCCGGCCGCCCGGGCCACGCCCGCCGAACTCCAGCAGTTCGTCAAGGACAGGGTGGCGGCGTACAAGTATCCGCGCGCCGTGTGGCTCGTGGACGCGCTGCCGACCGGGCCCAGCGGCAAGATCCTCAAGCGGGAGATCGGCGCGCCGGCGGGATGAGCGGCAAAGCTCACGGGAGCAGCCCGGCCTTGTCGCAGGCGGGCCGTAGCTGCCGGGTGCAGATCTGGTCGACGGTGTAGACGCGGCCTTTGACGAGCATCCGGCCGATGTCGCGGGCCGTCACGGCCCTCGGGGTGAGCAGGACGGCCGGGATGCCCCGGGTGGTGGGGCTGTCCGTGGTCGTCGTGGCGATGTCCCGCGGATTCCCGCCGCGTCCCAGGGTGACGGCCATGGCGGCGGCCGCGTCCGCTTCCGCCTTGAAGGGTTTGTACACCGTCATGTACTGCTCGCCCTTGACGATCCGCCGTACGGCGTCGAGTTCGGCGTCCTGGCCGGTGACGGGGGGAAGGGTCCGGACCCGGGCGCTCTTGAGGGCGGAGATGACGCCCGCGGCCATGGCGTCGTTGGCGGCCAGGACGCCGCCGATCCGGTCCGGGCCCAGGGCCGCGATGGCGGCGGCCATGTTGGCGTGGGCGTTCTCCGTGTTCCAGCCCGGGGTGTCGTACGACCTGCCGATCCGCACCTTGCCGTCCAGGACGGACAGCGCGCCCTTCCGGTACCACGCGGCGTTGGGGCTGACCGGATCGCCGTTCATCATGACGACGCTTCCGCGCCTCGCGTCGTCGCCCATGGCCCTGAGGAGTGCCTTGGCCTGGAGCCTGCCGACCTGCGCGCCGTCGAAAGTGACATAGCCCGAGATCGGGCCTTCGGCGAGCCGGTCGTAGGCGACGACATGCACACCCGCCCTGCGTGCCTGCTGGATCGAGGAGCGGACCGCCCTGGTGTCGGCGGCGTCGACGATCAGGACCCGCACCCCCTTGGTGATCATGGAGATCATCTGCTGGCTCTGCCGTGTGGCGTCGTTCTCGGCGTTGGCGTACGCCACGGAGCAGTCGGGGCACAGCTGCTTCACCCGCTTCTCGATCAGCGGCTTGTCGAAGCGCTCCCAGCGGGGCAGTTCCCGGCTCGGGAGCAGCAGGCCGACGGTGAAACGGCCGCCGCCCGCCTCGCCGTCCCGGCCGCAGGCGGCCAGGGGTACCGCCACCAGCCCGGCGACGAGCGCCGCGACCACCTGCAGCATCCGGGTTCTCATGACCAGCCCCCTCGGTCCGTGCCGGATCCGGGGCCCGCGCCGGCCGGCTCGCGCCCCGGTACGACGAGTTCGCTCCACACCTGCTTGCCGTGGGCCACCGGCATCGAGCCGAAGGACTCCGACATCGCTTCGACCAGGAGCAGTCCCCGGCCGCCGGTGGACTCCCAGTCCACGATGACCGGCTTGGCGGGTGCGCGCGGAGAGGAGTCGCTGACGCTGACCCGCACCCGGTCGCCGCGCAGGATCAGGTCGACGTGGACCGGCCCCTGGGTGTGCACCAGGGCGTTGGTGACGAGTTCGGAGACGACCAGCAGCACCGCGTCGGCGACGTCCTCGACCTTCCAGCGGCGCAGGGTGCGCGCGGTGAAGCGACGGGCGTGCATGACCGCGTCGGGCAGCCGCCACACCGCCCATCCGGCCCGTATCGGCCGGGTCGTCATGCCGTCGTAGCGCAGCAGCAGCAGCGCCACGTCGTCCTCGCGCCGGCCCGCGTCGCCCAGCAGCTGATCGGCCACCCGCCCCGGATCCGACGGATCGGCCGCGGCGAGCGCGGCGCGCGTGCGGTGCATGCCCTCGTCCAGGGGCAGGTCGGCCGCTTCGACCAGACCGTCGGTGACCAGGGCGAGCATCGTGCCGGGGGCGAGCGCGACCGAGGTCATGGGGAACTCCGCGTCCGCCGAGATGCCCAGCGGGAGGGCGCCCTCGACCTGCACCTCCTCGGTGCTGCCGTCGGGATGGCGGATCAGCGGTGCGAGGTGTCCGGCCCGGACGAACAGGGTGTTGCCCTCCTCCAGGTCCAGTTCGGCGTAGCAGCAGGTGGCGAAGAGGTCGGTCTCCATGCCGACGAGGAGCCGGTTGGCGTGCGAGACGACCACGTCGGGCGGGTGCCCCTCCACCGCGTACGCCCTGACCGCGGTACGCATCTGGCCCATGATCGTGGCGGCTCCGGCGCTGTGTCCCTGCACGTCGCCGATGACCAGCGCCACCCGGTCCTCGGAGAGGGCGATGACGTCGTACCAGTCGCCGCCCACCTCGAGGCCCCGCCGGGCGGGCAGGTAGCGGGCGACGGCCGTGCCGCCGGGCAGTTCGGGCAGACGCCGGGGCAGCAGGCTGCGCTGGAGCATCGACGCGAGCTCCTGCTCGGCGTCGTGCGCGTGCGCGCGTTTGAGGGCCTGCCCGACCAGCGCCGCGGTGGCGGTCAGCAGGGACCGCTCCTCGGGGACGAACTCGTGCGCGGCGTCCCAGCCGATCAGGCACACGCCGGCGGTCCGGCCCTTGGCGGGCAGCGGCAGGACGGCCAGTCCCCCGGGGCCGATTCCCACGAGTCCGGGTTCGAGGGCCGTGCCGGCCGGACACAGACCTATCCGTCCCTCCCGCAAAACCGTCTGCAGGGTGGGCAGGGCACTGACCGGTGTGTCGGGCCAGTCGGGACGCCATGCCTCCGGCCAGGAACCGGCCTGCGGCGGGTCCAGCACGGTGATCGTGAGCCGGTCGTCCTGCAACTCGGCGAGCGCCACCCGGTCGGCGCACAGCGGCTCACGCAGTGCGGTGACCACCACCCGGCTGACGTCGGGCACACTCGCGGCATCGTCGAGCGCCGCGGTCAGCCACTGGATCCGGGAGACGTCGTCGGTGCTGCGGGGCAGGACGGAGGTCGCCGTCACCACTCCCAGCACCTGGCCCGGCCGGGCGTCGGTGCTCGCCGCCACCCGGCAGCTCAGGCTCAGCCAGCGCACCTCACCGGTGGGGCGGCGGACCCGGAACTCCAGCTCCCGGCGTCCGATCGCCTGGGCCGAGGGCTCCAGGACCGACATGAGCGCGTGCATGTCCTCGGGGAGGGCGTGGGCGAGCAAGGTGTCCGCCTTGCCGTCGAAGCCGTCGGGGGTGATGCCGACCAGGTCGAGCAGGGTCTCGTCCGCCTCGATCAGACCCGTGTCCGGCACCAGGACGAAGGAGCCGACGCGCAGGCTGCGCAGCGCGGGATCCAGCAACCGCGGCGGCGCCGGCTCCCCGGCCCGGGCGTGCAGCAGGCCGGCGACCGCGTCGGCGTAGCGCTCCAGGAAGCGCTGCTGCTCGGGTTCGAATCCGGCCACGCCGGCACTCACGACGACGAGGCAGCCCAGCCGTCCGTCCCCCGCCAGCAGGGGCAGCGCGCCGAGCGACACCTCGCCCGGCGGCGGCGCGGGGCCGCCCTCCGAGAAGCCGGACAGTGCCGCCGGGGTCAGCCACAGCGGGCGGCCGGTGTGCAGGGCGTGCGCCGCGGGTGAGCCACCGGTCGCGGTCAGACGGTCGGGCAGCCGGTACGCGGAACCGGCGGATCCGGCGGTCTCGACCAGCCGGAGCTCCTGCCCGGCGCCGGATGCGTAGACCGCGGCCAGCGCGGCTCCGGCGAACGTCAGAGCGCGCGCACTCGCGGCGGCCTCCGGCACCGGAGGCGGTGAGCCGGTGTCCGCGAGGCCGGCCTCGTACGCCCGCAGGTGCGAGACCGCGGCCCGCGCACCGCCGTCATGAGGCATGTCCGCAATCCATCTCCCGTGCAGGCCATCTCCCGTGCAGGCCGGGGCACCGGCAGGCTGAGATCCCGGCACCCCGTACCAGAATCGCATATGTGAGCTAGCCGGACAGATCGGGTATATGCCATGGGTTCGCAGATCGCTGAGGCCGGTGCCACACTGACCGTGTGGTCGTCGTTCATATGACCCGCGACCCGCACGGCCCGGCCGACTCGCAGACGATCTCCGCGCCGCCCAGCGCGCGCACCGGTCTTACTCGGGAAGGTCCCTGGCATGAAGGCCTTCATCTGGAACGCGGCCAGGATCACGGCCGCGGCCTGCGCGGCCGTCGCTCTCGCCGCCTGCGGGCCGGGGGCCGGGAACGACCCCGGCGGGGGGAACACGCGGACGATCGGCATCCTGCTGCCGGACGCCACCACGGCCCGTTGGGAGACACAGGACAGGCCTTTGCTCGAGAAGCGGATCAAGGAGCTGTGCCACGACTGCCGGGTCGAGCATGTCAACGCCAAGGGTGATGTGGCCCTCCAGCAGGAGCAGATGGACTCGTTGATCACCAAGGGGGTCGACGCCATCGTCCTGGTGGCCGTGGACGCCCGGTCGATGGGCGCCACCGTCGCCAAGGCCCATGCGGCGGGCATCCCCGTCGTCGCCTACGACCGCCTCTCCGAGGGCCCGGTCTCGGGATACGTCTCCTTCGACGGCCACGAGATCGGCAGGCTCCAGGGCAGGGCGCTGCTGAAGGCCATGGGCGACCGGGGGCCCGGCAGCCGGATCGTCATGATGAACGGCGATCCCAGCGACCCCAACGCGGTGTCGTTCAAGCAGGGCGCACTCTCCGTGCTCAAGGGGAAAGTGAAGATCGCCAAGGCCTACGACACGCTCGACTGGCGGCCGGAGACGGCGCACATGAACATGAACGGCGCCATCTCCGCGGTCGGCGCCGGCAACATCGACGGGGTCTACGCCGCCAACGACGGCCTCGCCGCCGGCAGCATCTCCGCGCTGAAGGCGAACAAGGTCAGCCCGCTGCCCCCGGTCACCGGGCAGGACGCCGAACTCGCGGCCGTGCAGCGCATCGTCGACGGTGATCAGTACATGACGGTGTACAAGCCCTTCGGCCCCGAGGCCTCCGCCGGCGGCGCGATGGCCGTGGCCGCGGCCCGCGGTGACAGCCTCGACAAGATCGCCACGGGCAAGGTGCGGATGCGCGACGGGAAGACCGTTCCGGCCGTCATGCTCAGCCCGGTCTCCGTGACCGCCGCCAACATCAGGAGCACCCTGGTCAAGGACGGCATGTACACGGTCCGGCAGATCTGCACCCCTCGGCTCGGGACCGACTGCGCGAAGGCCGGGCTGACCTGACCGGCCGGCCTCCGACCAGGCAGAAGAGACGCACGACATGGCGGACAACACGCGGGCCGGACCCGCCGAGGCCGACACCGGAAGGCGGCGGCCGCACCCCGGGCACGCGGTCGCCCGCGCCGCACGGGACTCGGCCGCCGCCTTCCGGCACAGGCTGAGCGCCGGCGAGTTCGCCCACTTCCCCGTCGTCCTCGTCCTCGCCGTGGTCTGGATCACCTTCCAGAGCCTCGACCAGAACTTCCTCTCCCCCCGGAACCTGTCCAATCTCAGCGTGGACATCGTGGGTACGGGGCTGATCGCGGTCGGCATCGTCTTCGTGCTGCTGCTCGGTGAACTCGATCTGTCGGTCGGCTCGATCAGCGGGCTCGCGGCGGCGGTCTTCGCGGTACTGAACGTCGACAACGGCGTGCCGGAATGGCTCGCGCTCGTCCTCGCGGTGCTCACGGGCACCGTGGCGGGAACCGTCCAGGGCTTCTCCTTCGCCAAAACGCGGGTGCCGGCGTTCGTCGTCACCCTCGCGGGGCTGCTGACCTGGAACGGCCTGATGCTCTCCATCCTCGGCGCGAGCGGCACCGTCAACCTCGACGAGAACGGGCTTGTCGCCATGCTGACCAGCTATTACTTCACCGATGACGCCGCCGCCTACGGGCTGGCGGCACTCGGCACGGGTGCGGTGTTCCTCGCGTCCTACCTGGACCGGCGGCGCCGCAGGGCCATCGGCATGCCGCACCGCTCGCTCCGGGAGATCGGGGTACGTACGGCGGGAATCGCGGTGGTCGCGTTCGCCGCCGCGTATGTGCTCAACCGGTTCCAGGGGCTGCCGCTCGCTCTGCTGATCTTCCTCGTGGTGGTGGCCGGCCTCGACATCATGCTCCGGCGCACCCGCCACGGACGGCAGGTCTACGCACTCGGCGGCAGCGTCGAGGCGGCCCGGCGCGCCAGCCTCGGGGTGACGCGGGTGCAGACCGCGGTGCTCGCCGTCTCGGGCACCATGGCCGCGGTCGGCGGGCTGTTCATGGCCTCGCGCATCACCTCGGTGAGTCAGAACGCGGGCTCGGGACCGCTGCTGCTCAACGCCGTCGCGGCGGCCGTCATCGGTGGTACCAGTCTGTTCGGGGGCCGTGGTACGACCTGGTCGGCGGTGCTGGGCATCCTGGTCATCCAGTCGATCGCGTCGGGCATGGCGCTCACCGACACCCCCACCGCCGTCCAGCTCGTGATCACGGGCGGGGTCCTGTTCGCCGCCGTGGTCATCGACTCCCTGTCGCGACGCTCGCAGGAGGCGCACGGGAGGGCCTGACCGGGGGGCGGTACACGTGCCGCGGGACGGCGTCCGGTCAGGAGGCGCGGGTCAGGCGGGAGGGCGCGCCGGTCGTCTGGCTTCCCTCGTCGCCGAGGGAGAGTGTGTCGGCGGCCGTCTTGGTGAGGGTGTAGAGGTTGCCCTTGAGGCAGGTCACGCTCGCCGAGGTGTCCGTCGGGGCGCTCGACGCCGCCTCGAAGACCATCCTCGTACCGTGCGTCTCCCGCAGCAGCAGCGTCTCGGTGCATCCCACGTCCCGGCCGGTTCCGGCCTCGGTGACGTGGGTGACCTGTCTGCCCACGACCTTCCCCCGGTCCGCGGCGTGGAAGGTGACGGTGACAAGGACGCGGGTGGTGCGGAAGTTGGCGACGCCGTCGGCGGAGGGATCGCCGGGGCCGGTGCCCTTCCAGGTGCCGACCCAGGAGGCGGGCAGGGCGTCCGGCGTGACGGAAGGGGACACGGAAGGTGACGCGGAGGGCGAGGTCTTCTTGCCGTCCCCGTTCCCCAGGATGCCGGGGAGCACGGTCGCGATGACGGCGACGGCCACCGCCACCGCGCCCGCGACCACAACGGCCCTCCGGGTGCGCCGCGACCGCTCCGGCACGGGCCCGGTGCCCTGGCCGGGCGGGAAGCCCGGGGCCGGCGGGACGGCGGGAGTGGCGTAACCGCTCGGCGGCCCGAACCCGGGCGGCTGCGGCGGGGCGGAGGCCGCCGGCCGGTCCAGCGCCGCTCGCAATTCCTCTTCGCGGGAGGCGAGTTCGGCCTCCAGCCCGGGCGGCAGGGCGGCGGCCCAGCCGTCGGGAGCGGCGCCGAGGCGCTCCAGCAGCGCGCCGGCGGTGGGGTGCGCCTGAGGCGTCTTGTGCAGACAGGCGGTGAGCAGCGGCAGGAGGGACGGGGGCACGCCGTCGAGCACGGGTTCCTCGTGCACGATCCGGTACAGCAGCCGCGGCACCGAAGGCTCCTCCCCCGGGCGCAGGAAGGGGCCGTGCCCGGTGGCCGCGTACGCCAGGACCGCCGCCAGGCAGAAGACGTCCCCGGACTCGGCCGCACCCCCTCCGACCGCCTGCTCGGGCGCCATGTAGCCGGGTGAGCCCACGACGCCGCCGGTCCGGGTGTGGCGGGTGTCGTCGGCCGCGCGGGCGATGCCGAAGTCGATGAGCAGCGGGTGGCGGCGGCCCAGCAGTATGTTGGACGGCTTGACGTCCCGGTGCGCCAGGCCCGCCCGGTGCACCGCCCGCAGCGCTTCGGCGAGTTCGGCCGCCAGGGCCCGTACGCCGGCTTCGGGCAGCGGTCCGTGCCGCTCGACCCAGTCGGCGAGGGAGGGGGCGGGCACGTACTCCGTGGCCAGCCACTGGGGCCGCTGCCCCGGCGGGCTGTAGTCGACCACGGACACCGTCCACGGGGAGCGGACCCGGTCGCTGCTGGCCACCTCCCGGGCGAACCGCTCCTCGAAGCCCGGTTCGAGGCAGAGCTCCGGGCGCACGGTCTTCACCGCCAGCGGGCGGCCGGACGGGGTGCGGGAGAGGTACACCTGCCCCATGCCTCCCGCCCCGAGCCGGGCGAGCAGGGGGTAGCCGCCGACGCCGGACGGATCCGCGGACTCCAGACCCCTCATGAAACGCTCCCCCTCCGCGCCGACCCGCCCCTCGCATGGGCTTATATCACGGAGGGCGCCGCAGACCGGCGGCCGGAGGGTGCCGCTCACCGGCGGCCGGAGGGTGCCGGCCGGGCTCGTCAGCGGGCTCGTCAGCCGGGCTCGTCCGGCAGGGCGATACGGGCGGTGACGCGCTTGCCGACCGGTTCCCGCTGCACCTCGAAGCCCTGGGCGACGGCCATGACGATCTCCAGTCCGTGCTGGCCGACCCGGCCCGGGTCGGCGGCCCGCGCCACCGGCAGTACCGGGTCGCTGTCCCACACCTGCACTTCCACCAGGTCCCCGGCGATGCGCAGCTCCAGCAGCAGCGGGCCGGGAGCGTACTTGCGGGCGTTGGTCACCAGCTCACTGACGACCAGCTGGGTCAGATCCACGGCGCGGGCGGACACCGGCAGCCCGTACTCGCCCTGGACACGGGCGAGGAAGCCGGCCGCGCGGTGCCGGGCCTCCGCGATGCAACTCCCGTCCTCGTCAAGGGCGATGATCTCCTGCAGGTCGGCGTCTCTCACGCCTTCACCGCCAGGGGCCGACTCCACTGGGTCCATAACTGTTCCCCCGTTCACGCGCGTGCGTCTACCCGGGGGGCGGCGTCATATGCCTCGCACGACGGAGCGGGGCACGGGGGAGGTATGTCCGCGTGGCATCGGGGCAGGCTACCGACGCGGGTACCGGCCCGGGCGGACGCCGGCGAGCAGTTCTGGTGAGGAGACTGTGACAGACACCCATGACGCGGCACGGTCCGGCCGGCCGGCGATCGGTCACTCGACCGTCGACGGCATCCGTGTCGTCACCCTCAGCGGCGAGATCGACCACACCGTCCGCGACCTTCTCGGCCGGGCTCTGCTGCCGCCGGCCGGCGCGGCGGGCCCGCGTACCGTGATCGACCTCAGCGGTGTGACCTTCATGGACTCCAGCGGCATCAACGCCCTGATCAACGCCCATCACGCCACCGAGGACGCCGACGGCTGGCTGCGCCTGGCCGGTCCCCGGGACTCCGTCGTGCGCATCATGCGCATGGTCGGCATCGACCGCCTCATCCCCTGCTACCCGGACCTGCGGCAGGCCCTGGACAACTGACCGTCGCTCCCGCCGGTACTGTACGGACAGCATCGACCCGGGAAGGACCAACGACGTGATCATCTTCGGCACCAGGGGATACCTGTACCAGCTCGCGATACTGACGCTGGTGTGCGGCCGTTGCGGCAATCCCGCCGCGCACACGCTCCGCAAGCGCGTCACGAAGTTCACGCTGTTCTTCGTGCCGCTGTTCCCGGTCTCGACGAAGTACGCCACCCAGTGCACCTTCTGCGGCGCGGAGTCGAAGCTGGCCAAGGAGCAGGCGGAGCAGCTCCAGGCGCAGGCCGCGGGCGCGCACGCCGGTCAGCAGTACGGGCAGCAGCAGCAGCAGCCGTACCAGGGCTGAGCGGTCACCGGCCGCGCCCGGCCGGAGCCTTGGGCGGGCCGGGCGACGGGGACATGCGTTGATAGCGTCGAGGTGAGCCGTGCCGCGCGGCACGGTGACCGCTCGAACGAGAGAGATCCGATGTCCCCGACGATCCGCAGGGCCGTGATCCCCGCCGCCGGACTCGGCTCCCGGCTGCTGCCCCTGACCAAGGCCACCCCGAAGGAGATGCTGCCGGTCGGCGACAAGCCGGTCATCGAGCACACGGTGCGCGAACTCGTGGACTCCGGCATCACCGACATCACCATCGTCGTCTCCGGCGGCAAGTCGCTGATCCAGGACCACTTCCGACCGAACCCCGCGCTCGTCGCCCAGCTGCGGGCCGACGGCAAGACGGCCTACGCGGACGCGGTGGAGGAGGTCGCCGAGCTGGCCCACCGGGGCCACATCACCTACCTCGACCAGCACGGCCCGTACGGCAACGGCACTCCCGTGCTGAACGCCGCCCGCAACATCGGCGACGAACCCGTACTGGTGCTCTGGCCGGACGACGTGTTCGTGGCCGAAGTACCCCGGGCCCAGCAGCTGATCCGCGCCTACGAGCAGACCGGCTGCCCGGTGCTGGCCCTGATGCCGATGGACCCGGGTGACTCCCAGCGGTACGGCGTGCCCCTGGTCAAAGAGGACCTCGGTGACGGCACGCTGCGCATCACGGGCCTGGTCGAGAAGCCGCGGCCCGCCGACGCGCCCTCCTCGTACGCGGCGATCGGCGGCTACGTCATCACCCCCGGCATCATCGACGAGCTGCGCGAGCAGACCCGCCGCTGGTACGAGCACCGGACCGGCGAGGTCTATCTGACCGACGCCATCAACGCCTACGCCGCCACCCGGGCGGTGTACGGACAGGTCATCCAGGGCCGCTGGTACGACACCGGCAACCCGGCCGACTACCTGGTCGCCCAGATGGCCTTCGCCCTCGCCCACCCCCGGTACGCGCCCCTCCTGCGCGGCCTGGTGGGCGAACTCGACGGCACGTCCGGGACGGACCAGGGAGCGTAGTCCGGGCCCGAATCCCCAGCTCGCGGCGGGCGCCGAGGCGGCGGGAGAGCCGAAGCGGCGGGACAATGGTGGCAGCGCACCCCTGCGCCAAGCGGCGAGCGGCTGGAGGAGGGCGACCCAGATGGCGCGTCCGGTCGGTATTGATCTCGGTACGACGAACTCGGTGGTCTCGGTCCTCGAGGGCGGCGAGCCCACCGTCATCACCAACACGGAAGGCGCGCGGACCACCCCGTCGGTCGTGGCCTTCGCCAAGAACGGCGAGGTGCTGGTCGGCGAGGTCGCCAAGCGGCAGGCCGTGACCAATGTGGAGCGCACCGCCCGCTCCGTGAAGCGGCACATGGGTGACCACGGCTGGCGGTTCCCGGAACACGGGGACGGCAACGGCATCGACGGCAAGCGGTACACCGCGCAGGAGATCTCCGCGCGCGTCCTGCAGAAGCTGAAGCGGGACGCGGAGGCCTATCTGGGTGAGGACGTCACCGACGCGGTGATCACGGTACCGGCGTACTTCGACGACGCCCAGCGGCAGGCCACCAAGGAGGCGGGCGAGATCGCCGGGCTGAACGTCCTCAGGATCATCAACGAGCCGACGGCGGCGGCGCTGGCGTACGGGCTGGACAAGGAGAACGACCAGACGGTGCTCGTCTTCGACCTCGGCGGCGGCACCTTCGACGTCTCCCTGCTGGAGATGGGTGAGGGCGTCATCGAGGTGAAGGCCACCAACGGCGACACCCACCTCGGCGGTGACGACTGGGACCAGCGGGTCGTCGACCACCTGGTCCAGCAGTTCAAGAACAACTACGGCGTGGACCTGAGCAAGGACAAGATGGCCGTGCAGCGGCTTCGGGAGGCCGCCGAGAAGGCCAAGATCGAGCTGTCCAGCTCCTCGGAGACCACCATCAACCTCCCGTATGTCACGGCGTCCGCCGAGGGCCCGCTGCACCTGGAGGAGAAGCTCACCCGCGCCCAGTTCCAGCAGCTGACGAGTGAGCTGCTGGAGCGCTGCAAGGGGCCGTTCCACAACGCGGTCAAGGACGCCGGCATCAAGGTGTCCGGCATCGACCACGTCGTGATGGTGGGCGGTTCGACGCGGATGCCCGCCGTGACGGAGCTGGTGCGGGAGCTGACCGGCAAGGACCCGCACAAGGGCGTCAACCCGGACGAGGTCGTGGCCGTCGGCGCGTCCCTGCAGGCCGGTGTGCTCAAGGGCGAGGTCAAGGACATCCTGCTGCTGGACGTCACCCCGCTGTCCCTGGGCATCGAGACCAAGGGCGGCATCATGACCAGGCTGATCGAGCGGAACACGACCATTCCGACCCGGCGTGCGGAGATCTTCACCACCGCCGAGGACAACCAGCCCTCGGTGACCGTGCAGGTGTACCAGGGCGAGCGGGAGATCGCCGCGTACAACAAGAAGCTCGGCATGTTCGAGCTGACCGGTCTGCCGCCGGCGCCGCGCGGCGTACCGCAGATCGAGGTCGCCTTCGACATCGACGCCAACGGCATCATGCATGTCTTCGCGAAGGACCTCGGCACGGGCAGGGAGCAGAAGATGACGGTCACCGGCGGCTCCGCGCTGCCGAGGAACGACATCGACCGCATGGTCCGCGAGGCCGAGCAGCACGCCGAGGAGGACCGCGGGCGGCGCGAGGCGGCCGAGACGCGCAACCAGGCCGAACAACTCGTCTACCAGACGGAGAAACTCCTCAGGGAGAACCCGGAAAAGGTGCCGGGAGAGGTACGTGACGAGGTCGAGGGCGCGCTCGCCGATCTGAAGGAGAAGCTCAAGGGCGAGGACCCGACGGCCGTCCGGGAATCCCTGGACCGGGCGGCGCGGGCCGCGCAGAAGATCGGTACCGCGATGTACGAGCAGTCGCGCGCCGAGCAGGCGGCGTCGGGCTCCGCGGCGGCCGGGGCGTCCGGGCAGTCCGGCTCCTCCGGGGCGTCCGCGGAGTCCGGGGCGGAGGAGGACGTCGTGGACGCCGAGATCGTCGACGACCAGGGCGAGAAGGACGACAGGGCGGGCTGAGATGAACCAGAGCCGGCCGCGGGGCACGGCGGAACTCGAGCGCCTGCTCCAGGAGCGCACCGCCGATCTCCAGCGGATCAAGGCCGAGTACGACAACTACCGCAAGCGGGTGCGGCGGGACCGGCTGGCCGTGCGGCAGATCGCGGTCGCCAATGTGCTCACCGGCCTGCTGCCGGTGCTGGACGCCGTCGACCGCGCCGTGGCGCACGAGCCGCTGACACCGGGGCTGAAGGACATCGCCGACACGCTTCAGAGCCAGGCCGGCGCCCTGGGGCTTGTGGTGTTCGGGGAGGTGGGCGACGAGTTCGACCCGACCCGCCACGAGGCCCTGACCCACCACGTCCGCGAGGACGCCGACCGCCTGGTGTGCACGGCGGTGCGCCGCCCCGGCTACCGCGTCGGCGACCAGCTGCTGCGCCCCGCCCATGTGGAGGTGACGGGCCCGCCCCCGGCACGGCCGACGCGGGCGGAGCCGCCGTTTCCGCCCCGTCCGTACCTCAGGAGGGCGTGAGCGGGAGGTCGTCCGTGTAGGCGTTGACCGGCTGGGGGACGGGCTGGACGCGGTGCACGTCGAGGGCGGCGGACGCGGACCCGGTGCCGAGCGTTCCGTGGGGGTGCCAGGTGCCGGTGACGGCCACCCAGGTGTTGGCGGGCAGCGCGGAGGGCCCGTACATCCGTACCTTGACCGACTGTGAATCGGCCGCGCAGCAGGTGAAGATGATCCGGGTCAGATACCAGCCGCCGCCCTGCCCGGCCGGGGTGACGAAGCCGGTCATGCGGACGCTGCGGCCCCTGATGTCCCGCTGCCGGTCCTGCCGCACCCGGGCGGTGAAGTCGGTGAGGGTCATGGGCAGCGGCGACGGGGTGTCCGGCAGCGGGTCGAACCGTTTCCCCGCCTGCACGGGCCTGTCGCCCGCCCGCGACGCGGTGTACGCGCCCAGGGCGGGCGGGGCGAAGAGGAGGAGGCTGAGGGCGGGCAGGAACAGCAGCCAGGCGATCCGGGGCGCCGCGGTGTGGTCGTGGCCGTGCGTGTGCCCGTGGTCCCCGCCCTCGGCGTGCCGGGTGCAGGCCCTCGTACTGGTTGTACTTGGGTCTGTGCCCGGTGCGGCGAGAGTACGTGCCGGGCGTCGCCGGGCAGCCGGGACTTTCGCAACAGGCCCGAGTCCCGCCAGCAGGAGCAGCACGCCCGACGCGATCAGCGGCAGGCGCAGGCCCTCCTTGACGTAGCGCAGGTAGAGGTCGGTGAAGAGGGTGGCGTGCAGCAGGCCGAGGCCGGTCAGGACCAGCAGGAGTGCCTGCGCGGTGCGTCTCACAGCAGTACGCCTCCGATCAGGACGCTCGCGGCCACCGCCACCACCGTCGTCGCCGCGCAGAAGCGGAGCGCGAAGGCCCGGCCGAAGGTGCCGGTCTGAAGCGCGATCAGTTTCAGGTCGACCATCGGGCCGACCACCAGGAAGGCGAGCCGGGCGGTCGGCGAGAAGCCGCTGAGCGATGCCGCGACGAAGGCGTCGGCCTCCGAGCAGACGGCGAGCAGAACGGCGAGCGCGGCGAGGAAGAGCACCGACAGCCAGGGCGAGCCGGTGAAGGTGTCGAGGACGGAGCGCGGCACGGCGACGTTGAAGGTGGCCGCGGCCATGGCCCCGAGGACCAGATAGCCGCCCGCGTGCAGGAAGTCGTGCTGGAAGCCGAGGCGGAACTCCCTCCAGCGGCTGTGGCCGGGGTGGTGGCCGCTGTGCCGGACGGCGGGCCGCAGCCATTCCTCGCGCCCCAGCCAGAGCCACAGCCAGCCCATCACGACGGCGGTGCCGAGCGAGGCGAGCAGCCGGGCCAGGACCATGGCGGGGTCGCCGGGGAAGGCGACCGCGGTGGCCGTCAGCACGATCGGGTTGATGGCGGGCGCCGAGAGGAGGAAGGCGAAGGCGGCGGCCGGGGTGACGCCACGCCGGATCAGGCTGCCGGCGACCGGTACGGAGGCGCACTCGCAGCCCGGCAGGACGGCGCCGGCGACACCGGCCACCGGGACGGCGAGCGCGGGGTGCCGCGGCAGCACCCTGGTGAACAGATCGGCCGGTACGAAGGCGTTGATGGCGCCGGAGAGGGCCGTACCCAGCAGGAGGAAGGGCAGGGCCTGCACGGTGATGGCCAGGCAGACCGTACGCCAGGCCGCCACGGCCGGATGGCCGAGCCACTGGGTGTCCCCCAGCGCCGGGACCGCCGCGAGGCCCACGACGGTCGCGAGGGCGGCGGCGTACGGCCACGGGACGGCACGGCGTGCGGGAACGCCGGGCGGCGGGCCCGCCATCCCGCCCCTCACATCAACCAGTTCATCCGTTTTTGCCATTTTTACTCCGGATGTCGGATGTTCTGCCGAAGATAAGCCCGCGTCACCGCCTACGCCCGCCGCACACGCCGCGGCCCACGAATGGCCCCGCATACACTGAGCGCCGTGAGCGAGGAGCACGGGGGAACGCGCGGCGGGGGGACGCCGTTCGGCCGGATGCTGCGGGAGCTGCGGCTGGGCCGCCGGCTGACGATCGAGGAGCTCGCCGAGGCATCGGGCGTCTCCGGGCGGGCCATCGGGGACATGGAGCGGGGCCGGAGTCTGCGGCCGCATCCCGGGACCGTCACCGCGCTCGCCCAGGGCCTCCGGCTGGACGAGGCGGCCCGTGCCGGCCTGCTGAACGCCGTCCGCGCCACCCGTCCGGGGCCGAAGGCCGCCGTCCCCGCCAAGCCGGCGCAGTACACGCTGCCGAGAGGTGTCCCGGACTTCGTCGGCAGACAGGCGGAGCTGTCCGTCCTGCGCGCCCTCGCCCAGCGGGCGGCCGACGACGCCGGACCGGCGCGGCCGGGGCCCGCGGCACCGCCGGTGGCGGTGGTGTTCGGACCGCCGGGCAGCGGCAAGACCACGCTGGCGGTGCGGCTGGCCAAGGAGTCGGCGCCCTCGTTCCCGGATGGAACGTTCCTGCTGGACATGCGGGGCCTCGACGCACAGCCGCTCCCGGCGGAGCAGGCCGTACCGCGTCTGCTGGCCGCGTGGGGCGTGGGGGACGGCGAGCTGGCGGGGCTCGGCGCCGAGGAGCGGATGGCGCGCTACTACGCGATCACGGCCGGGCTGCGCGCGGTGCTGGTCCTGGACAACGCGGGGAGCGAGACCCAGATCAGAGAGCTGCTGCCGCGCGAGGGGCGCCTGCTCGTCGTGGTGACCAGCCGCCGCACGCTCGCCGGTCTGGAGGGGGTACGGCGCCTGGAGCTCGGCACGCTGGACCCGGTGGAGTCCGCCGCCCTGCTGCGCGCGGTCGTCGGCGCCGACCGCGTCGACGCCGAGCCGGCCGCCGCGCACTTGGTCACCGAGTTGTGCGGCCACCTCCCCCTGGCCCTGCGCGTGGCCGCCAACTGGGCCGCCACCCGCACCAACTGGAGCCTGCGACGGCTCGCCGACCGGCTGGCCGACGAGGACCGCAGACTGGACGCGCTCAGCGCCGGGGATCTGCGGGTCAACTCCGCCTTCGCGCTGTCCTATTCACGCCTGGCGCCCGAGGCCGCCCGGATGTTCCGGCTGCTGTCGCTGGTCCCGGGAGGGGACTTCGGGGTGCCACTGGCGGCCGCGCTCACGGCCGCGCCGCCGATCGCCGCCGAGGACCTCCTGGAGGAACTGCTGGAAGCGGGACTGCTGATGACCTCCCGTGACGACCGCTACCGCTTCCACGACCTGCTGCGCCTGTACGCCGGGGCCCGCCACCGCGCCGAGGACGGCGCGCAGGAGTCCGCGGCCGCGCGCACCCGGCTGCGCTCCTGGCTGCTGGACACCGCCGTCCTCGCCGGCCGCTGGTACGAGCCCGGCTACGGTGCTCCGCCGCCCGATCCCGGCCGCCTGGTCGCCCTGGACGACCCCGACCAGGCGCTGCGCTGGATCAAGGCCGAGAGCGACAACTGGCTCGCGGCGTTCCGGGAGGCCGCCGACACCGGCGAGCACACCAGGGTCACCGAGGTCGCCGAGGCCATGCACTGGTTCTCGGAGCACTGGGTGTCCTGGGGCCAGTGGACCGAGATCTACGAACGCGCCGCCGAGGCCGGAGCGTCACTGGGGGACGCCGCCCTGGAGGCCACCCACCTCAACTACCTCGCCTGGGCCTACTGGGCCTGCGAACGCCGCCACGCCGAAGCGGTCGCGGCGGCCACCCGCGCGCTCGGCCTCGCCCGGGACTGCGGGGACATCGGCCAGCAGGGACATGCGCACGCCTACCTCGGCTGGCTGCAGAACGCGGTCGGCGACCTCTCGTCCGCCGCCGACAACTGCCACCGCGCCCGGGAACTGTTCGACCGGGCCGACAACATCAACGGATACCTCCAGGCCGCCAATCTGAGCATCACGCTGCTGCGCAAGACCGGGCGGGCCCCGGAAGCCATCGCGGCCTACCGGAACGTCATGGACGCTCTCGCCGATCCCCGCAACCGCGACCGCGTGCCGCCCAACGTCCGGCACATCACCGGACTGATCGCCAGATACCACGTGTCCTTCGTCCATCTCGACCAGGAGCGCTGGCAGGACGCGGCCGACGTACTGCGCTCCATCCACGGGCAGTTCGACACCCTCGGCTACCACCGGCAGGCGGGCCGGGTCCATCTGCACCTGGCCCGGGCACTCGCCCACCTCGGTGAGGGCGCCGAGGCCGCCGCCGAGTACCGCGCCGTGCTCACGATGGAAGACCGCCTCCCGGACGATCTGCTGGAAGAGGCCCGCGCGGGCCTGGACTCGCTTGCCACTCGCGAGGGCTCATCCCGTACGCCGCGCGGAACGCCCGGCTGAAGTGGCTGGGGCTGACGAAGCCCCAGCGCCGGGCGATGCCCGCCACCCCGATCTCCAGGGCTGTCGGCCTCAGCAGGTCGCGGCGGCAGCGCTCCAGACGCTGCGTCCGGATCCAGCCGGCCACCGTGGCCCCGTCCTGTTCGAACAGCTTGTGCAGCCGGCGGACCGACATGAAGTGCGCCGCGGCGATCGTGGCCGGCGACAGACCGGGGTCGGCGAGGTGGCGCATGATGTGGTCCTTCACCCGCACCAGGGTGGCCGCGGCGGTCTCCGGGGCCCGAGAGCCGGCATGACCGCGGCGTTCGTCGATCAGCAGGGTCAGCAGGTCGAGGGCGGTGGCGGCGACACGCCTTCGGACGGCGTCGTCGAAGCCCGCCGCCTCGCGTGCCATGCGCGTGAAATAGGCCGACACCAGGGCGGCGGTTCCCGTGTCACCGGTGAAGGCGGTCGCCGTCATTTCGCGCAGGTCGTCGTCCCGGACATGCAGTTCCTGGCGGGGGAAGTGGAAGGCGACGAAGGAGAATTCACCCTCGAGTCTCTTCCGGAACGGGCGGGAGGAATCCGAGAGGGAGAAGTCGCCCGGCCCCATCAGGGACTCCCGCCCGTCCTGCTCCTTCAGCGCGGTGCCCCGCTGCTGGATGCTGAGGGTGAGGTACTCGCGCCCGTCCCGGGCGATGAGCCGCCGGCTGCGCGTCACCGCCTGCGGTCCCGCCTGCACATGGGCGACCTGCACGGCACCGAGCCGCTCGCTGACGATCGTGCCGGGCGAGGGCTCCCTCTCGAGGAGGGCGACGTCGAGCGGTATGAAGGTGCGGGACACGACGTCGTGCCAGCACTCCTCCCGCTCGGAGGCGGCCAGCGGCGCCGTGGACAGCGTCTTGGTCACGGGGACCATGTCATCACCGCGGTGCCGGGCGGTCCAGGAAGAATCGGAGGAAGAATCGCGCGGCCCGGCTCGGTTACGGGACCCCCGCCTCGAAGAGCACGTACCCCGCGTACGAACCCGAGGCCACCGCGGCGATGCCGAGCACCGTGCACAGCACGGGCAGCCGCAGCCGGCGCAGTGCCAGGGCGACGGGGATGAAGAGCGGGAAGGCGGGGAGCAGGTAGCGGGAGACGTTGCCGAAGATCTGCTGGCTGCCCAGGACCAGGGCGAAGGTGAGGAGCGTGTAGACGGTCAGGACGGCCGGCGGGCGCAACTGGATCAGCAGCGGGATCAGGATCAGGCCCAGCAGCACGACGCCCACGCCGATGGTGTCCTCGAAGGGGAACGCGAAGAGGTAGTCGTAGTGGCCCACCGCGACGGAGTCGAGGACGTCGAGGGTCTGCTTCCCGTAGTCGAAGGTGTGGGCCCAGGCTCCCTTCTGGAGGGCGAAGTAGCCGCCGTAGTCGCCCATCCGGTGGCCGACCCACAGCAGGTAGCCGAAGAGCCCGAGCGGGGCGATCAGCACCGCGGTCAGCGGGCGCGCGACACCGTCCTCGCGCCGTCTCAGGGAGAGCAGCGCGGCCACGGTGAGGCCCGCGATGAGCGCGGCGGCGGTGGGGCGGTTGAGGCCGGCGAGGAAGGTGAGGATGCCGGCGGTGAGCCATCGGCGGGTCATCACGGCGTGGCAGGCCCAGACGGCGAGCGCGACGTACAGGGACTCCGAGTAGCCCGACCACTCCAGACCGGAGCCCGGCCACACCGCCCACAGTCCGGCCGCGGCCAGCCCGGCCCGTCTGCCGCCGAACCGGGCGGCGACGGCGTAGATGCCGAGGGCGGCCACGAACGAGGCGACGACGGAGACCAGCATGCCGGAGCCGTACAGGCCGAGGCCGGTGCAGTCGGAGACCACCTTCATCGCCGCGGGGTAGAGCGGGAAGAACGCCGCCGAGTTGCCTTCCAGGGTGATCAGCCCGGTCGCCCCGGGGACGTGGACGAGCGCGGGGTGGTAGCCGTGCGCGGCGATCTGCTGGTACCACCAGCCGTCCCAGCTGGCCAGGACGTCCCAGGCGTGGGCGCCGCCGCCGAAGCGCGGGTACTTCTTCCGGAAGTCCCCGGAGGAGTCCAGCAGATACATGAAGACCAGGAAGCCGATGAGCTTCAGCACGCCGTAGAGCGCGAGCACGGGACCGTGGTGACGGACCGTACGGCGCAGCGCCGCGCCGGGGTTCGAGTCGAACTCGTCGGCACCGGCGGCGGGTTCGGGTGCGTCGGTGTCGGGCCCGGTGGCCGGCGCGATGGTGTGGTTCACGCGGCCGTACCTCCCGTGCCTTCCGTGCCACTACGGCGACGGGTGGGGAACACCCAGGCCCTGAAGAGCAGGAACCGCAGGAGGGTCGCCGCCAGGTTGGCGGCGACCAGCACGGCCACCTCCGTACGGCGCCCGGCAGCGGGGGCCGCCTGGTGGAGCACGGCGAGCGCGCCGCTGGTGAGCGCCAGGCCGATCGCGAACACCATGAGGCCCTTGGCCTGGTGCCGCATCGCACCGCCGCGGCCGCGCAGCCCGAAGGTGAGCCGCCGGTTGGCGGCCGTGTTGGCGACCGCGCAGATCAGCAGGGCCAGCGCGTTGGCGGCCTGCGGTCCCGTCGCGGGACGCGACAGGGCGTACAGGAGCACGTATCCGACGGTGCTCACGGCCCCCACCGCGGCGAACCGCAGCAGTTGGCCGGCCAGCCCGGGGCCGCCCGGCGGGTCGCCCTCGGCGCTGCGGCGCAGTCCGGCCATCGGAAGAGTGCCGCGGGCCAGCGCCCGGCCGATCCTGGCGATGCCGCGCAGGTCGGCCAGCGCCGTGGAGAGGATGTCGACCCGGCTGTCGGGATCGTCCACCCAGTCGACCGGCACCTCGTGGATGCGCAGCCCCGCGCGTTCGGCGATCACCAGCAGTTCGGTGTCGAAGAACCAGCCCGAGTCCTTCACCAGGGGCAGCAGCCGCTCGGCGACATCGCGCCGCACCGCCTTGAATCCGCACTGCGCGTCGGAGAACCCGACGGCGAGCGTGGAACGCAACAGGGCGTTGTAGCAGCGGGAGATGACCTCCCGCTTGGGGCCGCGCACCACCCGTGAACCGCGTGCCAGGCGCGTGCCGATGGCGATGTCGGAGTGCCCGGAGATCAGCGGCGCCACCAGGGGGAACAGCGCCGACAGATCGGTCGACAGATCCACGTCCAGGTAGGCGAGCACCGGCGCCCGCGAGGCCGACCACGCGGCCCGCAACGCCCGGCCCCGGCCCTTCTCCGCCAGTCGCAGCCACTGGGCCTCGGGCAGCTCCGCGGCCAGCCGGGCCGCGATCCTCGGGGTCTCGTCGGTGCTGGCGTTGTCCGCGACGGTGATCCGGAACGGGTACGGGAAGGTCTCGCGCAGGTGGGCGTGGAGTCGCCGCACGCTCGGTTCGAGGTCCCGTTCCTCGTTGAACACCGGGACGACCACGTCCAGGACGGGCTCCCGCTGGTGCGCCGGCACCGGTGTGCGCAGCGGCAGTCGGTCCGGGGCGAGCGGGTCCGTCACGGCTATCGGGCCAATGTGTGTCAAGACGTGTCCAGGTTCGGGCCTGCCGCAGGGTGCGCGGGGTGACGCGGCAGCGCTGCGGTCAGGGATTTCGGATGGGGCGGTCGCGGAGCCTTGCTGGTTCTTCTCGCTATCCGGGGCCCGTCGAGACCGCCGACACCGACGGTCCGGCGGTCGAGGCTGTGCGCGACGGTGCGGCCGGTGGGCTCGGGGTCTTTGAGGTGGAGGGCACAGAGGTGGCGGGCTCAGTGGTGGTGGGAGCGTCCGGGGGCGGGGACGGTGTGTCCGAACTCCTATTGGTGGACGGTGCGTTGGGGGGCAGGGAGGTTTCGCCGGCGGGTCCGGTCGGCAGCGCGTCGACGGTCTGGCTCGGGGAGTCCTCCGGCGACGGCGCCGGGCTCGGGGAGGCCGGGCTGATCACGGGCCGTGGCAGGGGAGCCTGCGGTCTGTTCTCGACCCGGTCGTGGGGCAGCAGGAACAGGCCGATCCCGAGTCCGGCGACGGCCAGGGCGGAGCCGACGGCCCGCTGTGCCAGGCGGGTACGCCGGCGGGTGCGCACCCCGGCCCGCAGGCGCACCTGGTGTTCGGCCTCGAAGGGGGCGTGTTCCTGGGCGTCGCGCATCATGCGCGCGAGCTCCCGCTCGAAGTGATCCATGGACTCCCCTAACCCACCGGCTCGATGACATCGGCCAGAATCCGGCGCAGCCGTGCCACGCCGCGCGACGCATGGGACCGGGCGGTGCCGACCGGGCACCCCAGCACCTCCGCGACCTGTTTCTCCGGCAGGTCCTGGTAGTAGCGCAGCACCACCGCGGCCCGCTGCTTCGGCGGCAGTTGGGCGAGGGCGGCCTCCAGTCTCGAGCGCTCCGCCACGGAGGCGGACACGTCGTCCGCCTCCGCCCGGTCCGGCAGCTGCTCGACCGGGCGCTCCCCCCACCAGCGCCGCCGCGCCGAGCGGGCCGCCGCGCGCGCCAGAATTTTGCGTACGTACGCCTCCGGGGCCTCGTCCGCGATTTTGGGCCAGACGAACCAGAGCTTGACCAGCGCCTCCTGGAGCAGGTCCTCGGCCCGGTGCCGGTCGCCTCCCACGAGGAGCCGTGAGAGGTGGAACAACGCCGACCAACGGGCCGCCACGAACCCGTCGAACCCATCGGCCCGGCCCTGCTCCATCCGCACTTCCCCCGCTCCGGCCATCCCCCTACGCCCTGTGAAAGACGTTGGCGCCCGCTGTGCGATGCACTCCGGTCGTGTGATCCGGGTCACTCGACGCCGCGAGGGTGGCGCAAGGGCAGCGCGTAGGCGGCGGAACGTTCCGCCGCTTACCTGAAAGGTCATCGCGCCCGCCGTGTCCGCGTGCCACGATCATCGGCGTACGGAGCCCGCCCGACCCGACCGAACGGAAGGACGCCATGCCCGCCTACGTCATCGGCCACCTCAAGGACGCCGCGCCGCACCCGGAGATCCCCGAGTACATCGAGCGCGTCACCGCCACCTTCGAGCCGTACGGCGGCCGTTTCCTGGTGCACGCCGCCCAGCACGAGGTGAAGGAGGGCAGCTGGCCCGGGCACGTCGTGGTGATCGGCTTCCCCGGCATCGCCGAGGCACGGGCCTGGTGGGACTCACCCGCGTACCAGGAGATCGCACCACTGCGCCACCGGCACATCGAGGGCGACATCATCCTGGTCGAGGGCGTGCCCGAGGGCTACGACGCGGCTGGCACCGCGAAGGCCATGCGGGAGGGCATGTCCGCCGGGTAGCGGCCCAGGGACCGGACCGGACCGGACGGGACCGGTTGCGGGGCCATGGGGGTGCCCTGAGGCTGGGAGCGGCGGAACGGAGGGGGTGAGGAGGCGGTGTGGCTTCGGCACAGCACCCGGTGCACCCCGGCGGTTCCGGTGTCTCACGGCGGCGGTTCCTGTGCCTGTGCGCGGGCGCGGGCCTGGGCGCGGCGGCCTGCGACCACACGCGTGCCGGCCGTCCGCCCGACACGGGTGACGCCGGCCGCCTTCCGGAAGCCGAACGCGACGCGCCGGGATCGCCCGACTGGCGGATCAGGTCCGTGGGCCCGCCGGAGGCGATCGCGGGCTATGCCGACCGGGTGAGCGTGACGCCCGGCGAGGAGTGCGGGCTGTTCGTGTCGACGACGGCGGCCTCGTTCCGGGTGTCGGCGTTCCGGGTGGGCTGGTACGGCGGTGCCCTGGCCCGGCGGGTGTGGTCCTCCGCTCCCCTACGCGGGCGGGTCCAGCGGGCCCCGCGGCTGGAGCCGGAGACCCGTACCGTCCGCGCGGGCTGGCGGCGCACCCTGACGCTGGACACCACCGGCTGGCCGGAGGGCGCGTACCTGCTGCGGCTGGACGCGGACAGCGGCCATCAGCGCCACGTGCCCCTGATCGTGCGCTCGGTCCGGGGGGCGGGGCGCACGGTGCTGCTGCACGCCCCGGCCACCTGGCAGGCGTACAACCGGTGGGGCGGGGCGAGTCTCTACGCCGGTGCGTCGGGGGCGTACGCGACCCGGTCCCTGGCGGTCGGCTTCGACCGGCCCTACGACGGCGACGGTGCCGAGAAGTTCCGGGTGTACGAGTGGCCGGCGGTGGTGCTCGCGGAGCGGTTGCGCATCCCGCTCGCGTACAGCACCGGCGTCGACGTCCACGAGGACCCCGCGGTGCTGGACGGCGCGGCGTGCGTGGTCTGCCTGGGACACGACGAGTACTGGACGAACGAGCAGCGCGCGCACGTCACGCGGGCCCGTGACACGGGCTCCAACATCGCGTTCCTCGGCGCGAACACCTGTTTCCGGCGGATCCGGCTGCAGCCCGGTCCGGATCCGGCCGGCCGCACGGTGGTGTGCTACAAGTCCGACTACCGGGCCGACCCCTGCTATCCCTCCCAGCCGGCCCTGGTGACCACCGACTTCCGTGCCGGGCCGGCACCGGACCCCGAATCGTCCCTGACGGGCGTGCTCTACGAGGGATACCCGGTGGACGCTCCCTACGTCGTCCGCTCGGCCGGCCACTGGCTCCACGAGGGCACCGCCGTGCGCTCCGGCGACGCCTTCCCCCACCTGGTGGGCGTCGAGTACGACCGCGTCACGCCCACCTCCCCCACTCCGCGCACGCTCGAGATCACCGCCCACTCGCCGCTCGTCAGCGCGGGCCGGCCCAGCCACAGCGACTCCGCGTACTACACCGTCCCCAGCGGCGCGGGCGTGTTCGCGACCGGCACCATGCGCTGGGTGGAGGCCCTCGTGGCCGGCACCGGTGAGCTCGGCCGCGACCACGGCATGGACGCCCGCACCCGCGCCTTCGTGACCCGCACGACGGAGAATTTCCTGCGCGCCTTCGCCGAGGGCCCGGCCGCCCGGCACCGGCCGGCACCTCACCCCAACACGGATGAGGTTCACGCCACTTGAGCCTGCCGCAGGCTGTCGTCGGCAGCGGCTAACCTCTGGTCGTGAGCGACAACCACCTCACCGTGATCCCGACCGCACCCCACTGGCAGCCCGACAGGGCCGCGGCCGACCGCGCAGCGGCGCTCATAACGCGCCTGTGCCCCGGCATTCACTCCGGACATGTCGAGTCCCACTGGCACGACACCGTCACCCTCGTCCTGTGCGGCTCGAACCTCAAGTCGGTCGGCTGCCCCCGCTGCCACGGCCGGCCGGACCTGAGCGACTGGGCGTTCGCACGCATCGACGATGCCTACCGGACCGGCTTCGCCGACCTCGACGCCGAGACGCCCTGCTGTGGCGCCACGGTCTCGCTGAACGACTTGGACTACCGGTGGCCGTGCGGCTTCGCGCGCTTCCAGCTCGACGTGATCTACCCCGACCGAGGCTGGCTCACCGACGAGGAACTGGCCGCCGTCACCGACGCCCTCGGCCACCCGGTCCGGCAGATCCTCTCCCACTTCTGAACTTCACGACACGCCCTAAACTTGAATGGTTCGTTTTACTTCACAGCTCGTGTTCATCGGGATAGGTTGGCCGCCATGACCGCATCCCGGATCCCGACCCCCGCCGAGGAGCTGCGCGGTGCCGGCCTTCGGGTGACGGCTGCCCGCGTCGCGCTGCTCGAGACCGTCCGGGCCGGTGACCACCTCGATGTCGAGGCGATCGCCGCCGGGGTCCGCGACCGCGTGGGCCATATTTCCCTGCAAGCCGTCTACGAGGCGCTCCACGCGCTCACCGCGGCGAGCCTCATACGCCGGATCGAACCGGCCGGCAGCCCGGCCCGGTTCGAGGGACGTGTCGGGGACAACCACCACCACGTCGTGTGCCGGTCGTGCGGTGCCGTCGCCGACGTGGACTGCGCGGTCGGCGACGCCCCGTGCCTGGCCGCCTCCGACGACCACGGCTTCTCGATCGACGAGGCCGAGGTCACCTACTGGGGCCTGTGCCCCGACTGTTCCACCGCCCGCAGTTCCTGAGCATTGCGATCCAGCCAGTTCGGAAGGACTCCTATGACCGAGAACCACGATGCGATCGTCACGGACCCCAAGCCGGAGGAGGCCGGTGGCTGCCCCGTCGCGCACGGGCGTGCCCTCCACCCGACTCAGGGCGGCGGAAACCGCCAGTGGTGGCCGGAGCGGCTCAATCTGAAGATCCTCTCCAAGAACCCCGCCGAGGCGAACCCCCTCGGTGAGAAGTTCGACTACGCCGAGGCGTTCGGGGCCCTCGACCTGGCGGCCGTGAAGCAGGACATCGCCGAGGTGCTGACCACCTCGCAGGACTTCTGGCCCGCCGACTTCGGCAACTACGGCCCGCTGATGATCCGCATGGCGTGGCACAGCGCGGGCACCTACCGCATCAGCGACGGCCGCGGCGGCGCCGGCGCCGGACAGCAGCGCTTCGCCCCGCTCAACAGCTGGCCGGACAACGGCAACCTGGACAAGGCCCGCCGTCTGCTGTGGCCGGTGAAGAAGAAGTACGGCCAGAGCATCTCCTGGGCCGACCTGATGATCCTCACCGGCAACGTCGCGCTGGAGCAGATGGGCTTTTCGACCTTCGGTTTCGCCGGCGGCCGTGAGGACGTCTGGGAGGCCGAGGAGGACGTCTACTGGGGCCCCGAGACCACCTGGCTCGACGACAAGCGCTACACCGGCGACCGCGAGCTGGAGAACCCGCTCGGCGCGGTCCAGATGGGTCTGATCTACGTCAACCCCGAGGGCCCGAACGGCAACCCGGACCCGATCGCGGCGGCCCGCGACATCCGTGAGACGTTCCGCCGCATGGCGATGAACGACGAGGAGACCGTCGCGCTGATCGCCGGCGGCCACACCTTCGGCAAGACCCACGGCGCCGGCCCGGCCGACCACGTGGGCGCCGACCCCGAGGCCGCCTCGATGGCGGAGCAGGGCCTGGGCTGGAAGAGCACCTACAACACGGGTGTGGGCAAGGACGCCATCACCAGTGGCCTGGAGGTCATCTGGACGACGACCCCCACCCAGTGGAGCAACGGGTTCTTCAAGAACCTCTTCGAGTACGAGTACGAGCCCGACCGGAGCCCGGCCGGCGCGCACCAGTGGATCGCCAAGGACGCCCCGGAGATCGTGCCGGACGCCTTCGACGCGGAGAAGAAGCACCGTCCGCGGATGCTCACCACCGACCTGTCGCTGCGCTTCGACCCGATCTACGAGCCGATCTCCCGCCGCTTCTACGAGAACCCCGAGGAGTTCGCGGACGCGTTCGCCCGCGCCTGGTACAAGCTGACCCACCGCGACATGGGCCCGAAGTCGCTGTACCTCGGCCCCGAGGTCCCCGAGGAGACCCTGCTGTGGCAGGACCCGCTGCCGGAGCGCGAGGGTGAGCTGATCGACGACGCCGACGTCGCGGCCCTCAAGACCAAGCTGCTCGAGTCCGGCCTGACCGTGTCCCAGCTGGTCGGCACCGCGTGGGCGTCCGCGTCCACCTTCCGCGGCAGCGACAAGCGCGGCGGTGCCAACGGCGCCCGTATCCGTCTTCAGCCGCAGCGCGGCTGGGAGGTCAACGACCCCGACCAGCTCACGCTGGTGCTGCGCACCCTCGAGGGCATCCAGCAGGAGTTCAACGCCTCCGCCGGCGCCAAGAAGGTCTCGCTGGCCGACCTGATCGTCCTCGGCGGTGTCGCGGCCGTGGAGAAGGCCGCGAAGGAGGGCGGCTTCGAGGTCGAGGTGGCCTTCACGCCGGGCCGGGTCGACGCGGCCGAGGAGCACACCGACGCGGAGTCCTTCGAGGCGCTGGAGCCGACCGCGGACGGCTTCCGCAACTACCTGGGCAAGGGCAACCGTCTGCCGGCCGAGTTCCTGCTGGTCGACCGGGCGAACCTGCTCACGCTGAGCGCTCCCGAGATGACGGCCCTCGTCGGCGGTCTGCGCGTGCTGGGCGCGGGCCACCAGGGTTCGCAGCTCGGTGTCCTCACCAAGACGCCCGGCTCGCTGACGAACGACTTCTTCGTCAACCTGCTCGACCTGGGCACGACCTGGTCGGCGACCTCTGAGGACCAGACCACGTTCGAGGGCCGCGACGCCGCCACGGGCGAGGTCAAGTGGGCCGGCAGCCGTGCCGACCTGGTCTTCGGCTCGAACTCCGAGCTGCGGGCGCTCGCGGAGGTCTACGCGAGCGACGACGCGAAGGAGAAGTTCGTGTACGACTTCGTCGCCGCGTGGGCCAAGGTCATGGACCTCGACCGGTTCGACCTCGTCTGACCGGGGTGTAGTCACGCAAGGGCGTCCAGGCCGGTCCCGCCGACCGGTCTGGACGCGCACGCGTGCTACCCGCGCGTACGTGTGCGCGCGAGGGGCTGTCCGGCCGATCATGCCGCAGCCGCGGGGCTTGGCCCGCCCATGTGCTGCGTTGTCGTCGGTTGCCCCGCTGACCAGCGTCGATGAGGCACCGCCCGTGTCCTGCGACCTGATGCGCCGGACAGGCCCTAGTGGACGAGATCGGCGAGCTGGGGCACCACGCGCGTCAGCCTCAGGACGCCCCACAGGATCAGCAGGGCCCCGGCCAGCTCGGGCAGCAGCCACCAGCCCGTGCGGATCTGCTCGTCGTACAGCGCCACGCCCAGCGCGAGGCTCACCGTCGCGTCACCGATGGTCAGGGCGGGCTGCGAGGCGACCAGCGGGCCGGCCTGCAGGGAGTTCTCCAGCAGCAGGACCGCGCCGACGCCGACGAGCGCGAACCCGTAGGTCTGCCAGGTGGCCAGAAAGGCGGGCAGACCGTCGTCGGCGAGCCGGTCCGTGGCCGACTTCATCAGGGCCGCGGTCAGCGCGTTGCCGATCGCGGCGGCCGAGGCCAGCGCGGCCGCCCGGAACAGGGCGGAGCGCGACGGAAGCGCGAGGGCGACCGCCGCGCCCATCGCCCCCAGGCACAGCGCCAGCACCGGCACCCAGCGCTCCATGGCCGCCTGGTTCCGGGTGCCCGAGGGATCCGCCGCCACCAGGACCAGCGCAAGTCCGCCGACCACCGACCCGACCGCGTGCCAGCCGACGCCGGGCAGCCGGCGGTGCATGAGCGGAGCGGCGATCAGCAGCGCGAACGGCAGTTCCAGGATGAACAGCGGCTGGACCAGCGCCATGGGCCCGTTGATCAGTGCGATGGCCTGGAACAGGGCGGCGCCCGCGACACCGGCGATGCCGATCATCCACGCGGGGCGCCGGACGAGCGCGGCCATCAGAGGCAGGCCACCGCCCCGTGACACCGTCGAGGCGGCCTTGCGCTGGAACGCCGTACCCACGGCGTTGCTGGCGGCGCCCAGGACGGCGAAGAGCACGGCGAGCACGATCACCCCTCCACCATCCCTCGCCCCGCACGGTTCGGCCTCGTCACAAGGGGCGCACGGATCACGGGGGTGAGCCCTGTACGCGCCCCCACGGACCCGGGGAAAATGCGCCAAGTCAGCGGCTGGGCGGCCGAGATGTGCCCCTCAGCCGCCCTCTTCACAGGAAGGCAGGTCGGCGCCGTGCTTCTGCGTCTGCCCACGTCCGTGTCCGAAGCGCAGGAGTGCCTGGCGGAGGGGGCGGTGCCGGTCGGCGGCGCGACCCTGGTGTGGGCCGCCTGGCAGCGGGACGGCTTCCCCGAGCAGGCGCTGTCACTGCGCGCCCTGCCCGAAGCCAATGCCGTCGGGCGGGAGACGCTGGGCGCGGCCGTCGTCCTGAACCAGGTGGGCGACTCGGTGCCGGAGGTGCTGCGCCGGGCGGCCGGCTCGGTGGGGACGGGAGCCGTGCGCCGCGCGGCCACGGTCGGCGGCAACCTCGTCGGCAGCACCCTGCGCTGCCTGCTGCCCCCGGCGCTCGTGCTGGACGCCCGGTGCACGGTGCTCGAGCCGCAGAGCCGCTACGAGACCGACCTCGCGGAGGTGCTGGCCAAGCGTCCTGTGCTGCTCAGCCTGCACTGGCGCGAACCGCTGGTCAGCGGGTACCGCAAGCTGCCCGGCGACGCGGGCGGGCAGCCCCCGCTGGTGGTCGCCGCCGCCGTGCACGCCGAGGGCGGCGGGGCCCGCCGGCTGCGGGTCGCGGTACGTGACGGCTACGAGGTGCTCAGCGAGAGCACTCCGTGCGACACCGGTGCCGAGCAGGCCCTCGACGCCCTGCGGCACACGGACATCGGGGCGCTGCCCGCCGCGGCCCGGGACGTCGTCCGCGCGGAGGTCACCACCTTGTTGACCCGCCTCGCCGGCCGCTGAGGAACCGCCTCTCTCCCCCGCCGCCTCACGGACCGATTGTCAGTGCCCTCCCGTATGTTCCGGTCATCGAAGGCGGACGGCCGAGTCGTCGGTCCGCCGTGGGGACACATGCGTGCGGGAGGGGTCTGTCGTGGCGGAGACGACGTATCTGGAGCTGTCCGAGGACGGTGGCGGAGCGCACAAGTTCTACGAGGTGACGGTCGACGGGGTCACCGTCACGGTGCGCTACGGCCGTATCGGCGCGTCCGGCCAGGTGCAGTCGTCGTCGTTCGCGACACCGGCCAAGGCGCGGACGGCCGCGGCGAAGAAGATCGACCAGAAGGTCCGCAAGGGGTACGCGGCGGCCGTTCCCGGTGGCCGGGCCCCGCGTCCCGTGACCCGGCGTCAGGTCAGCTCCGCGCCGTCCACGGCGCGCTCCACGGCGCCCGTGCTGTGGCGCTTCCGTACCGGTTCCGCCGCGTTCGGCATCCATGTCGACGAGGAGCGCGTGTGGGTGGGCAACCAGGCGGGCGATGTCCACACGCTGGGCCACGACGGCGAGGTGCTGGCCCGTTACGGGCTCCCTGACGGCGTCAAGTGCCTGGTGGCGGACGACTTCTGGATCTACGCCGGGTGCGACGACGGCAGGGTGTACGACCTGTCCTCGAAGCTGCCGTTCGCCGCGTACGAGATCGCGGCGAACGTCGACATCTTCTGGCTGGACATCCACGAGGGCGTGCTCGACGTCTCCGACGCGGCGGGCGGTCTCACCGTGATCGACCACGAGGACGAGCACCAGTGGTCCAGGCGGTCGTCCGGCCGCCATGGCTGGATGGTGCGGGCGGACGAACGCGCCGTCTTCCACGGGCACCGCGACGGTGTGACGGCCTACGCCCCCGACGGGAGCGGCCAGTTGTGGCACACCGACACACGCGGCGGCGTGCTGTTCGGCTGGCAGGAGGCGACGGCGGTGTACGCGGGCACGGACCGCCATGTGGTGCAGCGGCTGTCGAAGGCGAGCGGGCGGGTCGAGGCCGTCTACCCGTGCGACGACGTCGTGTACTCGTGTGCCACGGCCCCGGGAGGCCGGTACGTCTTCGCCGGTGACAACGCCTCCTCCGTCTACTGCTTCGACGCCTTCGGCACCCGGCTGTGGAAGCTGCGCACGGGCAACGGCTCGGCCCTGTCCATGCAGTACTTCGACGAGCGGCTGTACCTGGTGACCACCGACGGGACGCTGGTGTGCGTCGACACGTCGGAGGCGGCCATCGCCGCCGCCCAGCAGGGTTCGCTGCCCGTCACCGTCGACGTCAAGTCGGCCGCCGCCCTGCCCACCTACAACCCCGCGACCTCGGTGTCCGCCCTGACGACGATCAGCGCCCCGCCCGCGGGTGGAGTGGTCGTCGAGTGCGTCCAGCAGGGCGGCCGGATGCGGGTCCACGTCGTCTCCGAGGGCTTCGAGCCCGGCTGGAACGTACAGTTCCCGCGCGAGGTCCGGGAGCCGGGCGCGCGCTACGTGGTGGACGCCGTCCACCCGGCGGCCGGGGGCTTCTACCGCGTGCGCGGCGAGATACGCCGGGTGCGGTGATCCGGCCGCTACGGGGTACCGGTAAGCAGTGATCAGCCGGTCAAGTCCCCCGGAGGAGGCCCGAGATGACCGACGATGCCTACCTGTTCCTGCTCACCGGGACGGCCGTGCCGCTCGGTGTCCCGCCCGCGGCCGTGGGCGAGCTCGCCTGTATGGAGACCCCGGCGGTGCGGGCGTGGCTGGACGCGCAGGGCGTGACGGCGACGTCCCCGAAGCTGCGGCTGGTGCCGCCCGAGGACACGGCGGCCATCCCCGGGGACGCGGAGCGGCTGCCGGTCCCGCTCGGGGACGAGGAACTGAGCCGGTTGCGGCAGCACAGCGGCCCGGAGAGCGTGGCCCGCGTCGAGAAGGAGCTCCTGGCCTACCGCGACTGCACCGACGGCCGGGACGCCCTGCTGGGGCGGGCCCTGGCAGCCGGTGTCCCGCTGAACCGCATCGTGGAGCTGACCGGCGAGGATCCCGCCGCCGTGGCGGCCGCCGCGAGATGAGGGGACGGGGCGGTCCGTTCCTCCGCCGCTGTTACTCCTGCGCTGTTACTTCGCCGCAGCGTGGGAACTCGGAGTCCTGCCCGTCGACCGCACCACGCGCACCAGGGGGTACCTCGGATGCGACCACTGACCAAGGGACTGCTGGCGGGGGCGGCCGGCACCGTCGCGCTGAACCTGGTGGCCTACGGCGACATGCTGCTGCGCGGCCGGCCGTCCAGTGACATGCCGGCCCAGGTCGCGGACCGGATCGCCGACCGCGTGGGGGTGGGTCTGGGAGACGACGGGGACTCAGGCGCCGGGGAGGCCCGCGAGGAGGCCGCCGGCGCTCTTCTCGGCTATGTGACCGGGCTCGGGGTGGGGGCCGCGTACGGGCTGCTGCGCGGGGGCGACGGATCGTTCCCGGCCGTGGCGGCGGGGCCGCTGATCGGGGCCGCGGCCATGGCCGGCAGCGATGTCCCGGCCACCGTGCTCGGGGTGACCGACCCCACCTCCTGGGAACTGACGTCGTGGCTGTCCGACATCGCGCCCCACCTCGCCTACGGTCTCACCACCGCCTGCGTGTACCAGGCACTGCCCTGACCGACCGGCGTTCCGCCACCGGCCCGTGCCCTTCGGCGCGGGCCGGTGGTGTGCCGGGAGGGACTTTCCCGCACGCGACCTGGCATGCCCTGGTCAAATCTGTCACGCTTCGAGCGGTACACGCAGCCCACGGCCGTCCCGGCGCACCCCAGCCGGCCGGACGGCCGCCGAGCAGGCCGGAATCCCGGCCGCCGCAAAGGAGTTTCGTGTGAGACCGACCCCCCACAGAACCGTCCGCAAGGCCCTCGCCGCGGGCGCGCTCGCCGTCGCCGCGACGGCGGCCCTCACGCTGCCGGGCACCCCCGCGGCAGCCGCGCCGGCCGCCGCCGAGCGGGCCGCAGCCTGCACCCCGGCGCAGGTGATGACCAACGGCGGCTTCGAGAGCGGTACTTCGCCGTGGAGCCAGTCCTCGACGAGCGTCATCACCAGCCGCTCCGGCCAGAGCGCCCACGGCGGGGCCTCCTTCGCCTGGCTGGACGGCGTCGGCAGTACGCACACCGACACACTGACACAGAGCGTCACGGTCCCGACGGGGTGCAGCAGCGCCACCCTCACCTTCTGGCTGCACATCGACACCGCCGAGACCACCTCGTCCACCGCGTACGACAAACTGACGGCGAAGATCGGCAGCACCACGCTGGCGACCTACTCGAACCTCGACAAGAACACCGGCTACGTCCAGAAGTCCTTCGACGTGTCGGCGTTCGCGGGCCAGACCGTGAGCGTCGCCTTCACCGGCACCGAGGACTCCAGCCTCCAGACCAGTTTCGTCGTCGACGACGTCGCACTCGCCACCTCCGGCGACACCGCCCCGCCCGCGGACTCCACCCGCACCCCGGCCGCGCCCTCGTACACCGTCAGTCTGAGCAGCAACACCAGCGGCACCGTGTGGACCGGTCACGAGAGCGCGACCTTCACCAACGCCTCCGCCACCGCGCTCAGCGAGGTGTACCTGCGGCTGTGGGACAACTACCACGGCACCTGCTCGGCCCCGCCGATCACCGTCAGCAATGTCACCGGCGGCACCGCGGGCGCCCTCTCCGTCTCCTGCACCGCCCTCCAGATCGCCCTGCCGACGCCCCTCGCGCAGGGACAGAGCACCACGATCGGCTTCGACCTGGGCATCACCGTCCCCAGCGGCGCCGACCGTTTCGGCTACGACGGGGCCTTCAGCTTCATCGGCAACGCGCTGCCCGTGCTCGCCGTCAAGGACGGGTCCGGCTGGCACCTGGACCCGTACACGAACAACGGTGAGTCGTTCTACTCGCTGGCCGCCGACTTCCGTGTGACCCTCGACCACCCCACCACCCTGCTGGTGCCCGCCACGGGTACCTCGGCCGACACCCCCGGCTCCAGCGGACGCACCGTCACCACCGCGACCGCCGCCAAGGTCCGTGACTTCGCCTGGGCCGCCGGGCCTTTCACCAAGATCTCCGGTACCTCGACGTCCGGTGTCCCGGTGAACGTCTACTCCGTCTCCGGCATCAGCTCCTCCAGCGCGCAGTCGATGCTCACCACCGCGAAGTCCGCCGTGGACGCCCACGCGGCACGGTTCGGCGCCTACCCGTACGGCGAACTGGACGCGGTGCTCGACAACAACTTCTGGTTCGGCGGCATGGAGTACCCCGGTTTCGTGCTGGACCTGGTCAGCACCACCGCGCTCACCCACGAGACCGGCCACCAGTGGTGGTACGGCATCGTCGGCGACGACGAGTACAACAGCCCCTGGCTGGACGAGGCGTTCACCGACTACGCCACCGACCTGGCGCAGGGCAAGACCGGCACCAGCTGCTGGAGCAGCGTCTCCTGGGCCTCGTCAGCGGAGAAGATCACCAACTCGATGGCCTACTGGGACGCCCACTCCTCCCGCTACTCCACCGTCGTCTACGGCTACGGCAAGTGCGCCCTGCACGACCTGCGCCGCCTCCTGGGCGACACCGCCATGGCGAAACTCCTGAAGGACTACGCCACTTCGCACTGGTACGGCGTCTCGACCACCGCCGAGTTCAAGGCCGCCGCACAGGCCGCGACGACCACCGACCTGACCTCGTTCTGGTCCACACACCGCATCGACGGCTGACCCCGGCACCGGACGGGCGCGTAGCCCGAGGTGCGAGGGAGGATTCATCACCATATCGTGGAATGTGGAGTGCTTCCAGGGTGTTCCTCTCCCCAGGAGCCGTCATGGCCACGAAATCCGCCTCCCCTCGTTCCGCCTCGGTCTACGCGCTCGCCGGTATCCGGATACTCAACGGCGCGACCGGACTGCTCGCACCCGATCTGCTGATCCGGCGCCTCGACCCCGACCGTGAGCCGCCCAGCCCGGCGGCCATCTACGCCTTCCGGCTGTTCGGGATCCGTACGATCCTGCTCGGCCTCGACCTGCTGACCAACCGCGGCGAACGGCTGCGGGAGGACCTGCGCGAGGGCATCCTCATCCACGGCAGCGACACCGCGACCGCGGCCTCCCTCGGGCTCGGCGGCAGGCTGCCGCCGCGAACGGCCGCGCTGACCACGCTCATCTCCGCCGTCAACACCGCCCTGGCCGCCACCGCCGCCGACTCCCTCGGAGATCCGAAGGGCAAGCGGAGGTGACCACTCAGCCGCTTGTCTCCGGCCCGGCCGAGACGGGCTTCGACTACGTGGTCGTCGGCGCCGGTGCGGGCGGCGGCCCGCTCGCGGCCAACCTCGCCGCCGCGGGATTCCGCACCCTGCTGCTCGACGCGGGCGGCGCCGAGGACGACGACGACTACGCCGTCCCGGCCTTCCACGCGGACGCCTCCGAGGACCCGGTCCAGTGCTGGAACTACTACGTCCGGCACTACGCCGACGAGCAGCAGCAGCGGCGCGACAGCAAACTCGTACCGGACCGGGGCATCCTCTACCCGCGCGCCGCGGCGGTCGGCGGCTGCACCGCGCACCACGCGCTGATCACCGTCTACCCGTACAACGCCGACTGGGACGCCATCGCGGAGGAGACCGGCGACGCCACCTGGCACAGCACTCCCATGCGCCGGTACTTCGAGCGGCTGGAACGGTGCACGTACCGGCCGAGGCCCAAGGAACCACCGCGCAACGCCCTGCTGGCCGCGCTGCTGAAGGCCGTGCCGGCCCTCGGCGCCCGCTATCGCAACGACGCCCGGCACGGCTTCGACGGCTGGCTGCCCACCGCACTCGCCGACCCCGAACTGGCCGTCACCGACAAGCAGTTGCTGAAAGTGGTGCTCTCCGCCGCCGAGGACGCGCTGGCCGGCTTCCTCGACCGGCCGCTGTCCCCGCTGGAGGGATTCGGGTCCTTCGTCGACCCCAACGACTGGCGGGTGCAGACGCACGCCCTGCAAGGTCTGTGGCAGATCCCCCTCTCCACGGCGGACGGCCGGCGCAGCGCCGTGCGGGAGCGTGTGCGGGCCGTACAGCGCGACCACCCCGGTCGGCTGGAGGTCCGTACGCACGCCCTCGCCGCCAGGATCGTGCTGGACGGGGACGGAGCGGCGAGGGGCGTCGACTACCTGCACGAGGCGCACGCCTACCGGGCCGATCCCTGCCGGCCCGAGGCCGCCGGACCACCGGCCCTGCACCGGGTCCTCGCCTCCCGAGAGGTGATCCTGGCCGCCGGAGCCTTCAACACCCCCCAGCTGCTGATGCTTTCGGGCATCGGACCGCGCGAGGAACTGGGGCGGCACGGCATCCCCGTACGGGTCGATCTGCAGGGCGTCGGCGCCCATCTGCAGGACCGCTACGAGGTCGGCGTGGTCAGCCGGGCGGACCGTCCGTTCCGGATCGTCGAGGGCTGCGACTTCCACGCCCCGGCGCCCGGAGCCGAGCCGGATCCCTGCTACCGGGCCTGGCGGCGCGGCGAGGGGCCCTACACGACCAACGGCGCCGTCGTCGGCATCACCCGCAAGTCCCGCCCGGAGCTGGACGCCCCCGACCTGTTCATCTTCGGCGGCCCCTTCGACTTCCGCGGCTACCGCCCCGGGTACTCCCTCGAACTGACCCGTCACCGGGACCGCTTCACCTGGGCCATCCTCAAGAGCCGCACCCACAACACCGGGGGGCGGGTGCGGCTGCGCTCCACCGACCCCCGTGACACGCCCCTGGTGAACTTCCACTCCTTCACCGAGGGCACCGACAAGGACGGTGTGGACCTCGAAGCGATGGCCGGTGCCGTGGAGTTCGTGCGCGGCATGAACCGCAGGGCCTCGCCCGTGATCCGCGAGGAGCTGTGGCCCGGCGAGCGGGTCGCGGGCCATGACGCGATCCGCCGTTTCGTCCAGGACGAGGCCTGGGGCCACCACGCGTCCTGCACCTGCCGGATGGGGCGGGCGGACGACCCGTCGGCCGTCGTCGACAGCCGTTTCCGGGTGCGCGGTGTGGACCGCCTGCGGATCGTCGACGCCTCGGTGTTCCCCCGTATTCCCGGCTTCTTCGTCGCCGCGCCCATCTACATGATCAGCGAGAAGGCGAGCGACGTGATCCTCGAATCCGCACAAGGAGTCTCACGATGAGCACGCAACGAGCCGGTTACCGTACCTCACTGCCCTGGCGGATCCTCACCACCGTCGCCGAGAAGGTCGACCGGCGCGTCGGCTGGGACAAACTGCCCGTCGTCGCGGGCCTGCTCACGCTCTTCGGCCTGCGGGTCAGGCTGCGGCAGAAGAACCTCCAGGACACCAGCCACCTGCCCGCGGTCAACCTGCCGGAGCCCGCTCCCCCGTCCACGGGCAACAAGGTCAACCGCACCGCCGACGGCAGCCACAACGACCTCGGCGAACCGCGGATGGGCATGGCGGGCAGCCGCTTCGGCCGGAACATCCCGCTCGAGAAGATCGCCCCGGCCACGCCCGCGGACGTCCTGTCCAGGCCGAACCCGCGCGAGGTCAGCCGGGCCGTGCTCACCCGTCGCGAGCTGGTCCCGGCCGAGTCGGTCAACTCGCTGGTCTCCGCCTGGCTCCAGTTCATGATCCGGGACTGGTTCAGCCACGGGACCAGCCCGGCCGACCGGCCCTGGGAAGTCCCCCTCATGGACGACGACCCGTGGCCGGAGCACCCCATGCGGATCATGCGGACCCCGGACGACCCGACCCGAGACCCCCAGGCACCGCCCGGAACGCCCGACACCCGCGTCAACGTCTCCTCCCACTGGTGGGACGCCTCCCAGATCTACGGCTCGAACGAGACGGAACAGCGGCTGATGCGCACCGGCGAGCTGGGCAGGCTGCACCTGTGGGACGACGAGCAGTCCCCCATCCCCTCGGACCCCTCCCGCGATCCCTCGCAGGTGCCCGGCTTCTGGCTGGGCCTCGCGATGATGCACGACCTGTTCACCCGGGAGCACAACGCGATCTGCGGCCATCTGCACGCCGCGTACCCGTCCTGGGGCGACGAGGAGCTGTTCCAGCGGGCCCGGCTCGTCAACGCCGCCCTCCTCGCCAAGATCCACACCGTGGAGTGGACCCCGGCCGTGATCAGCCACCCCACCACCGTCGAGGCACTGCGCACCAACTGGTGGGGCGTCGCGGGCGAACGCGTCCACAACCTGTTCGGCCGGATCAGCGACAGCGAGGTCGTCAGCGGCATACCCGGCGCCAAGACCGACCACTACGGCGTCCCCTACGCCCTCACCGAGGAGTTCGTCGCCGTCTACCGCATGCACCCGCTCATCCGCGACGAGTGGCATCTACGCTCGGCCGCCGACGACTCGACCCTGCGCCACTGCACCCTCCGCGACATCTCGGGCCCCGGGGCGCTGAAGTTCCTGGAGACCACGGAGATGACCGACCTGCTCTACAGCTTCGGCACGCTCCACCCCGGGCTGGTCACCCTGCACAACTTCCCCAGGTTCCTCCAGGAGTTCGAGCGTCCCGACGGTCATCTCCAGGACCTCGCCGCCACCGACATCCTGCGCTCCAGGGAGCTGGGCGTCCCCCGTTACAACGAGTTCCGCCGGCTGCTGCGGCTGAAGCCCGCGGCAGGCTTCACCGAGCTGACGGACAACCCGCAGTGGGCGCAGGAGATCGAGCGGCTCTACGACGGTGACGTCGAGAAGGTCGACCTGTCGGTCGGGCTGTACGCGGAGAAGCTGCCGCGCGGATTCGCCTTCAGCGACACCGCGTTCCGCATCTTCATCCTGATGGCCTCGCGCCGGCTGAACAGCGACCGCTTCTTCACCGAGTACTACACGCCCGAGGTGTACTCGAAGGCCGGTCTGGCCTGGATCGACGACAACAGCATGGTGACCGTGCTGCTGCGCCACCACCCCGAGCTGCGCACGGCCCTCGCCGGACTGGACAACGCCTTCGTGCCGTGGCACCCCGCCGCAAGGGCGGCGAGCTGACATGGGGGCCGCGGACAGGTCCCGCGAGGAGGCCCGGCGCCACATCGCGGCGGCCGCCGACCGGTACCGGGAGACCAGCGACGAGCGGCATGCGGTCGAACAGCAGCAGGACGCCGGGGTGGCGTTCCCGGACTCGCAGGAGCACCTCGCCGCGCGCGCCGCACGCCTGCTCGACCGGCAGGCGGTGCCCGCCGCCCTGGCGGTCGAGGCCGTCCGTGCCGAACCGCTGGCCCCGCCCGCCGCGTACGAACGCATCCTCGGGGCCTCCAAGGAGCTGCAGGCGTGGAGCTTCCTGCCGCGCGGCGCCCGGGCGGCGCGTACCGTCGCCCGGATCTCGGTGCGCGACGGTGGCCGCGAACTGCCGCTCGGTACCGGATTCCTGGTGTCACCGAGTCTGCTGATGACCAACCACCACGTGCTCACCGACGCGGCGGCGGCCCGGCAGTGCTTCGTGGAGTTCGACGCCCAGGTGACCGTCGACAACGCGCCACAGGCCCCGCTGCGGCTGGAACTCGACCCCGACGGGTTCTTCCTGGCGGACCAGAGCCTGGACTTCGCCCTGGTTCTGGTCACCGCGGGACCGGACGGGCGGGCGCCGGGTGAGACGTTCGGCTGGAACCGGCTCAGCGCCCAGCCGGGCAAGCTGGTCATCGGCGAGCCCGTCAATGTCGTCGGGCACCCGATGGGGCGTCTGAAGGAGATCGCCGTCCGCGACAACATGCTCCAGGTGCGGCTCGACGACTTCCTCCACTACAAGACGGACACCGAGCCCGGCAATTCCGGCTCCCCGGTCTACAACGACCAGTGGGAGGTCGTCGCGCTCCACCACAGCGGTGTGCCCAGAACCGACGACCAGGGCCGGATCCTGCGTACGGACGGACAGCTCTGGCAGCCCGGTGACGGCGACGACGCGATCGACTGGGTGTCCAACGAGGGCGTACGCGTCAGCTCGATCCTCCGGCACCTCGCCGCCCTGCCCCTGACCCCGCCGCAGCGGGCGCTGCTGACCGGGATGGGACCGGAGTCCGGCCTGCAGGCGGTCCAGGCGCCCGCCGGGCCCACGGTCACCCCTGCGGTCACCGTGCCGCCCCCGGCCCCCGAGCGGGCCGCCACGGGGGTGGCGAGCCTGCCCGCGCGGGCCGGCGCGTTCGGCGGCGACCGGCATCTGGTCTTCCTGCATGGCCGCTCCCAGGAGGGCAAGGACCCCGAGAAACTGCGCCGCGAGTGGACGGCCGGACTCAACCAGGGGCTCGTAGGCGCCGGGCTCCCGCCGGTCGATCCGGCCGACGTCTGGTTCCCCTTCTACGGCGACAGACTGGTGCAGGCCCTCGCCCCGCACGAGGCCGTCCCCCGCGCCGTGGAGGCCACGGCCCTCGCGGCCGCGGAGGCGGTCGCGCCCGCCGATCCCTACGCGCACGCGGCGTACGAGGACATCGTCGGCGAGGCCGCCACCCAGTGGGACATCCCCCGGGAGGGGCTGCCGGTCGCCGAACGGATCGGCCTGCCGGACGTGGTCGGGGCGCTGCAGCGGCAGCTCAGCTGGCTGGCCGCCAGGAGCGACCTCGACGCGCTGACCATCAGCCTGGTCTTCCATGACGTGGCCGCCTACCTGGAGGAACCGCGCGTCCGGAAGGACGTCCTGGACTGCGTGCTCGAGACGATGCCGGACGCGGGAGAGGTGGTGCTCGTCAGCCACAGCCTCGGCACGGTCGTCGGCATGGACCTCACCACCCGGCTGTCCCCCGGCGTGCGGGCGATCCACCTCACCACCGCGGGAAGTCCGCTGGGCCTGGACAGCGTGTACAGCAGGCTGCTCGTCGGCGGGCCGAAACGTCCGGACAAGGTGGTGGACTGGCTCAACGCCTGGTGTCCGACGGACGCGGTGGCCATCGGCTGCCCGCTGGCCGACGACTGGGCGGACGGCCTTATGGACCTCGCCGTCCTCAACGCCCGTGACCGGGCGCACAGCATCGTGGAGTACCTGTCGCACGCCGAGGTCGCCTCGGGGATCGGCAAACACCTTCTCGGCTGAATCGGCACATCAGGGGCCGCCGCCGGGCGGCCCCTTGTCACGCCAGGACGAACCCAGCCCCCTCGGGACTCACATCCGGCACACAGAGAGGCGTTCCTCTCGGCCAATTCCTGAGTCGCTGCCATATTCGAAAGCCACTTCGGAGGTGGCTGTGACGACCGAGGCGACGACATCCGAGGCGCGGGACACGCGGGAGACGGAGCCCCACGTGTCCGACCGCACCGCCGACCGCATCACCGAGCTGGAACACCGCCGCACGCGGGCGGTGGCGGCGGGCGGGCCGCGAAGACGGGGGGAGTTCACCGCCCGGGAGCGGATCGGCCTGCTGCTCGACGCCGGTTCCTTCACCGAGACCGGCCTGTTCGTCCGGTCCCGGCCCACCGGCGACGGGGCCCGCCGCCCGTACGGCGACGGGGTGGTCACCGGGCACGGCACGGTGGACGGGCGCCCGGTGTGCGTCTTCGCCCAGGACTCCACCGTGTTCGGCGGCAGCATGGGCGAGGCCTTCGGGGAGAAGGCCGTCGCGCTGATGGAGCTGGCGCTGAAGACCGGCTGTCCGGTCATCGGGCTCAACGACGGAGGCGGCGCCCGCATCCAGGAGGGCGTCGCCTCGCTGGCCCTGTACGCCGAGCTGGTGCGCCGCAACGTGCGGGCGTCCGGGGTGATCCCGCAGATCTCCGTCATCCTGGGACCGTGTGCGGGCGGGGCCGCGTACTCACCCGCCATCACCGACTTCACCGTGATGGTGGACGGCGCCTCGCACATGTTCGTCACCGGGCCCGACGTCATCGAGACGGTCACCGGCGAGCGCACCAGCGCCGAGGACCTGGGCGGGGCCCGCACCAGCAACACCGTCAACGGCAACGCGCACTTCCTCGCCGCCGACGAGGAGGACGCCCTCGACACCGTGCGCGAGCTGCTGTCGTACCTGCCCGCCAACAACCTCGACGCCCCACCGCGGTACGCCCCGGGCGCGGCGCCCGACGACGGGCGGCTCGACGGAATCGTCCCGGACCGGCTCGGGCGGGCCTACGACATGCGCGAGATCCTGCGCGCGGTCGTCGACGACGGCGAACTGCTCGAAGTCCAGGAGCTGTTCGCGCCGAACATCGTCTGCGCGCTGGCCCGCGTCGAGGGCGGTTCGGTCGGCGTCGTCGCCAACCAGCCGCTGCACGCCGCCGGTGTCCTCGACATCGACGCCTCCGAGAAGGCGGCGCGCTTCGTCCGGTTCTGCGACGCGTTCGGCATCCCGCTGCTGACCTTCGCGGACGTCCCCGGCTATCTGTCCGGTGTGCGCCAGGAGCAGGGCGGGATCATCCGGCGCGGCGCCAAACTGCTGTACGCCTACGCCGAGGCGACCGTACCGAAGGTCACCGTCGTGGTCCGCAAGGCGTACGGCGGCGGGTACGCGGTGATGGGTTCCAAGCACCTGGGCGCCGACATCAACCTGGCCTGGCCCACCGCCCGTATCGCCGTGATGGGCGCCGAGGGCGCGGTGGGCGTCCTGCACCGGCGGGAACTCGCCGCCGCCGAGGACCCCGAGGCGCTGCGCGACCGCCTCGTCGCCGCGTACGAGAGCACCCACGGGACGCCCTACCTCGCCGCCGAGCGCGGATACGTGGACGCCGTCATCGCCCCGCGCGAGACCCGCGCCCAGGTGTGCCGTGCGCTGCGGGCGCTGCGCGGCAAGCGTGCCCCGATGCCGGAGCGCCGGCACGGCAACATCCCGCTCTGACCGCCGTTACCGCTCCGGCCACTCCGGCCGCTCTGACCGCCCCGCCCCGCAAGCCCGTTTCCGTGACGTGAGGAGCCACGCCCGATGGACAGCCGCCGCCCCCCGCTCGCGCCCGCGTACCGGACCCTGCCGGAGTACGTGCGGCACTGGGCCGAGACCATCCCGGACCGCCGGGCGTTCACCTTCGTCGACCATCCCGTCCCGAACTCGCGGGGTGTCCACCGCACCCTGACCTGGCGGCGCCTGGACCTGCGGGTGCGGGCGCTGGCCGCCCGGCTCGCCGAGGAGGCCAGGCCCGGGTCGCGGGTCGCGCTGCTGTGCCCGCAGGGGACGGAGTACGTGACCGCCTTCCTCGCGGCGCTCGCCGCCGGCCTGGTCGCCGTACCGCTGTATCGGCCCGGTCTGCCCGGGCACGGCGACCGGCTCTCGGCGGTCCTGGCCGACGCGCGTCCGGCGGCCGTCGTGACGACGAGCGGGACCCTGGAGGAGGTACGGGAGTTCTGCGCGGGCACACCCGTGCCGATCGTCGTCGCCGACCAGGTGCCCGACGCGGCCGCCGGACAGTGGCGGCCCGGCACGCCCGACGACACGGCGGTCGCCTATCTCCAGTACACCTCCGGCTCGACGCGCACCCCGGCCGGTGTGGAGATCGGCCACGCCAACGTCGTCGCCAATGCCCGGCAGGCGCTGACCGCCTACGGTGCCGACGACCATCCGATCACCTGCGTGGGCTGGCTGCCGCTCTACCACGACATGGGGCTGGTGCTGAGCGTCGCGGCCCCGGTGGTGCGGGGTGTGCTGTCGGTGCTCATGGATCCGACCGCGTTCCTGCACGAGCCGGTGCGCTGGCTGCGGCTGCTCGGGGCGCATCGGCGTGCGGTGAGTGCCGCGCCCAACTTCGCCTACGACTACTGCGCCTCGGCCGTCACCGACGCGCAGCGGGCCGGCCTGCGGCTGGACGGCGTCGCCGCGCTGATCAACGGCAGCGAGCCGGTCCGCCCGGCCACCGCCGACCGCTTCCACGAGGCCTTCGCCGCGCAGGGGCTGGCGCCCGGGGCGCACTGTCCGTCGTACGGGCTCGCCGAGGCGACCGTCTTCGTCAGCGCCGCCCGGCCCGGGGAGCCGCTTCGCCGGTTCGCGCTGGACCGCGACGCCCTCGCCGCCGGAAAGGCGCTGCCCGCGCGGCCCGACGACGCCTCGGCCGTGCTGCTGGCCGGCTGCGGCACCCCGGCGGGCCAGCGGGTCGGCATCGCGGATCCCGTGTCCCGGGCCGCCCTGCCCGAAGGGGAGGTCGGGGAGATCTGGGTGCGGGGGCCGAACGTCGGACGCGGTTACTTCCACCAGGAGGAGCAGACCCGGCGGGTCTTCGGCGCCGCGTTCGCCGGCGAGGCGGCCGGTGAGGGCGGCTGGCTGCGTACCGGTGACCTCGGGACGTTCCTGGACGGCCAGTTGATCGTCACGGGCCGGCTGAAGGACCTGATCGTCGTCGACGGCCGCAACCACTACCCGCAGGACGTGGAGGCCACGGCCCAGGAGGCGCACCCCGTCGTGCGGCGCGACCGGCTCGCCGCCTTCGGCATACCGGGTGACGAGGGGGAGCGGGTGGTCGTGGTGGCGGAGCACGTGCGGACCGTGAGCCTCGCCGGGATCGACGTACCGGAGCTGGCACGGGCCGTGCGCGCGGCCGTCTCCGCCCGGCACGGGCTGCGGCTCGCCGACGTCGTCCTCGTCGCGCCGGGCACCGTTCCCCGGACGTCCAGCGGGAAGGTGTCGCGTGCGCTGACCCGTGCGCGGTACCTGGAGGGCGTCTACGCGGCGCGGGGCGCGCGGTGAGCACCGTCGACGCGAGCGCGCTGCGCCGCCTGATCGCGCGGCGGGTGGCCGCCTGGAACGGCGGCGCCGTCGGGGACGTCCCCATGGACCGGCCGCTGGCCGACCTCGGGATGGCCTCGCGGGACGCGGTGGTCCTGGCCGGGGAGCTGTCCCGGCTGACGGGCCGTGAGCTGCCGTCGACCCTGCTCTGGGAGGCGCCCACGGGGGATGCCCTGGTGGCACACCTGTGCGGCCCGGCAGGGCCGACAGGCCCGGCGGTTCCGGCGCAGGAGGACGCACCGGCGGTGCCCGAAGTCCCGGCCGTCCCGCCGGCCCCCGGGGAACCGGTCGCGGTCATCGGGATCGGCTGCCGGCTGCCCGGGGGTGTGCACGGCCCGGGCGACTACTGGCGGCTGCTGAGCGAGGGCGCCGACGCGATCCGGCGGGTCCCCGAGGACCGGTGGCGCGACTTCACCGCGTTCCCGCCCGCCGACGCGCCCCGCCACGGCGGCTATCTGGACGACATCGCCGGGTTCGACGCGGACTTCTTCCGCATCACCCCGCGCGAGGCGGCCGTGATGGACCCGCAGCAGCGGATCCTCCTGGAGGTCGTCCACGAGGCCCTCGACCACGCCGCCGTCCCGGCCGCCTCCCTCGCCGGCACCGCCACCGGCGTGTTCGTCGGCGTCTCGGCGCCGGAGTACGGCCGGCTCACCGCCGCCGACCCGGTCACCGTCGACCCGTGGGCCCCGGCCGGGGCGGCACTCGGTGTCACGGCGGGCCGGCTGGCGTACGTCCTCGACACGCGCGGGCCGAGCATGGCCGTCGACACCGCCTGTTCGTCGTCACTGGTCGCCCTGCACCAGGCGTGTGTGAGCCTGCGTACGGGCGAGAGCGACATGGCGATCGCCGCCGGGGTCAACGTGCTGCTCTCCCCCGCGGTCACCGTCGCGTTCCGGCGTGCGGGGGCCCTCGCTCCCGACGGACGGTGCAAGCCGTTCTCGGCGGCGGCCGACGGCATCGGACGCGGCGAGGGCTGTGCGGCCGTACTCCTCAAACGGCTGTCCGACGCCGAACGGGACGGCGACCGCGTCCTGGCCGTCGTCCGCGCCACCGCCGTCAACTCCGACGGCCGCTCCAACGGCCTGCTGGCCCCCAGCCCGGCCGCCCAGCAGGCGCTGCTGCGGACCGCGTACGCACGAGCCGGACTCGTCCCCGCGCACGTCGACCTCGTCGAGGCGCACGGCACCGGTACCCCGCTCGGCGACCCCATCGAGGCGGGCGCGCTCGGCGCCGTGCTCGGTCCGGGCCGCGACCCGGACCAGCCGCTGCTGCTCGGCTCGGTCAAGGGCAACCTCGGCCACCTGGAGTCCGCGGCGGGCATCGCCGGGCTGGTGAAGACGGTGCTGGCGCTGCACCACGACCTCGTTCCGCCGTCCCTGCACTGCGCCGAGGGCGGCTCCCCGGTCGACGCCCGGCTGCGGGTGGTGACCGAGCCGGAGCCGTGGCCCCGCTACGGCGGCACCGCCACCGCCGGGGTCTCGGGGTTCGGCTTCGGCGGCACCAACGCCCATGCGGTACTGGAGGAATGGCGGCCCGCTACCCTGTCACCCGCCCCCGCCGAGGAGCCGGCCGCCCGGCTGCACCTGCTCTCCGACCTCGACGCGGAACGGGTCCGGGACACCGCGGCCCGGCTCGCCGACTGGCTCCTCACCCCCGAGTCAGGCGCCGCGCGGCCGGCCGACGTGGCGCGCACCCTCGCGGGGCGCACCGGGCGCGGACCGGTGCGTGCCGCCGTCGTCGCCAGGGACCGGGAGGAACTCGCGGAGGGGCTGGTCGCGTTGGCGGGCGGCCGTCCCCACGCGCGGGTCGTGACCGACGACCGTGATCTCGTCGGGCGCGGGCCGGTGTGGGTGTTCTCCGGGTACGGCAGCCAGTGGCCCGGCATGGGGCGCCGGCTGCTGGCCGAGGAGCCCGCCTTCGCCGCCGCCGTGGAGAAGCTCGACGCCCAACTCGCCCCGGAATGCGGCCTGTCCCTGTACGACCAGCTGGCGTCCGGGGCGGCCCTCGACCGGCTGGAGGTGGCCCAGCCCGTCCTGTTCGGCGTCCAGGTGGCGCTCGCCGAGCTGTGGCGGTCCCACGGTGTCGAACCCGCCGCCGTCATCGGTCACTCCATGGGCGAGGTGGCCGCCGCGGTGTGCGCGGGCGCCCTGGACGTGTCGGACGCGGCCCGGGTCGTCGCCGTACGGGCCCGGCTGCTCAGCGGGCTGCGCGGGGGCGCGATGGCCGTGGTCGACCTCGACGACGCCGCACTGGACACCCTGGAACGGGACTTCCCCGGTGTGCACATCGCCGTCCACTCCTCGCCCGGCCAGAAGGTCGTCACCGGCGAGGAGCCCGCGGTGGCCCGGCTGGTGCGGCGGCTGGAGCAGGAGGGCCGGGCGGCGCGGGCCATGCGGGTCGCCGGCGCCGGACATTCACCCCAAGTAGACGGGCTGCTGCCGGAGTTGACGGAGGCGCTGGCCGACGTCCAGGGCACGGCGCCGCGCGTCCCCGTCTACTCCACCGTCCTCGACGACCCGCGCGGCACCTGCGCGTTCGACGCCGCCCACTGGGCCGCGAACCTGCGCCGGCCGGTGCACCTGGACCGGGCCGTGGCGGCAGCGGCGGCCGACGGGCACACCGCGTTCGTCGAGATCTCCCCCCATCCGGTGCTGACCCGGCCCGTCACGGACACCGCGCCGGGTGCGCTCGCCGTCGGCACACTGCGCCGCGACGCGGACGGCTCCGCCGACTTCCTGACCCGATTGGGCAGCCTGTACGCGGCGGGGGCACGCCTGCCGCTGCCGGCCGGCCGGGTCGTCGACCTGCCCGCGCCGCGCTGGCGTCATGTACGGCACTGGTGGACGGACGGCCGTCCGACCGCCCCGGCCGCCCCCGCCCCGGCGGCGCCGCTCGCGGAGGAGACCGCCTGGGCGGACGACACCTCCGTCCTCGCCCGCCTGTGCCACCACATCGCCGCCGTCACCGGTCACCCCACGGCCCGTATCACTCCCGCCACCGCGCTCGCCGACCTCGGTCTTGACTCACTCATGGCGGTCCGTGTCCGCGCTGCCGTGGAACGCGAGTTCCGGGTCGGACTCCCCCTGCGCGACCTGCTCGGCGCCACGACGGTCGAGGAGGCGGCCGGCCGTATCCAGCAGGCGCTCCACCAGGCCCTCCCTTCAGGCGCGCTCCGCCCCCTGCGCACCACCGGCTCCCGCCCCCCGCTCTTCCTCGTCCACGCCGCCGGCGGCACCACCGACGTCTACCGCGCGCTCGCCGACCGGCTCGGGGACGACCGGCCGGTGTACGGGCTGGACCGGGTCGAAGCGGCCCGGACGGTGCCGGAGAAGGCGCGGCACTACGCCGAGGCGGTCGCCGCCGCCCACCCCGACGGCCCCTGCCTGCTGGGCGGTTGGTCCTTCGGCGGCTTCGTCGCCCAGGAGACCGCGCGCCTGCTCACCGCCGCCGGACGGGAGGTGGAACTGGTGGTGCTGATCGACTCCGTACGGCCCCTCCCCCAGCCGGGCCGCACCCCGGCCGACCGGATCCGCGCCCACTTCACGGGCTTCGCCCGGCATGTCGCCGACACCTACGGGGTCCGGCTGGAGCTGCCGTACGACGAGCTCGTCGCGATGGACGACGACGGCGAGCGCATCGACGCCGTGCTGAGCGCCCTGCGCGGGGCCGCCGACGTGCCCGCCGCGGCCCTGGAGCACCAGCGCGCCTCCTACCTGGACCTGAGGACCGGCGAGGCGCACCGCCCGGGCCGCCACGACGGGCGGGTGGTGCTGTACCGGGCCACCGAGCCCGCTCCGCACACCGTGCGCGACCCGGCGTACGAGCGGGACGACGAGGCGCTCGGCTGGGACGAGGTGTGCCCGCGCCTGACCGTCGTCCCGGTCGCGGGCCACCATCTGTCGCTGCTCGACCCCCCACACGTCGACGAGCTCGCCGCCCATCTGCGGCGCGAACTCGCCGCGCAGAGCCGCTGAAACGGAACGAGGAGCCGCCATGCCCCACCCCACCACCGGAGTGTCCCGACGCGCCGTCGCCAAGGCGGCGGCCGCCGGCTCACTGGCCGTCCTGTTCGGCGCCGCGGGCACCGCGCGGGCCGAGGCCGCGACCCAGGTCGGGCCGCGCACCTTCGACCTCACCGTGTCCTCCGCCGCGCTGGGCCGCAGCGCGCCGCTACGGCTGATCCTGCCGACGGACTTCGCCACGCGGACCGGGCGGACCTACCCCGTGCTGTACCTGCTGCACGGCGCCCACGACGACTACACCTCCTGGACCCGGGAGACGGACATCGAGGCCTTCACCGAGGGCCGCGACCTGATCGTGGCGATGCCCGACGGGGGCCCCACCGGCATCCCCACCGACTGGCTCAGCGGGCCCGACTACGAGACCTTCCAGCTCACCGAGGTCCCGGCGCTGCTCGCCCGGGACTACCGGGCCTCCGGCGTGCGGGCCGTCGCCGGGGTCTCCACCGGCGGCTACGGGGCCATGGCCCACGCGGCCCGCCACCCGGGCGCGTTCACCGCGGCGGCCTCCTACAGCGGGATCCTGGACACCACCGCGCCCGGAGTTCCCCCCGTCGTGGACGCCATCGTGGCCCGCGAGAACCTGCTGCCCCTCACGCTCTGGGGGAACCCGGTCCTGAACCTGCTCACCTGGCAGGGCTACAACCCGCGCGCCCGCGCCTCGGGGCTGCGCGGCACCCCGCTGTACGTGTCCAGCGGCAGCGGACTGGCGGGCGGCACCGACGAGTTGTGGCCCGAAGCGCTGGAGAGCGCCCTGTGGCTGTCCGCGCACGCCTTCACCGACACGCTCACCCTGCTGGGCATCCCGGTCACCACCCACTACTACACCGGAGGGGCCCACAGCTGGACGTACTGGAAACGGGAGTTCACCGCGTCATGGCCGATGCTCGCCCGTGCACTGGGAGTGCCGGAGTGATGTCGGTGCCGTCGGGGCACGGAACGGAGCGCAGGGGGCGTCCGTCCAGCACGGGACATCTCCCTCGCCCCACGGGCGACGGCCCGAGGGTGAGCCGGTTCCGGGTGAAAGGAGTGTCCGCGATGGCGGTCCCCACCCCGCGCGGAGTGCCGGCCGGTCCGGTGGCCCCACCGTTGCCGCCCGGCCTGGCCGAACTGCTGCGCGCCCAGCTCGACACGGTGGCCGACGAGGTGGAGGAGGAGGTCCGCGGCCAGGTCCCCGAGTACGCGAGGCCGGCCGACGGGAACTACCGCAGGAACCTGCGGGCCGGAGTGGAGCTGGCGCTGACCCTGTTCGTCGACCACATCGCCGACCCGCGCGGCCGGGGGGACGCGATCGCGACGACGTACTACGAACTCGGGCGTGGGGAGGCCCTGGAGGGCCGCAGCCTGGACGCGCTGCAGTCCGCGCTGCGCGTCGGGGGGCTGCACGCCTGGCGGCTGATGGGCCGTACGGCCAAGGAGCTGGGGCTGGACTCCGCGGTGGTCGCCGCGCTCGGCGAGCTCGCGTTCCGGACCGTGCACGAGGTCGCGGAGGCCGCGGCGGCCGGGTACGCCGAGGCCCGGTTGCGCAGTACGGACGAACTGGAGCGGCGCCGCAGACGGCTGCTCGACCTGCTGCTGGGCGACGGGCCGGTGTCACCGGAAGCCGTGCAGGACCTGGCGCACGCCGCGCGGTGGCCGGTGCCGCGGCACGTCGCCGTCGTCGCGCTCGCGGCCACCCCGGACGAGCGCGAGGAGGACCGGCCGCTGGCGGCGGCCGGCGCACTCGTGGACATGGGATCGAGGCCACCGCGGATGCTGATGGCCGACCCGGACGGCGCGGGCCGCTTCGGCGGGCGGGCGTTCGCCCTCGCGCTGCGTGGCCGCCCGGCCGCGATCGGTCCGACGGTCCCGCTCACCGAGGCCGCTCAGTCGCTGCACTGGGCGGCCCGGGCGCTGGGGCTGATGGGGCGGGGGATCCTGCCCCGCCAGGGCGTGGTGCGCTGCGCCGACCATCTGTCGACCCTGCTGCTGCACAGCGACGAACCGCTGCTGGCCCAGCTGGAGGCGCGGGTCCTCGCTCCCCTCGACACGGTCTCCGACGGCCAGCGCGGCCGGCTCGCCGAGACGCTGCTGGCCTGGCTGCTCAGCGGCAGCAACGTGCCGGACGTCGCCGCACGGCTGCACGTCCACCCCCAGACGGTCCGCTACCGCCTGCGGCAGCTGGAGAAGCTGTTCGGTGACGCCCTGCACGACCCCGGCACCCGCCTCGACCTCATTCTGGCGCTGCGCGCCGGGGAGTTACGGGAACCCTCCGCACTCACATCGGCAACAAAAACCATGGAATCTCTGAATTCCCGTCCATAACAGCCCGTCAGTGAAAGCGAATACCTTCAGGGCATCCTTTTCCGCAGGCGCGTCGACGCGCCCCACCCCGCAAAGGATCCCCATGCGCATCCGCTTGTGCCTCGCCGCGCTCTCGCTGCTCGGCGGGGCCGGACTGACCACCCTCTCGGCACCCACGGCCTCGGCAGCCACCTGCTCGGACATCGACGTCGTCGCCGCCCGCGGCACGTTCGAGCCGGGCACTCTCGGCGCGATCGTCGGCGACCCGGTGTATTCCGCGCTCCAGAAGAAACTGACGGGCAAGACCCTGTCCAGCTACAAGGTGAATTACCCCGCGGACCTTTCGCTCACCTCGGCCGCGCAGGGCAACGCGGACGTGGTGAACCACGTCGCCGGTCAGGCCGCGGCCTGTCCGAATCAGCGTTTCATTCTCGTCGGCTATTCGCAGGGTGCGAACGTCGTCGACAACTCCATCGGCATCAGCAGCGACGGCGCGGTGGTCGGCAGCCCCATCGTGGCCACCATCCCCGCCGCGCTCGCGCCGAGGGTCGCCGCCGTGCTGCTGTTCGGCAACCCGATCCGCGCCCTCGGCAAGAGCGTCACCGGCACCTACCAGAGCCGCACCATCGACTTCTGCGCCAAGGGCGACCCCATCTGCGAGAACGGCGGCGGCGACGTGCTCGCGCACCTCGGCTACGGCGCCGACGCCGACGCGGCGGCCACGTTCGCCGCGGGCAAGGTCTGATCCGCGTAACACACCAGGGGCCCGGGAGGAGATCCTCCCGGGCCCTTCGGCGCGTGCGGGCTACTGCGGTGTCTTCGCGAACCGCGCCAGGTTGGTGGAGACCGGCTCGGGCCGTCCGTCGTTCTGCGCCGGCGCCGCGGTCAGCACGTCGAGGTGCTGGTAGCCGGCGGCGACCACGGGGTGCAGGTCGGCCGGGATCCGGCCCGCCAGCAGCCCGTCGCCCGCGAGCACCGTGAGCGTCGGGTTGGCGGTGAGTCCCTCCGGATGTGCGACGAGCCGCTTCACCTGCGGGGAGGTGGCGAGTTCCAGGTCGGTGACCAGTTTGGTCGGGAAGTACTGCTCGGTGAAGTCCAGCGGCTGCTGGGCCAGGCTGCGGGCCAGTTCCCGGATGTCGGTGACCTCCTTGCCGGCGTCGGTGAAGGGCGTGCCGTCGGCCGACCGGTACCCGGGGTCGTCCGGGTCGCCGACACGGTCGTAATTCCGCCATGTGTACAGCGGCCCGTGGGGCTGGTCCGGGATGGCCTTGTACCCGACCCCGAACAGCGCGGGCTGCTGCGAACCGCCGTTGGCGACGGGGAAGTTCTTGTCGGTGACCGGCCCGCCGTCGAAGAAGCCCACGCTGCTCTGGAGGAACGCCAGCGGTACGGAGTTGTCGTCCATCAGCGCCCCGAGCACGGCGTCGTTGGTGAGCCGGAAGTCCTTCACCGCGGGTGAGCCGGTGAGGAAGGTGGCGGCGTCCTTGGAGAACAGGAAACGGTTGGTCGCCTCGATGTCGACGTTCGCGGGCAGGTAGCCCGGCAGGTCGGCCTCGCCGTCCGGATCCTGTACGGCGCCCACGCCGGCGATGGCCAGCAGGGTCATCGTCTCGGGGTTGAGCAGGACCGGCGCGGACAGGGAGCGCGGCAGCACTCCGCTGTCGAGGCCGGCCTGTACGACGCCGTAACCGAGGCCGATGTCGGGCAGGTCGGTGTCGTCCGGGATGCTGCCGCTGAGGTCGGCGAGGGAGGTGGAGACGGTGGTGTCGAGGGCGAAGTAGCCGGCGCACTGGTTGTATCCGGCGTCGGTCGTGGTGGCGGCGTCGCCGTCGAAGTCGGCGGCCGCGAAGTACCCGGTGATCACCCCGCCGAGGGAGTGCCCGCCGCACAGCACCTTCCGCTTGCGCAGTTGCCGGCCGGGCAACTCGGCGGTGAGCAGGTCGTACTGGTCGCGGACTGTCTGCTCGATGCCGAGCTTCGCCATCCAGCCCAGTTGGTCGTTGCCGGTGAACCCGGCGAAGGTGCGGCCGTCGACCTGCTTGCCCCGGTAGTAGTAGTCGACGGCCGTGTGCTGGTCGCCGGAATCGATGCCGGTGTGGTCCTCCAGGCAGTTGGAGCGCCGGTCCAGGGCCCAGAACTCGATGTGCTCGCCCTGCCCGGCGGCGCGCGCCACGGTGTCCCGGGCGACGCTGTCGAAGGCCCCGGCGCCCTCCAGGATGCCCGGCTGGGCGACCAGGATCCGGTCGGCGTCGGCCGACGCGGCCGGACCGTCGGTGGCGCGGTAGCGCAGGTACGACAGCCAGTCGCACGCTGCCGGGCGGGTCCCGAAGGACGCCGGCAGCGGCACCTTCACCCGCACCACCGACTCCGTCACTCCGGTCACCGGGCTCGTCGACGCCACCGGCGTCTCGGTCCGCGTCACCGCTGCCCGCGCGCCGGGGGCCACCGCGGTGAGCGCCCCGGTGGTCAACAGCACCGCCAGCGCGACACGGGGCAGGGCCTTCGCGGTTCTTCCTCTGCTGTCACTCGTGTTGCTGCGACTCGTTTTGCCGCGACTCGTCTTCATAGCCGGACGGTAGGACCGCGCGGGCGGCACGCTCGGGCGATGCTCACAACAACGCAGCAGTTGAGAGCGCCTTTGTCACGCCGGGCAGGGTACGCCTCAGGCCCGGACGGCCGCCACCGCCTCGCGGACGTCCGGGTGCGGGTCGCCGGCGAGGCCGTCCAGCAGCTCGGCGACCCCGGGCGTGGACCAGCGGGCGACCGCCCACACCAGCTCCTCCCGCACACCGGGGTCGGGATGGCCGCTCAGCCGGGCCAACCGGGCGAGCGGACCCCGGCGGCGCATCCCGAACCAGTGCAGTGCCTCCCGCAGCGCGGCCGGGTCTCCCGGATCACCGGCCGCCGCGACCCGGGCCAGCAGCACCCTCGCCGAGGGCGGCGGCCCGTCCAGCGGATGCGGCAGCCGCTCGCGCAGGCGCCGCGCCCCGTACCCGCCGCGCTCCCGGCAGCCGAAGCAGGTGCACGGCCGGGTCCCGTGCGCGTCCGGCCGGTACCGCCAGCCCACCGTCTGCGGCACGGCCCTGATCCGGTGCACCTCGCGCGGCCGGATCGCCCGGGGGACGAACACCTCCCAGCCGCGCGGGTCCTCGAGCACCGAGATCCGCCGCACCGCTTCGGCGGCGGTGACGGTGACCTGGGCGTCGCGCGGGCGGTCCGCGTACCGTCCGACCAGCACCCGCTGGCCGTCGTCCAGTCGCACGTGCACGGCGACGAGCCCACCCCGGCTCCCGGAACGGGCCAGCTCGCGCAGCCATTGATGAGTGAGGGCGTACGACGGCAGCACCGGGAAGCAGTACACACCGCGCGCACCGCCCTGTCCGAGACTGCTCCCGCGGATCCCGGATCTCCGGTCGCGCGGCGTGTCGGCCGCCGAGGTCAGGTGCACGAACATCGCCATGACCCGGCATGCTAGGGCCTGTCTGACAATTCCCGCCTGCCACGCGACGCCTGGCACGCACGCTCGCCGCGTTGCCGAACCACCCACGTGGCTCCGCCACCTCGAACACCTGGTGGTGCAGCCCTCGCTCACCGGTCGAACCCACATACATCCCGGGGCGTTTCCGGATGGCTTCCCGGCCCTCCAGCACCTGAATGTGGGCGGCGGCGTACGGATTGGCGGCGTCACTCATGAAGTCCCCCTCCAACGGGTGTCCCAGCGGAACCCCAGCCTAGGCGGATACGCGGAAAACACCAGGTCAGGGCGTATTTGCCGAGGGCATCGGTGGGCGGGTGGCGGCCTGCCGGGAGTCGGACGGCCCGGGAGCCGCGCACGGCGGTCGGAGAGCACCCAGGGCCCGCTCGAACGCGCGACCGAGCCCATTTCCGGCAGACCTGAGGCCTCAGCCTCAACACCTTCCGGCCGTCAGTACAGCATCTTCAGCGCGCCGGGCAGTACTTTCGCCGTGACGGGCAGGACCGCCTCGACCTCTCCGTCGGCGCCGTAGGGCACCTCGCGGTCGGCTTCGATGCGGATCTCCCGGCCGCGCAGGATGTGGACCTCGGGCCGTTCGACGTGGGCGCCGGAGGCCAGTTCGTTCATCAGGGTGAAGAACAGCCGGCGGGGTGCCTCGCGGATCATCACGATCTCGAGCAGGCCGTCGTCCACGCGGGCGGCGGGGGCGATCATGCGTCCGGAGCCGTAGTAGGGGGAGTTGGCGGCGACGACGGTGTAGCCGCGGTGTACGTGGGGCCGGCCGTCGACGGTGACCCGGTAGTTCACCGGGCGCCAGGTGGTCACGGCCCGCAGACCGCCCGCGTAGTAGGAGGCGGCGCCGCGAAGCAGCCGGGCGTGGTTGGCGTGGCGGTTGGCCAGGGCGTCGACCCCCGCGTACACACTGCCCAGCACGACGGTCCCGGCGTGGACGGCCGACCGTAGTTCGATGGTGTCCACCGCTCGTGGTTCTCGCTCGAGCAGGAGCCGGGCGAGGGCCTCGGGATCGGCGGGCAGGCCCAGGGCCCTGGCGAAGTCGTTGCCCCGCCCGGCCGGGACGAGGCCGAGCACGGAGCCGGTGCCGCTCAACGCGCCGCCGATGCCGCCGGCGATGCCGTCGCCGCCGACCGCCAGCACCACCCGTCCCCGTTCCCCCGCTCGGCGGGCGATGTCCTGGGCGTGCGCCAGGCTGCGGCTGTACTCCGTCTCCAGTTCCGCCCCGGCCTCCCGGAGCACGTGGGCCACCCGGAGCAGGGCGGCCGCCGCGCCCGCTGAGCCCGCGGTGGGGTTGACGACGGCGGTGAACTGTCGCATGGGGTGCGCCTCCGGGGCGGGTCGTGTGCTGAGCGGGTGGGGCGGACCGGGTCAGTCCGTGGGCAGCAGGACGCCGGGGTTGAGGATGTGGCCGGGGTCCAGGCGCTGTTTGACGGCCCGGAGGGCGCCGACGCCCAGGGGGCCGGCCTCGCGGACGTACCAGTCCCGGTGGTCGGTGCCCACGCCGTGGTGGTGGCTGATCGTGCCGCCCGCGGCGAGGATCGCCTCGCCCGCCGCCCGCTTGGCCGGGGCCCAGTGGGCGACCGGGTCGTCGCCCTGGGCGGAGACGACGGTGAAGTACAGCGAGGCGCCGTTCTCGTAGACGTGCGAGATGTGGCACATGACCAGGGGTGGGGTGCCGGCGTCGGTGAGCGCGGTGGTCAGCGCGGTGCGGACGGCGGTGTACAACTCGGGGACACGCGACCAGAAGGCGGCGGTCTCCAGCGTTTCCGCGAAGGCTCCCGCGTCGAGCAGGGAGTCCCGCAGATACGGCGCGGAGTAGCGGCCGTGCGCCCAGCGTACGCCCGGCTCCGTACCGGCGTACGTGCCGCCGCACTCGCGCAGGACGGCGGCGCCCCGCTCTCGGCGCCGGGCGGTGTCCTCCTCGGTGCCCTCGTAGCCGACGATCGCCAGACATCCGGCGTCGGCCGGTGCCCCCTCGGCGCCGATCGCGTCGGGCTGGGCGAGGCCGATCAGGGTCTCGGTCTCGTCGGACAGGCGCAGCACCGTGGGGCGCGGGCCGTCCTGGGCGAGCCGCCGCAGCGCGGTGGAGCCCTCCTCGAAGGAGGCGAAGCGCCAGCCCTCGTACCGGCGGACGGCCGGCCGGGGGCGTACCCGGAGGGTGACGGAGGTGATGACGCCGAACGCGCCCTCGGAGCCGAGGATCAGCTGGCGCAGGTCGGGTCCGGCGGCGGAGCGGGGAGCGCGGCCGGTCTCGAGGGTGCCCTCGGGGGTGGCGAGGGTGAGGCCGAGCACCATCTCGTCGAAGCGCCCGTACCCGGCGGAGGCCTGTCCACTGGAGCGGGCTGCGGCGAACCCGCCGATGGTGGCCCACTCGTAGGACTGCGGGAAGTGCCCCAGCGTGAAGCCGTGTTCGGCCAGGAGTGCCTCGGCCTGGGGTGCGCGCAGGCCGGGTTGCAGGCGCGCGGTGCGGGAAACGGGGTCGACGGCGAGCAGCCGGTTCATGCGGCGCAGGTCCAGGGCGACGAACGGTTCTCGCCTTTCGGGGGCGAGGCCGCCGACGACGGAGGTGCCGCCACCGAACGGGACGGCGGCGAGGCCGTGCTCGGCGCACGCGCGCAGGACGGCGAGTACGTCGTCGTGCCCGGCGGGGAGGACGACGGCCGCGGGTACGTCGCTCACGTCCCCGGCGCGGATCCGCAGCAGGTCGGGGGTGGACTTGCCCCGGGTGTGCCGGATGCGGGTCTCCGCGTCCGTACGGACGTGCTCGTCGCCGCCCACGGCCGCGGACAGCGCCTGGCGGGCGGCGTCGTCGAGCGGTGCGGCGGGTACGGCGATGTCCTCCAGCCGAAGCGGTTCGTCCGGGCGCGGCTTGACGCCCAGCAGGTCGCGCAGCAGCCCGGTCACCGTCTCGGGCAGCGGTGCCGCCTCGGCCGGGTCGCCCCAGCCACTCCACAGCATGTCCATGACGGTTCGTCCTCATCACTCGCTTCCGGGGGCGTTACACTGTGACACATGACGCCTATTCGTCACAACGACCAGGACAGTGATCCGGTGCTCGACGCGGTGCGCGACTGCGTGCTGGCCGTCGGTGTCCGTCGTACGACCCTGACCGACGTGGCCCGCCGGGCAGGTGTCTCGCGGATGACGCTCTACCGGCGCTGGCCCGATGTCCGTTCCCTCGTGGGGGACTTGATGACACGCGAGTGGGTCGGCGTGGCCACCCGCGCCATGCCGGATCCCCGGCCGGACCGGTCCGCGCGTGACCTGGTCGTCGAGGGACTGGTGGACGGAGTGGCGGCCTTCCGCGCCCACCCGCTCTTCCGCAAGATCATCGACGTCGACCCGGAACTTCTCCTGCCGTATGTGCTGGACCGCCGCGGCGCCAGCCAGGACGCCCTGCTCGAGCTGCTGGGCGGCGCCCTGCGCGACGGGCACGCCGACGGTTCGGTGCGGGCCTGCCACCCGCAACTACAGGCCCGCTCCGTGCTGTTGACCGTCCAGTCCTTCACCCTGTCGCTGCGGACCATGACCGACGAGGACGACCCGGACCTGACCACCGCCGCCTTCCTCGCGGAGCTGCGGACCATCCTGGAGAGGACCCTCACGCCATGAGCCCCACCAGCAGCTCGTCCCTGTCCGCCGGCCGCCGCTCACGTGAGCTGGCCGAGACCGCCGGCGGCCCGGTGGTGGACGTCCTGGTGGTCGGCCTCGGTGCCACCGGCGCCGGAGCCGCTCTGGACGCCGCGGCCCGCGGACTCTCGGTCGTCGCCGTGGACGCCCACGACCTCGCCTTCGGCACCTCGCGCTGGAGTTCGAAGCTCATCCACGGCGGCCTGCGCTATCTGGCGTCCGCGCAGCTCGACGTGGCCCACGAGAGCGCCGTGGAACGGGGTGTGCTGATGCAGCGCACCGCGCCGCACCTGGTCCGGGCGCAGCCGTTCGTGCTGCCGCTCACTCCCCTGGTCTCGCGCGGCCAGGCCGCCCTCGCCCAGGCCGGTTTCCGGGCCGGCGACACCCTGCGTCTGGTGGCCCGCACGGCCCGTGCCACCCTGCCCGCGCCCCGCCGGCTGTCCGCGGTGGAGACCCGTCACCTGGCCCCGGCGCTGCGTACCGACGGCCTGCGCGGCGGCCTGCTGTCCTGGGACGGCCGGCTCACCGACGACGCCCGTCTGGTGACCGCGCTCGCCCGCACGGCGGCCGCCCACGGCGCACGCGTCCTGACCCGGGTCCGGGTGCTCGGGCTGTCCGCCGGCGGCGCCCGCGTCCGTGACGAACTCACCGGCGAGGAGGGCGAGATCAGGGCCCGCGCGGTGATCAACGCCTCCGGCGTGTGGGCGGGCGACCTGGTCGACGGCATCCGGATCCGGCCGTCCCGGGGCACCCACCTGGTGCTGCGCGCCGAGCGGCTCGGCCCCCTGCCGGCGGGGCTGCACATCCCGGTCCCCGGCGAGACCAACCGCTTCGTGCTCGTCCTGCCGCAGGGCGACGGCCGGGTGTACGTCGGTCTCACCGACGAACCCGTCGACGGTCCCGTCCCGGACGTCCCTGAGGTGCCGGAGACGGACATCGGCTTCCTGCTCGACGTACTCGGCTCCGTCCTTCACGCTCCGGTCCACCGCGCCGACGTCGTGGGCGCCTTCGCGGGTCTGCGCCCCCTGCTGGACACCGCGCCGGACCGGTCGGGCGGGGCGGAGGCGGCCAGGACCGCCGACATCTCCCGGCGGCACGCGGTACTGACCTCCCCTCAGGGCGTCGTCACGGTGGTCGGGGGCAAGCTCACCACGTACCGGCGGATGGCCGAGGACGCCGTCGACGCCGCCGTCTCGGCCCGCCGGCTGCCGGCCGGGCCCTCCCCCACCGCCGCCCTCCCCCTCGTCGGAGCCGCGGCGCCGTCGCGGCTGGGCACGCTGCCCGCGCCCCGGCGCCTGGTCCGGCGCTACGGCACCGAGGCCGTGGCGGTGCACGCCCTGGCCTCCGAGGATCGCCGGCTGGCCGAACCCGTCGTACCCGGTCATCCCGTCACCGGCGCCGAACTGCTGTGGGCCGCACGCCACGAGGGCGCGCTGGACACGGCGGACCTGCTCGACCGGCGCACCCGTATCGGCCTCGTCCCCGAGGACCGCGCCGCGGCGCTGGACGCCGCCCGACGGATTCTGGACGACGCCCGGGCCCACCTGAGTGACGGGGCCGATCGGGGGTAACCCGCGATGTCATGAACGCGTTGAGCAAACGGACGAGGAAGCGTCAGCCCCTTTCCGCCGGCCCGGCCGGAGCGAGGTAGCCCGTGCTCTTCCTGGTCGCCGCCCTGCTTCTGCTGGGCATCGTCGTGGGGGCCGCCGCGTACCTCCCCTGGCCCGTCACGGTCGTCCTGGGCACGCTGATCGCCGTCTGGCTGCTGGTCTTCGCGGCACGGGAACGGCGCCGCCGCGGGACGAGGGGGGCGTAGCCGATGCGGCTGACCGCACCTCCCTCGCGCCGGACGGGCCGGCGGGACACCGAGGGCATGGCCGTGGCCTCCTTCGTCCTCGGGCTCGTCGGCCTGCTCGTCCTCAACATCGTCCTCGGCCCGATCGCGATCGTGCTGGCCGTGATCGCGCTGCGCCGCGACACCCCGCGCCGGTTCCGGGCGCTGCTCGGTCTCGGTCTGGGCATCGCGGACCTCGTGGTCCTCGCCGTGCTGACGGCCGTGCACGGTACGGCGTCCTGGGGCTTCTGGGGCGGATAGACGCTCCCCGGCGCCGGGCCCCCTCGCCCGACGGCTTGCTCCGCCGCTCGTCGGGTAGGGCGAGGGGGTGAGGTGACACCCGTACGGCACGGAGCTGAGGGAAAGTGATGTCGTGACCCATCCCGGCGGGCCCGGCGAGGAGCGGGCAAAGGGGCCGGGCGACGGCCCGGAGGCCATCGCCCTGGAGATCTCCGACGCCGTGGAGAACCTGACGACCCTGTGGTCGCTCGCCGCTCAGGACGCGGCTCTGCGCCTGTCCCTGCACCAGTTGCGCGCGCTGCGGGCCCTCGAGGCGGCGCCGGGCGTCAACCTGACCGCTCTGGCGCAACGGCTGGACATAGGGATGCCGACCGCCAGCCGGCTGTGCGACCGGCTGGAGGCGGCCGGACTGCTCGAACGCGAACTGCATCCGCGCAGGCGACGCGAGGTCCGGCTGAGCCTCACCGCCCACGGGCGGCACGCCCTGCGCGATGTCGCGGCCCGCCGCGAACAGGCCCTGGCGGCGGCCCTGGCAGCGATGCACCCCGCCGAACGCACCGCGCTGCGGCGCGGCTTGAAGGCCTTCCTCACGAGCCGGGCCCCCGGGCGGCCCCGGCGGAGCGAGCCCTAGCGCCACCGCTTCAGGCGGTTGCACACCGCCCGGCGGTGCCGCGCCCCGGTGAGGGGGGCCGGACGGTTGCGGCGGGATCACGGTTCGCCCCCTACTGACGGCCGCGCCTTCACCGCGGCCCCGCCGTGTGATCAGATCGGCCCGTACCAGCAGGTAGCGGCTCGGGGAGGAGCCGCGAAGGAGGGGGAGACCGTGATGCCCGACATCGTCAGAGAGACGACACAGCCGTGCCCGGAATGCGGCACGGAGATCCGTGGCGACAGCCGGTTCACCGTGTGGTGCGCCGCCTGCGACTGGAACGTGAACCCCGAGGAGCCACGGCCGGACACGGGGTGGCTGGACCGGGCCGAGCGCGCCCTGGCCCGGCGACATGGCGAGCAGCTGCTCGCCGAGATGCTGAGCGGGCGGGAACTGCGCCCGAGGCGCGACGCCTCGGCGGTGACCGCCACCGCGCTCGCCCTGACCGTGCACGGCATCACCCTCGCGCTCGCCGCCGTCGGCGTCTGGTGCGTGGTGGCGGGCTGGGGCGGCCCCGGCGTGGTGGCGGGTCTGGTGTTCTTGGTCCTGGCCTGGGGGCTCGCCCCGAGGGTGAGCCGCCTGCCCGACGACGTACCCGTGCTGTTACGGTCCGACGCGCCCGAACTCTTCGCCCTGGTGGACGAGGTGGCGCGGGCGGTCGGCACCCGGAGCGTGCACGCGATCGCCGTGGACGGGGACATCAACGCCAGCGTCACGACGTACGGTGTGCGCGGCCGGCGGCTGCTGACGCTGGGCATGCCGCTGTGGGAGGTCCTCACGCCCGGGGAGCGGATCGCGCTGCTCGGCCACGAGCTGGGCCACTACGCCAACAGCGACACGCGCAACGGCCTGGTGGTGGGCACGGCGCTGCGGACCCTGTCCCTCTGGTACCACACCCTCCGGCCGATCGCGCACCCGACCGTGATCGAGATGGCCGTCAACGCCGTCTACGTGGTGCCACGCCTGCTGGTCCGGGGACTGCTGGTGCTGCTCGTCCGGCTGACGTCGCAGGGCAGGACGCGGGCCGAGTACCTCGCCGACCGGCTGGCCGCCCGCACCGCTTCCACGCAGGCGGCGGTGGGCCTCATGGACCGGTTGCTCATCATCGAGTCGGTCGGCGTCCTGCTGCGCACCGAGGCCAACCGTGCCGCCCTCGGCGGATCGAGGTCCGCCCGCCAGGCCGCGGCCCGGGCCGACGAGCTGTGGGAGCTGCTCACCGCGTACACGGCGTCCGTCCCGGAGCACGAGTACGAACGCCAGCGGCGCGCCGGAGCCCGGCGCGGGCACCAGGTCGACGCCACCCACCCGCCGACCCATCTGCGGCGCGCCTGCCTGCTCGTCGGGGAGCCCATGGCGGCGGCGGTGGTGCCGCAGGCCCGCCGGACCGAGCGGATCGCCGCGGAACTCGCCGCGGCCCGCACCCAGGTGGCCCGGCGCCTGCTGCGCGACGGCGTCGGGGGCTGAGCCCGCACGGGCAGCGCGCGGGCCGCCCCTGCCGCGTCACAGGCCCTGGCCCGCTTCGGGCGCGGTGCGGCACAGCAGGAAGCAGATGTCGTCGTCGCGTTCGGAGTCGTGCAGCATCGGTTTGAGCAGTGAGTCGGCGCAGGCGTCGAGGTCCTCCAGTTCCGCCGGGCCCAGTGCGGCCAGGGCGTGGGCGAGGCGGTCGATGCCCGGATCGATTCCCTGCGCCCGGCGCTCGACCAGTCCGTCGGTGTAGAGGGCGACGGTGGAGCCGGGCCCGACGCGGACGACGTGGTCCTCGTACTCGTAGGCGAGGGGCACCCCGAGCATGATGCCCGGCTTGGTGTCCAGCACCCGTACCTCGCCGTCGGGCGAGCGCACCACGGCCGGCGGGTGCCCGGCGGCGGCCCAGACGACCTCTGGGTCGCCGGGCCGGAACCGGGCGATGACGGCGGTGGCGTACAGCTCGGGCTGCTGGTGGCGGAGCATGTGGTGCAGCCGGGTCAGGATCCGGGCGGGGCTGTCGCCCTCGACGGCGTAGGCGCGCAGCGCGGTGCGCAGTTGGCCCATGATCACCGCGGCGCGCAGTCCGTGCCCGGTGACGTCCCCTATGACGGCGAGCACGCTGCCGTCGGGCTGGGGGAAGGCGTCGTACCAGTCGCCGCCGATGTTGAGGCCGTGGGTGGCGGGCAGATAGCGCGCGGCCAGGAACAGCCCCTCGGTGGCGGGGAGTTCGGTGAGCTGCGCGCGCTGGAGGGCCTCGGCGGTGTCCCGGTGCTGTTCGTAGCGGCGGGCGTTGTCCAGGGCGGTGGCCAGGCGCCGGGCCAGTTCCAGGAGCATGACGCAGGTGTCCGGGTCGAAACGGGGACCGGGCGCGGTCAGCGTCAGCACGCCCAGGACGCCGCGCGCGGTGAGCGGTACGCACAGCAGCGGCCGGTCCGGGGAGAGCACGGAGGGCGGGTGGTCCTCGACGCCGGGGAGGTCGCCGGGGTGGTCGGCGGCGTGCTGGGGACGGCCGGTACGGGCGGCGGTGACGGCGGCGGCCGGCCGCCCGCCGTTGTGGGGTGGCTGGTCCTCGTCGAAGATCCAGATGTCGGCGTCGTCGGCGTACTCGGGGACGAGGAGCCGGGGCAGCCGCCGCAGGATGTCCTCGTGGTCGAGCGAGGTGGTCACGACGGCGCTGGCGGTGGTCAGGAAGGTCAGCAGGCGCCGCGCGTTCTCCGCCGCGGTCCGCGCGGTCCGTTCCGCGTCGAGGAGTTCCCGCTGGGCGCGGGAGGCGGCGTCGAGTTCCGCGTGCAGGGCCAGGACGCCCTGGTTCGTCTGGTGGAGTTCCTCGCGGTGGAAGCGGACCAGTTCCTCCAGCTCGTCGAGCCTGTCGAGCGCGGCCGCGGTGTCCTCGTCGGCGGCCAGGAGGGCTTCGGCGAGCTCCGTGCCGTCCGGGCCGGCCGGGTGACCGGGCGCGGACGGCCGCAGGGGAAGGGGGCAGGTCAGTGTGAACTGCCAGGGCGGTGTCGCCTCCGCCGTCCGGCCGGCCGTACGTACGTCCACCTGTATCCGCCGGTCCGGGTCCCCGGCGGCCTGCTCGGCGGTGACGACGAGTTCCGCCCCGCCCTGGACGAGGCACTGCCGCAGCCGGTCGGTGAGGGCCGTCAGGAAGCGGGCGCGTTCGAGGGCGGGCACGCCGGTGGCCGCCGCGAGACGTGCGGCGGCGGCGCGGGCACGGGCCGCGTCGGACACGGATGCGATGTGCCAGACATCGGAGGCTGTGGTCATGGATTGCGGGTCCGGCGGTCGGGGGCGAGTACGGCCACACTGGTGTCGTCGCGTACGGGTCGGGCGGGGCTGCTGGCGTCCCGCAGGATGACCGCGGCGACCACCGCCGGGTCGTGGGTGAGGAGCCGGGGGTCGTCGGGTGGTGTCCAGCGGCTGGGCAGTCCGTCGCTGTGCAGGACGAGCAGACTGTCCTGGTGCCATGGCACCCGCCGCAGGGGCACGCCGGCCGGGAAGTGGGCGCCGACGATGCCGGGATGGGAGACGAGCGGCTGCCAGCTGCCTCCGTCGTGCAGCCGGGCACCGATGTTGCCCACGCCGGCGAAGCGGAGTTCCCCGGCGTCCTCGTCCAGTTGGGCCACCGCGACCGCCGCGCCCCGGGTGCGCCGCAGGGCGGTGTGCAGGTGCCGCAGGAGTTCGGCGGGCGGCAGGTGTGCCGTGCGGCGCAGCTCGTCGACCGCGGTGGCCGATGCCTCGGCGGCCTTGACGCCGTGGCCGAGCCCGTCGGCGAGCATCAGGGTCGTACGGGATCCGGAGCGCACCCAGCTCCAGGCGTCCCCGGAGTGTTCGGCCCGGGCGAGGGGCACGTTGATGCCCCCGGCCCTGGTACGGGGCCCGCTGCCCGCCCGCCGGCCGGTGGACCGCCCGTCGATGCGGGCCGTCACCACGGTTCCGCGGCCGTGTGCGCTGTGCAGGTCGAAGGCGCTGGACATGCGCAGGCAGGTGCCCAGGCCCGCGCCGAGCGAGGTGTCGACGGTGGTGTAGCCGTCGCGCAGGGCGGCCCCGACGTCGGCGATGCCGGGCCCGTGGTCGAGGGCGAAGAGCTGCACCGACGGTCCCCGGGCGCCGTCGTCGGCCGGCGGCGGCTCGACGAGGTTGATCAGCACCCGGCCGCCGCCCGCGTGTTTGAGCAGGTTGGTCGCCAGCTCCGTGGCGGCCAGCGCCGCGACCGCCGTGCGGTGCGCGTCGAGGCGGGCGTGCGCGCCGGCCTCCTCGGCCGCGACCCGGACGTCCCGTACCCGGGTGGAGTCGTGCACCGGGATGTCCCACACCCGGCTCATCCCGGCTCCGGGCGGGAGGCGGGCACGCCGGCGACCCAGGCGATGACGGTGACGGTGGTGCCCCGGCCCGGCTCGGTGTCGACAGTCAGCTCGTGCACCAGCCGCTTGGCTCCGCTCAGCCCGAGGCCCAGGCCGCCGCCGGTGGTGTAACCGTCGGTCATCGCCAGTTCCAGGTCCGGGATGCCGGGGCCGTTGTCGGTGAAGGACAGCCTGAGGCCGCGCGCGCGTCCGCTCTCCAGGGGCATGATCTCCGTCTGTCCCCCGCCGCCGTGGACGAGGGTGTTGCGGGCGAGTTCGCTGGCGGCGGTGACCAGTTTCGTCTGCTGCACCAGGCCGAAGCCGAGGTCGGCCGCCGTCTGGCGCACCTGCTGCCGTACCCAGGACAGATCCGCGTCCGAGCCGATGGGCAGCGTCATGGCCGCGGCGGGGCGGGAGGCCGGCGTCACGTGCCTCCCTTCCTTGCGTCGGCGGAGTTTCTCGACACGGGTACGGGCTGCCCGAGCAGCTCCATCGCGCGTTCGACGTCGAGGGCGGTGGTCAGCCCGGGCAGGGTGAGCCCCAGTTCGACCAGCGTGATCGCCACGGCGGGCCGCATCCCGGCCAGTACCGTGCGGGCCGCCAGCAGCCGGGTGATGGAGGCGATCTCGGCGAATATCCGGCCGAGGAAGGAGTCGACCATGTCCACACCGGAGACGTCGATCACCACACCGCTCGCGCTGCTGCGGGCGATCCGTTCCGTGATGTCCTGCTGGAGCTGCTCGGCCATCCCGTCGTGCAACTCCCCCTGGAGGCTCACCAGCAGAATGTCGCCCAGTGCCAGCACCGGGACCGGGGGACCGGGGTGTGCACCGCTCACCGTGCGCTCACTCCGGCGTCCGTGCTCGGGGAGATCTGGATGCCCTGCCGGCCGAGCGCGTAGGCCAGGGCGTCGGCGAGGGAGGCGCGGGTGAGCACCGAACCCAGGTCGATGCCGAGGTGCACGATGGTCTGCGCGATCGCGGGACGGATGCCGGAGACGATGCACTCGGCGCCCATCAGCCGGGCCGCGGCCACCGTCTTCATCAGGTGCTGGGCGACGAGCGAGTCGACCGTGGAGACGCCGGTGATGTCGAGGATGGCGTACCGGGCGCGCTGGTCGACGATCGCCTCCAGCAGGCTCTCCATGACCACCTGGCTGCGGGCGCTGTCCAGCATGCCTATGAGGGGCACGGCGACGACGCCCTCCCACAGCTGGATCACGGGGGTGGCCACTTCGAGCAGTTGCTGCCGCTGGCGTGAGATCAGTTCCTCGCCCGCGCTGAGGGCGGTCTCCATCACGACCAGGCGCAGGGTGTCCAGCAGCACGGTCAGGGTGAGCAGGCTCTCGGTGGCCTCGGGCCCGGACGGTTCGGTGAACTCGGCGCGCAGCAGCTCCAGGGACGGGCGGCGCAGACCGGCGACCTCGTTGGCGATGTGCGCGGGGCTGTATCCGGCGCGGGTCAAGGACCCCGACATCCGGCCGAGCTGGTCGCGCACCTGGTCGAAGCCGGTCGCCGTGACGTCCTCCGGCCTTCCGGCATGGGCCACCTCGGACAGGGCGTCCACCACGGCCCTGCCCGCCTCCACCGCCTCGTCCCGGGATACGGTGAAGACCGTACGGAACAGGGTGGCGTCCGCCCAGCGCTGGGCGATCTGCTCGCGGCGCCGCTCCAGGAAGTCGCCCACCTGGCGTGCCGTCGGCTCGTCCGCCGCATGCTGGTCCGACACTTACATCGTCTCCCTACTGCACCGGCCCGGTGTCCGCCGGTCGTCGTCCGCTCGCCCTGGCCGATTATTGCCTTATGACAAACATTAGCGCTGCGCGTACGGCGTGACCAACACGCGATCTTCACGGCCGCGCAGCCTCTCCTGTTGCTCTGCCCGTCAGCGCCCGCGCCAGTCCAGACAGACCACCAAAGCGTCATCAAGGGGCACGCTCCGGCCGCGGTGGCCGGACAGTTCGCGCAGGACGGCGCGCGGGACCTCGGCGGCGGGCAGCAGTCGCGTGGCCGTGATGGCCCGTGCCAGGGCGCTGTCCCCGTAGGCCTCTCCGCCCGGCGAGGCGACCGCGTGGACGCCGTCGCTGACGAAGACCAGGCGGTCGCCGGGCTCGACCCGGAACTCCTGTGCCACGTAGTCGGTCTCCTCGAACATACCGAGCGGCAACTGGGCGTCGAGAGGGACGCGTTCCACGCTGCCGCCGCGCAGCCGCAGCATGTGCGGAGAGCCCGCGTCGACCACCCGGGCACGTCCGGTGGCGAGCTCGAAGTCGAGCATGAGCACGGAGAGGTAGCAGCGGCCCCGGTAGTGGGCGTAGACGGCCTGGTCGGCCAGGGCCGCCTGGTCGGCGATCGGGATGCCGGCCCGCCGCGCGTTGCGCAGGGCGTTGATGGCCAGGTTCGTCAGCAGGGCGGCCTCGATGCCCTCCCCCATGCCGTTGGTGACGTACAGCGTGAGGTGGTCCGCCGTCGCCGACCAGTCGAAGTTGTCCCCGAAGATGGCGTACGCCGGTTCCAGCTGCGCGCCGAGTTCGTACTCGGGGCGCGCGCAGGCACGCCCCGGCAGCAGCTGCCACTGCATCTCGGCGGCGAGGGTGAGCCGGTCCTTGCGCCGCGCCTGGAGGTACAGGTCGGTGTCCCGTTCGGCCACGATCACCTCGTGGCCGAGCACCTCCGCGACGTCCGCCAGCTCGTCCAGGCAGTCGCGCGCGTGTGCCTCGTCCGCAAGGGTCACCGACAGCACGCCCAGCCGGTCGCCCCGTACGGTGACCGGCAGGTGCAGGCGTGCCCGGCCGTCGTGGACGGTCTCCACGTACGGCTCCTGGGCGCCGAAGGCGCGGCCGGCCGGGCTGTTGTGCACCGGGACCGGCTCGGGGTGGCACGGCGGCGCGGACACCGGCTGGAGCACGGTCCGGCCGTAGTCGGCCATGAGCAGCTCGACGGACTCCGCCGCGTACTGTTCCGTCAGTACGCGGCGGGCGGCGTCGATCAGGGCGTGGGGTGCCGCTCCGCGCAGAGCGCGCTCGGCGGCCACGAATCTGTTCACGATGGTAAACGCACCAATCCTTCACCGAACACTTACAGGCCTCGTTCCCCGTAAAGGGCCGTTCAGTTCCGCCGGACGACGATTCGGACGCCTCCGGCCGGGCGGTCCTAGTAGGCTGACGGCCGTCCCGGTGTCTGCGAGAGTGTGACAGTGACTGCCTTCCGTCCCCGTCCGGAGCCCGCCGAGGTCGCGCGGGTGACCGCGACGGCCGCGGAACTGCTGGAGGTCCTGTGGGGCCGGGCGTCGACCGCGCCCGCGTCGGCCTCGCAACTGCGGGTCCTGCTCATCCTGGAACACCAGGAGGGCATCAACCTGCGCACGCTCGCGGACTCCCTCGCCTCCACGCCGCCCTCGACCAGCCGTCTGTGCGACCGACTGGAGGCCGCGGGCCTCGTCCGGCGGGTGACGAGCCCGGCCGACCGGCGCGAGGTACGCCTGCACCTCAGCGGCCGGGGCCGTGCCTTCCTCGCCGATCTGCGGACGCGCCGGGAGAGCACCCTGGAGGCGGTACTGGAACTCATGCCCGCCGCCAAGCGGACCGCGCTGCTGGAGGGGCTGGAGGCGTTCTGCGACGCGGCCGCCGCGCAGATACACGACGAAGCCCAGGGCCCCGGCAGCCGGACCGCCTGAACCACGGACCGCGGCATCGAGCACGGAGCGGCGTGAGCCGACCGGAACATTCCAGATCCTTCCCCTCTGCGGTGTACCTGTCCGCAGTCCGCGTACCCCGGCTCCGGGCTCCTTGGCCCGATTGTGGTCAAGGTCTCGGAGATCAGAGAGGGGCCAGAGGGGTCAGCCGGTCCCCGGGTCCGGCCAGGCGCCTTGCCGGGCGAGGCCGAGGACCAGGGCGGCGATGTTCCAGGCGTCGTCCTCGCCCCGGTGGTGACGGCCCTCCAGCGGGAGACCCGCCACCCGCAGGGCCTGGGCCATGCCGGGACGCTTGCGCAGTCCGTGCGCCGCGGCGAAGGCCTCCTTGGCGTTGACGTGCCGCTGTCCGAAGGGGTACGTCACGCCCGTCGCCCGGCACTGCCGCTGGAACTGGCGGCGGTCGTACTCCCCCCAGCTGGTCCACGGCCGGATCCCGGACCGGTGTGCGGTGGCCAGCAGCCGGCATGCCTCGCCGAAGGACAGCCCCTGGTCCACTTCGGCCTGTGTCAGCCCGGTCAGCTCCGTGCAGAAGGCGCTGACGGCCGACCGGGCCGGCCGTACCAGGACGCGGTGCCGCCCGGTCCGCTCACCGGTCGCCAGATCGACGACGGTCAGCCCGATCTCGATGATCTCGCTGACCGCCCCGGCCGGCGGACGGCCCTCCCAGCAGGTCGCCTCCACATCGACGACGTTCCACAGCGTCTCCCCCTGTTCCATGCCGCCGAGCGTAGGCGGACGACGGCGCACCCCTCACCTGCATTTCCCGCACGGCGCTCGGGCCGGGCACAGCGCTCGCACAGCGAGCCGTGACAGGGTCACGGCATGTCTCGCACCCCTGTGGCCCGCGAGGACGCGGTCCGTGTACTGATCGTCGACGACGAGCCCGAGCTCACCGAGTTGCTGTCCGCGGCGGTCGCCGAGGCCGGATGGCGGCCCCTCACGGCCCGGGACGGGCGCGGCGCGCTGCGGATCGCGCGCGGCTGCGCGCCGCACGCCGTCGTCCTCGACGGGATGCTCCCCGACGTGGACGGGGTGCAGGTGCTGCGCAGTCTGCGGGGCGAGAACGCCGGCCTGCCCGTGCTCATGCTCACCGCCCGCGACGCGCTGGAGCACCGGATCGAGGGGCTGTCGGCGGGCGCGGACGACTACGTGACCAAGCCCTTCTCACTGGAGGAGGTCATGCTGCGGCTGCGCGGGCTGCTGCGCCGCGCCGGCGCCTGGGGCGCGGCCGAGGGCGAACCCGTGCGGACGCTGGGCGATCTCGTGCTCGCCGGGAGGACCCGCGAAGTGCGGCGGGGCGGCACGCTCGTCCCGCTCACCGCCAAGGAGTTCGACCTGCTGTGGTTCCTCGTGGGCCATCCGCACCAGGTGCTCAGCAAGGCGCAGCTCCTCGACCACGTCTGGAACTCCTCGTTCGACGGCGAGGGCAATCTGGTGGAGGTGTACATCTACAGTCTGCGCGCGAAGATCGACAAGGGCCGGGCTCCGATGATCCACACCGTGCGCGGGGTCGGGTACGCGATCAGGGCGGTGGACGACGGAACGCGACGATGACGGAGGCGAGGGGGGCGGGGGGCCGGCCGGGCGGGCGGTCGCTGCGGGCCCGCCTGGTGCTGTTCGTCTCCATGGCCATGGTCGTCGTCTGCGCGGCCATGGCGCTGACCACGGTCGTCGTGCAACGCGTCTATCTCCTTGGGGACCTGGACCAGCGGGTCACCGACGCCGCGGCACGCAGCCAGGGCGGACTGCAGCACCGTGCGGGCGGCGCGCGGGACCTGGGCTTCCTCAACGAACGCGGGCAGCCCGTCGGCACGCTCGCGGCCCGTTTCGCCGCCGACGGGCGGATCCTGGCCGCCGAGGTGGTCACCCAGGAAGGCGGGCAGCGGGTTCTGACGGCCCGTCAGCGCGCCGCCCTCGACGGCATCACCCCGGACGGCTCGCTGCACACCCGCACCGTCCCCGGCCTCGGCGCGTACCGTGTGACCGCGCTGGGCGGCGACGGGGTGCCCGTGCTGGCGGGGCTCCCCGTGGACCGGGTGCAGCGCATGATGAACGCCCTGGTCACGGCCGAGTCCGTGATAGCCGCCGTGGGGCTGGGTGCCGCGGCGTGCGTCTCGGCGGTCGTCGTACGGCGGCAGCTGCGCCCCCTCGGCCGGGTCGCCGCCACCGCGGCCGAGGTCGCCCGCGCGCCACTGGAACGCGGCGAGGTCACCGGGCTCACCCGGGTCCCCGCCCGGGACACCGACGCCGGCACCGAGGTCGGCCAGGTCGGTGTCGCCCTCAACCACCTCATCGACCATGTCGAGCACTCGCTCGCCGGACGCCAGCGCACCGAGGAACGCATGCGCCGCTTCCTCGCCGACGCCGGCCACGAACTGCGCACACCGCTGGCGTCGATCGCCGGATACGCCGAACTCATGGACCGCGGCTCGCGGAAGATCGAACCGGCGCTGGCCTGGCGCCGGGTGCTCGCCCAGTCGGCCCGGATGACCGGGCTGGTGGAGGATCTGCTGCTGCTCGCCCGCCTCGACGAGGGACGGCCGCTGCGGTCGGCCGAGGTGAACCTGGCGACCCTGGTCGCCGAAGCGGTGTGGGACGCGCGGGCTGCCGGGAGCGGCCACGACTGGCAGCTGGCGCTGCGCCTCGAAGGGACCGCGACGGTGCTCGGCGACCAGGCCCGGCTCCAGCAGGTGCTGGCCAACCTGCTGGCCAACGCCCGGGTGCACACTCCGGCGGGCACGAAGGTGACGGTCGTCGTGGAGGCCACGGCCACGGACGCCGTGATCCGGGTCCGGGACGACGGCCCCGGCATCCCGCCCGATGTCCTGCCCACGGTGTTCGAGCGTTTCACCCGGGCCGGCACCTCCCGCTCCCGCACCCCTGGCGGGGAGGGCGGCTCGGGGCTGGGGCTGGCCATCGCCGCGGCCATCACCCAGGCGCACGGCGGTCACATCGACGTCACCAGCGCCCCCGGCGGCACGGCATTCACGGTCATCCTCCCCACGGCCGCACCCGGCCACCCGACCGACGCGAACCCGGCCCTCGCGTCGGCCCCCGGCACCGACTGACGCGTCCCGGCCCTCGCGTCGGTCCCCAGCTCCGACCGACCCGTCCCGGCCCCCGCGAACTCCCAGCGCACACACAGAGAACCAGGTCCGACGCGGTCCGCGCAGGCGCGAGGCACCGGTTCCGGCCGGTGGGCCGGGCCGGGTTCAGGTGGGCCTCAGTTCACTGATCCACAGTGGTCGCCCGTGCGGCCGTCCACCGGGGACGCGCCCCCGACGAAGGGATTCAGCGAAGATGACCGAGCTCGACACCGGGGAGCCGACCGCCCGCGAGCCCCAGTCCGAAGCCGGCCGCGGTGCCCTCGCGAGCCGCCGGAACTTCATGCGGAAGGTGTTCTTCGCCAGCGGTGCCACGGCGGTGGTGACGATGGGCGGCGCCGGAGCCTGGACCGCGCTCGCCGACGACGGCACGGGCACCGGCGCGGCCGACGCCTCCGCCGGCCCTTCGGCCGGCGCTTCGCCCAGCGGTGCCCCCACCGGTGGCCCGGGCGGCGGCCCCGGAGGTCCCGGAAACCAGTCCATCACCGAGGAGTTCTTCGGCCTGACCACCGACGGCAAGCGCATCGACGACCTGTTCACGATCCACTCCACGGACGTGGCCACCGCACCCGTGATCTCCGCGGCGAACGCCTTCCTGGCCGGGCTCACCGACACCCAGAAGACCGCGACGCGGTTCACGGTCCACTCCACCGAGTGGCGGCTGTGGAGCAACATCGACTCCTACGCCCGCCAGGGCGTCTCCCTCGCCGACCTGACCGACGACCAGAAGGCCCTCGGCACCGCCCTGCTGAAGGCGGCCCTGAGCGCCGACGGCCTGGAGACCACCGAGAAGATCCGCCGGATCAACCAGGCGGCGGGCGAGGCGATCGGCAACACCAAGTCCTTCAACGAGGACGCCTACTACTGGACGTTGATGGGCACCCCGTCGGCCACCGAGCCCTGGGGCTTCCAGTTCGACGGCCACCACCTCGTCATCAACTACTTCGTCCTCGGCGACCAGGTCGTGATGAGCCCCTGCTTCTGGGGTTCGGAGCCGACCTCGATGGAGATCGACGGCGGGACGGTGACGGTCTGCCACGAGGAGGTCGCCGCGAGCCTCGCCTTCATCAACTCCCTCACCACGGCCCAGCAGAAGGTCGCCATCAGCTCCGCCACCAAGTCGAACGAGTCGATGAAGGCGGGCGCGTTCTGCGACAACACGGTCCAGGCGTACGAGGGCCTGCGCGGCAACGCCCTCACCGGCGCCCAGAAGAAGAAGCTGCTCGGCATCGTCGAGGCCTTCGCCGGGCGGGCGAAGGCGGACGTGGCCAGGGTGCGGATGGCCGAGGTCCGCGCGCACCTCGACGACACCCACGTCACCTGGGCCGGGGGCACCGGCGACACCGACGCCTTCTACGTCCGGGTGCACAGCCCCGTCGTATGGGTGGAGGTCGACTGCCAGGCCCCGGGCCCGCTGGCGGGCGCGTACGGCGCGTCGCAGGGCGGCACCCCGACCCAGAAGCACGTCCACTCGATCATCCGCACGCCCAACGGCAACGACTACGGAAGGGAGTTGCTGAGGCAGCACTACCTCACCTCGCCGCACCACCGGTGACGTGAGCGGCTGCGGTTCCCGCCGTCAGGCCCCCTCCAGGTCGGCGGCCAGTTCGGTCCGCCAGTGCACGGACATCCGGTGGCGGAGGATGGTGGCGGCCGCGGCGGGAACCGGCAGCCGCACGAACTCGCGGAGCGCGCGGGTGGCCTCCGCCCGGGTGGCCCAGGCATTGAAGTCGTCCTGCGCCACCGGCCCCTCGCGCCACCGTCCCGCCCCGCACACCAGCTGCCGGGCCGCCCACGTCTCGGCGTCGATGGTGCGGATGCGCAGGTCCAGGGGGCCGTCGGGCGTCAGGTCGACGTTCTCGCCGCGCCGGATCCGCGCCACGGCGCCGGCGATCTCGTCGTAGCCCTCGACGCCGGTCTCCGCCGCCAGCCGCGCCAGCTGGGCGGCCATGGCCGTGCGCAGCCGCTGCGGCGGGGTCCGCTTCACGAGCCCGGCCAGGTCGAAGTCCCGCACCTCGTCGACGTACCGGTGTGCGTCCGGGTCGATGTCCTCCAGCAGCGGCAGGAGCAGCCCACTTGTCAGCTCGGCGTCCGCGTCGTCCTCCGGCCGGTAGCGGATGCCGAAGTCCCGGTCGAGTTCGGTCAGGAAGCGGGTGTACGCCGCCGAGGACCCGGGCCACGGATCCGCGCCGCGATCCTCGCGCGGCGAGTCGGCACGGCGGTCCTCCTCAGGACGCGGGGCGCCGTCCTCGGTGACGGTGACCCGGACCTCCGGTCCCCCCTTGGCCAGGGCGACGGCCCGGGTGCCCGCGGACGCTCTGCGCAGGACCTCGGGCCGTGCGAGCTGGGGCGCGACCCCGTCCTGCGTCCGCGTCCCGTACGCGCCCTCCTGCGTCGCGTACGCCCAGCCGCCGACCGTGCCCGCACGCACCGTCGGACGGTACGCCGCCCACGGCGAGTCCGCGGACTCCCGCGCCCGCTCCCGGGTGCGGGGCCGGAGCGTCCCGGGTATCGCGCCGAGCCTGCGCAGCAGTTCGTCCGGGGTGATCCCCTCGGCGAAGACCACATCGGGCTGGACCGGCGCGGGGGCCGGCGGACCGCTGTGGCGGGTCCTGACGAAGAACAGCCGCTGCCCGTCCTCCGGCATCCCCGCGGGCGCCGGGTCCGACGCCGCCGGGGCGGGCGGCTCCGGCTCCGGTTCGGGGGTCGCGGCGGCGAGGGCGAGCGGGGAGACCGGTTCGGGGATGACGGTTCTCTCGTCGTCCCACAGCAGGACACCGTCCACGGCCAGCGGCGTACGGCCGTGGAACGTGGTGCCGTCCTCCAGCGCGTCCGCGTAGTCGGCAAGCACGTGGCGCAGGGAGGGCCACTCGGTGAAGGAGGGGGCGTACTCGTCGAAGTAGCGGCCCGGCCGGCCCCAGTTGGGCCCGGGGCGGCAGGAGAGGAAGAGACCGTCGGAGCGCTGCCGGCCGATGCCGAGGGTGATCAGCAGCCAGTCGTGGTGCCAGTACTCGTCCAGTTCGTCGTCGTCCTCGTCGTCCTCGGCGGCCTCGTCCAGGGCGTTCTCCGGTTCGATGTCCGCGCCGATGTCCCGCAGGAACCGGGTGCCGTCGACGATGTCCGCGATGCCGGACAGCGGCCCGTAGTACGCCAGCACGGGCGCCCCGTCCGCCGGTTCCACTCCGTCGTGGCAGCGGAGCGACGCCCTCAGGTCGGGGTGGAAGCGGACTCCCAGCGTGCGCTCGGCGGCCTCGATGTCGGACGCCTGGGCGGGCGGCCTCAGCCGGGCGTGGCTGACGGGGGCGTGCCGGGCCAGCCAGGCGTCGATGCGGGCCCAGGAGCCCTCGACTGCGGCGGGAATGCTCATGGTTGGACCATAGGCTCCGCCACTGACATCAGCTGAAGGTGCGGCGGTAGGTGTGCGGGCTGACGCCGGTGGTGCGTTTGAAACGGTCGCGGAAGGCGGTGGGTGAGCCGAAGCCGACCTGGCCGGCGATGCGCTCGACAGGGTGGTGCGTGGTCTCCAGGAGGTGCTGGGCCTGGCGGATCCGGGCGCGGTGCAGCCATTGCAGCGGGGTGGTGCCGGTCTGTTCGCGGAAGCGGCGGATGAGGGTCCGGGTGCTAATTCCGGCGTGGGCGGCGATGTCGGCGAGGGAGAGCTCGCGGCCGAGGTTGTCCTGGAGCCAGGTGAGCACGGGTTCGAGGGCGGAGCCCCGCGGGGTCGGCGCGTGGTCGTGGACGATGAACTGCGCCTGGCCGCCCTCACGTTCGAGCGGCATCACGGACAGCCGGGCCGCGTCGGCGGCGACGGCCGAGCCGTAGTCGCGGCGGATGAGGTGCAGGCACAGGTCCAGTCCCGCTGCGGCGCCGGCCGAGGTGAGGAACTGGCCGTTGTCGACGTACAGGACACCCGGGTCGACCTCGATCTCGGGGTGGACGGCGGCCAGCAGGTCCGCCGCGGCCCAGTGGGTGGTGGCCCGCAGTCCGTCGAGGAGTCCGGTGGCGGCCAGTGGGAAGGTGCCCGAGCAGATGGACGCGATGCGTGTGCCGTCCTCGGCCGCCGCGCGCAGGGCGTCCCGGACGGCGGGCGGGAGCGGGGCCGCGGGGTCGGCGGTTCCGGGCACGATGACCGTGTCCGCGCCCTCGAGTCCGTCCAGGCCCCAGGGTGCGCGCAGGACGAAGGACCCGGTGTCGATCTCCGGCTGCTCGGCGCACACGCGGATCTGGTAGCCGGGGCGTCCGTCCGGGAGGCGGGTGCGGGTGAAGACCTCGATCGGGGTCGACAGGTCGAAGGGAATCACCTGGTCCAGCGCGAGAACGGCGACGGTGTGCATGGTCCGAACATACCTGTCGCTATCTCGTTGGAAGGTGTCATCCATGCCACTGGGGTGCCGGGGCGACAGCTGATTGGCTTCAGGGACACCAGCCGGCCCAGGCCGGTCGTCCCCCCGTACCCGCGCTGCGACCCCCGCGCATCGCGGCACATGCCGAACTCGTCCCATTCGTCGTCCTGTTGGCAATCTCGCCACAGCACACCGAGAAAGCGACCCGGTCTTGAGCTACATCGCCCCGATCCTGATCGGCATCCTCTACGTCCTGCTGATGTCACTGGTCCGCCGTCCGGACAGTCGCCGCCGCCTCAACGCGCTGATGGTGGGCGGCGCCGGAGCCGCCTACCTCAGCGGCGGCGGCTTCGGCGGCTGGGAGTTCCTCTACACCGTCGTGGCCACGTACGTCGCCTACCGCGGCCTGGAGTCCTGGACCTTCATCGGCATCGGCTGGCTGATGCACACCTCGTGGGACCTGTTGCACCACTTCAAGGGCAATCCGATCGTGCCCTTCGAGCACGGCTCGTCCCTGGGCTGCGCGATCTGCGACCCGGTCATCGCGCTGTGGTGCTTCCGCGGCGGTCCCCGCGTCACGATTCCCTGGCGGGCGTCGCGGACGCGGGAACCGGTCGCACCTCAGTAACTGCTGCCGAGGGTCTGCTTCGTGTAGGCGCATTCCGTGTAGATGTACCCGGGGCGGAGCTTGGCGGTGTCCGAGGCCGGCGTCGCGGTGCTGTCACCGTGCGGCTTGTGCACGAAGTACGTGGTGCCGACGGGGAGACTGATCGTCCGCTGCGGATAGTTCTTGCCGCTGCTGCAGGGCTTGAACCCGATCCTGATCGTGTCGGCGAAGGAGTAGGTCTTGCAGCTGCCGCAGCCCTTGAGCGTGAAGCTGCCGGTGACCGGGCCGGTGTAGAGGACGGTGACGTCGTGCGGGCTGTCGTTCTTGACCGTGACGGAGATGCTGCCGCCGGATGCGGTGGTGGGCAGCTTCTTCCCGGCGGCCGGGAGCGTCTGGGCGACCTCGGCGGCGATGGACACCTTCTTGGCGCGGTCCCGGTTCTTGCTGTGCTTGTTGTCGGCGACGAACTGGTCCATGGTCTTCTGGGCCTCGTCGAAGTCGCCGTCCTTGTACTGGTCGACTCCGCAGGCGTACTCCCCCGCGTCACCGCTGCTCGCGGCCCGGCCGGCGGCCTTCTTGAGGCCGTCGGCCGCGTCCGTGGCCGTCGCCGACAGCTCGGTGATCCGGGTGTTCAGACTGGTCAACTGCTCGACGGCGGTGCAGGGTTCGCTCCCGCTGACGTCGTTCTCCGCCTTCTTCACCGCCGAGTCGACGGCGGGTACGACCTTGCCCGCCGGCGCGGACCGCGGGAACGTGTCCAGCAGGTCGCCGAACCGCGTGACCCAGTCCGCCTGGCCGCCCGCCAGGCTGCTCGAACCGCACTCGTACAGCGAGGTGGCCAGGCGGTCGTCGGGCCAACTCGTCAGCGAGCCGAGCTGCTTCTTCGGCATGGTGCGGGGCACCGTACGCAGGTACTTCAGCGGCTCGACCGCGGCGCAGTAGTCCTTGTGGCCGTACGCGGCGCCGACCGTCTCGTAGTAGGTCCTCATCCGGTCCGGGACCTGCCCGGCCGCGCGGGAGCCGGAGTGGTTGACCGCGAGGTCCTTGTACACGTCCAGGGCGGACCCGTAGTCGGACCTGCTGAACGTGTGCCGGCCGGCCGCCGTCACCATGCGGTCGGCCCGCTCCAGGCGGTCGAGGAGCGACTGCTCCACGGCCTCCTTGTGCGCGCCGTCGTACCCGACGGCGGCACCGGCCGGTACGGCGAGGAGCAGCACGCCCAGCAGCAGCGCCAGCGGCGCTCTCCCGGGCCAGGTCAGCCGGGTGCGCAGCCCGGCGATCGCGCCGTGCACGGCCGCCAGCAGCAGGATCACGGCGTAGCCGGCGAGCGCCGCCCCCGGGACACCGTCGGCGTCGGCGGGCAGCGCCACGAGCAGCAGTACGACGGTCGCCACGCAGCAGGCGGCCATCGGGATCCATCTTCGGATCAACGCGTACCCGAGGCCCAGGCCGCTGAGGTTGAGCAGTGCGACGGCGGCCGCCCGCAGACGGTCCGGCGGTGCCGGCGGCGGGCTCGATGGCATCGGTGGCACGGCGAACTGCTGATAAGGACCGTACGGATTGCCGGACATGGTGGCTCCCCCCATATAACTACGCCCGCATGTCTGCGGGTTGGCAGTGTACGGCCAGGGGCGCGTACCCGACAGAGGTGTCCATAACGGCGGCCCGCGACACCGTGCGGCGTCGAGATCAAGCCAAGATCGTACCAACCACGCTCTTCGACGACACCATGACGTCGGCCACGAACCGCAGGCGGCCGAGGCCGAGTTCACGCAGGGCCGCGCCATGGTCGGCGGCCACCACGAGGCAGACCGCGTACAGCAGCAGCTGCCAGCCGGCCGTCACCGGGCGCCGCAGGGGACGGGGCAGTTCGCGGAAGGAGGCGTGCAACCGCGCGCAGTGGAAGGGCACGTGACGCTGCTCGTCGGCCAGGATGTGGCCCGCCACGTCCGAGGTGAGCGGATCCGCGGCGCCGTCACGCAGGGCCCGGTAGTAGCGCAGGGCCACCACTTCCGCGATCATCAGCACCAGCAGTTCGGTGCGCAGCCCCATCATGCGCCGCAGCCGTACGAAGGCCCGGTCGCTCCAGTGGCCGGCCAGTGTCGGCATACCGCCGGCGGTCAGCAGACGGGCCAGCAGTCGGGCGTGGTTCTGCTCCTCGGCGACGAACAGCTTCACCGCGTGCGCGTAGTCGGGGTCACCGGCCTCTTCCGCCTTGGCGATGAGGTTGGCGCCGTCACCGTCCTCGCCGACCTGGAACCGCTGGATGCTCGCCCACACCGCGCGGTGGAGGGACGCCCCCTGTGCCCAGTGCGGGTCCGGCTCGGCCCGTCTGCGCCGGTCCTCCTCCTCGAACCGGTCTGTCCAGTCCGCGAATCCGCCCGTCCGCACCCGGTCTCCCCTCGCCCCCCCGGGCATGCACGGTCGCGTGCCCTGGTCGAGAAGGACGCGGACGGTGGCCGAATCGTTCCGCCGGGGCGGCGGGCAGGTTCACTCCGGCGGGCGGCGGCCCTTCGAGGGCAGAACCGCGGGTGTACGGCCCGCAGCGGCCGCGACCCCGCCGCCGGCGCCGGAGTGACGGGGACCGGACGGTGGGCTCAGCCGATGTCGGAGTCGATGCCGGTGATCACCGCGGGCCCCAGCGGCGCGCTGCCCGGATCGAGTCCCGCGTCACGCAGCGCGGAGTCCGCGAGGTCCCGGGCGCCCTCCTCGGCATGAGCGCCGCTGTCCGCCTCCACGGACAGCCTGATGGTGAAGGTGTTGTCCTCGTTGACGGTGAGGGCGTCCAGGTCCTCGGTGCTGCCCGTCCGAGTGGTGTGGGGATCGGCCGGCCGCAGTGCCCGGCTCAGCCGCGCTCGCTCGTCCTCCTCGATCCCGGTGGTGAAGGTGCCAGGAACGGTGATCAGGTACGTGGTCATGACGATCCTTTCCTCGGATGTCACACCGCCTACCCCTGAGAGCCCGTGCCCATCACGGCCGGCCGGAGTACGTCCTCGCACCACTGGCGGAATCCGGTGGGCGCGGTCTCCGGGGTACTCGGCGCGCCGGCGCCGTAGAAGCCCTGGTCACGCAGGGCGTCCACCATGTCTGCCAGCCCTTGCGCCCAGGCCTCGCTCACGCCATGGCTCAGCAGCGTCGCCCTGTAGTCCGCGCTGGTGACGGCCTGCACGCGCACCGGGCGGTCCAGTACCTCGGAGACGACCCGCGCCATGCCCTCGGGGGTCAGGTCGTCGGGTCCGACCAGCGGGACGTCGTCCTGCCCGGTCCAGGTGGCGTCGAGCAGCAGCCGGGCCGCCGTGGCGGCGATGTCACCGGTGGCGCAGGTGCGCAGCACCCGGTCCTCGGCCGCCGCCAGGAAGAACACGCCCGCGGTGCGGATCGACTCGGCCTGGCCCAGCAGGTTCTCCATCAGGAACGGCGGACACAGTGCCCGGTAGTGCACCCCCATGGCGGCGATCGCCTCGTCCATGGCGAGCGACGCCGATATCTGCCCGGCGTTCTTCGCCACCGAGCGGCCCAGCGTCGAAACGCCGACGACCCGTTCGACGCCCTGTCCCGCGGTCACCTCACGCAGCGGCTCGGTGAAGGCACGGAAGTGGCCCTCGACGCTGTCGGCCGAGGGGGTCGGGGGCACCAGCCAGAACAGGCGGTCGGCGCCGGCGCACGCCTCCTTCAGAACGGCGGGATCGGCGTGCGATCCCGGCACCACCTCCACGCGCTCGCGCACCCCCGCGGGAAGGTGAGCGGGGTCGCGGGCGATCACCCGGATCCCGGGCGCGCCTTCCGGGGCGTCGAGGAGGCGGTCGACGACCTCCCGGCCGATCTGACCGGTGGGCGTGGTGACGACGATCATGGACAACTCCAAATCAGGCTGCTTCGCCGGATGTTCAGGTGTTCCGGACGTCTTCGAGCCTGCTGCCTCACCCGCGTGAACTGAAGGACCGATCCGCTCCCGCTTGTTACCCTGACGGTAATACCGCCCGCAGAAGACCCCCGTAGGGAGAGGCGTGGATTCCCGCCTGCTGCGCTACTTCGTCGCCGTCGCCGAGGAACTCAACTTCGCCAGGGCCGCCGAGCGGCTGGGCATGTCCCCGCCGCCGCTGTCCCGCGCGATCCGGCAACTGGAGTCGGAACTGGGCGTCACCCTCCTCGAACGGACCACCCACAGCGTGACGCTGACCCCGGCCGGAACGGTGCTCCTCCAGGAGGCGAGGATCGCCCTGGACGCCCTGGAGGCCGCCGGCCGGCGGGCCCGGCGCGCGGCCGCAGCGGAGCCGAAGCTGGTCCTGGCCGTCAAGGCCGACGGGGACGGAGGGCTGCTGGAGCCGATCCTGGCGCGCTTCGCGGCCGATCCCGCGGCCGTACCGGTCGCCGTCCGGCTGTGCGGCTGGCAGGAGCAGCCGCAACTGCTGCGCCGCGGGGAAGCCGACGCGGCCCTGGTGTTCGAGCCGTTCGACCGTACGGGCCTGGACGCCGAGACGCTGGCCGCCGAACCGCGCGTCGTGGCCCTCGCCGCCGGGCACCCGCTCGCCGGCCGGGACCGCCCGGTCCTCGCCGACCTCGGACTGCGCCCCGGCGATGTGCACCGGTTCATCGACGAGACCCGTGGCGTGGGCCGCGACCTGGCCCAGTTGCTCACGCTCGTCGGTCTCGGCGACCTCACCCCGCTGCTGCCCGCGTCGGTCGCCGCGCGCTATCCACGCCCCGGCGTCGTCTACCGGCCGGTCCCGGACGCACCGCCCGTGGTGTTCGCCATCGCCTGGCCGCAGCAGTCCCGTTCGACGGCCGTGGCGGCGCTCGTCCGTGCCGCCGTGTCCGCGGCCGAGGGTGGCACCGGGACGGCACGGGAGGCGGGCTACTCCCCCGCGCACCGGGGGTAGAAGGAACTCAGCCCGGCGTACGGCATGTTCGTGGGCGTGGGGTCGTCCGTCTGTTCCGCGTCGACGACGTACTTGCCGGTGTACCTTCCGATGCCCGCGGACTTCTCGCCGAGCCGGCCCCGGGTCTGGTACACGCCGTCGCCGTCGTAGGTGTAGGCGGCGAGGTCCGGGTACCGGTCGTGGTTGTAGTCGGCGACGGCGACGCCGCGGGTCTCGCCGAGGTCCAGGTGCCGGGGGTCGTGGCCGCGGCCGGTCCGGGCGAAGGGGCCGCGTCTCAGCTCGGCGAGACGCGGCTCGATCGGGCTGTCGCCCTGCCACTTGCCCGTGGCGACCACGACGAGGTCGGCCCATCCGTCGCGGTCGAAGTCCGCAACGGCGGCCAGGTCCGTCTCCTTGGGCCTGGAGCGGCCGACCAGGTCACGGACGCCGACCCGCTTCCCGGGGCCGGACGCGGTCCCGAACGTGAGGGTCAGCCGTGCCCCGGTCCCGGAGGGGTCGGAGACCCGGTCGCGGTGGCCGTCGGCGTCCAGGTCCGCCAGGAGGTCGCCGGTCCCGGTCACACACGGCTCGATGGCGGACGGCTCCGCCGGACGCGGCGGCGCCGTTCCCTCGAAGGTGTTGAACGAGCCGGCGAAGACCGCCAGGGCCGCCGCCACGACGGCGACGATCCGGCGCGGCCGGATGGTGTGCGCTGTCAGGGGCATCCGGGCATGATGCCATGTCAGCCCTTGGCGAAGCCCCGCAGTTGGTCGACGGAGCCGTTGAACCTGTCGTGGTCGCCGACCGTCGCTCCGGTCGAGGTGTACTGCCACATGGTGTACGAGGACCAGCCGGGCGGCAGGTCGCCCACGGTCGACGCGTACCGGGCGATCCACAGCGGGTTGGCCGCGGCGAAGCCCGCGTAGTTGCCGGTGCAGGTGTTCCACCAGCTGGTGGCGGTGTAGATCACGGCGGCGCGCCCGGTGCGGGACTTGTACCGGTTCAGGAAGTCACGGATCCAGGTCACCATCGCGCTCGGTGTCTTGCCGTAGCAGGCGTCGCCGTACGGGTTCCACTCGATGTCGAGCACGCCGGGCAGGGTGATGCCGTCCCCGCTCCAGCCGCCGCCGTGGTCGACGAAGTAGTCGGCCTGGGTGGCGCCGCCCGTGGTGTCGGGGGTGGCGAAGTGGTAGCCGCCGCGGATCAGGCCGGCGCCGGCCGCACCGGTGTACTGGCCGGAGAAGTAGGGGTTGGTGTAGTAGGTGCCTTCGGTGGCCTTGGTGTAGGCCCATCTGACGCCGCTGTTCCACAAGGTGGCCCAGGCGACGTCGCCCTGGTAGCTGGCGACGTCGACGCCTTCGGTCTGGCCGGCGCGCGGGCCGCCCGGGGCGGGGCTCGAGCCGTCGTGGGCCTCGACTCCCATGCCCATGTGGGCGGAGCCGCGGGCCGGGGTGGTGTCGTCGGCGGCGGCCGGGACGGTGAACGGGGAGGTGAGCAGCGCCAGCAGGGCGGCCGGGACGGCGGCGGCGAACAGGCGGGCGCGCTTGGGGTGAAGGGCTATGAGTGGTCGCACATGCATCATCCGACCCGCAGTCGGTCCTCGCCGCACGCCAAGTACCGCCGTATGACGGCCCATCGGGCCCAGAAGGCTCCGTACGAGTGACGTCAGCCCTGGCCGGCATGGGTGTGGCTGTGCGGCACCTCGGGCTCGCGGGGGGACGCCGCCCTGCGGTCGCGCAGCCAGTCGTGGACCGCCAGACCGAAGGCGCACAGCACGGGCAGCACGCCGCAGCCGACGGCCAGGGCGACGGCGGTGCGGTAGTCGTGGGGGTGGGCGCCGAGCACCACGTAGAACAGGCCGGGCAGGGCCGCCGTACCGACCGCCCCGCCCAGCCGCTGCCCCGTCTGGAGCGCCCCGCCGGCGGCTCCGGCCATCCGTACCGGCACGTCCCGCAGGGTCATCGTCACGTTGGGCGAGATCACGCACCCGCTGCCCACACCGCCGAGGAACAGGGCGGGAAGGACGAGCCACACCGAGCCGTCGCCGGGCGCCAGGCGCAGGATCAGCGCCGTCGCGCCCAGTCCCAGGACGACGGCGGCCAGCCCGCACACGGTCAGCAGCCGGCCGAGCCGCTCCACCAGGCGGCCGGCGATCGCCGCGGCCAGGGCGGAGCCGATGGCGAACGGTGTCACCGCGAGACCGGACCGCAGCGGACTGTAGCCCTGGCCGTTCTGGAAGAAGAGGGCGAACACCAGCCACACCCCGCTGAAGCCGACGAAGTACAGCGTGGCAATGGCGGCGCCGACGGCGTAGCCGCGGGTCGCGGTCACCAGCCGCAGGTCGAGCAGCGGCCGGCCGTCACGCACCGCGACCCGCCGCTCCCACCGGGCGAACGCCGCCAGGAGGGCGAGCCCGAGGAGGAAGAGCCACCACAGCCGCCGCACCCCGCCCGATTCCGCCAGCACCAGGGGAAGCATCAGCGCCAGCACCCCGCCGCCCAGGAGCAGCACACCGCCCAGGTCGAGCCGCTCGCGCCGGCCCGGGGCCACCTTGGGCAGCAGCCGGAGGCCGAGGAGGAGCGCGAGGACGCCGACGGGTACGTTCACGTAGAAGATCCAGCGCCAGCCCTGGGGGCCCTGGGCCAGCTGGAGGATCAGCCCGCCGGCGACCGGGCCCACGGCGCTGGAGACGCCCACGGTCGCCCCGAAGAGGCCGAAGGCCTTGCCGCGGTCGGCGCCGCGGAACATCTGCTGGATGAGGGCGGAGTTCTGCGGGGCGAGACAGCCCGCCGCGACCCCCTGGGCCAGCCGGGCGGCGACGAGCAGGGTAATCGTGCCGGCCGCGCCCGCCGCGGCGCTGCACACGACGAACGCGCCGAGCGCCAGCAGGAAGACGCGGCGCCGGCCGACCGTGTCCCCGATCCGCCCGGCGGTCACCAGCACCAGGGCGAAGGCCAGGGCGTAGCCGGAGACCACCCACTGGATGGCCGGTGCCGACGCGTGCAGGTCCCGCTGCATGGAGGGCAGCGCGACCGCGACGATCGTGACGTCCAGCAGGCTCATGAACCCGGCGACCAGCGTGACCGCCAGGGCCTTCCAGCGCCTGGGATCGCGCCCGTCGTCCGCCTGTGTGCCCGGTTCCACTCGTTCGCTCCTGTGCCCTTTCGTCACGTCCTTGGGGCGAGTACCCATTTGTTTTGTGCAATGACTTCAGAACCTTTCCAATCCGATCAAGAACTCTCGTATAGTGACGCCCAGTTGAGCACCAAGCGTCACCACTCACTCACATCTGCCGGCGATCACCACGGCAGCTGCCCTAGGACCCACTGATGACCGCGCCCACGCCTGACGGCGAACGCCCCACCTTCCGCTCGATCGCCCCCGCCCTGGCGCTGACCGGCCTCCTGTCCGCGTTCGTCGTCGTCACCGTGGTCGACCTGGCGCCGCCGTCGGTCCGTACTCCGCTCGCCTGGGGGTCGAGTGCCGCGGCGCTGGTGCTGTGCGCGGCGGTGGTGTCCGCCGTGCACGCCGTGCAGGGTGAGCGGGGCGCCCGGCGCAGGCTGGAGACCGTGACCCAGGACCTCGGCCGGCTCCTTCAGCAGCAGGCCCGGGCGACCGAGGAGTCCCGGCAGGAGCAGCAGCGCCTGATCGACGAACTGGCCGAGCAGCGCGCCGAGTTGACGGCGTCCTTCGACCAGGAGCGGACCCGGGTCGAGATGGTGGCCGCCCAGGAGCTCGACCACCTCGACCAGGAGAACGCCCGCCTCGCCGCGGGGCTCGAGCGCGCCACCCGGGAGCGGGCGGCGGCGATCGCCGCGACCTCCGGCGCGGCCGGCCGTATGCAGGCCCTGGCCACCGCCACCCTCGCCGACCTGCGCGCCATGGAGGACCGCCACACCGACGAGGAGGTCCTCGCCGACCTCCTCCACCTCGACCACCGCACCGCGCAGGCCGGCCGGCTCGCCGACTCGATCGCCGTGCTGACCGGCGCGCGCTCCGGCCGGCGCTGGGCGCGGCCGATCGCGATGGAATCGATCCTGCGCGGGGCGATGGGCCGGATCAGCGGCTACCAGCGGGTGCGCGTCCACTCGGTCAGCGACGAGGCCGTCGCCGGTCACGCGGCCGAGGGCGTGATGCACGCGCTGGCCGAGCTGCTCGACAACGCCGCGAACTTCTCACCCCCGTCGGCCGAGGTCCATGTGTACGTGGAGGAGGTGCCGGCCGGCGTCATCGTGTCCGTCGAGGACAGCGGACTGGTGATGGGGGACGTCCAGCTGCGCCGCGCCGAACAGGCGGCGGCCGGTGACAGCTCCGAGCTGGGCGGTCTGACCGGCACCCGGCTGGGACTCGCCGTGGTGGGCCGGCTGGCCCGCAAGCACGGCCTGAGGGTGTCCTTCCGGCCGTCCGCGCGCGGCGGCACGGGCGTACTGATGCTCATCCCGCAGGAGATCCTGACCAGCCCGCACACGGCCGAACCGCCGGCCGCCGTCGCCGCGCCCGCCACCGAGCGGACACGTCCGGCCGAGCCGCCCGCGGCGGACCCCACCCCGGTCCACGAGGTCGCGGACAGCGACGTCGACGACCGGGCCGACCGGGAAGACCAGGCAGACCAGACCGACCAGGACGACCAGTCGGCGACGCTGCCCAAGCGGCGCAGGGGCCGCACCCTCGCCGCCGCCGAGCGGACGAGGCCCGCGCCCGGGGCCGCCGAGCCGGGCCGTACTCCCTCCGCCGACGACGCCGAGGTCCGTGCCGCCCGCTTCAGCAGCTTCCGTCAGGCCGTACGCGCACCGGCCGCGGACCACACCGCGTCCGGCATGTCCGACCACGCCGCCTCCGCCGACACCGCGCCGCCGAGCACGAACCCCTCCCACCCGCAGGCCCACCCGGAAGGCGACACCACTTCATGACCGGCAGGACCACCGCCGACGAGAAGCTCACCTGGCTCATCGAGGGTCTTCTGGAGCGCACCCCGGGCGCCCGCCACGCGCTCGTGCTCTCCCGCGACGGGCTGAAACTGTGCCGCACCCCGGAGCTGACCGTCGACCAGGCCGACCAGCTCGCGGCCATCGCGGCCGGCATCCAGTCGCTGTCGCACGGGGCGTCCGTGGAGTTCGGCGACGGCAGCGGAGGCGTGCGGTCGGCGATGACCGAGTTCTACGGGGGCGTGCTGTTCATCGTGGAGGCCGGCGAGGGTGCCCACCTCGCCGTCGTGACCACCGAGGACGCGGACCCCGGGCTGGTGGGGCACAACATGAGCGAACTGGTGGAGCAGCTCGGCGAGCACCTGAGCGCTCCGCCCCGCACCTCATGAGCCGCCCCGGCCGGGACGACGCTCCCGACCGCCTCTACACCCTCACCGGTGGACGCAGCCGGTCCGCTCCCGACAACCCCTTCGACCTGGTCACGCTCGTCGTCGCCGAGTCGGCGCCGGCCCCGGGGATGCAGTCGGAGCTCGCGGCGATCCTGCGGCTGGCCGAGTCGCCCACCTCGGTGGTGGAGATCGCCGCCGAGCTGCGGCTGCCCGTGAGCATCACCAAGGTCCTGCTGTGCGACCTGCTGGCGGCGGGCCGCGTCAGCGCCCGCCACCCCCGCAGAGCGGCCGTTTACGACCCCGACATCCTGGAGCAGGTGCTCGTTGGACTCCGTAATCTCTGAGGCGCGCACCTCCGACGCGCGAACCTCCGACTTGCGCACCCCGCTGGGTGACTCCGCCGACAACGGTCTGAAGATCGTGGTCGTGGGAGGTTTCGGCGTCGGCAAGACCACGCTGGTCCGCTCGGTCAGCGAGATCCGTCCCCTGGGCACCGAGGAGACGATGACCCAGGCGGGCGAGGCGGTCGACGACATCCGGGAGGTGCGTGGCAAGACCGCCACCACCGTCGCCTTCGACTTCGGGCGGATCACGCTGGACGCGCACAACGTGCTGTACCTGTTCGGCGCGCCCGGCCAGGAGCGGTTCTGGTTCCTGTGGGACCGGCTGTTCTCCGGCACGCTCGGCGCGGTCGTCCTCGTCGACACCCGGCGGATCGACGACTCCTGGTACGCCATCGACCGGCTCGAGCACCACGGCACGCCGTTCATCGTGGCCTGCAACGACTTCGGCGGCCCCGCGCACGCGCCGGACGCGGTCCGCGAGGCCCTCGACCTGGACCCGCACGTGCCCCTGATCGACTGCGACGCCCGCTCCCGCGAGTCGAGCAAGCACGTGCTCATCACCCTGGTCCAGCACATCCAGCAGCACTACACCGGCCGGTCCGCCCCGGCGGCCCTGCCCCGACAGGAGTTCGTGTGACCCCCGACGCCGTGCCCCTCAGCGGCCCCCGGTTCCAGACCGAGCCCGCCCGTCTGTACCGGGAGATGCGGCGCGACCACGGCGCCGTCGCCCCGGTGGTGCTCGACGGCGACGTGCCCGCCTGGCTGGTGCTCGGCTACCGCGAACTGCACCAGGTCACCGGCGACCCGGTGCTGTTCAGCCGCGACTCCGACCTGTGGAACCAGTGGGACATGATCCCCGCCGACTGGCCGCTGCTGCCGATGATCGGCCGCAAGCAGCCGTCGATCCTCTACACCGTCGGCGAGCGCCACCGGCAGCGGGCCGCGATGATCAGCAACGCCCTGGAGGCGGTGGACCCGTCCGCGCTGCGCGGCCACGCCGAGCGGTTCGCCGACGAACTCGTCGACGCCGTGTGCACCGTGGGCACGGCCGACCTGATCGGCCAGTACGCGATGCTGCTGCCGGTGCGCGTCCTGGCCCGGCTCTACGGCTTCTCCGACGAGGAGGGCCCGGGCCTCGTCACCGCCCTCAACGACATGATCGACGGCCGGGAGCGGGCCATCGCGGGCCAGACCCATCTGGCCGGCTCGATGGCACAGCTGCTCGCCGACCGCCGGGCGGCACCGGCCGCCGACGTGGTCTCCCGGATGCTCGCCGACGAAAGCGGCTTCAGCGACGAGGAGATCGCCCAGGACCTGATGGTGATGATGGCGGCCGGGCACCAGCCGACCGCCGACTGGATCGGCAACTCCCTCAGGCTGATGCTCACCGACGACCGCTTCGCCGCCTCCCTCTTCGGCGGCCGCAACAGCGTCGCCGAGGCCATGAACGAGGTGCTGTGGGAGGACACGCCCAGCCAGAACATCGCCGGCCGCTGGGCCTCCCGCGACACCCACCTCGGCGGCCGCCGCATCCGGGCCGGTGACCTGCTGCTGCTCGGCCTGCAGGGCGCCAACTCCGACCCGCAGGTCCGCACCGACGGCTCGGCCCTGACCGGCGGCAACAACGCGCACTTCTCCTTCGGCCACGGCGAGCACCGCTGCCCGTTCCCCGCGCAGGAGGTCGCCGAGGTGATCGCGCGGACCGGCATCGAGGTCGTACTCGACCGGCTGCCGGACATCGACCTGGCGGTGCCCGCCGGGTCCCTCACCCGTCGGCCCTCGCCCTGGCTGCGGGGTCTGACCGAGCTGCCCGTGCGGTTCACCCCTGTACCCGCCCTCTGATCCCCCCTGCCCTGGGAGGCATGTCACGATGACGACCGGTACCGAAGCATCCCGGATCGCCCTCGACCCCTTCGTCAGCGACCTGGACGGCGAGAGCGCGGCGCTGCGTGCGGCCGGTCCGCTCGCCGCCGTCGAGCTGCCGGGCGGCGTCCCGGTCTGGGCCGTCACCCACCACGCCGAGGCCAAGGCGCTGCTCACCGACCCGCGTCTGGTGAAGGACATCAACGTGTGGGGCGCCTGGCAGCGCGGGGAGATCCCCGCCGACTGGCCGCTGATCGGTCTGGCGAACCCGGGCCGTTCCATGCTGACCGTGGACGGCGCGGACCACCGCCGGATGCGCACACTGGTCGCGCAGGCGCTCACCCCGCGCCGGGTGGAGCAGCTGCGGGAGCGGATCACCAAGCTCACCGAGGAGCTGCTCGACCGGCTGCCCAAGGAAAGGGACGTCGTCGACCTCAAGGCGGACTTCGCCTACCCGCTCCCCATGTACGTCATCGCCGACCTCATGGGCCTGGAGGAGGCCCGGCTGCCCCGGCTGAAGGTGCTGTTCGAGAAGTTCTTCTCGACGCAGACCCCGCCGGAGGAGGTCATCGCGACCCTGACGGAGCTGGCACAGATCATGGCGGAGTCGGTGGCCGCCAAGCGGGCGGCGCCGGGCGACGATCTGACCAGCGCCCTGATCCTCGCCTCCGAGGACGGCGACCGGCTCACCGACGAGGAGATCGTCTCCACCCTCCAGCTGATGGTCGCCGCGGGCCACGAGACGACCATCTCCCTGATCGTCAACGCCGTCGTCAACCTCTCCACCCACCCCGACCAGCGCGCCCTCGTGCTGTCCGGCGGGGTGGACTGGTCGGCCGTGGTCGAGGAGACGCTGCGCTGGTCCACGCCGACCTCGCACGTCCTGATCCGCTTCGCGACCGAGGACGTGCCGGTCGGCGACCGGGTGATCCCGGCGGGCGACGCCCTGATCGTGTCGTACGGCGCGATAGGCCGGGACGAGCAGGCGCACGGGCCGACCGCGGGCGACTTCGACATCACCCGCGAGTCGGCGAACCGTCACATCTCCTTCGGCCACGGCCCGCACGTCTGCCCGGGCGCGGCCCTGTCCCGGCTGGAGGCCGCGGTGGCGCTGCCCGCGCTGTACGCCCGTTTCCCCGGCCTCGACCTGGCGGTGCCCGCGTCTCAGCTGCGCAACAAGCCGGTGGTGACGCAGAACGACCTGTTCGAGCTTCCCGTTCGGCTGAACCCCTAGGGCTTCCGGGTCCGGGCGAGGACGGTGTTCAGGACGTCCTCCAGGGTCTGAGCGGGCTCCTCGGCCGGGCCCGGCGCACGCCATGCCACGAACCCGTCGGGGCGGACGAGTACCGCGCCCCCGGGTGTCGTGCCGTGCCGCTCCGCCCAGTGCACGTCGTCCTCGGGGGCCAGCTCGGCGCCGGGTCCGGTGCCCACGCGGTACGAGGTCAGCGGGATCGCCATCTCTTCGGCGAGGCGGGTGGCGGCCTCGTGCCAGCCGCCCGTTCCGCCCCGCTCCCCCGCGTCGCTGAGCAGGACCAGGTCGCGCTCGTAGAGGTCGAGGGTGGAGACCCGCTCCCCGTCCCGCCGTACCCACATGTGCGGGGCCCTGCTGCCCGGTTCACCGGTCAGGTTCAGCGCCTCGGGGACGACCGGGGTGGTGGGATCGGCGTCGACGACGGCGCCCTGCGGGTAGCGGTAGCCCAGGGCGACGTTGAGGATGCCGCGCTGCGGGCCGCCGCTGCCCATGCCGGGCGCCGGGGCGAACCCGGGGTGGCTGTGCTCGACCGAGCGGGTGGCGGCGCGGGCGCTGGTGGCCTCCGCGACCGGGCGGCGCTCGGCGTCGTAGCTGTCCAGCAGCCCCTGGCCCGCCCAGCCGCCGAGCACCGCGGCCAGCTTCCACGCGAGGTTGTGCGCGTCCTGGATGCCGGTGTTCGAGCCGAACGCCCCGGTGGGGGACATCTCGTGCGCCGAGTCGCCGGCGAGGAAGACCCGCCCGGACTGGTAGCTCCGGGCGACGCGCTGGGCGGCGTGCCAGGGCGCCCGGCCGGTGATCTCCACGTCGAGGTCCATGTCACCGACGGCACGGCGGATGTGGTCGACGCACCGTTCGTCGGTGAACTCCTCCAGCGTTTCGCCGTGTTCGGGATGCCAGGGGGCGTGGAAGACCCAGTTCTCCCGGTTGTCCACCGGCAGCAGCGCCCCGTCGGCGTCCGGGGTGGTCAGGTAGCAGACGATGAAACGGCGGTCCCCCACGACGTCGGCGAGACGGCGGGAGCGGAAGGTCATGCTGATGTTGTGGAACAGGTCGCCGGGTCCGCTGTGCCCGATGCCGAGCTGCTCGCGGACGGGGCTGCGGGGGCCGTCGGCGGCGACGAGGTAGTCGGCGCGGATGGTGGTGTGCTCGCCGGTGTCGCGGCTCTTGACCACCGCGGTGACACCGGTGGGATCGGCGTCGAACGACATCATCTCGGTGTGGTACCGCAGGTCGCCGCCGAGGCGGACGGCGTGGTCGAGGAGGACCGGCTCCAGGTCGTTCTGGCTGCACAGGCACCAGGAGCCGGGGCTGAAGCGGGCGAGGCCACCGCCCGGGTCGATCTCCTTGAACAGCCATTCGCCGGCGTCGCCGACCAGGGTGGGCGTCTGCAGGATGCCGTGGTTGCCGGCCAGCGTGGCCGCGGCCTGCCGGATCCCGGCCTCGACGCCGGCCACCCGGAACAGCTCCATCGTCCGTACGTTGTTGCCGCGTCCACGGGGGTGGATGGACGTTCCGGCATGGCGTTCCACCAGGGTGTGCGGCACCCCCAGCCGGCCCAGGAACACCGAGGTCGACAGGCCGACCAGGGAACCGCCGACGATCAGGACGGGTACCCGGTGAGTGCCGGGGTCGGCGGAATCGGCTCTTTCCTTCATCACTCGCCTCCAGCGCGTCGTATGCACCGACTCGGCCGGATACGGCCGCAATTCTCATGCATGCCCCGCGAGGCGTGGGCGGGCTCAGGCTTCTTCACCCGCCCGGAGGGCGTCCGATCCGGGTAGTTGGTGGTTTGAGCCGCGCGTACGGCGGCACCGGGGCCGGTCACACCACCCCGGTCACCCCGGGGCCGGCCGGGACCGGCCCCGGGGTGTCAGATCCGTCCGCCGGTGAGACGTGTGAGCGGGCCCTGCGCGGGGCGGCCGGAGCGGCGGCCCACCGCGTACGACGCGGCGCTCACGGCGGTCAGGCCGGTGCCCACCGCCACGGCGACGAGCTTGCGCTGCGCGAGAACCGTCCACGCCGTTTTGGCCGTGGCCGCCACCTGGCCGGAGGCCGCGACGACCGCGCGGCGGCCCGCCTCGAGCTTCTCGGCCCCGGCCTGCACGGCCCCGGTCGTCGCCTCGGCCGCCGTGGCGGCGGCGCGCTCGGTGCCGTCCTTGGCGGCTGACGTCACGTCATCCGTCTTCGCGGCGGCCTTCTTCGCGCCCCGGGAGGCGGGAGCCGTCGCGTCGGCGGCGGTCTGCCTGGCCTTGGCCACCGTGGCGCGCTGGGCGTCGGCGTTGCGCTTCGTGTCGTTGTTCGATTCAGTCATGGACATCGCCTTGCCGGTCCGCCCTCCGGCAAACAGGACCGGCCCGCCCGAAGTGCCTCAGCCGCCGAGCGCCGCCAGGACCACGGCCTTCGCCTCCTCCTGCACCTGGGCGAGGTGGTCGGGGCCGCGGAACGACTCGGCGTACACCTTGTAGACGTCCTCCGTGCCGGAGGGCCGGGCCGCGAACCAGGCGTGCTCGGTGGTCACCTTGATGCCGCCGATGGCGGCGCCGTTGCCCGGGGCCTGGGTGAGCACGGCCGTGACCGGCTCCCCCGCCAGGGTCGTCGCGGTGACCTGAGCCGGTGACAGCTTGGCCAGCAGCGCCTTCTCCTCGCGGGAGGCGGGGGCGTCGATGCGCGCGTAGGCGGGTTCGCCGAAGCGGGCGGTCAGTCCGGCGTAGTGCTCCGAGGGTGTCCTGTCGGTGACCGCGGTGATCTCGGAGGCGAGGAGGGCCAGGAGGATGCCGTCCTTGTCCGTGGTCCACACCGAGCCGTCCCGGCGCAGGAAGGACGCGCCGGCCGACTCCTCGCCGCCGAAGCCGAGGGTGCCGCCGAGCAGTCCGTCCACGAACCACTTGAACCCGACCGGCACCTCGACCAGTTCGCGCCCGAGGTCGGCGGCGACCCGGTCGATCATCCCGGAGGACACCAGCGTCTTGCCGATCCCGGTGCCGGCGGCCCACTGCTCACGGTGCCGGTAGAGGTAGTCGATGGCGACCGCGAGGTAGTGGTTGGGGTTCATCAGGCCCGCGTCCGGGGTGACGATGCCGTGGCGGTCGGCGTCCGCGTCGTTGCCGGTGGCGATGCGGAAGCGGTCGCGCTGCTCGATGAGGGAGGCCATCGCGTACGGCGAGGAGCAGTCCATGCGGATCTGGCCGTCCCAGTCCAGCGTCATGAACCGCCAGGTGGGGTCGGTGTGCGGGTTGACCACCGTCAGGTCGAGACCGTGCTGCTCGGCGATCCGGCCCCAGTAGGCGACGGACGCCCCGCCCAGCGGGTCGGCGCCGATGCGCACACCGGCCGTCCGGATCGCGTCCAGGTCCAGGACGCTCGGGAGATCGGAGACGTAACGGCCCAGGAAGTCGTACCGCCCGGTCGTGTCCGCGGCGAGCGCCCTGGCGTAGGAGAGGCGCCGTACGTCCTTCAGGCCGCCCGCGATGATCTGGTTGGCGCGGTCCTGGATCCACGAGGTCGCGTCCGAGGCCGCCGGTCCGCCGCTCGGCGGGTTGTACTTGAATCCGCCGTCGGCGGGCGGGTTGTGCGAGGGGGTGACCACCACCCCGTCGGCGAGCCCCGAGGTACGGTCCCGGTTGTGGGCGAGGATGGCGTGCGAGACCGCCGGGGTGGGCGTGTACCCGTCGGCGCTGTCGATCAGCACGGTCACGCCGCCCGCGGCGAAGACCTCCAGCGCGGTCACCTTCGCGGGCTCCGACAGCGCGTGGGTGTCGGCACCCAGGAAGAGCGGGCCGTCGGTGCCCTGGGCTTCCCGGTACTCGCAGATGGCCTGGCTGGTGGCGGCGATGTGGTCCTCGTTGAACGCGCTCGCCGTCGACGACCCGCGGTGTCCGGACGTACCGAACGCCACCCGCTGACCGGGCTCGGCCGGGTCCGGGTGCAGCGCGTAGTACGCGGTGACCAGCCGGGCCACGTCGACAAGATCCTCGGGACCGGCCGGCGTGCCCGCTCGCTCGTGCGGCATGGGTGCGTTCCTCCGCTTCGGTTCTGATGGTGCGCTCGGCGTCCCATCTTTCCCCCTCGGGACGCCGGTACGCGAGTACCGGCTTGAGTCTCCCCCGGGGGGAGACGGGAAGGTGGGTCCATGGACGGCGACACCCTGTACTCGATCGGTGAACTGGCGCGGCGCACCGGGCTGACGGTCAAGACGATCCGCTTCTGGTCCGATCGCGGCATCGTGACGCCGGCCAGCCGTACCGGCGCCGGCTACCGCCGCTACGGCCCGGAGGCCGTGGCCCGGCTCGCCCTGGTGCGCACGCTGCGCGAACTGGGGCTCGGCCTCGACACGATCCGCCGGGTCGTGGACCGGGAGCTCTCTCTCGGCGAGGTCGCCGAGCGGCACGCCGCCGCGCTGGAGGCGCAGATCGGCGTGCTGCGCCTGCGGCACGCCCTGCTGACGGCCGTGGCCAGGCGCCGGCCCACCTGTGAGGAGTTCGAGGAGATGGAACGCGTGCACCGACTGGTCCGGCTCTCCGGGGCCGAACGTCACCGGCTGATCGAGGACTTCCTGGACAGCGTCTTCGACGGCCTCGACGGCGGCCCGGCCCACGCCGCGGCCCGCCGCTCCATGACCCCGGAGCTGCCCGACGACCCCACGGACGAGCAGGTCGAGGCATGGGTGGAGCTCGCCGAGCTGTCCCTCGACCCGGACTTCCGTGCCGGCCTGAGGCGCGGCGCCGAGGACCATGCGGCCGTCTTCTCCGGCTGCGGTGCCGCACCGCCGCGACCCGATGCCGTGGCGGTCGTCCGCGACCATGCGACGGCCGCCGTCCGGTCGGGCATCGCGCCCGGCTCGCCCGAGGCCGGTCCCGTCGTCGCGGCGCTCACCGCGCACTGCGCCCGCGTCTTCGGCCGTCCCGACGACGCCGGGCTGCGCCGGTGGCTGCTGCGGCGCCTGCCGGCCGCGCAGGACACGCGCCGCGACCGGTACTTCGAGCTGCTCGCGCTGATCAACGGCTGGCCGGCCCCGGAGAGTCCGGCCCCGGCGATCAGCTGGTCGGTCACCGCGCTGCGCGCGTCGAATGCTCGTACCCGACCCTGTGCAGGCCCGGCTGCATAGTGGTTCCGCGCGCCAGGGCGCCGGGCCGCGGCAGGGTGTGCTCGCGCAGGTGGAACAGCCCCAGGACGATCGCCATGCCCACCGCGATCAGATGCTCGCGGCCCGCCAGATTCGGCACCGCGATCGACTCCCACACCATGGAGCCGCCGGTGAGGGTGAAGACCACGGGTGCCCGCCGGACGACCGCGATGTAGGTGAACAGCCCGACCACCGCCGCCGACGGCCCGGTGTCGAGGACCCGCCCGCAGGCGGCGGGCAGGCCCAGACCGCCCCAGCCGGGTCCGATGGCGATCATCACGCGCGCGGTGAGCGTTCCGGCCAGCGTGGTGACGTAGGCGATGACGAGTGTCCTGGCCCGGCCGAGGATCAGTTCGGCCAGGGCGAAGGCGAGGAACAGCTGGGTGATCCCCGCCCACACCGGAAGGTCGAGCGCCGGCACGTACAGCGAGACCGGGGTGCGCAGCAGGGCCAGCCACAGCGGCAGGTCGGCCTTGACTCCGCCCAGCAGCCACACCAGCCGTGCGCCGCGCGGCCGTTGCGCGAGGTCATGGAGGAAGATCACGCCGAAGGTGGCCACGAAGGCCAGGGTCAGTGCGGGCACTCCCCGGCGCCCCAACTGCCGTACGGGATCCACGACGATCCCCTGCCACTCGCCCCGGACCGTCCGCCCGGCGAACGACGCGGCCCTGCGGGCCACCGAACGCGGCCGTTCACCCCCGCCTCCCACCGCCATCCCCGCGCCCCCGTTGTGGTCGCTCGTCCCCTCGTGGTGCGAGGCCGTGGTCAGGGCCTCGACTCACAGGACCGGAAAAGCGCGCGATAAGTTGCCTCACAGGGTGGTTTGTCGGGCAGAAACCAAAGAATTCACTCTCCCTGAAGGATTTCGTTCGGCAAGGACCGGTCCCCCTCGGTCAGGTCCTGGGTGCCGATGACCGAGAGCAGCTCCAGCTGGGCGGCGCCCTCGGTGCCGGGCGGGGCGGTGAACCACAGCAGGCGCCGGCGGCCGTCCTCGCTGAACAGGCAGTGGCAGTCCAGCTCGATGACGCCCAGTGCGGGATGGACGATGCGCTTGTGGTCGGTGCGGCGCAGCGCGACGTCACGGGTCTCCCACAGTGCCGTGAACTCCTCGCTGTGCCGGCGCAGCGCGGCCACCATGCGGACCACCTCGGGGTCCTTGCCGCGCCGGGCGGCGACCGCCTGGAGGTCGGCGACGAACACCCGGGAGTGATGGGGGTGGTCCTCGGCCGGGTAGACCGCGCGGGATCCGGGGTCGGTGAACCAGCGGTACACGAAGCTCGCGGTGGGGCCGGCCGTCGCCGGGGGCGGGCCGAGCAGCGCCCTGGCCAGGGGGTTCTGTACGAGCGTCTCGTGCAGGTCGGTGATCACCTGGGCGGGCGTGGTGGTGAGCCGGTCCAGCAGGCCGAGGAGGGCGGGCTGGACGTGCGCCGCCGGGCCGTGCGCCGCCGGGGGGAGGGGGCGGTCGGCGAGGTGGAAGAGGTGGTCGCGTTCGTCGCCGTTCAGCCGGAGCGCGCGGGCGAGTGCGGCCAGGACCTGGGCGGAGGGCTGGGCGCCGCGGGCGCGTTCCAGCTCGGTGTAGTAGTCGGCGGACAGCCCGGCCAGCTGTGCGACCTCCTCCCGCCGCAGTCCGGGCACCCGGCGCCGGGGGCCGGCGGGCAGGCCGACGTCGGCCGGGCGGACCCGGTCGCGCCGGGACTTCAGGAATGCGGCGAGCTCCGACTGGTTCACCCCGTCATGATCCCGCGTGCCGGTCCGCCGAGCCAGGGGCCGCCGACCCCAGGGTGAGGACAGCCGTGGCTGCCGCCGGGACACCGGGCCAGGCTGGAGGTGCAAGCCAGTCCAGCACGTTCACGGGAGTCGACATGTCCACCCAGGAAACGACCACCGGCGCCAGCGCCTCCGCCCAGGGCGCCGGCCCACGCCGCGTCGCCGTCGTCACCGGCGGTTCGCGCGGCATCGGCCGCGAGACGGTGAGCCGGCTGGCCGCCGACGGATACGCCGTGGTGGTCGGCTACGCGGGCAACCGCGATCTGGCCGAGGCCGCCGTCAAGGAGGTCACCGCCGCCGGTGGCCGGGCGGTCGCCGTCCGGGCCGACGTCGCCGACGAGGAGGACGTCGCCACGCTCTTCGCCACCGCGGAGTCGGAGTTCGGCGGGGTCGACGTGGTCGTCCACGCGGCCGGCCGCATGTATCTGTCACCGGTCGCCGAACTGGACCTGGCGGAGCTGGACGCGATGCACCGCACCAACATCCGCGGCACCTTCGTGATCGCCCGGCAGGCCGCCCGGACCCTGCGCGCCGGCGGCACGCTGATCACCTTCTCCACCTCCGTGGTGGGCCTGGCCTTCCCCGCGTACGGCGCCTACAGCGCCAGCAAGGGTGCGGTCGAGGCGCTCACGATGGTCCTCGCGCGAGAGCTGCGCGGGCGGGACGTCACCGTGAACGCCGTGGCCCCGGGGCCCACCGCGACGGACCTGTTCCTCGACGGCAAGGACGAGGAGACGGTCGCCCGGCTGGCCGCCCAGCCCCCGCTGGAGCGCCTCGGCACCCCGGCCGACATCGCCGCGGTGGTGTCCTTCCTCGCCTCGCCGGCCGGTCACTGGGTCAACGGCCAGGTGATCCGCGCCAACGGCGGCATCGTCTGACGGGCCGCCCCACCCACCTATACCCACCCGAACCCCGCAGAGGAGAACCGTCATGCCGTTCGCGAACTTCAAGGTCCCCGCCGGAAGCCTCGACGACAAGCAGAAGGAGGAGATCGTCACCCGCGCCACCCAGCTGTACGTCGACATCTACGGCGAGCGCGCCCGCGCCACCACCCTCGTACTGGTCGAGGAGGTCACCGACGGCGGCTGGGGCATCGGCGGCAACGTCCTGACCCTCGCCATGCTCCAGCAGCCCGCCGAGGACTGACGCCCCAGCCCGCCCCGGCCCGCTGCGGGTGCGCGGCGGCCGGGGCCGGCGGAGTCTGGTGGGCATGCCCCACAACGCGGTGGAGTCGGTGCTCGACGAGCTCTACACCACCCCGCCGACCCGGTTCGTCACCCGCCGGGAGGAACTGGCCGCCGCGGCCAGGGCGGACGGGCGCGCCGACGACGCCCGCCGGATCCGCGCCGCCCGCCGCCCCACCCTGGCCGCCTGGGCCGCGAACCTGCTGCTGCGCTCCCGTCCCGAGGAGAGCCGGCGGTTCCTGGAGCTCGGCCAGGCACTGCGCGAGGCGTACCGCGCACTGGACGCCGCCGGGCTCAAGGCGCTGTCCGCGGAGCGCCGTCGGGTCGTCTCCGCCCTGTCCGGGCAGGCGGCCCGGCTCGCCCGGGAGGCCGGGCACGAACTCTCGGGCGGGGTGCGGCAGGAGGTCGAGGCCACCCTGCGCGCGGTCCTCGCCGACCCCGACGCGGCCGACCGGTGGGCCGGCGGCCGCCTGGAGGGCGCGCTCACCCCGCCGTCGGAGTTCGACACCGCCCGGATGCCCGCCGTACCCCCTGCCCGGCGGACCACCGCACCGCCGACGCAGCAGCCCGAGGCGCGGGACGAACTCGCCGAGCGGCGCCGCCGACGGCGGGCCGGGCAGCTCGCCCGCGCCCGCGAGGCCGCCGACCGGGCCGTACAGCGGCTGCGCGAGAAGCACACGGAACAGACGCGGGCCGAGGCGCGCCTGAGGCAGGCCCAGGACCGGCACGCCGACGCGCTCGGCCGGCTCTCCACCGCCGAACGCGAACTGGACCGGGCGCGCGAGACGCTCCGCACGGCGGAGCGCGAGCAGCGGCGGGCGGAGGAACACCACGAGTCGGCCGCCGAAGCCGTGGCACGGGCCGAACGGGCAGCCCGCGAGGCCGCCGAGAAGGCCGACCGCCTCGCCACCGACTCCTGACGCGGCAAAACCTTCTTCCCGCCCCCGACCGGGTGAACCCGTACGGAGCACCCTTCACCCACTTACCCCGCTGCGTTCGTGGTGTGGCACGGCACGGCGCAAGATCGTGCCCATGCGACCGGCGCGCTTCCTTGCGCGGCGCACCGGTCGCTGTCCCGTTCCGTCCACCGGCCGCCCCTGGCGACAGGCGCAGGGGTCCGCGAAGGAGATGCGCGCAGGATGACCCTCACCTCCGAACGAGTATCAGAACTGTCGGCGCGACAGGTGTCGCACCATGTCTCCCAGTCCGTGTTCGACGGCTCCAGGCTCCGGGTCGTCCTGCTGGTGGACGTCTACGACGGAGCCCAGCAGCAGTTCCTGGAGGCGTACGAGCACCTGTGCGAGCAGGTCGCCTCCGTGCCCGGCCATGTCAGCGACCAGCTGTGCCAGTCGATCGAGAACCCCTCCCAATGGCTCATCACGAGTGAGTGGGAGAGCGCCCCGCCGTTCCTGTCCTGGGTGAACAGCGAGGAGCACGTACGGATGGTGGAACCGCTGCACAGCTGCGTCCGGGACACCCGGTCGCTGCGCTTCCACATCGTCCGCGAGACCGGCGGGCCGGCCACGGACGCCGCGACCGGCAGGCGCCGGCTCCAGGCGTCCCCGCGGATCGGTGACGGCGTGGTCCGCCACGCGCTCACCTTCACGGTCAAGCCGGGCAGCGAGGAGAAGGTCGCCAAGATCCTCGCCGACTACGCCTCCCCCGAGCCGCAGGTCGACGACGCCACCCGGCTGTGCCGCACCTCCCTGTTCATGCACGGCAACCGGATCGTACGGGCCATCGAGGTGCGCGGCGACCTGCTCACGGCGCTGCGCCACGTCGCACGGCAGCCCGAGGTGCGGGCCGTCGAGGAGGCCATCAACCCCTATCTGGAGCAGCACCGGGACCTCGACGACCCGGAGTCCGCCCGGGTGTTCTTCACCCGTGCGGCCCTGCCCGCCGTCCACCACGTGACGCACGCCAAGGACACCCCCGAGGCGGAGCGGCACGCCCTGTTCTACCCGGCCCGGGAGGGGCTCGGCATGCGGCTGGCCGAACTCCTCGCCCAGCAGGACGCGGTGGCGGCGAACGACTCGCGCAGCCCGATCCTGCGCAGCACCGTCTTCGAGCGCGACGACGTCGTCGTCCGGCTGATCGACGTGCGGGGGTCCCTCGAGGCGGCCGACCCCGTCGTCGTCCTCGGTCTGCCCGAGCCCTCGCAGGCGGCCGAGCTGACGACGCTCCTCGACGCCGGCGCGAAGAGCGGCGACCCCGCGCGTCTGCTGGAGTCCGCCCGCATGGCCCTCATCACCGACCGCCGGTCCCCCGAGTCCTGACCGGCCGCCGCACAGCATCGGAGGAACGTCGTGATCACACCCCGTCCCAAGATCGTGGACCTCGGCGAGGTCGAGCCGAACACCCGGCGCGGCGGCGACCTGCGCGCCATGCTCACCCCCGCCACGGTCGGCTCCACCAGCGGTTTCATGGGCGTGGCCATCGTGCAGCCCGGTGACCGCATCGGCGAGCACTACCACCCGTACTCCGAGGAGTTCGTCTACGTCGTCTGCGGGCAGCTGGAGGTGGACCTGGACGGCGAGCCCCACCCGCTGCGGCCCGAGCAGGGGCTGATGATCCCCGCCCACATGCGCCACCGCTTCCGCAACACCGGTGACGTGGAGGCCCGGATCGTCTTCCACCTCGGCCCGCTGGCCCCGCGCCCTCAGCTGGGCCACGTCGACACGGAGGAGACCGAGCCCGTCGCGGTCGCCGCCGAGCCGGCCGACACGGGCGGGAGCCGGTCATGACCAGGCGGGTGGCGGTCACCGGCATAGGCATCGTCGCGCCCGGCGGCATCGGTGTCCCGGCCTTCTGGGATCTGCTCGCCAGTGGCCGTACCGCGACCCGGGGCATCACGTTCTTCGACCCGGCCGGGTTGCGCTCCCGGATCGCCGCCGAGTGCGACTTCGACCCGGCGGCCCACGGGCTGGACGCGGAGCAGGCCACGCGGGCGGACCGGTACATCCAGTTCGCCCTGGTCGCGGGCGAGGAAGCCGTCCGCGACTCGGGCCTCGACCTCGCCGGGGAGAACCCCTGGCGGGTCGGGGTGTCCCTGGGGACCGCCGTGGGCGGCACCACCCGGCTGGAGCACGACTACGTGCTGGTCAGCCATCGCGGGGAGCGCTGGGACGTGGACCACCGGGAGGCGGAGCCGCATCTGCACCGGGCGTTCTCGCCGAGCACGCTCGCCTCGGCGGTCGCGGAACGGTTCGGGGCGTGCGGTCCGGTGCAGACCGTCTCCACGGGCTGCACCTCGGGTCTCGACGCCGTCGGGTACGCCTTCCACGCCGTCGAGGAGGGCCGGGCCGACATCTGCATAGCCGGTGCCTCGGACTCGCCGATATCGCCGATCACCATGGCGTGCTTCGACGCGATCAAGGCGACGTCCCCCAACAACGACGATCCCGCCCATGCCTCCCGTCCCTTCGACAACGACCGTGACGGGTTCGTCATGGGCGAGGGCGGGGCGGTGCTCGTCCTGGAGGAGCTGGAGCACGCCCGGGCCCGCGGGGCCCATGTGTACTGCGAGCTGAGCGGTTACGCGACCTTCGGCAACGCCTACCACATGACCGGTCTGACCAGCGAGGGCCTGGAGATGGCCCGCGCGATCGAGGACGCCCTGGACCACGCCCGGCTCGACGGCGGCGCGATCGACTACGTCAACGCGCACGGCTCGGGCACCCGGCAGAACGACCGGCACGAGACGGCCGCGGTGAAACGGGCCCTGGGGCAGCACGCCTACGACACCCCCATGAGCTCCATCAAGTCGATGGTGGGCCATTCCCTCGGCGCGATCGGGGCGATCGAGGTCGTGGCCTGTGTGCTGGCCCTGGCCCACCAGGTGGTACCGCCCACCGCGAACTACGAGACCCCCGACCCCGAGTGCGACCTGGACTACGTCCCGCGCGTCGCCCGCGAACGGAAGCTGAGCAGCGTCCTGTCCGTGGGCAGTGGGTTCGGCGGTTTCCAGTCCGCGGTGATCCTGACCCGGACTGGGGAGAGGACACCATGAGCGAACCGTATCCCCGGCGCGCGGCCGTCACCGGAATCGGTGTGGTCGCGCCCAACGGAACCACCGTGGAGGCCTTCTGGAAGTCCACCCAGGAGGGCATGAGCGTCCTGGACCGGGTCAGCCGCGAGGGCTGCGAGCACCTGCCGCTGCGGGTGGCCGGCGAGGTCCGCGGCTTCGAGCCGGCGGGTGCGGTCGAGGAGCGTTTCCTCGTCCAGACCGACCGGTTCACGCACTTCGCGATGGCCGCGGCCGATCTGGCGCTGGAGAACGCCCGTCTCGGCCAGGCCGACACCGACGACGCGCCGTTCTCGGTGGGCGTGGTCACCGCGGCCGGTTCCGGCGGCGGCGAGTTCGGCCAGCGTGAGCTCCAGCAACTGTGGGGCAAGGGCAGCCGGTTCGTCGGCCCGTACCAGTCGATCGCCTGGTTCTACGCCGCCAGCACCGGCCAGATCTCCATCCGCCGCGGCTTCAAGGGGCCCTGCTCGGTGGTCGCCGCCGACGAGGCCGGCGGCCTGGACGCCCTCGCGCACGCGGCCCGGGCCGTGCGGCGCGGCACCGAGGTGATGGTGGCCGGCTCGACCGAGGCGCCGCTGGCGCCGTACTCGATGGTCTGCCAGCTCGGTTACGAGGAGCTGAGCACCGTCGACGACCCGGCGCACGCGTACCGGCCGTTCACCGACCGGGCCTCGGGGTTCGTGCCCGCGGAGGGCGGCGCGATGCTCGTCGTGGAGGAGGTGGCCTCGGCCTGGGAGCGGGGGGTGCCCGTGCGGGCCACCCTCGCCGGGCACGCGGCGACCTTCACCGGCGCCTCGTGCTGGGAGGCGTCCCGGGAGGGGCTCGCCGAGGCGATCCGCAGGGCCCTGGACGAGGCCGGCTGCGCCCCCGAGGAGGTCGACGTCGTCTTCGCCGACGCCCTCGGGGTGCCGGCCGCGGACCGGGCCGAGGCACTGGCGATCGCCGACGCCCTCGGCGGCCACGGCAGGCGGGTACCGGTCACGGCGCCGAAGACGGGCACCGGACGGGGCTACTGCGCGGCCCCCGTGCTGGACACCGCGGCGGCGGTGCTCGCCATGGAGCACGGCCTGGTCCCGCCCACCCCGAACGTCTTCGACATCTGCCACGACCTCGACCTCGTGACCGGCCGCGCCCGCACCGCCGAGCTGCGCACGGCGCTGGTGCTCAGCCGGGGCCTCATGGGGTCGAACTCGGCGCTCGTGCTCAGGCACGGCGCCGCCGACGCCTCGTAGCGAGGCCGCCGGAGCGAAACACAGCAAGGAGAGAGAGGAACGACATGAGTGCCCAGATCACCGTCGAAGAACTGTCCGAACTCATGAAGACGGCGGCCGGGATCACCGTCAGCCCGCAGGAGCTGACGGACCGGTCCGACACCGCTTTCGGCGAGTTCGGCATCGACTCGCTCGGCCTGCTCGGCATCGTGGGCGAGCTGGAGAACCGGCACGGCACGCCGATGCCTCCCGACGCGGAGCGCTGCAAGACCCCCCGGCAGTTCCTCGACCTCGTCAACAGCACCCTTCTGGCAGGAGCCTGACATGGCCGGACACACGGAGAACGAGATCACCATCGCCGCACCGCTGGACCTGGTGTGGGACATGACCAACGACGTGGCGAACTGGCCGCAGCTGTTCAGCGAGTACGCCTCGGCCGACATCCTGTCCCAGGAGGGGAACAGGACCACGTTCCGGCTGACCATGCACCCCGACGAGAACGGCACCGTGTGGAGCTGGGTCTCGGAGCGGGAGACCGACCGCCCGTCCCTCACCGTCAAGGCCCGCCGGGTGGAGACCGGCCCCTTCGCCCACATGAACATCCGGTGGCGCTACGAGGAGGTCCCGGCCGGCACCCGGATGATCTGGACCCAGGACTTCGCGATGAAGCCCGAGGCTCCGGTCGACGACGACTGGATGACCGACAACATCAACAAGAACTCCAAGGTCCAGATGGCCCTGATCCGGGACCGGATCGAGAAGGCCGCCGCCGAGCAGGGGGCCCAGCCGGGCCTGACCGACTGAGGCCGGACGGAGCGAGCCCATGCACCAAGCCCTGATCGTGGCCCGGATGGCCCCCGGATCGGCCCCCGGCATCGCCCAGATCTTCGAGGACTCCGACCGGGGGGAACTGCCCCGCCTCGTCGGCGTGAAGCGGCGCAGCCTCTTCCAGTTCGGTGATGTGTATCTGCACCTCATCGAGTCCGAGAAGGACCCCGGCCCCGCCATCGCCAAGGTGACCGGCCACCCGGAGTTCCGGGACGTCAGCGAGCGGCTCCAGGCGTACGTCAGCGCGTACGACCCTCAGACCTGGCGCTCACCGAAGGACGCCATGGCGCAGCGCTTCTACGTCTGGGAGCGTGACTCGGCCTCCTGACCCCGCCGTCCGCCCCCGCGGACGGCCACACCGGTCGCCGGGCCCGCAGCGTCGCGGGCCCGGCGACCGGTGTTCAGGACGCGGGTGGGGTCACCCGGGGACGGTGCAGTCGAACGCGTGCAGATAGGGGTTGACCGGGCTGATGTCGTCGATGACCAGGCCCGCGGCGGTCAGCCGGCCGACCATGCTCTCGGTGGTGTGCTTGGCCCCGCCGACGTTCATGAGCAGCAGCAGGTCCATGGCGGTGCTGAACCGCATCGACGGGGTGTCGTCGACGAGGTTCTCGATCACCACGACCCGTGCCTTCGCCCCGCCCGCCTCGATGACGTTGCGCAGGCAGCGGGCGGTGCTCTCGTCGTCCCACTCCAGGATGTTCTTGATGATGTAGACGTCCGCCCGCACCGGGATGGCCTCGCGGCAGTCGCCGGGCACGATACTCACCCGGTCGGCGAGCGAGCCGCCCTCGCGCAGCCGGGGATCGGCGTTCTCCACCACGCGCGGCAGGTCGAGCAGGGTTCCCCGCATCGACGGGTACTTCTCCAGCAGACGGGCCACCACATGGCCCTGTCCGCCGCCGATGTCGGCGACCGACTTCGCCCCGGACAGGTCCAGCAGTTCGGCGACCTCCCGCGCGGACTGCTTGCTGGAGGTCGTCATGGCCCGGTTGAACACGTCGGCGGACTCGGGGGCGTCCTCGTTGAGGTAGGTGAAGAACTCCTTGCCGTACAGGTCCTCGACGACGTTCCGGCCGGTGCGCACCGCCTCGTCGAGGCGCGGCCAGGCGTCCCAGGTCCAGGGCTCGGTGCACCACAGCGAGATGTAGCGCAGGCTGTTCGGGTCGTCCTCGCGCAGCAGCCGGGACATGTCGGTGTGCGCGAACGTGCCGTCCTCGCGCTCGGCGAACACGCCGTAGCAGGACAGGGCCCGCAGCAGCCGTCCGAGCGGCTTGGGTTCGGTCTTCACCGCGGCCGCGAGGTCCGCCACGGCCATGGGGCTCTCCCCCAGCGCGTCGGCCACGCCCAGCCGGGCGGCCGCGCGGAGGGCGGCGGCACACGCCGCCCCGAAAACGAGCTCCCTCAGCCGCATGGACGGCGGTGGGGCAGTGGGTGCGGTCGTCATGTGCCGCCTCTCCTCCTCTGGTTACGGACGGACTGGTTACGGAGGTACTGGTTACGGATGGGGACGGCCGGTCAGCACAGGCCCGAGGGCTTGGACTTGACGCAGTTGTTGCGGGTGAAGGTGTTCTGGCGCTTGGCGGATTCCTGGTTGACGACGTCCGCCGGAGCGTTGCCCACCAGCCTGTTGCCGGTGACCCGGTTCCGTTCGCTGGTGGTGCCCACGAAGCTCTTGTAGACGACGACGCCGCCGGAGAGCGGGGACCTGCCCGCGTTGCCGCTGATCTCGTTCCCGGTCACCAGGGTGTCCTCGGCGCCGGTGATGACGACGCCGGAGCCCTGGAGGAAGGGCAGCCGGGCGGTCTTCTCGCAGTACTTGTTGTTCTTGACGATACGGTTCGAGGCCACGGTCACCTTGCCGGCCTTGGGCTTGTTCTCGTCGCCGACGACGAACACCCCGGCGCAGTTGCCGGTCACGTCGTTGTGCGTGACGGTGAGGTTGCGCAGGCGCCGGACGGTGACGCCGATGCGGTTGCCCGTCAGCACGTTGCCGTCGACGATCGTGCCCCTGGTGTCCTTGGCGCCCGCCTCGGTCAGGATCGTGTTGGCGAGGAACACGCCCGCGTCGCCGTTGTCGCGGACCGTGTTGGCCCGGATCAGGCTGCGCTGAGACCGCTCCTCGGCGACGCCCCACAGCTTGTTCTTCTCGGCGGTCACGTAGCGCACGGCCAGGCGGTCGGTGCCCACGGCGAACACGCCGGCCCGGGCGAAGCCGGTCACCCGCAGGTTCTCGACGGTGACGCCGTCGAGGCGACGGCTCTTCGTCCCCACGACGCAGATGCCGTTGCCGTTCTCGGCACAGGCGTTGGCGGACTTCTTCTTGCCGGGCTTGATCACCGTGCTCCGGCCCTGGCCACGCAGGATCAGCCCGCGCGTGGTCACCTTCACGCTCTCGTGGTACGTGCCGGCCATCACCAGCACGGTGTCCCCGGGCCTGGCCGCGTCCACCGCTTTCTGGATCGAGTGGCCCGGGCGCACGACATGGAGCGTGGAGCAGCCGGCTGCGGGCGAGGCCGCACTGAGTCCGACCACGGTGAGCACTGCGGTGCAGGCCGCGAAGACCGTATGACATTTCTTCATATTCCGCACGTTACGGCTCAAAAGGGGACGAATGCCCCGGATGAGCCGTCCGGCGGCGTGTCACGCGTGGCGTTCAGTCCTCGGGCGCCGGGGCCGTGCTGCGGCGGACGACGAGTTCGACGGGTACGACGGGGGCGACGGGGGTGGAGCGGGGCCCGGCGGTCCCTTCGAGGCGGTCGAGGAGGAGGCGCAGGGAGCGGGTGCCGATCTCGGCGAAGTCGGTGCGTACGGTGGTCAGCGGGGGCAGCAGGTGGGCGGCCTCGGGGATGTCGTCGTAGCCGACCACGCTGACCTCGTCGGGGACCGGCCGTCCGGCCTCGTGGAAGGCGCGCAGCACGCCCAGGGCCATCTGGTCGTTGGAGGCGAAGACGGCGGTGACCTCGGCGTCCCCGGCCAGCCGGCGGCCCAGTTCGTACCCGGAGTCGGCGCTCCAGTCGCCGAAGAGCGGCTCGGGGACATGCGCCCCGGCCGCCCGCAGGGTCGTGCGCCAGCTGTCGGCGCGCGCGTCGGCGGCCGTCCAGCCGGCCGGGCCCGCGATGTGCCGGACGGTGCGGTGGCCGAGGCCCAGGAGGTGCTCGGTGGCCAGGCGGGCCCCGGTCATGGAGTCCGCGGTGATCAGGGGCGTGCCGTCGCCGAGGTCGTTCTCCAGCACCACGAGCGGGGTGTCGAGGTGTGCCTGAGCCAGGGCGCGGCCGATCCGGCGCTGCGGGGCGATGGCGATCACACCGTCGGCGCCCTCGGCCGAGAGGCGGTCGGCGGCCCGGACCACCGTGTCCCGGTCGGCCGTGTCGAGGGCGATGGAGCTGACGAGGTAACCGGCTTCCTGCGCCGCGCGGTTGATCGCGGTCAGGATGGAGGCGGGTCCGAACCGCGCCGCGTCGAAGGAGATCACGCCGAGCATCCGGGTCCGGCCGCTGGCCAGCGAGCGGGCACTGCGGCTGGGACGGTAGCCGAGCGTGCGCATGGCGGCCTGTACGGCCTCGCGGGTCTCGGGGCGGACGGCCGGGTTGTCGTTGATCACCCGGGACACGGTCTGCTTGGAGACGCCGGCCAGCCGCGCCACGTCGTCCATCACGGGCCGCGCGCCGGCGAAGTTGCGCCGGCTGCGCCGCGGCGGGACCGGGCTGTCGGCGGTGCTGCGGGGCATGACGGGTCGCTTCCTCGGGGCCGGGCCCGGCGGTCCTTCCGCCCGGCGGATCCACAGGATAGGCCGGGCAGCCGCTCAGGTTCTCGGGCCGGTCGGGGCGCCTGCCCCGCGGGCCGGAACCGCGCCCCGGGTCCGCGTGCCGTGGATCAGCCACAGCGTGGCGGCCAGGCACACGGCGGAGACCGCGCACAGCAGCAGCGGCACCGCGCGGATCCCGGCCCCCTCGATGGCCTTGCCCAGCAGCGGGCCCGCCGCGACCCCGCCCACCATGGAGGCGGCGATGACCAGCGCGCCCGCCCGGCGGGCCCGTGGAGCCGCCCGGCGCAGCCACGGCAGACCGGTGGGGAAGATCGGCGCGATGAACAGGCCGACGCCCGCGTAGGCGTAGGGCGCGAGCCCGGGCACGGCGGCCAGCAGCAGGCACCCGGTCATGCCCGCGCAGGAGACGGTGATGAGGGACTGGGCCGTGAAGCGCAGCGCCAGCGGTGCGACGAGGAACCGGCCGACGGTCATCATCAGCCAGTACACCGAGGTGGCGGTCGCGGCGGCCCCGGCGCCGTAGCCGACGGTCTGAAGATGGGTGGGCTCCCAGCCGCCGACGCCCGCCTCGATGCCCACGTGCAGTACGTAGAGGGCGACGAACACGGCGAGCACCGACGCCAGGCTGCGGGTCAGGACTGGGGCCTGTTGCGAAGACCCCGCCGGGCCCGCCCTTCGGGCGGACGACGGGACCTTCGCAACAGGCCCCAGCCCGCCTCCGGGTTCCCCCGCCGCGCCGGCCGGCTGGGGCGCCCGGTCGCGTACGCCCTTCAGGCACAGCAGCAGCGGCAGGTTGGCGAGCGCGAAACCGAGGAAGACGGCCGGGTAGTGCGCGGCGCCGACCGCGCCGATCAGGGCCGGGCCGAGGATCGCGCCGATGCCGAAGTGCGCGTTGAGTACGTTCAGCATCGCGGTGGAACGGTGCCCGAAGCCGACCGCGAAGAGCTGGTTGAGGCCGTAGTCGATGCCGCCGAAGCCGAGTCCGGCCAGCAGCGCCGTGGCCAGCGCGGTGGGCCAGTTCGGCGCGAACGCGAAACCGGCCGCGCCGAGCGCCATCAGCAGGTGGGAGGCGGCGAGGATCCGCCGGTTGCCGATCCGGCCGTACAGCCGGTCGAAGAGCAGCACCCCGCTCACCCCGCCGACGAAGTGGGCGCTCAGTCCGAGACCGGCGGCCGAGGGGGTGAGTCCGAACTCCTCGCGGAAGGCCGGGATGGCGGGCCCGTAGAGGGCCTGGAGCGCGCCGATGAGGACGAAGCCCACGCAGGAGGCCACGACGGCGGCCGGGCTGAAGACGGGGGTGTCCGCGACCGCGCGGGCAGGGGCACGGGGCGGTCGGGTGGTCGGCTCGGTCACGCCGCTGAGTGTTACCGGTAACAAAGAGGCCGTCAAGGTCCCGGCACGCCGCCGGTTCGCTCACTGCCGCGCCGCCTCGCCCGTCAGTTGGGCGACGGGATGCGGGCGGCGATCTCCCGGGCCACGCGATGGGCCTGAGGTGACACGGGCGGGCCGCCCCGCGCCGTGCCCGCCTCCAGCAGGTCCAGCAGGTCGTGCGCCTCCTCCTGGTGCAGCTCCGCCAGCCGCTCGGCGGTGCCGTCCCCGGGCAGGAAGCCGATCTCGTCCAGGTCTGGGGGGTCGTAGCCGTCCATGACGGGGCAACGTACCCGGTACGGCCCGCCTCACGCACCCTCGACGGGCCCGGCGGCGCCCGGTGCCGACGTCACGGCGACCAGCATCGCCAGCAGGGCGCCCGCGACGAGGGCTGGGGCCGGGGACCAGGCGGCCGGCACCAGGGCGGCCGCGGTGACGGGGTACGGGAGCCACTCGGCGGCCCTCTTCTGGTGGGGGCGCAGGTGCACGGCCCACACCGTGACCAGGAAGACGGCCGCCGGTACGGTGACCGCCGCCCCGGCGGCCGGGGCCGACGCGCCGGTGTGCCGCGTGACGTGATCGGCGTACGCGGCCAGGCCCGCCCCCTCCGCGGTCGCCGCGGCGAAGACCAGGTAGTGGCCGTAGGCCCAGGGGAACCTCCTGCGGTCGGCCTGGTGCGTCGTGGCGAGCAGGGTGTGCGCGGGGCGGGCGAAGTACAGCCACCACAGGGCGTAGGCGGTGAGCAGGCCACCGGCCGCCACCGCGACGAGGGCGCCGGTGCCGTGGTGCCGGCCGAAGGCACTCCGCACGGCGACGGTGGCGGCGGCGACGGACTCGCCGAGCACGATGAGGGTGAACAGTTCGTAGCGCTCGGCGATGTGGTGCGGATGCCAGGGAGTCATCCCGGCGGACTGCGCCCACACGGGCACACAGAGCTCGGCGGCTATCAGCACGGCGATGCCGGGCAGCCGCAGCGCGGGCGGGACACCGAGCAGGCCCACCCAGCCGAGCTGGCACACCGTCACTCCCACGGCGAAGCGCAGGGCCGTCCGGCGCCGGGCGGGGTCGGACACCGCGGCCCGGAGCCACAGGGCGGCCAGGGTCGTCCGCAGGACGACGTACCCGAGCGTGACGATCCTGAGGTCGCCGTCCTGGAACGCCGGGCGCACACCGGCCGCGAGGACGAGCGAGCCGGTGATCTGGGCGAGCACCGTCAGCCGGTACGGCACGTCGTCGGGGTCGTAGGCGGAGGCGAACCAGGTGAGGTTCATCCACGCCCACCAGATGGTGAAGAAGACGAGCGCGAAGCGCAGGGCGCCGGTGGCGTACTCCCCGTGCGTGAGCGCCGTGCGCAGGCTCGCGGACGCCTGGGCCACCGCGATGACGAAGCACAGGTCGAAGAAGAGTTCCAGTGGGGTGGCGGACCGGTGTGGTTCGCCGGGGTCCCGGCCCCGCATGGTGCTCATGCCTCTCCTCGCTGCACCGGCCCTCCCCGGGCGTCGGCCGTTGCGCCGAGGCTAGGGCGGCCGGTGGACGGTCACGTGTCCGCCGGCGCACGGGCATGTGCCCGAGAGCGCACGGCCGGCGCGGTGCGCACGAGGGTGTGCACGGGCGGGCAGCACGGCGTGCGCTGCCGGGCGACACGGTGCCCGCGCGGGCCCCTAGCGTCACCGGGGTACGCACCACACGGCACCAACAGGAGGCGGAACATGACCACCAGCTCCCGGACCGGGACCGGCAGCCAGCCGTGGCTGCACCAGAAGGGCGAGGTGATCCAGGAGTTCGGGACCGTCAAGCAGTTCCCGGTCGGCCTGTCCTACGAGGCGCGGATGTACTCCTGCCAGCGCCTGAACAAGGTCCTGGCGGACACGCAGATCCTCTACGGCCTCTACAAGAAGCACCACTGGCTGATGCGCGGCGCGACCTTCTACCAGCTGCACCTGGTGCTGGACAAGCACGCGGGGGAACAGCTCGAGATCGTCGACACCGTCGCCGAACGCGTCCAGTCGCTGGGCGGGGTCGCGGTGGGCGACCCCCGGCACGTCGCCGAGATCACCTCGATCCCCCGGCCGCCGGACGGCGTCGAGGAGGTCCCGGCCATGCTGTCGCGACTGCTGGAGGCCCACGAGAGCATCCTCGTCGACGCCCACGAGGCCGCGGCGCGGGCCGCCGAGCTGGGTGACGACGGCACCAACGACCTGCTGGTGTCGCAGGTGATCAGGACCGGCGAACTGCAGGCGTGGTTCCTGGCCGAGCACCTGGTCGACACACCACTGGTCCGCACCTGACCGGGGCCGGGCTCACGGCCGCCCGGCCCGCCGGGCGGTCAGCCGGACCGACCGGCCGTCGCCCGCAGCGGGCATCCCGTGCCGACACGCTCCGCCAACTCCGACCGCAGGGCGGTGAGTTCGGCCATGCGGGCATCGACGATCCGGATCTTCTCCTCGAGCAGCGCGGACAGGGCCGCGGCGGAGTCCGGGGCGTGGAGCAGTTCCTCGCCGCGCCGTGCGATCTCCGCCAGGGAGAAGCCCAGGGTCCGCGCGGTGCGGACGTAGTCCAGCCAGGGCACCGTCTCGGGCGGGAAGTCGCGGTAGCCGTTGGGCAGTCGTCGGCCCCTGACCAGGCCGGCCTTCTCGTAGAAGCGGATGCCGTCCTTGGTCATGCCGGTCCGCTCGGCCAGCTCTCCGATCAGCATGACTCTCCGTCAGTTCACCTGTGCGGGCTTGACCTTGGACCCTACTCCACTGTTTAGCGTGACGGGCGTCGCTGTCGTGCAACCACCAGGAGCAGCACCGTGATCCGTCTCCCCGATCCCTCCCGCCCGTCCTACGCGCGTGTCGTCCGCGCCAGTGCCGGGTACGACTTCGTCGTCACCGCCGGATTCGCGACGCCCTGGACGTACGCCCTGGTACACCGTGCGCTGTCGTCGCTGGGCGGCACGCTGGGGCTCGGGGTCCTGCCCGCCCTGGATCCCGTGCAGACGCTGTACGCGAACCTGATGGGTTCGGTCGTGGTCGTCTGGGCCCTGCTGCGCCTGTTCCGGCCCCTGCCGGCGCACGGGCTGTACGACGGCGTGGCCCGCGTGCTGTTCGCGCTGTGGCAGGCGTACGCGCTCGCCCAGGGGGCCACGCGGCTGTTGTGGCTGTTCCTCGTCGTCGAGGTCTCCTTCGGCCTCGCCCAGCTCCTGCCGTGGACACGCCGCGGAGAGCTCAGGACCAGCAGGGCGTGATCAGGTCCCTGGGCAACAGGCCCTAGGGGCCCGGCGCGCTGCCGCGGGCGCTGACCTGCCAACCGTCCACCGGGACGAACAGCCCGCGGCCGGATGGGCATCGGATGGCGTTCTCGGGGAACCCGGTGTGCCATGAAAGACCGGAGCCACTCGGATGACGTCGAACTCACCACCCACGAACGACTCACCCTGTTCGGCATCGAGGCGGAGCTGCGCCGTGACCGCCGTCTCGCCCGCCGGATGAGCCCTTCACGCCCTCGGGTGTGGCTGGCCCTGGCCGCCGCGCTCCTGATGTGCGCGTCGCTGACCCTGGGCATCCTCGGCTTCCGCACCTCGGACCCGGGGCTGGTGTGGGCGTTCGCCGCGGTCTGGCCGCTCACCCTCATGGCGGCCTTCCGGCTGCTGTGCCGTGCGGCCAGGTAGTTCGTTCCGCCTCGGTCCCGAGCCGTAGGACCACCGCCCGAGGCGGCGCGGCCGCGCGGTCGGTACCGTCGCCCGGTATGAAGATCACCGAGGAGCCCCGGGACGCCGCTCGGCGTCGGCGTGATGTGCTCACGAAGCTGCGTACACGGACGGACACCTGGGTCGCCACGTCCGGCGCGGACGGTATGCCGTGTCTGGTCCCGCTGTGGTTCCGGTGGGACGCAGCCGCCCTGTGGCTGTCGACCAGGATCACCAGTCCGACGGGCCGTAACCTGCGCGACACCGGCCGGGCTCGTCTCGCGCTCGGCGACACGCGGGACGTCGTCCTGATCGACGCCGCGGTGGAGACCTTCACCGCCCAGGAGGTGCCGGCCGCCGCCGCGGACGCCTTCGCGGAGCAGTGGGGCTGGGACCCGCGCGAGGATCACCCCTCGTACGCGTACTTCAGGGCACTGCCGCGGGCGATCCAGGCCTGGAACGGCTCGCACGAGCTCAGGGGGCGGCACGTGATGCGCGACGGTGAGTGGACCGCCCCGGCGCCGTGAGGTCAGGGGCGGCGGTCGCGTACGCGTCGTACGAGGTCGGCGGCGGCTCCCGGCCAGTGCGGGTGGTCGAACGCGAAACCCGCCTCCTGAAGGCGGCCCGGGACGACGCGCCGGCTCTTGAGCAGCAGTTCGGTGTCCGAGCGCAGCACGAAGGCGCCGATCTCCGCCATCCACGCGGTGGCGGGCAGACCGACCGGCATCCCCCACGCCTTCCGCAGCGCGCGCATGAAGGCGCGCTGGGGCAAGGGGCCGGGGGCGGCGAGGTTCACGGGGCCGGCGAGGTCGTCCCGGCCGGCCAGGAACTCGACGGCGCGCACGAAGTCGCGGTCGTGGATCCAGGACACGTACTGGGCACCCCCGGCGACCGGCCCGCCGAGACCGAGACGTGCCAGCCGCAGCAGGACGTCCAGTACGCCGCCCCGGTCGGGGCTCATCACCATCGCGGAGCGCAGGGCGACCTTGCGGGTGTGCGGGGTGTCGGCCCGCTCCTGTTCGCGCTCCCAGGCCTTGGCGATGTCGACGCTGTACGACCAGTAGCCGGGCACGTCCGGCTCGCTGCCGCCGATCACACCGGTCGCCTCGTCGTTGGGCGCGTCGAGGCGGTGGGCGTAGACGGTGGCCGTGCTCATCTGGAGCCAGACGCGGGGCGGCCGGGCGGCGGCGGCGATCGCCTCGCCGACGACCCGGGCGGACTCCACCCGTGAGTCCATCATGGCTCTCAGGTTGACCGGGGTGTAGCGGCAACTCACGCTGCGTCCGGCCAGGTTGACGACGACATCGCTGCCGTCGACCGCCTCGGCCCAGGGGCCGAGGGTCCGTCCGTCCCAGGCGAGTTCACCGGGGCGGGCCGGTCGTCTGCTCAGCACCACCACCTCGTGACCGGCCGCGGTCAGCGCGCGCCTCAGGACCGTACCCACCTGGCCGGTGCCTCCGGGCAGCACGAACCTCATCGGGGCCTCCCCTCTCCCTCACTGGACACGACCCTAGCCCAGAGTTGAACATGTTCAAAACGATGTCCGGAGGAACGATGTCCGGTGGAACGACGAGGAAGGAGACGCACCATGAGCCCGACCCTGGCCGGCATCCTGGAAGCGGCCGCACAGGGGCGCTTCCCGCCGCCCGACGGCGGTACGACCGTGGTGGGGCAGCCGAGTCACCGCGACGCCGGGGTGCTCGCGTTCACCGCGCACTCGGTCGTGTTCACCGACGAGGATCCCCGGTGGGTGTACGACACCCTGGCCGCACTCGACTGCGACGCGCTGGCGGCCACGATGAACCCCCGGTTCCTCGCGGCGTTCCTGGACCGCACCGGCCGGGCGGCGGACACCGTCGACCTGCTGACCGTGGCGAGTGCCCTGCCCGGCGAACCGCCGCTTGAGCTACGCGAGTTGATGGATCCCGGTCATCCCCGGGCGACCAGCGCCCGCAAGCGCCGGGACGACGTCCGGGTCTGGGCCGCCGACGGCGGGGTGGTCGTCCTCGGACGGGGCGTGGCCGGCCGCTGGGAGACGGCGGTCGAAGTCGACGAGGACGTACGCCACCGTGGCCTGGGCCGGGCCCTGGCCACGGCCGCGCGGCACCTCGTGCCGGACGGGCGGCCGGTGTGGTCGCAGCAGGCGGCGGGCAACGCCCGCAGCGTGCGCGCCTTCCAGGCGGCCGGGTACCGGCCGGTGGGCGCCGAGGCGCTGCTGATCGCGCCGTAGACGGTGGTACTGCGGGGCCGGGGCGGCACCCCGGCCCCGCCGCGGTCACGGTTTGCGGGCGACCGCTCCGTACATCGCGATGTCCTCGTCGCGGATGTCCTGCTCGCCCGCGCCGTCCGGGTGCCACTTGTGCACCTGGACGATGCCGGGTTCGACCAGTTCCAGACCCTCGAAGAACTCGTGGGCCTCGTCGATGGTGCGCAGCCGCATCGGCATGTTGCGGGCCGCGTACTCGCGGGCGACGCGGCCCACCTCCTCGGGCGCGAACTCGGCGGTGCCGATGGACATCGCCAGGTAGCTGCCCGAGGGCAGCGGCTCCAGCAGGCGGCGCACGACACCGACCGCGTCGTCCGCGTCGAGCATGAAGTGCACGATGGCGATCACCGTGAGCGCGACCGGCTTGCCGAGGTCGAGGGTCTCACGCAGCTCGGGGGCGTCCAGGATGGCCGACGGGTCACGGAAGTCGGCCTCGATGTACGACGTCCTGCCCTCGGGCGCGCTGGACAGCAGGCCCTGGGAGAGGGTGAGGACGATGGGGTCGTTGTCGACGTAGACCACCCGGGACTCGGGAGCCACCGACTGGACGATCTCGTGCAGGTTCGGGGAGGTGGGGATCCCGGTGCCGATGTCCAGGAACTGGCGCATGCCCGCCTCCTCGGCCAGCCAGCGCACCGCGCGGTTCATCCAGTCGCGGTTGGCCCGCATGTGGATGGGGAGGGCGGGCCACTCCCGGGACATGGCGTCGCCCGCCTCCTTGTCGGCGGGGTAGTAGTCCTTGCCGCCCAGGATGTAGTCGTAGATCCGGGCGGAGTGGGCGTTCTCGGTGTCGATGCGGTCGGCCGGCCATCCGTTGTCGGGCAACGCCGTCTCCCATTCGGGTCGGAGGAAGTCATAAGGATCCGAAGCGGATCCATGATCGCGGAGAATTGGGGCAACGCTCAGCAGAACAAGGGGAGTTCACAGGAGAAAGTCCGCGTCACCCGCCTTCACACCGGACAGGAAGTCCGTCATCTCGCGCGGGGTGAAGAGCAGCGCCGGCCCGTCCGGGTCGGTCGACTGGCGGACCGCGACGCGTCCGTCGGCGAGCTTCTTCACTTCCACGCAGGCGCCTCCGGCGTCGTCGCTCCACGGCTTGGTCCAGCCGCGGGCGCCCAGGTCCCGGGACGGCATGCCGTTGCGTATGGGGTGGCGTATGGGGTGGTGCACCTCAGATCTCCTCAGATCTCCTTGCGAATCGAACCGAGGACGGCCTCGGTCTTCTTGGCGGGCGCCGCCTGGGCGCCCAGCCGGTCCAGGGCCTCGCGGTACACCACGACGTCGTCCGGCTTGTCGAGGTAGACGGCGCCGACCAGCCCGCCCAGGTAGACGATGTCGGGCAGTTCGGGAGCCCGGAACCGGAAGAGGTGGTACGCGCCCGCCCGCATCGCCGGATGCGGTCCGCCCGCGAACGGCATGATCTGCAGGGTCACATGGGGCAGCCGGTTGAGCTCGATCAGATGGTCGATCTGCGCGCGCATCACGCCGGGGCCGCCGACCGGCCAGCGCAGCACGGTCTCGTCCATCACCACCCACAGCCTCGGCGGCGCCTGTCGGGACAGCAGTTCCTGGCGGCGCATGCGCAGCGCGACCCGGCGCTCCGTGGCCTGGCCGGAGGCGTGCGGGTTGCCCGCGCCCAGCAGGGCGTGCGCGTACTCCTTGGTCTGCAACAGCCCGTGGACGAACTGGTTCTCGTAGGCCCGGATCTGCAGCGCCGCCTGCTCCAGGCTGAGATACGCGGCGAACCAGTCCGGCATCACATCGCGGTAGGTGTGCCACCAGCCGCGTTTGTTGGCCTCGCGGACCGACTGCAGGAAGGTGTCGATCTCCTGCTGGTCCGTCACTCCGTAGGTCTGGAGCAGTTTCTCGGCGTCCGCCAGCCTGAGCCGGGCGACCTTGGCGGCCTCCATCCTGCGGATCGTGGAGTGGCTGAGCCCGATCGCCGCGCCCGCCTGCTCGTAGCTGAGGCCGGCCCGGGTCCGCAGCTCCTCCAACTGCCTGCCGAGGATCATGCGCAGGACGGAAGGCGCGCCACCCCAGTCGGTCTCCGCGGTCACGCCTTACCCCCTCACCGTCGGTTGCAGGGTCACCGTCTCACGCGATCGTTCGGCAGTCTCATTCGATCACCGATTGCCGGAAGCAGCATGCACGTGACTACTTGCAAATTTCAACTTGCAGGTTGCGAGCCGTTGTTGGCAGGTGTCACAGTGGACTCACTGCTCCGGCCCAGGAAGGAGCAGGCGGAGCGGCCCAGTCGGGGGAGACCGGGCTGCGATCGGGCGCCGTGGTGCCCGGGTCGCCGTCTGCCTCCCCCAGGGCCGGCGGACGCGACACCAGCACACCCCCCACGACGCGAGCCGGACGAAAGGCGATGGCGATGCCCCCGCCCTCCCTCCCCCAGCCCCTGCACCGACTGCCCGGCGCCGGACAACTCGAGCCCCTGCCGACGGACGGGCGTCCCCACCGGCCGTCCGAGGCGGCGCGCTCCACCCGACCACCCGGAGGCGAGCACAGCGGTCGACTCCCTGGGCCCGAGGGCCCCGACCCGCTCGCCTCCGGGGCCGAACCGCCCCGCCGGACGCACGCGTTCGTCTTTCCCGCCGCCCCCGCCTCGGTCTGTCTGGCCCGTGCGGGCGTACGCGAGACGCTCATCGCCTGGGACATCGACGGGGACGCGGCCGACAGCGCCGTCCTCATCACCTCCGAGCTCGTCACCAACGCGCTCACGCACTCCGCGAGCGAGCGGATCGTGTGCCGGCTGCTCGCCACCCCCGGGCGGCTGCGCATCGAGGTCGAGGACCAGAACCGCGGACCCTTACGTCCCGTGCCCCGGCAGGCGGGCCCCGACGACCAGAGCGGCCGGGGGCTGCTGCTGGTCGAGGCGCTGAGCACCGACTGGGGCGTGGCGGGCCTCCCCCACCGGTACGGACGCGCCGTCTGGGCCGAGCTGACCACCGGCCCGCCCGCCGCCTGAGCAACCGGCCCATCCCCCACTCGGCCGAAGGACACCTGCCTGATGATCCGACCGCGCATCCCCGTCCCCCCTCACTCCCCCTCCCCCCGTGCCCGCATGGCCGACCCGTCCTGGACCCGTACCCGCCCCAGGCCGGGCGGCCCGGACCACCCGGGTTCCGCTTCCGCCCCGTGACCGTGCGTCAGGGCGTTCCGGCGGCGCGACGTACGGTGGAGTCATGGCCCCTCCGCTTCCGGGTCCGCTGGCCCATCTGGAACCGCTGCTGGGCCACTACGGGTACTGGGCCGTCGGTGCCGTGGTCTTCGTGGAGGACTTCGGGGTGCCCGCGCCGGGCGAGACGATGCTGATCGCCGCGGGCGTGTACGCCGGGGCGGGGCGGCTGAACATCGTGGCCGTGGCGGTCATCGCGTTCACCGCGGCCGTGCTCGGGGACAACGTGGGCTATCTGATCGGGCGATCCGGCGGCCGTGCCGTCGTGCACCGGTGGGGCCGGTACGTGTTCCTGACACCGAAGCGCTTCCACGCGGCCGAGGAGTTCTTCACCCGGCACGGCGGCAAGATCGTCACCATCGCCCGTTTCGTCGAGGGGCTGCGGCAGGCCAACGGCATCGTCGCGGGCACCACCGGCATGCCCTGGCGGCGCTTCCTGGCCTTCAACGCCCTCGGCGCGGCCCTGTGGGCCGGCCTCTGGGCGACCCTGGCCAACCTGGCGGGCAGCCACATCGACGAGATCTACGACGAGATCACCCGCTACCAGCTCTACGCCCTCCTCGCCCTCCTGGCCGCCACGTTCCTCACCCGCCACGTACCACGCCGCCGGCGTGACCGCCAGGTCTGAAACGGACCGCGACGGCACATCGCGCACAGGCCCGGCGCGGGGGCTGCCGCCCCGGGCCGGGCCTCACCCTCGGCAGGCTGCCCGCCGCCTGCTGCGCCCGCCCGTGCCAAGCCGCCGACACCGCCGTCAGATCTCAAACCAACTGCTGCGGCACGATCCGCCGAGCGAGCGCCGCCGGGGCAGCCGCCCCGAGCCGACCCTCGCCCTCGGCAGACTGACCGCCGCCTGCTGCGCCGCGCGACGCCAGGGTTGGACCCCGTCCAGCGCGGAAGGGCATGCCGGAGCCCGCGCCCGCCCGGCAGGCACCCCGCGCGGGCGGCGCTCGTCGCCCCGGGGACGCCGTGGGCCGCGCGCTCCGGCAGCCGGGCGGCCCGGGCCTGCCGCCGCGGGCGCCGCCACCCCGGGGCGATCCTCGCCCTCGGCAGACTGCCCGCGACCTGCTGCGCCCGCCCGTGCCAAGCCGCCGACACCGCCGTCAGACCTCAAACCGACTGCTGCGGCACGATCCGCCGAGCGAGCGCCGCCGGGGCAGCCGCCCCGAGCCGACCCTCGCCCTCGGCAGACTGCCCGCCCCGTGCCCCGCCCGCCGCGGGCGCCCGCGTGGGCGGCGCTATCGTCGTCCCGTGAGACTCCGTCCCCATCAGCGCGAGGCCGTGGACGCCGTGGTGCGCGCGCTCCAGCAGCCGGGCGGCGCGGGCCTGCCGGTGCGGGGGCTGCGGGCCCAGGTCGTCATGGCCACGGGCTCCGGCAAGACCCTCGTGGCGGTCCGCAGTGCCGAAGAACTGCGCGCGGGCCGGGTGCTGGTGCTGGTGCCGTCGCTGGACCTGCTCGCGCAGACCGAGGGCGCGTGGCGCGCGGGCGGCCGGACGGGGCCGATGATCGGGGTGTCCTCGCTGCGCGGGGACCAGGCCGCGTTCCCCAACACCACCGACGCGGGCGAGCTGGCCGAGTGGGTGCGGCCCTTCGACCGGGTCACCGTCTTCGCCACGTACGCCTCGCTCGGCCTCGGCACCCTGGAGCGGGCGCACGCCGCCGGGCTGCCGGGCTGGGACCTGATCGTCGTGGACGAGGCGCACCGGACCTCGGGACGGATCGGCAAACCGTGGGCGGTGGTGCACGACAACGCCCGGATCCCGGCGCTGCGGCGGCTGTACATGACCGCCACCCCCCGCCTGTGGCAGCCCGACGAGGAGACTGGACAGGGCGCCCCCGGCGAACTCGTCGCGTCCATGGACGACGACCCGGACGGCCCGTTCGGCGCCCGCTGCCACACCCTCACCCTGTCTGAGGCGATCGACCGCGGGATCTGCGCGCCGTACCAGGTGGTGTGCGTCGACGTCACCGACACCCAGCTGCAGGCCGCGCAGCTGCTCGGCGTCGAGGGCCGCACGGACGAGATGCGGGGCGCCCGGCTCGCCGCGTTGCAGGCCGCGCTGCTGAAGGCGGCACGGGAGGAGGGGCTGAGGCGCACGCTGGTCTTCCACCACCTGGTCCGGGAGGCGGAGGCCTTCGCGGCCGGGCTCGGCGAGGTCGCGGCACGGCTGCACGCGGCCGAACCCCGGCGGTATCCGCGGGCGGTCTGGGCCGACTGGCTGTGCGGCGACCATCCGCCCCCGCACCGGCGCAAGGTCCTGGACGCGTTCGCCCGGCTGAAGGCCGCCGACGGGACCCGGGTGCGCCGGGCGTTCCTCAGTTCGGTGCGGGTCCTCGGGGAGGGCGTCGACACCCGGCACTGCGACTCGGTGTACTTCGCCGACGTACGCGGCTCCATGCCGGACCTCGTCCAGGCGGTGGGCCGGGCCCTGCGCATCCGGCCCGGTGAGGGCAAGACGGCGTCGCTGGTGGTGCCGGTGCTGCTCGGGCCGGGCGAGACACCGGACAACATGCTCAGCAGCAGGGCGTACGCGGGCCTGGCCCGGCTGCTGGAGGCGCTGCGCGCCCACGACGCGCGCATCGTGGAGCGGCTCGCCGAACCGCAGGCGCCGAGCCGGGCCGCGAAGGGCCGTACCGTCGCCGAGGAGGAGCACGCCGAGCCGGGCCTCGCGAGCGTCAGCGCCCCGGCCCGGGCGCTGCTGAGGTTCTCCACCCCGCGCGACCCGGCGCAGCTGGCCGCGTTCGTGGAGCTGCGGGTGATCAACCCCGAGCACGCGCACTGGCGGCGCGGTGTCGAGGCCGCCGCGCTGTACGCCCGCGTCCACGGCGGTCTGCGGGTGCCGTTCACCTTCCGGGTGCCTCAGGGTGAGGCGGCCGAGGCCGACGACTGGCCCGCCGCGCTCGCGGGGTTCCCGCTCGGGCAGTGGATCGCCGACGCGCGCCGCTTCCACGCGCGCGGCACCCTCGACGCCGACCGGGTCCGCCAGTTGGAGCGGCTCGGCATGGTCTGGTCGCACTTCGACGTCGCCTGGGACGAGGGCCTCGCCGCGGCCCGCGGCTGGGCCGCCGAGCACGGCCACCTCCTCGCCCCGCACGACGCCGTCCACCGGGGCCTCAAGGTCGGTATCTGGCTGAAGAACCAGCGGGCCGCGGCCCGCAGGGCGGCTCAGGACCCGGCCGAGGCGCTGTCCGATGAGCGCCGGGAGCAGCTGGAGGAGATCGACCCCGCCTGGTGTCCGGCCTGGCCGGTGGAGTGGCAGCGCCGCTTCCACCTCACCCGGCTGCACCTGGCGGAGGGCGGCCGGCTGCCCGTCGCGCCGGGCGAGGCCGTACGCCAGGGCGAGGACCTCGGCCGGTGGGTCCGTGCGCAGCGGCTGGGCTGGGAGGGGCTCACGGCCGGGCAGCAGTGGCTGTGCGAGCACGTGCTGGGTGTCGAGCCCGCCGCCGAGGAGGAGCGGCCCCGGCCGCGTGTCTCCCACGCCGCCACATGGGCGGTCAACCTTGCCGCCGCCACCCAGTTCTACCGGCGCGAGGGCCATCTGGTCGTGCCCCGCAAGCACGTCGAGACCGTCGTCCTGCCCGACGGCGAACAGGAGCGCCCGGTCAGGCTGGGCGCCTGGATCAGCAACCAGCGTTCCCGCGCCGCCACACTGCCCCCCGAACGGGCCGCACAGCTGTCCGGCATCGGGATGCGCTGGACGTGACACGGCGGCACGACGCACGCCCGCCGGTCCGGCCGCGACCAGGAAAACCGCGGCCGGTGAGCCTGCCGAGCCGACGGCACCGGCAGCACCGGATGGTGGGGCCGCTCCTCGACACCGGCAAAACCGCTCCCGGACACCGGCGGCCGGCTGCCCGGGACCGGCCGCACCCCAGCCGTCGTGGTCCCCGCCGCCGGGGCGGCGCATCCCTCCAAGGCCCGCCCGGCAGGGCGTCGGCCGGTGGTGCCGCGGCCGGAACCCCTGCTCGGATCGCGGGCCGCTCGCGTGGGCCGGCTCCCTACACGTCCATCAGCCCCGCTGCGACCGTCGCGCCGAGTTCCCAGCAGGCCTCGATGTCGGTCTTGGCGGGCTCGCCGGTCACGGTGACGGGGTCGGTCGCCCGCCGCCAGCCGAGGCCCGTCGTGATGGTGTCGATAGCGCGGAGCGCGCCGGTGACGTCGCTGCCGCCGTGGACGTAGGTGCCGAAGGGGCGGCCGCGCGTCTCGTCCAGGCATGGGTAGTAGACCTGGTCGAAGAAATGCTTGAGCGCCCCGGAGATGTAGCCGAGGTTCGCGGGCGTGCCGAGGAGGTATCCGTCGGCGGCGAGCACGTCGGACGCGGTGGCCGCCAGCGCCGCGCGGCGGACCACTCGTACCCCTTCGATCTCCGGGGCCGTCGCCCCGGAGACGACGGCCTCGAAGAGGGCCTGGCAGTTGGGCGAGGGCGTGTGGTGGACGATCAGCAAGGTGGGCACAACCGCACCCTGCCCCGGCCCGCCGCCCGGCCGCAAGGCCGCTCGCCCGTCAGGGCTGTACGGGCAGACTCCAGCAGTTGGAGACGGCCGGCTTGCCGGAGAGGCGGTCGGTCAGCCAGGACAGGGCGTCACCCTGGTCGGCGAGCAACGGACCGAGGTGGTTGAGGAGACCGCTGCCCGTGCCGGGCACGGCGACCGGCACATACGTCACGTCCCCGCCCGCACGGCACCAGTCGACGGCGAGCCGGCGGGCCTGCCTGTGCGGTACGAGGTTGTCGTTGACGCCGGTCGCCACCCGGACCGGCCCCGCGGGCTCGGCACGGCCGATGCGCTGGTCGTCCAGGAACGCGCTCAGCGCGGGCTCGGACCGGATGATGTCGCCGAGCGATGTGCCGTCCTTCGTCCAGGCCGTGCTGTGCGCGGAGCCGTAGGCGAGGAGTGCGTCGCCGACGCACATGGTGGACAGGTCGGCGAGCGCGGCCTTGCCCGCCGCGTTGAGGTGGGCCTCGGCGATCGGTTTCAGGGCCGGGTCGGACTGCAGGAAGCCGTTGACCGCCCAGCCCAGCGCGCCCGCCAGGTCGCTGCCGTCGATGGCCTCGGTGACCTCGGTCAGGTCGGCGGGCGGCGCACCCGAGTAGGTGCCGGCGAGGACGACGTCGGGCGCGTAGGTGGGCTGGAGTTCGGCGGCCGCCGCGGTCGCTCCGCCGCCCTGGCTGTAGCCGTACAGGCCTACCCGCGAGCCCGCGGTGACCGAGGAACCGGTGAGCGCGCGGGCGGCGCGTACGGCGTCCAGCACGGCGTGGGCACCGTCGACGCGGTTGACGTAGGTGTGCAGCCGGTCCGTCGCGCCCAGGCCGACGTAGTCGGTGACGACCACGGCGACGCCCTCGGCCAGCAGCCGGTAGATCGACAGGTCCTCGTAACCGACCGACACCGTCTGGCCGTTGAGCTGGAGCGGATGCTCCAGGCCGAGGGAGGCGGCACACTGGTCGCCCTGCCCCATCGTACCGGGGGCGACGGCGACGAGCGGGCGTGCTCCGCCGCCCTTCCAGTCGGCGGCGGGTTCGATGTAGGCGCCGGTGACGGCGACCGGATCGCCGCCGGAGTCGGTGGACTTGTACATGAGGCGGGTCGCCCGGCCCGGCAGCGGGCCGGGGATGCCGGGCAGGCTCAGCGCGAGCGGCAGCGGTTCACTGCGGATGAGGGCGCCGTCGGCGGTGGGCAGCGCGGCGGGCGGGTCGTAGAAGGCGGGGATCGTGACGCCGCGGGACACCACGGTGTCCGACGCGGCGGCCGGGACGGCCGGCAGGGCCTGCGCGCCGAGGCAGGCGGCGGCGGTGACGGCGAGGGCCAGTAGACGGGTTCGGGCGGGCATGGGGGGCCTCCTGAGTGGGGTGAGGAGGAGCTGTCGTTCCGAAGCGACTGGACGGAACCGTACGTCAGAGGGTGTTACCGGTGGTAGCACCCAGGATGTTACGGTTCAGTAAGGTGACCGACCGTCAGCGAAAGCCCGGTCCGCCGACGGCTGCCCGCAATCGCGTACGCCGCTGTCAGTGCCCTCGGTTACAGTGAGCGACCTGAACAGAGGGGGTGCGGCGGTGCGCGTCGAGGTGGGGGCCGTGCGGGCCAGAGTGGCCCAGATGATGGTGCTGGCGGCGGTGTTGGGGGGCTGCGCGGGCTCTCCGGACGGGGACGACCCGAAGTCGTCCCCGAGCGCCTCGGCGGCGAGCCGGGGCACCGGAGCGGCGAACGCGCCCGCCGAGAGGGGCGGCAGCATAGGCACCGCCGGTTCGGCCTGCGAACTGCCCGTCACCTTCGACATCGCGAAGGACTGGAAGGCCAAGGCGGTCGACTCGGGTAAGTACACGAGCGCCACCGACGGGGACGGCGGGGACGGCGACCTGGCCGGCGACCTCGCCGACGCGCTGCTCCACCAGGGCCCGGTCACCCTCGCCTGCGAGGTCGACGCGAAGCCGGCCGGGAACATCGGCTTCCTGCGCGCGTGGAAGGGCGAGCCGGGCGACGCGGACGCGCGTGCCGTGCTGCGGGCCTTCGTGGCGGCGGAGGACAACACGAGCAAGGCTAAGTACCGCGCCTTCAAGACCGGCGCTCTCTCCGGCGTCGAGGTCGAGTACGTCTACACCAGCAAGCTCCTCGACGAGTCCAAGAAGGAGTGCGCGCTGGCAGTCACCACCGCGCACGGCCCGGTCGTCCTGCACCTCGGGGGGATGGACAGCGAGGAGCACGAGGAGATGCTCCCGGCGTACGAACTGGCGAAGCGGACCCTGCGCAGCGCCTGAGTCCGGCGGCCGGCCGTCACAGCGGGCGGGTGGACCGGCCCAGATAGGTGAGGGGGCCGGGGTCCGGCACCGGTATCACCTCGAAGCCGAGGCGGTCGTAGAACGCCCGGGCAGCGGTGTTCGCGGTCACCATGCCCAGATGGACGGCCGGAACCCCGCGCTCGCGCAGCGCGGAGAACAGGGCGTCCATCAGCCGGCGCCCGTGGCCGCGCCGCTGCCAGGGCGGCAGCAGGTCGATGTGCAGATGCGCGGGATGGCCGTTCAGTTCCGGCAGCAGCATCCGCTCCGGCCGGTGCAGCAGCGACACCATCTCCTCGCTCGGTGTGCGCGGCGCCGCCGAGGTTCTGGGGTAGCGGTCGGCCACTCGGGGGATCCAGATGTCGCGGAAGGCCTCGACGAACCTCGCCGTGTCCGCCGTGCCGACGACGTATCCCGCCGCCCGCCCCTGCCCGTCGTCCAGGACGAAGGCGAGGTCCGGTTCCAGGAAGCAGTAGGGCTCGACGAAGAGAGTCGGCATCAGGCGCTGGTCCGGATACAGGACCCGCGAGTCGCCGCCGTTGTGGGCGGTGCGAACGCATATGTCGGCGACGGCGGCACGGTCGGACGGGCTGTAGGGGCGGAGGTGGGGGCTGGAGTCCATGCACGACATCCTGACGCTTGTGGGAGCGCTCCCACAAGCCCGGTACCCCTGACTGTCCGGGGGCTTCGCGCCCCCGGACACCCGGCTCAGAGGTCCGGCGTCGGCCGGACCGGCGTCACCTCGCGGAGCGCCCGCTGCGGCGCAGCACCACGAAGCCCGCGATCAGGAGCACCGCACCGAGCGCGCCGGGCCACAGGTGTGACCCCGTCTCGGCGAGGCTGCCCTGCTCGGCCTGCGGCTCGGTCTGGGGCTCGGTCTGGGCTCCGGTCTGCGGTGCCGTCTGTCCGGCGGTGCCGGACGGTTCCGCCTCAGCGGTGCTCGACGGCTCGGCGGACGGGGTGGACCGGCCGGCCCCGCTGTGGTGCGAGCCGTGCCGGGGCGGGGCCGCCGAAGGGTTCCGGGTGGACGACGTCGTCGCGAAGACCCGGGGCGCCTTGGTGGTGGGGGCCGGGGCGGAGACCGTACCGGGGTCGTTCGCCGGCTGCTTGCTCGGCGCCTGAGAAGACGGCGCCTCGGAGGACGGCTGATCCGAGACCGGCGGCTGCTCCGACGACGGCGGCTGCTCCGGGGACGGCTGCTCGGTGGGCTGCTGCGCCGAGGGCTGCTGCGTGGGCTGCTGTGTGGGTTGCGCTCCCCCGCCGTCGCCCGGGTTCGCCTGGCCGCCGTCGCCGGGTGAGGCGTCGGCGCTCGGCGACGGCCGGCCGCCGGACTCCCCGCCCGCGCCGCACCTACGGCCCGAGTTGATGCAGTCGACCATCTCCCGCATCAGGCCCTCGTCGAAGACGTTGATGAAGTCGCCGTGGTCCGTGACCGGCTTGTGCTGCTGTTCCGGGAAGGAGTCCACGGCGAACAGCGAATGCGTCCGGCCGCCGTCCTGGAGGCTCGGCGCCGTCACGTCGTACACGATGCGCTGCACGAGTTGCGGGATGGCCTGGAATCCGTCCGGGCACCTGCCCTCGGCGTCGGCGAAGGCCACGTGGGTGCGGTGGTTGGCGCTGTCGATGTTCCGGCCGTCCCAGCAGCTCTGGAACCGGAAGGTGCGCACCACGTCGCTGCCGGACGGGCACAGGGGGTACTTGTCCTTCAGCTGCCGGTCCTCGAAACCGGTGCAGCTCCAGGAGGCGTTGGCGTTCGCGGGGCCGTTGACGAAGGCCTTGGCGTCCCCGGTGATGATGCGCAGCAGGCGCGGCATGGCCGTGACCTTGCCGCGGGGGCTGCCCTCGAAGGTCAGCGTGACGTCCTTCGGCGTGACGATCTGACCGGCGTTGCCCTCGGTTCCGCCGCCGGGCGCGTCCGCGTCGCGTTCCCTGGTGCCGTTCTGCAGGCGCAGCACCGGCCAGTAGTACGTGGACTTGTCGCCCTGGTCCACGCAGCTCGTGTCGGCGTTCGCGAGGTCCTCGTCGCTGGCGAAGGCGTTGTTGGACTGGTTGCCGATGTAGTCGTGGAAGTGGTGGGCGCCGTTGGTGACGCCGGGGGCGACGATCACGTTGTCGGAGTTGAACAGGCCGTTCGCGTTGACCCCGCAGCTGGAGGTGAAGGTGCCGCGCGAGGCGTCGGCCTGCGGGGCCGGAGCCTGGACGTTGGGCTGGACGGTGGTGATGTCCGTGTAGTCGGCGGCCACGGGGCCGTTGCCGCCCTGGCCGGTGCCGCCGTTGCCGCCCTGGCCGTTGGCGTTCTGGCCGTCGCCACCGGGGTTCTGGGTGCCGTTGTTCTGGCCGCCCTGCTCGGCGGGCGGGCGCAGGGTGCACGCCGCCATGTCCGCCAGCCCCTGCGGGCGTCCGCCGACACGGTCGATGGCGGTGACGATGCGCTCGATGGCCGCGCTCCGCTTCTCCTTGAGCGGGTTCATGATCGTGCCGTCGGCGGAGCCGGGGTCCTGCCTGACGGCCTGTGCGGACGCCTGGAGTTGCTGGTAGGCGGCGGACACCTGCTGGTCCAGCAGGGCGAGTTGGCGGTCGACGTCCGCCTTGGCGTCGTCCGGCACGGAGGTCAGGCGGCTGCCGACGTCCGGGCAGTCGATGGTGGCCGGCCCCGAACCCCAGCCGCCCGCCTGCAGCACCCGGGCGTCGGTGCCGCCCTCGGTCGCCGAGGCGTAGACGTTCGCCGCGACCAGTCCACCCCCGCCCAGCATCAGGGCGACCGCGGCGAAGGTCGCGCGCCGTGCACCTGTCGGGCGTCTGCGCCTGTTGCGTCCCACAGAACCACTCCCACACCTCGTGGCCGGCCCGGCATGGCAAGCCCCCGTCCCATACGGAGCCGGACACGGATGTGTTCAAGCACCTCACGGATTCATCGTGAACTCACAGGAAACCCAGGTCACGCGGGCCGGTTCCGGCCGGCTGACGGCCGGTTCCGTCCGGCTCACGGCTGGTGCGGCGCCGGACCGGGGTTGGCCGCGGCCGGCCGGCTTCCGGGACCCTTGACCTTGTCCAGCAGGGACTGGCCCTGCCGGTCGACCGCGCGCGTGACGGACTCCTGCAGAATGCCGAACGCGAAGGCCCAGGCCACGATCTGCGTCGAGGTGTTCAGGCTCGTCAGGCCGGGGAAGAACCCACCGCTCATGAGCAGCAGTCCGGCAGCCGCCACCAGAGCGCCGACAGGAAGCCGCAGGACGATCAGTCCGGTCGCCACGTGGTACGGCCCCGAGGTTCCCCTGACCTCTCTCAGCGACACCGCACCCGCTATGGCCGCCGCGCACATACCGATGAATTCGAGAAAGAAGACACTTCCCGATGTCGCCGCGTCCCCGAGGGGGCAGGCCGTCACCGGCCTGGGGCCGGGGGCGTTCTTGTCCGGCGGGAAACAGAATCGCTGGGCCACGGCGAGATCCAGTGCCGCCCACACGCCCAGACCGACCGCCATCGCCCCCAATGCGGCCGAGGCGACGACCACGATCCGGATAAAGCTGCGCACCCTGGCCCTTTCCGCCTCCTCGGCCTGATAGGCGGAGTGCAGCGTAATGGCGGCCAGTTCCCTCAACTCCCCGGCGGGCGCTTTCTCGGCGGCTTCCAGATACTGGAGGCACACGTCGTCCTTCGGCAGGTGGAGTCTCGCGTGCGACAGCGCGTACAGCCGCTTGTTCGGGAGTTCTCCGTCCGGGGCTATGCGCAGCAGAGCCACCTCGGCCTCGTGCATGTTGGCCAGGGCCCGATCCGCCGAGGCGCCCGACATCCGCCAGAACCAGCCCCTGACCCCCCGGCGTTCCAGCGCGTTCCGGGCCGCCCCGAGATGCGTTCTTATTTTCTTCACGATCTCGGCATCGGGTGCGGATATACCCTCCGGAGCCGCCTCGCGCATTTTCAGGAATTTATTGAGCTGCCCTTGGAGATGCGCAATGTGGGCATTTGTTCGTTGAAACCAAGACGATCCTGCGAATGCGACATCCCTGTCACTGTCCACGGCGGGAGATTCTTTGCTCTCGTCCACCATGAGTGAAACCTCCTCGACAGCTCCCTTTTCCCAGTTGACACCTCCCGCAGCAGTGGCGGCAACCGCTCCCGCCCCACCGCTCACGCCCGGGTTTCGTGGGAAACTGAGCCCGTACCGGTGGTCGGATTGGGCGGCGGGCCATGGCGGATACGGAGATCGACTACGCGGCGGTGTTCCAGGCCCTGCCGGGCATGGTCGCCCTGCTGACTCCGGACCTGGTGTACGCGGAAGCGAACGAGGAGTTCCTGCGGATGGCCGGGCGCAGCCGCGAGGAGGTGGTGGGCCGTCACCTGTTCGAGGTCTTCCCCGACAACCCCAACGACAACGGCGCCACGGGCATGCGGAATCTGGGCGCCTCCCTGCACCGGGTGCTGGACACCGGCGAGCGCGACACCATGGCGCTCCAGCGGTACGACGTCGAGTCCGCCGACCGGCCCGGGCACTGGGAGGAGCGCTACTGGAGCCCGGTGAACGCGCCGGTGCTGGGACCGGACGGGACGGTGGTGCTGCTGGTGCACCGGGTCGAGGAGGTCACGGAGCTGATCCGGGCCCGGAGCGGCGCGGACAGCGACCGTACCCAGGTGCTGGAGGCCGAGCTGTACCGGCGCGCACGGGAGTTGCAGGAGCTGAACGAGCAACTGCGCAGGACCCAGGCCCGTGACCGGAAGGTGGCGCTCGCCCTCCAGGAGGCGATGCTCCCCGCCCGCCGGTGGGTGGCGGGCCACCGGGCCGCCGTCCGCTACCGGCCCGCGGTGAGCGCGCTGAACGTGTGCGGGGACTGGTACGACCTGGTCGACCGGGGCGGCGGCGACTGCATCGGCGTCTCGGTCGGCGACGTGGTGGGGCACGGTCTGCGGGCCGCGTGCGTGATGGGACAGTTGCGCAGCGCGCTGAGCGCCGCCTGCCGCGTCGCCGAGGGCCCGGCGCAGGCCCTGAACGCCCTCGGGGAGTACGCTCATGTGCTCGACGGCGCGGAGTCGGCGACGGCGGTGACGGCGTTCATCGACTTCGAGCGGCACACCCTGATGTACAGCAGCGCCGGCCACCCGCCGCCCGTACTGGTCCACCGCGACGGCACCGTGGAGTTCCTCGACCGGGCCACCGACGCCCCGCTGGACGCCCGGCCCGACCCGCGGCCCCGGCCCGAGGCGCACACCGGGTTCGCCGAAGGCGCCCTCCTCGTCCTGTACACCGACGGCCTGATCGAGCGTCGACGCGAGGACATAGACGTCGGGCTGGCGCGCCTCGCCGACGCCCTCGGCCGGCACCGTGACGCGGACCCGGAGGACCTCGCCGACGCCGTCCTGCGGGAGTTGCTTCCGAGGGAGGGCGCGACCGACGACACCGCGCTCGTCATCATGCGGTTGTGAGGCGTTGTGAGGCGTCATCATGCGGCTGTGCGGCGGGGTTTCGTACGCTTCTCCGGGCATCTTCACCGGATGGTCACGAGCGCCAAGATGAATATCACAATTACGTATCGGACATTCCGCTCTTCAACCTTCACACCAGCCACACAAGTTGGTTAAGTTGGCGTTCAGACCGCACGGCTCCCCCTGGCGAACCTCGCCGGGCCGCGCGGCCTCCGCCGAATCCGGTGTCCCCGCAGGGCAACGGAACCGGGGACCCAACCGACTTGGGGTGAATCGGCCCGACCGCCCGACGGGGCAGGGCCGTAGGGCATGCCTTCCACCATCGACCGCCCGAACCCGCCAGCTAACCCGGTAGGCGGAGCACGGAAGGAGTACGTCCCCCATGGCGCGCGAAAGCCGCGACGAGGTTCGGCAGCGAATCGACAGCCTTTACGACCAGACCGAGAGCGCCACGGGGAACTTCAACGCGACCCGCGCGACATCGGGGGGATCGCCCGGTCGTGGTGTGCGCCTCCGCAGGTCGGACAGGGGGACCGATCCCGGTCTGGACAGCATCGCCCAGCAGTGGATGACCGGGGCCCGTTCCAAACTCGGCCCCACCACCCCCGCCATACTCCCGGCCGACCGGTCGTCGCAGCGTCCGGCCAGCCCCGCCGCCCTGGACAACATCGCCCGCCAGTGGATGACGGGGGCCCGCTCCAAGCTGGGACCCACCTCCCCCGCCATACTCCCGGCCGACCGGTCGTCGCAGCGTCCGGCCGGGCGGCGCGCCGACGTCCCGATCCCGAAAGAGCTGCTGGAAGCGGCCGAGCGCATCCTGCCGGAGCTGACCGGCGGGTCTTCCGGGCAGACGGGCGCCCGCGCCGTGCCGGAGCTGACGGCCCGCCCCAGGGCGGAGCTGACCGCCGGGCCCGTGGCCGCGCTGCCGGCCGTGCCGGAGCCGCGGCAGGAGACCCCCCTCGCGCTGCCCGCGGCCGGGCCGCGGCGGTCCACGCCGCTGGCCTCGAAGGAGAAGAACCAGAAGAAGCTCGCCGCGGCCCGGGACCTCCTCGCCCGCCGGATCGCCCAACCGGGCGGCACGCCCGCACCCCGCCCGGCGGCCGCGGCGGCCGAGTCCGCGCCTCCCGCCGCTCAGCCTTGGCGCGGCGACCCCGAGCAGGCCCTTCAGCCCGCGGAGCAGGAGTGGCTGCGCCAGCAGTGGTCCGGGCTCAGTGGGGGCTTGTCCGCCACAGGCAGAGCGACGGCCAGCGGAGCCGCGCCGGCCGGGAGGGGCGCGATGGCCGGTGCCGGCATGGCAGCCGCCCCGGCCATGGCCCCCGGTGCCGGGGCAGCCATCGGTACCGCCCCGTCCATGGGCGTCGCCGCCCAGGGCGCGACCCCGATGACCGCCACCGGAACCTTCAGCGTCCCCAACCCGCTGACGGACAGCGGGGCGTTCAGCGTCCCCAACCCCGTCGCGAACACCGGGACTTTCAGCGTTCCCAACCCCCTCACGGACAGCGGGGCGTTCAGCGTCCCCAACCCCGTCGCCAACACCGGGACTTTCAGCGTTCCCAACCCCCTCACGGACAGCGGGGCGTTCAGCGTCCCCAACCCCGTCGCCAACACCGGGACTTTCGCCGTCCCCAACCCCGTCGCGAACACCGGGACCTTCAGCGTCCCCAACCCCCTCACGGACAGCGGGGCGTTCGCCGTCCCCAACCCCGTCGCGAACACCGGGACCTTCAGCGTCCCCAACCCGCTGACGGACAGCGGGGCGTTCAGCGTTCCCAACCCCGGCACCTTCAGCGTGCCCAACCCCCTCACGAACGCCGGACCGGTCCCCGCCCCAGCCCCCCTCGCCAACACGGCAACCGTCACCGCTCCCACCCCCGTCACGAACACGGACATCTTCAGCGCCCCCAACCCGCTCGCGGACAGCGGCGCGTTCCCCTCGACGCCCCCCTGGGCCGCCCCCGGAGTCTTCGCCTCTGTCACCCCGCCCGTCGCGCCCAGCCCCGTACCCCCGTCACCGGCCCCCGTCGCGGCCCCGGTGCCGACTCCGGCCCCGACTCCTGCCCCTGCCCCCACTCCAGCCCCCGCCCCCGCCCCCGCCCCCTACGAGGGAAGAGCCGCGCAGGCGCTGGCGTTCGCTCGGGCTCAGGTCGGGCGGCCCTGTGTGTGGGGGGCGACCGGGCCGGACTCCTACGACTGCTCGAGTCTCACCCAGGCCGCCTGGCGAGCCGCAGGCGTGGCGCTGCCGCGGGCCGCGCGGGAGCAGGCGGAGGCCGGGACGCCCGTGGCGCTGAGTGAGGCCCGGCCCGGTGATCTCGTGATCTTCTTCCAGGACGCCGGCCATGTCGGCCTGTACTCCGGCAACGGCATGATGATCCACGCCCCGGGCCAGGGCGCGTACATCCGCGAGGAGTCGGTCTACGGTGCCGGGGAGGCGGCGATTCACCGGGTGATACGGCCCGCGTGAGACCGGCCGCGCCAGCTCTCGTAGTGGTCGAGCAGGGTCTCTTCGACCGGCCGGTAGGAGAGGCCCAGCTCGTGCACGCTGCGGCTGTTGTCCACGCGGAAGCGGATGCCGAGGTGCCCCCGGATGTAGTCCTGGGTGAGCCCGAACGCCGGGCCCAGGACGCGTACCGGCCAGTGCGGCAGCGCGGTGCGCGGGAGGCGCAGGTCACGGGGGTGGCGGGCCCGGATGACGCGGGACATCTCCAGGAAGGACGTCATCGTCTCGGCCGCGACGATGTAGCGGCCCTCGGCCGCCGGGTTCTCGGCCGCGGCGATGTGCGCGTCGGCGACGTCCCGTACGTCCGCCGTGGTGAAGCTGAAGTCCGGGGCGCCGTAGCAGAAGTAGCCCTTGAACAGTTCGTCGAGCAGGAAGAGGCTGCCGGACCCGGACGCGGGGGTGAGTGAGGGGCCGAGGATCAGTCCGGGGTTCACGGACACCATCCGCCAGCGGTCCTGGGCCAGTTCGGCCTCCCGGGCGATGCGCTCCGCGACGGTCTTCGCGTAGTGGTACGGGTTGTTCTCCACCGTGCTGGTGGTGTTGAAGTACTTCTCCGACAGCACCTGGCCGTCCATCCCGAGGACGTCGGCGTAGTCGCCGAAGACCGCGCCCACCGTGGAGGTGAGGACCAGGGTGTGCACGGACGGCGTCCGCTCCACCGCCGCCAGCACGTTGCGGGTACCCAGCACGGCCGGGTCGACCACGTCGCGGCGGCCGTCCTCGATCTGCTCCGGCATGAGGAACGGCGACGCCACGTGGAAGACCACCGTGCAGCCGCGCACCGCCTCGTCGAAGGAGCCCGACCGGAGCAAGTCAGCCTCGAACAGGCTCAGTTGCCCGGGGAAGGCCTCCTGCAGCTCCCAGAGGGGCCGCACCTTCGCGCGGTGCGCGATCCGGCGCACGGTGGTGTGCACGCGGTAGCCCCGCTCCAGCAGCCGCCGCACCAGATGACTGCCCACGAACCCGCTGCCGCCGGTCACCACGACGGTCGTGTCCCCGGTCGCGCGCTCCCCCACCCTGCCCATGCTTCAAGGTTCGGGCATGCTCATGATCGGTGTCCACACCCCCGCAAGGGCATAAGACCGGTTTATGAGCTCATAGACGGGACCCCCGTACTAACTTAGGCGTGCCTTAGTTTAGGCTTCCCGATCGAGTCGCCTGTCATCGCTCGAAGGGAACCTGATCATGCCGCGCCCGCTGCGGGTAGCCATAGTCGGAGCCGGCCCGGCCGGGATCTACGCCGCCGACGCCCTGCTCAAGTCCGAGGTGGCGGCCGAGCCCGGCGTGTCCATCGACCTCTTCGAGCGGATGCCCGCCCCGTTCGGCCTGATCCGCTACGGCGTCGCCCCCGACCACCCGCGCATCAAGGGCATCATCACGGCCCTGCACCAGGTGCTCGACAAGCCGCAGATCCGCCTGTTCGGCAACGTGGACTACCCGGCCGACATCAGCCTCGACGACCTGCGCGCCTTCTACGACGCCGTGGTCTTCTCCACCGGCGCCACGGCCGACCGGGAGCTGGCGATCCAGGGCATCGACCTCGACGGCTCCTACGGCGCCGCCGACTTCGTGTCCTGGTACGACGGCCACCCGGACGTGCCCCGCACCTGGCCGCTGGAGGCCGAGAAGGTCGCCGTCCTCGGTGTCGGCAACGTCGCGCTCGACGTGGCCCGGATCCTGGCCAAGACGGCGGACGAGCTGCTGCCGACCGAGATCCCGCCGAACGTGTACGAGGGCCTGAAGGCCAACAAGGCCCTGGAGGTCCACGTCTTCGGCCGCCGCGGCCCGGCCCAGGCGAAGTTCAGCCCGATGGAGCTGCGCGAGCTGGACCACTCCCCCAACATCGAGGTCATCGTCGACCCCGAGGACATCGACTACGACGAGGGCTCGATCGAGACCCGGCGTGGCAACAAGCAGGCCGACATGGTCGCCAAGACGCTGGAGAACTGGGCGATCCGCGACGTGGGCGACCGGCCGCACAAGCTGTTCCTGCACTTCTTCGAGTCGCCGTCCGAGATCCTCGGCGAGGACGGCAAGGTCGTCGGCCTGCGCACCGAGCGCACCGAACTGGACGGCACCGGCAACGTCAAGGGCACCGGCGAGTTCAAGGAGTGGGACGTCACGGCGGTCTACCGCGCCGTCGGCTACCTCTCCGACAAGCTGCCCAAGCTGCCCTGGGACCTCGAGTCGGGCACCGTCCCCGACGAGGGCGGCCGGGTCGTCGAGGAGGGCGGCACGCACCTTCAGTCCACGTACGTCACCGGCTGGATCCGGCGCGGTCCGGTGGGCCTGATCGGCCACACCAAGGGCGACGCCAACGAGACGGTGGCCAACCTCCTGGACGACTACACGAACGGCCGGCTGCACACGCCCGCCTCTCCGGCGCCGGAGGCCGTGGACGCCTTCCTCGCCGAGCGGAACGTCCGCTTCACCACCTGGGAGGGCTGGTACCGCCTGGACGCCGCCGAGAAGGCGCTGGGCGAGCCGCAGGGCCGGGAGCGCGTGAAGCTCGTCGAGCGCGAGGACATGCTGCGGGAGAGCGGGGCGTAAAAGGCCCCCTGGAGGGCACCGCGAAAACCCAACCTGCCAGGCCACACGGTCTGTTAGCGTCCTGCGGTGCTCTCCCTGCGTGAACCCGCTCTCTTCACCCGCCTGCGCGACGCGCGGCGGGTGCTCGTCGCCGGCGCGGGCGGTGGCTTCGACGTCTACGCCGGTCTCCCCCTGGCCCTCGCGCTCCGCGAGGCCGGCGCGGAGGTGCATCTGGCGAGCCTGTCCTTCGCCGACCTGTACGGCCTGGACCTGGACGTGTGGGTCGACCAGGACGTCGCCGCCGTACGGCCGGACACCACGCTGCGCGGGGACTACTTCCCGGAACGCACGCTCGCCGAGTGGCTCGAGGGGCAGGGGCTGCCCTCGACCGTGTACGCCTTCCCGCGCACGGGTGTCGAGCCGCTGCGGGCCGCCTACCGCAGCCTCCTCGCCCACCTGGGCGGGGTGGACGCCGTGGTGCTGGTCGACGGCGGCACCGACATCCTGATGCGCGGCGACGAGCACGGCCTCGGCACTCCGGAGGAGGACATGGCCAGCCTGGCCGCGGTGGGCGGGCTGGACGAGGTCCCGCACCGGCTGGTGGCCTGCCTCGGCTTCGGCGTGGACGCCTACCACGGCGTCAACCACTGTCTGGTCCTGGAGAACCTGGCCGCGCTGGAGCGCGACGGCGCCTATCTGGGGGCGTTCTCGCTGCCGCGGGAGAGCCGTGAGGGCGCCCTCTACCTCGACGCGGTGGAGCACGCGCAGCAGCGCACCGCGAGCCACCCCAGCATCGTCAACGGCTCCGTCGCCGCGGCCGTGCGCGGCGGCTTCGGGGACGTGCGGTTCACCGAACGCACCAGGAACAGCGAGCTGTTCGTCAACCCGCTGATGTCGGTGTACTTCTGCGTGGACGCGCCCGGTCTCGCCCGTCGCAACCTCTACCTCGACCGGCTGGAGGGCACGGCGCTGATGCGCCAGATCAGCTCGGCCATCGAACGGTTCCGGGACGAACTGCCCCGGCAGCGTCCGCCCAGGGCCTTCCCGCACTGAACCCCGGTCATCACTGAACCCCGGTCATCCGGTGGTCGCGGTGACGTCCCCGTTGACGGTGGTGAGGGTCATGCGCCGGTCGCCGGACGCGGACGCGGTGGGGACCGTGACGGAGGGGCGGCCGTTGGCCGTCGCGGCCGTGACCCGGTAGGGCGGCGCGTCGTGCGGCACCGAGACCCGGACCGAGCCGTTGGTGGTGGCGGCGGTGATGGTGTCCGGCGCGGTGACGCAGTCCAGGTCCAGGTCCCCGTTGACCGTCCCGGCCCGCAGCCGCTGCGCGCCGAGTGCGGTCGCGCGTACCGAGCCGTTGCGGGTGGCGAGCCGTACGGCGGCCCCGTCCCGGCCCGAGCGGGTCACCGTCACATCGCCGTTGACGGTCGTCAGGTCCAGCGCGCCGGGTACCCCCGCCGCGTCGATGCCGGCGTTGCGGGCGGAGACGGTGACGGCCGTGCCCGCCGGGACGTCCACCTCGGGCATGCGCGGGCACCGGCCCGCCCGGTCGCCGTGCTCCGGGCAGGACAGGTCCAGCACCCAGGTGCCGCCGTGGTGGGACCAGCGGTGGTCCACACGCCGGTCGACGTCGACCCCGATGTCGGCTCCGTCGCCGTCTGCGGGGCGCAGCCGGAGCCCGTTGTCGGTGGTGATCACCAGGCGGGCGGGAGCGGGGCCGCCCGGCAGCGCCGCGAGCGGACGCGTGTCCTGGTGGCCCCCGCCGCAGCCCGTCGCGGCGAGCAGGACCGCGAGGAGAACGGCCGGGCGCCGCACGGCTGTTGTCATGGTGTCCATGACGAACGGTTTCCCCGGCGGCGCGAGGCCATGGCGGTGGGGGGCGTGGCGGTGGGGCCGGTCCGGCCTCGCCCGGCCGGATCGCGTCGTGGGCATGACGGGCGGACGGGGTCCGCCCCAAGCGGATGGTGAGCGGACCCCGTCCGCGTCCATTGTCGTGCCCTGGACAGATCACGGGCATGTGTGAACGACCACCCCTCGCAGTGCGCCGCGCACACCCCGTGCGCGCCACGCGAGCCCCCGCGAAACGCGGGCCCCGCCCTACGTGTCGCGATCACCGACCGCGATACTGGGGGGCGCCCACCGTCCCCCTCCGCAGATTGGCTCATGTCGAACTCCGCCACCGACCGCGCCACGACCCCCCGTACCGTGTGGCTGGCCCGCGGTCGCCACACCGGGTCCATCTCCGAGGACGTCCTCCGCCGCACCCTGCGCCGGCTGAAGGTGGACGAGGTCCTCGACGACTTCACCGAACCGCCGGATCCCGAGGACACGCCCGGGCGGGTGTTCGAGGCGCGCTGGCGGGTCGACGGCGGTGTGGCGGTCAGGGCCCGCCTGACCCTGCTGCCGCCGCAGAGCCGGGAGGAGGGCCGGGAGTGGACCCTCGTCGCGGAGGCGGAACGCCCGTGGGACGACGCGTGGCCGTCGCCCGCCACGATGTTCTGGCCGGACGACCCCGACGGCACGGCCACCGCCTGGGACCACCACCACGTCGTGCCGGACCTGCGTTTCCGTCAGGTCAACCCGCTCCCCGCCGACGACAAGGAGATGCGGCGCGTCCTGCGCGACACGGCGCGCGAGTCCTGGTGCGTCAACCTCGTCGTGCACGAGGCGATGACCCCGGACGAGCACGGCAGGCTGCCGCTCACCCGGCTGCTGCCGCCCGGGCTGCGGCACCGGGTCGTGGAGCACCGGGCCGCCCCGCACCAGCTGCGCGCCGTCAACTACGCCCTGAAGGACCTCGGCGTCGAGGTGCCCCGCGGCGGCGCGGTGCTCCTCCCGCCGCAGCCGGCCCCGCCCGGGTACGACGGCCGGGACCACTCGGTGCGCAGTATCTTCCTGGACGGCTCGGAACCGGCCGAACTCATCGGCATACTGCGCCACTTCACCGCCCTTCCCCGGCCGCTCCCCGAGGGCGCCGAGGAGGCGCTGACCGGCCTGCGGGAGAAGTGGACGCTGCGGACCCTCGAGGAGGAGCTGGCCCGGCAGCGGGAGCTCGTCGCCAGGTACGCCGAGGCCCTCGAGGCGATGACGAAGTCCCGCGACCTCTACCGGGAGGCCGCCGAGCGCGCGGGCGAGGCGCTGGCCGCCTTCCGTGACGCCCCCGCCCCGCCCCCCGAGCCGCCCGCCACGCCGCCCGCCTCACCGCTGCAGCAGCTGACCCGGACCTTCGAGCGCTTCAGGACCGGCGCCAGGGCACTCCGTCCGGCGCCGGCCCTCCCCGCCGCGCGGGACCCCGACGACAGCGGGGAGGGCGACGCGGAGGAGACCGAACGGATGTCGTGACCCTTTCGGGGAAAACGTAGGGGAACTCGAGGTCGCGAGGAGGAGGCCCCGTGGACGTGGACGTGCCCACCACCTGGCTCGTGGTCGCCGCCGTCGTCGCGGCGGCCCTGCTCGCCGGAGCCCTCACCGTCCTCGTACGACTGGTGCGCACCCGGCGGACCCTGCGCCGCGCCGGCCTGCCCACCGGTTCGCGCTGGGTCTTCTGGGGCGCCGTCCTCTATCTGGTCCTGCCGGCCGACCTGCTGCCCGACCCGGTGTACCTCGACGACATCGGCGTCCTGCTCCTCGCCCTGCGCAGCATGCGTGCCGCCCGGCCGCTGCCGCCGGACGAGGCCGAATCCTGACCCCGCGGCCCCCGCCGCGCCGCGCGCCGCCTCATCATGGTGCGATGCAGTCGACGTTCACCTCCATCACCGGTGTGTCCGGGACGCCCGAGGCCGCCGTCGTCATCGACGTGATGCGCGCGTTCACCGTGGCCGCCGGGGCCCTGCGGCAGGGAGCGGAGAAGATCGTCTTCACGGAAACCACCGATGAGGCACTGGAGCTGAAGGCCCGTCACCCCGGCTGGCTGGCCTTCCAGGACGGCGCCCCGATACCCGGCTTCGACCTGGCCAACTCCCCCGCCCAGCTCCGTTCGCTCGACGTGGCGGGCCGTACCGTGGTGCAGAAGACCACCGCGGGCACCGTGGGCGCCCTGGCGGTCGCCGACGCCCCGCTCCTGCTGTGCGCGAGCTTCGCGGTGGCCGGCGCCACGGCAGAGCTCCTGCGCCGCGAGCGGCCGAGGGCGGTCACCTTCGTCGTCACCGGCGACGGCGGCCGGGCGGAGGAGGACCTGGCCTGTGCCCAGTACATCGCGGCCCGCGCCACCTCCGGCACCGCCGGCCCGGCGCCCTACGTCACCCGCGCCCGGCACTCCGACGGCGCCGCCCGGCTCGCCGACGGGGTACGGCGCGGCTGGACGGGGGTCCACCCCGAGGATATGGAGCTCTGCCTCGAGGTCGACACCTGCGCGTTCGCCATGGCGGCCGGGCGGGAGGAAGGGCGGCTCACTCTCAGGGCGGTGCCGGCCCACTGACCGCCGGCCGCGTCGCCGCCGCACGGCGGGGCTCGGACTCATAGCGTCCGCCCAGGTGCGTTTTCCGGTCGTCGTGACGCATTCTTGCTGTGTCACCCACCCGGCGGCGCACGGACGGGGCGGAGGCCGATGACTGGGAGCGGGGAGCAGGCACACCGGGCCCGCGGACGGCTTGCCCGGCTGCTCGTCGACGCCTCGATCCGGGCGCTCGGCACGACCGGCGGACACGTGAGCGGCGTCTACCTGCCCGCCGACGCGCCCGGGCTGCTGCGTCTCGCGGTGCTGGTGGGGCTGCCCGGTCCACTGTTCCGGCCCTGGTGGCAGCTGCACATGAAGCAACCCTTTCCGGTCGCCGACGCCTACCGGCTCGGCATCCAGGTGGTGCTGCCGAACGCCACGGAGACGGTGCGCCGCTATCCCCAGCTCGCGGCGGGTCTGCCGTTCCAGTTCGGGTCGCTCTACGCGCCCGTGCCGGGGGCGAAGTCGGCTCTCGGCGTACTGACCGTGCTGCGGCCGGCCGCGACGGACGCTGGAGACGAGCTGCCCGAGCCCGACGGGCTGGCCGCCCTGGCCGAGAAACTGGGCGCCGAGCTGCGCGCGCTGGCGGAAGACGAGGAGGACGCGGTCGTCTGGGACGGAGAACCGCTGTGCGTGCGCCCGCCCGCGGCCCGCCCGGTGCCCTGGCCCGTCGGACGGTTCACCTGGGACCCGGCGACCTCCGCGGTGACCGCGGACGGCCGGCTGCACGACCTGCTGGGCGCGCTTCCCGAGGAGTTCGCCGCGACGGGGGAAGCGCTCGCTCAGGCGCTGGCCCCGGCCGACGACCACCAGATCATGGCGGCGCTCGACGACACGGCCGCCGGAACACCTCCGCCGCTGCCGCTGCACGTCCGGGCGGCCGACGGGACCGCGCGGCTGCTGGAGCTGTGGCCCCCGGCGGACCAGGCCGGCACGCCCCTGGTCCGGGGCCTCGTCCTTGATCCCGGCCCCGCCGCGTCCGCCGCCGCGGCGGCCGACCCGCTGCCGCAGGGGGTGTTCTGCCTGGACCGGCTGGGTGTGGTCGTGTACGCCAATCCGGCCGCGGCACGCCTGCTGGGCCAGGACCGGGAGCGGCTGCTCGGGCGGGCTTTCGGGGAGGCCTTGCCGTGGCTGAGCCGGCCGCCGTACGAGGACCACATCCGCGGTGCCCTGCTCTCCCCCGAGCCGGTGCACTTCCACGTCCGGCGGCCCCCGGACGAGGGCGACGGCGAGGGCGACTGGCTGGCACTGTCCCTGCACGCCGGTCCGGACACGCTCACCTGCACCGTCGTCCCGGCGGACCGGATCGACGCATCGCTGGACACCCATGTGGAGCTGCCGCCGGTCGAGCCCGCGCCGGGCGACCCGCCGGCCGGTCCCTCGATGGCCCCCTTGTACCGGCCCATCGCCCTGGCCATCGCGCTGACCGACGCGGTCACCGCGCGCCAGGTGTCGGAGGTCGTCATGCGGGAGCTGCTGCCCGCGTTCGGCGGGCGGCGACTGGCGATCTACCTGCTCCAGGAGCGGCACCTGTACCTGGCGTGGGAGACCGGCTTCCCGCAGGGCTTCCTCGCCCCGTTCGAGGGCGTCGGCCTCGACGCCCGGCTGCCCGGCGTCGAGACGCTCACCACGGGCCGGCCCATCTTCTTCGAGTCCATGGAGTTGCTGAACGCGGCCTACCCGGGCATCCCGCTGGACGCCACGGAGGGCGCCCGCGCCTTTTTGCCGCTGATCGCCTCGGGGCGCCCGGTCGGCTCCTGCATCCTGGGCTTCGAGCGTCCCCGCGGGTTCAGCACGGAGGAACGCACGGTCCTCACCGCGCTCGCCGGGCTGATCGCGCACGCCATGGAGAAGGCGCAGCGCTACGACACCGAGGCGGCCCTCGCCCGGGGGCTCCAGCAGGCGCTGCTGCCGCGGCGGCTGTCGACGCACCCGCAGGTGGAGACCGCCGGGCGCTATCTGCCCGGCACGCAGGGCATGGACGTCGGCGGGGACTGGTACGACGTGGTCGAGGCCGGGGACGGCCTGGCGCTGGTCATCGGGGACGTCCAGGGGCACGGCGTGCAGGCGGCGGCGACGATGGGGCAGCTGCGCAGCGCGGTCCGGGCCTTCGCGCTCGGGGACCGTCCGCCCGACGAGGTCATGAGCGGGACGAACCGGCTGCTCATCGACCTCGACCCCGGGCAGTTCGCCAGCTGCTGCTACCTGCGCCTCGACCCCGCCACCGGGGCGGCCCGGGTCGCCCGCGCCGGGCATCTGCCGCCGCTGCTGCGCTCACCGGACGGGCGGACCCAGGTCCTGGAGCTGCCCGGCGGTGTCGTTCTGGGCGTGGACCCGCACGCGCAGTACCCGGTGACGGAACTGACCCTGGAGCCCGACGCGATCCTCGCCCTGTACACGGACGGGCTCGTCGAGCGGCCCGGCACGGACATCGACGTCGGCATCGGCGCGCTGCGCGTCGCCCTGGCCCGGGCCGGGGCCGCCGCCGGGCGCCGGGGCGGCCGCTCCCTGTCCGGCGTCGCCGACCGTCTCACCGCCACGGCCCGCCACGCCGCCGACCGTCCCGACGACGTCGCCCTGCTCCTGGCCACCCGTCGCACGGCCCCCGGGCGCCCACGCTGAGCCGCCGCCCCGCCGATCACAGGCAGTTATCTCATGAGCGCCTCTCGCCTCGGGAGGCCGGGCAGTGTAGACATGGGCTCATGGTCCGACTGTTGGGCCGGATCGCGCTACGGCCGGTCCGTGGGTCCGGAGAACCGCAGGCACCGCTCCCACCGCGGCAGGAGGGCACCGGATCGCGCCGCGAAGGAGCCGGCGGGCTGCGGTCGATGGGCGGACGCAGCGTGGCCGGACAGGTGTTCGTGCTGCAGGTGGTGATCGTGCTGCTGCTGGTCGTGTCGGCCGTGGTGGCGCAGGTCCTCCAGGTCCGGCACGACAGCGATCTGGAGGCGCAGAACCGGTCCCTCGCCGTCGCCGAGACCTTCGCCAACGCCCCGGGCACGGTCGCGGCACTGCGCAGCAAGAACCCGACGGCCCTGCTCCAGCCGAGGGCCGAGGCCGCTCGCAAGGCCACCGGGGTGGACTTCGTCGTGGTGATGAACACCGACGGGATCCGCTACACCCACCCCAAACCGGACCGCATCGGCAAGAAGTTCGTCGGCACGATCGCGCCCGCGCAGGCCGGACGCATCGTGACCGAACACGTCAACGGCACCATAGGGCCGCTGGTGCAGGTCGTGGTCCCGGTCAAGGCACCGGACGGCACCGTCGTGGGCCTGGTGTCCTCCGGCATCACCACCGCGCACGTCGGCGGTGCCGCCGACCAGCAACTGCCGCTGCTGCTGGCCTCCGCCGCGGCGGCACTGGCCCTGGCCACCGCGGGCACGGCCCTGGTGAGCCGGCGCCTGCTGCGGCAGACGCACGGCCTCGGCCCGTCCGAGATGACCCGCATGTACGAGCACCACGACGCGGTGCTGCACGCCGTCCGGGAGGGCGTGCTCATCGTCAGCGGCGAGGGCCGGCTGCTGCTCGCCAACGACGAGGCGCACCGCCTGCTCGACCTGCCCGAGGACGCCGAGGCCCGCCATGTGCTCGAACTCGGCCTCGACGCCGACACCGCCGGGCTGCTCGCCTCGGGCCGGGTCGCCACCGACGAGGTGCGCCTGGTCAAGGACCGGCTGCTGGCGATCAACCAGCGGCCGACGGACCTCAGGGGCGGCCCGCCCGGCAGCGTGACCACGCTGCGCGACTCCACGGAGCTGCGCGCCCTGTCGGGCCGGGCGGAAGTGGCCCGCGAACGCCTCGACATGCTGTACGACGCGGGGGTCGGCATCGGCACCAGCCTCGATGTGAGCCGCACCGCCGAGGAACTGGCGGAGCTGGCCGTCCCCCGGTTCGCGGACTTCGCCACGGTGGACCTGTTCGACGCCGTGATCGAGGGGGCGGAGCCACGGCCGGGGAACGCCCTGCGCCGCACCGCGTGCAGCGGCGTCCGCGAGGACGCCCCGCTGTATCCGGTGGGCCGGCGCATCCGGTTCGTGGCGACCTCGCCGCAGGCCCGCAGCCTGGCCACCGGCCAGTCGGTCGTGGAGCCCCGGCTGCGCGAGGCCGCGGGCTGGCTGGCGCAGGACCTGGAACGCACCGAGCAGATCGTGGAGTACGGCATCCACTCGCTGATCGCCGTGCCGCTGCGGGCGGGCAGCCTGGTGCTGGGCGTGGCGAACTTCTGGCGGTCGCAGAAGCCCGAGCCGTTCGACGCCGAGGAACTGGCCCTCGCCGAGGAACTGGTCGCCCGCGCGGCGGTGTCCATCGACAACGCGCGCCGCTACACCCGCGAGCACAGCATGGCGGTCACCCTCCAGCGCAGCCTGCTGCCCCGCTCCCTGCCCGACCAGAGCGCCCTGGAGATCGCCTACCGCTACCTGCCCGCGCAGGCCGGGGTCGGCGGGGACTGGTTCGACGTGCTGCCGCTGTCCGGGGCCCGGGTGGCGCTGGTGGTCGGGGACGTCGTGGGGCACGGGCTGCACGCCGCGGCCACCATGGGGCGGCTGCGCACGGCGGTGCACAACTTCTCCGCGCTGGACCTGCCGCCCGAGGAGCTGCTGGCCCTGCTGGACGAGCTGGTCGCCCGTATCGACCAGGACGAGACCCCCGCGGACGGCAGCGCGGTGGTCACCGGGGCGACCTGTCTGTACGCGGTGTACGACCCGGTCGCCCGCCGCTGCACCGTCGCCCGGGCCGGCCATCCCCCGCCCGCGGTGGTCCGGCCCGACGGGAGCGTCGACTTCCCGGACGTGCCCGCCGGTCCTCCGCTGGGGCTGGGCGGGCTGCCCTTCGAGTCCGCCGAGCTGGAGCTGGCGGAGGGCAGCCGGCTGGTGCTGTACACGGACGGGCTGGTCGAGGACCGGGACCGGGACATCGACGAGGGCCTGGAGCTGCTGCGCACCGCGCTGAAGCGGGCCGGGGACTCGCCCGAGGACACCTGCCGGGCGGTGCTGGACCGGCTGCCGGCCCGGCCGAGCGACGACGTCGCCCTGATCGTGGCCCGTACCCGCTCGCTGGGCGCCGACCGGGTCGCCGAGTGGCAGGTGCCGTCCGACCCGGCGGCCGTCTCTCAGGTACGGGCGTCGGTGACGCGGCAGTTGGAGGAGTGGGGTCTGGACGTCCTGGCGTTCACCACGGAGCTGATCCTGAGCGAGCTGGTCACCAACGCCATCCGCTACGGCCGCGGGCCCATCGGCGTACGGCTGCTGTACGACCGGGCCCTGATCTGCGAGGTGTCCGACAGCAGCACGACCTCACCTCACCTGCGGTACGCGGCGACCACCGACGAGGGCGGACGCGGCCTGTTCCTCGTCGCCCAGTTGTCCGAGCGGTGGGGCACCCGCTACACCCCCAGCGGCAAGATCATCTGGGCGGAGCAGGCGCTGCCCTGAGCCGGTCTGGAGGAGACGGGCCGGACAGACGGACGGGCCCGGCCGTCGGCTGGTACGACGGCCGGGCCCCAGGGCGCGGGTCAGCTGCCGTTCAGCCGCGAGCGCAGCAGCTGCTTGCCCAGTTCGGCGCCCTTGCGGCTGTCCGACTGCGCCTTGCGGAACAGTTCGACGATCTCCTGGTCCTTGTCGCGTTCCGCGTCCTGGATGTACTGCTCCAGACGCAGGGCGTTGCTCAGGCACGCCTCGACATACCAGATCAGGTTGTAGTCCTTGTCCCGGGTACCGGTGACGTCGCCGGTCTCGGTGCTGCTGGTCATGGGATTGCCTCCGTCTTCTGACCCAGCGTCGCTGTGCTTTTCCGGAGACCACCGCGTACCCGACCGACCGCCGGGCATACCGCCATGATCCGGTCCTATGGGACTATTCGTCGATCACCGCACCGAAACGGGCCGCGTGGCCGTTCCCGCCCAGTGCGGCGGCGCCGTAGACCCACGAGCCGTCGGCGAGCAGGCCGCCGCCGCTCGCGGGCAGCAGCCACACCGCGCCGTCGCCGGCGTTCTCGCCGGACGCCGACGCGAGCAGCTCGGCGCGGCCGTCGCCGTCGGTGTCCACCAGCCGCACCTGGGAGCCCCAGCCGTCGTCCGCCTCGGCGGTGCCGGGAATCCCCCGGGTGTTCTGGTCGAAGGACTGGGCGCCGGACCCGGTCAGGCCCTTCGCGGTGCCGCGCAGCAGCCACACCGCGCCCGCGTCGGCGACCGTGCCCACGTCCTCGCCGGGCGCGCCGACCGCCACGTCGGCGTAGCCGTCGCCGTTCACGTCGGCCACGGACAGGTCCTGGCCCCAGGCGTCGCCCTGCTCGGCGGTGCCGGGCACGCCCGGGGAGTTCTGCGACCACCACTGCGCGGAGCTGCCGGGGCCCTGGGTCCCGGCCGGGCCGTCCTCGCCGCCGTAGTAGACGCCGACCAGGCCGCCGGGCGCGTTCGCGTCCCCGGTGGACTCGTCGGCGGCGCTGAGCTGGCCGACGACGAGGTCGTCGTAGCCGTCGCGGTTGATGTCGCCGGAGGCCGTGCCCAGGCCGCCGTGCAGATCCCGCCGGTAGCGCAGGCCCTCGGGGCCGCCCGCGTAGTACGCCGACCAGCCCTGGGTGTAGTCGTCGTCGGGGCTGTAGCCGGAGACGACGAGGTCGGCGAAGCCGTCGCGGTCGTAGTCGCCGGTGGTCACATAGCCGGGCTGGAGCTTGTGCCCGGTGGAGTGCGGGGCGCCGACGCGCCGCAGGACGCCCGCGTGGTACGTGAAGGCGGTCAGTCCCACCTTCTGGTCGACGACGACGAGCTGGTCGGCGTCGGTGTCCCCGGTGAACCGCGCGGCGGCCACCGCGAGGCCGAACCGGGCCCCGCGGGCGGGCGCGGCCGCGGTGACGGAGGCGGTCCGTTCGGCACCCAGGCCCGCCTTGGAGCCGTACAGGACGGTCACCCGGCCCGCGTCCGCGACGCTGCCCTCGTCCTCGCCGGGCGCGCCGATGACGGCGTCGTCGTAGCCGTCGCCGTCCAGGTCGCCGGTGGCGACCGCCTGCCCGAAGTCGTCCCAGGCCTCCGAGGTGCCGGGCACGCCCCTGGTGGACTGGCTGATGACCGCCGTACGGCCCCTGGGCACCGTGGTGTTGGTGCCGATGCCGTTCGGGGCGCCGTACTGGACGGTGATGTATCCGGCGCCCTCCTTGCCGTCGACGGTGCCCTCGGGGACGCCGATGACGACATCGGCGTAGCCGTCGCCGTTGAAGTCGCTGTTGCGGTCGGCGGCGCTGGTGCCGCCGGGGACTCCGGCGAACGCGGCCGGCGCCGCCAGGATGCCGGCGCCGGCCAGCAGCAGGAAGGAGGCGGCCGTGGCGGCGGCCGAGGCCGTGGTGCGCCGGGTCGTGCGTGCGAAGCGGGTCATGTCCCGTTCCCCCAGGGTCTTCTGACGGTCCGTCTGGTCCCTTTTGGTGACCGACGCCCTGTTCGACACGAGAGGTCAGGGCTCAGTTGTGGTGCCGCGCACGGCTGTGACACACCGGTTACAGTCGGTGCGGCGCCGGGACATACGGGCGGGTCAGCCGAGGGCGCGGTCCAGGTTGAAGGCGGCGCTGATCAGGGACAGGTGGGTGAACGCCTGCGGGAAGTTGCCCTGTTGCTCGCCGGTGCGGCCGATCTCCTCGGCGTACAGGCCGAGATGGTTGGCGTAGGTGAGCATCTTCTCGAACGCCAGCCGGGCCTCCTCCAGCCGTCCGGCGCGCACCAGCGCCTCGACGTACCAGAACGAGCAGATCGAGAACGTGCCCTCGTCGCCGCGCACCCCGTCCGGGCTGGCCTGCGGGTCGTAGCGGTAGACGAGGGAGTCGGAGACCAGCTCCTCGGTCAGCGCGTCCAGGGTGGACAGCCACTTGGGGTCGGTGGGGGCGATGAACTTGGCCAGCGGCATCATCAGCACCGAGGCGTCGAGGACGTCGCCGTCCTCGTGCTGGACGAAGGCGCGGCGCCGCTGCGACCAGCCGCGGTCCATGATCCGCCGGTAGATGGTGTCCCGGCTCTGCCGCCAGCGGACGATGTCGGCGGGCAGGCCCCGCCGGTTGGCGAGGCGGATGGCGCGTTCGATGGCCACCCAGCACATCAGACGGGAGTAGAGGAAGTTCTTGCGGCCGCCGCGGGTCTCCCACACGCCCTCGTCGGGCTGGTCCCAGTGGTCGCAGACCCAGTCGACCAGGTGGCACACGTCGTCCCACTGGCCGCTGGGGATGGGCTCGGCCCACTTGTCGTAGAGGTAGATCGAGTCGATCAGGGCGCCGTAGATGTCGAGCTGGAGCTGGTCGGCGGCGGCGTTGCCGACCCGGACGGGGGCGGAGCCCTGGTGGCCGGACAGGTGCCCCAGTTCGCGTTCGGGCAGGTCGGTGCGGCCGTCGATGCCGTACATGATCTGCAGCGGGCCCGACCCGCGGCCGTCTCCGGGGCTGATGTGGGTGGTCACGAACCGCATGAACGCCTCGGCCTCGCCGGAGAAGCCCAGCCGCAGCAGGGCGTACACGCAGAAGGCGGCGTCGCGGACCCACACGTAGCGGTAGTCCCAGTTGCGCTCGCCGCCGAGTTGTTCGGGGAGGCTGGTGGTGGGCGCGGCCACGATGGCGCCGGTCGGGGCGTAGGTGAGCAGTTTCAGGGTGAGGGCGGAGCGGTGGACCATCTCGCGCCAGCGGCCCCGGTAACGGGACTGGGACAGCCAGCGCCGCCAGTAGGCGACGGTGGCGGCGAACTCGTGCTCGGCCTCCATGTGGGGGCAGCCGCGCGGTGGTACGTTCTCGCCGACCTGGTCGAGGGCGAACACGGCGGTCTCGCCCTCGGTGAGCTTGAAGTCGGCGAGCGCGTCCGCACCGTCGCCCTCCAGCGGCACGGTGGCGGTCAGTGCGAGGGCCATGTCCCGGGACTCGAAGAGGGCGGTCTCGCCGAGCATGGTCAGGGCGTGCGGGGCGGCGCCGTAGTCGAAGCGCGGTGCGATGCGGGCCCGGAAGGGGACGGTGCCGCGGACGCACAGGACGCGGCGGATCACGCGGTGCCGGCCGGTCTCGGCGGCCTCGCCGGTCACGGGCATGAAGTCCTGGATCTCCCCGACACCGTCCTGCGTGTAGAACCGGGTGATCAGTACGTTGGTGTCGGGGAAGTAGAACTGCTTGGTCCGGGCCGGTACGGCCGCCGCGAGCTCGAAGGCCCCGCCGCGCTCGGGGTCCAGGATCGCCGCGAAGACGCTGGGCCGGTCGAAGGCCCGGCAGCAGTACCAGTCGATCGTGCCGTCGCTGCCCACCAGGGCCACGGTGCGCAGATCGCCGATCAGCCCGTGCTCGGCGATCGGCAGGGGGCGGGGGCGCCCCGGTGTGTCCTGCGGCAGCCGCGTCTCGGCCATGGCAGCCTCCCGGTCCGGGCGTGCGGGCTGCTTCCAGCGTAGGTCCGGGGGTTTCCTTCCGCCGTGTCCAGGTACCTCGTCATCGAGCTTGAGGCCGCTCCGGATGCAGGGCGCGCCCAGGCGGTGAATGGTGAGAGTGGGCCCCGGTCTCGCGGTACGTGCCGTCCGGGCCCGAGGAGGAGGCATCATGTCGACGTCAGAACCCGAAGCGTCCCGGTTGTCGGACGACCTGCGCACCCCGGACTCCTTGCTCCACACCTCCCCCGGCCGGGACATCACGGCGGAGGACATGGTGATGGCCGCGGGCCGGGACGTCACCCCGGCGAACCTCGAGTGGGCGAGGCGCAAGCTGGAGACCGAGGGCCCGTCCGCCATCGAGAAGCTGCTCCCCTAGGGCTCGACAGCTTCAAGGCCACTGGCCCCGGAGTGTCCTGCCGGGGCCGGTGGTTGTGGTGTGCCCGGGCGTGGCAGTCGCATACGGCGCGGGATGGTTTTCCGATCAGCCTTCCGCTGTGGGGGCGTGGGCTGGCAGACTCCGGGGGATGCCCGACTTCGACTTCGACATGCTCGTCATCGGATCCGGACCCGGCGGCCAGAAGGCCGCCATCGCCGCGGCCAAGCTCGGCCGGCGGGTCGCGGTCGTCGACCGCCCCGACATGGTCGGCGGGGTCTCCCTACACACCGGCACCATCCCCTCCAAGACCCTGCGCGAGGCGGTGCTGTACCTCACCGGACTCACCCAGCGCGATCTGTACGGGCAGAGCTACCGCCTGAAGGAGGACATCACCGTCGGGGACCTGATCGCGCGCACCCAGCACGTGGTCGGCCGGGAGACGGACGTCATCCGCAGCCAGCTCTCCCGCAACCAGGTCGCCCTGCACGCCGGCACGGCCCGCTTCGTGGACCCGCACACCGTCGCCCTGCGGGAGGTGACCGGTGACGAGCGGCTGCTGAGCGCGGAGCACATCGTGATCGCCACCGGCACCCGGCCCGCCCGCCCGGGCAGCGTCGAGTTCGACGGGCGCACGATCCTGGACTCGGACAACGTGCTCACGCTGGAGCGGGTGCCGCGCTCCATGGTCATCGTGGGTGCCGGTGTGATCGGCATGGAGTACGCCTCGATGTTCGCGGCGCTGGGCAGCCGGGTCACGGTGGTGGAGAAGCGCCCCGGGATGCTGGACCTGTGCGACGTGGAGGTCGTCGAGTCGCTCAAGTACCACCTGCGGGACCTGGCCGTCACCTTCCGGTTCGGGGAGACCGTCGCCGCCGTGGAACGCCATGAGCGCGGGACCCTGACCGTCCTGGAGAGCGGCAAGAAGATCCCCGCCGACGCGGTGATGTACTCCGCGGGCCGCCAGGGCGTCACCGACGAACTCGACCTGGGCAAGGCCGGCCTGTCGGCGGACCCCCGCGGCCGGATCACGGTGGACGAGCACTACCGCACCGAGGTGCCGCACATCTACGCCGTCGGCGACGTCATAGGCTTCCCCGCGTTGGCCGCGACCTCGATGGAACAGGGCCGGGCGGCCGCCTACCACGCGTTCGGCGAGCCGGTGAACCGCATGCACGACCTTCAGCCGATCGGCATCTACACCATTCCGGAGATCAGCTTCGTCGGCCGCACGGAGGACCAACTCACCGCGGACAGCGTGCCGTTCGAGGTGGGCATCGCCCGCTACCGGGAACTGGCCCGCGGCCAGATCATCGGCGACTCGCACGGCATGCTCAAGCTGCTGGTCTCCCCCGAGGACCGCACGCTGCTCGGCGTGCACTGCTTCGGCACGGGCGCCACCGAGCTGATCCACATCGGCCAGTCCGTGATGGGCTGCGGCGGCACGGTCGACTATCTCGTCGACGCCGTGTTCAACTACCCGACACTCGCGGAGTCCTACAAGGTCGCCGCTCTGGATGCCACCAACAAGCTGCGCCAGATAGACCACTTGGGAGACTGACCGGCACTACTCGGGCAGTGCCGTCTCGTCCTCGACGATGTGCACCGCCGCCTCCTCCGCTCCGGCCGCGCCGCCGTCGATGCCCACGTCCTCCGCGACGGTCTCCTTCGTGGTGGCGGGGTGGGCGCCCTCGTCGGGGGCCACGAGCCGGCCGGCGCGGTCGCCGCCCGCCTCCGGATCGACGGGTTCGCCCTCTCCGCCCGGCAGGTCGCCCACGGCGTCGCCGGGCGGCGGGGTCACGTCGGGCCGCTCCTGCTCCAGCCGCTGGTCGAGGCTCTCGCCCTCGTGCTGCTCGGCCGCGGTGGTCCCGTACCGGGTGACGCCCAGCGGCTTCTCCGGGGGCGAATAACCCTCGTCGAGGCTGTCGTCATAGGTCCGTTCGTCCACCGCGTCCTGCAGGTCCAGGGGCGCGGCGTCCTGCTGTTCCTCGTTGGTCCCGGTGGGCTGGTACGCGTCGTCGCCCATCGGGGTCTGCTCCGGCTGCTGACCGGTCATGACCGCCTCCCTCTCGGCGCCCGGCGCCTGTCGCTGTCAGGGGTACCCGGTCCGCGTTTCCCGCTGCCGGAACCCTAATCACATCCACAGCAAACGCCCTGACCAGCAAGGGAGTTGCCGCTCGGTGACGGCCGGGGGGAAAATTACCGGCCAGTCGATCTCCAATGCCCGACGAGTGCCGCTGTCATCACTCCCGCACACGCGGTGCGACCGGCTGCCGACGCGGGGATGACTGCGCGCGGCGACCGAGACCGCCCGGGCCTTCAGCCTGGCCATCGCGGCCGGCCGGGGCGTGTTCGGTCTCGCGGCTGTACCCGACCGGGGTGCGGCGGCAGGAGATCGCCCGCTGGTGGGACAATTCGGAGCGCCGGCACGGCACCCACGGCCTGATGTACGACTTCGCGCGCGACGCCGCCGGGGTGGCGCCGCTCGGCAGCGCTCTGCCGGCGCTCGTGCGGTACGCCCAGGTCGAGGAGTTCCGGTACGCCGTCGACGGCGCGCGGGGGCAGCACACCGCGGTGGGCCTCGGCCGGCACCGGGGCCACGACGGCCACATGGTGCAAGGACCTGCGGTTACGGCAGTGACGCCCCGGCCGGTCCCGTTCGCCGGCCCCGGTTCCCCGCGGGGAGGTGCTGTGCGGAACCGGGGTCGGCCATGGCCCAGCCTTGTGCCAACGCACAGCACGAACAATGGGATGCGCAGTAAAGCCGGGGGCAGACCTTGGCCATGCCGGGGGAAAGTCAGGCCGCCAGCAGCCCCCGGCCCAGCCAGTCCCCGGAGTCCCGCACGCCGGGGAGCGCGAAGAAGTAGCCGCCGCCCGTCGGGGAGATGTAGTCGACGAGGGGTTCGTCGATCAGCCGCGTCTGGGTGGCCTCGAACTGCCGCTTGACGTCCTGCTGGTAGCAGCAGAAGACCAGTCCCATGTCGAGGTTGCCGACGTCGTCCACGCCCCGGTCGTAGTTGAAGCCCCGCCGCAGGATGCGGGAGTCGTCGGACGCGGCGGTGCGCGGGTTGGCGAGGCGGATGTGCGCGTCCAGCGGGATGGCCGTGCCGTGCGGGTCCTTGGCGTACTGGGGGATGTCGGTCTCCTTGGCGCCGTCCAGCGGGGCGCCGGTGTCCTTGCGGCGGCCGAACATCTTCTCCTGCTCGGTCAGCGACACCCGGTCCCAGAACTCCACGAGCATCCGGATGATCCGGATCACCTGGTAGCTGCCGCCCTCCGTCCAGGCCGGCTCGCCCTGTCCGCCGCCCGTCCAGATCAGCCGGCCGGTCTCCCGGGCCGAGGTGACGTCCGGGTTGGCGATGCCGTCCTTGAAGCCCAGCAGATTGCGCTGGGCGCCGGTGGGGCGCGGGGTGTTCTGGAAGCCGTCGATGCGCCACCTGATCTGCATGGCGCCCCTGGTGTGCCGGGCGATGTCGCGCAGCGCGTGCAGCACGGTGTCCTGGCGGTCGGCGCAGATCTGCAGGGACAGGTCGCCGTGGCACTCGGCGGCGGTGAGGTTGTCGTTCGGGAACGTCCGCATCGGCGTCAGCCGGGCCGGCTTCGCCTTGGCCAGGCCGTAGCGGCCGTCGAACAGGGAGGCGCCGACGCCGACGGTGACGGTGAGGGCGTCCGGGGGGACGTCGGGGCCGAGGATGCCGTTGTCGGAGGGCGGGGCGCCGACCCCGAGGTCGGTGGGGGTGCCGCCGGTGGTGAGCAGACGGGCCCGCTCGGTGATGGTCCTGAGCAGGTCTTCGAGGCCCTTGCGGCCGTCGGCTGTGACGTCGAAGGAGACGAAGGTCGCGGCGGCCGGGGCCGGGGTGATGATCCCGGCCTGGTGGGGGCCGTGGAAGGGGACCTTCGCGCCGCTGTCCGCACCCGCGTCCTGGGCCTGGGCGGTGCCGCCGCTCTCGCCGAGCACGAAGCCGCCGCCGGCCAGGACCGCGCCCGCCGCGCCGGCGCCCAGTGCGGTCCGCACGAAGGAGCGGCGGGCGGGGCCGACGGGGCAGGCCGGCGTTTCGGCAGTGGACATCGAAGGGGTTCCTTCCAGGTGCGGGCGTTCGTTGTGCGGGTGTTCCGTGTGCGGGTGTTCGGTGCTCATCAGGCGGACTTCCTGATCTCGAGGAGGTCCGGGACCGGGGCGAGGTCTTCCAGCAGCTGTCCGGTGGCACCGTTCAGCCGCTGCCGGTCGGCAGGGGCGAGCCGGTCGACGGGCGTCCAACCGCTGCCGTGGTGGGCGGCGTCCAGAAGCTTCTGCAGGCGGGCGATGTCCCCGTCGACGGTGGGCAGCAGCTTCGGCGCGCGGCTGGTCAGCAGCGGCTTGAGTACGGTGAGCAGCTCGCGGGTGCCGGCCAGGTTGGCGTCGGCGGTGGCGAGCCCGGTGCCGCTGCCCTGGTCGGTGTCGCCGGTCAGCTCGAACTGGAGGGTGTTCTCCAGGATCTCGTGGGCGCGCAGGGGCAGGTCGCCCGCGTCGAACTTCTGGCCGGGGAAGGCCGTGGCCAGTCCGGCGACCGCGTCGGCCAACTGCCGGGCCGGGGTGCGGAGGTCCTTGGCCGGCCGGCCGTGCCACAGGCCGTACTCGATCCGGAGGAAACCGGTGAAGTCCTTGTCCCGCACGCCGTCCGGAAGCCCGTCGGGGCGGCCGTCGATCTTCTGGTCGAAGTCCTCGAAGGTGCCGTAGGCGGCGCCGAGGGAGGCGTAGGTGCGGTGGGCGGTCAGCCAGTCGGCGCGGGCCCGGTCGAGGTGGCCGGCGTCGATGTCGTCGTCGAGTGTCCGGGTCTGGGTGACGAGTGTGGCCAGGCCCTGGTTCACGTACGCCTTGTACGCCTTCAGGGGAGCCGCGAGGTCGCTCTCCGAGACCGGTACGACCGCCTTGGCCGCTCCCCCGCCGGTGACGCTGACGGCCTTGGAGGTGACTGCCTTGCCGTCGGTCGGCACGCACCGCCACGCGTAGCTGCCGCCCGCCACCGTGGCGACCAGGTCGCGGGTGGTGCCGGGGGCGAGACCCTCGATCTCGCCGTAGACGGCGCCGGTCGCCGGGTTGATGAGGTACACCTCGGACGTCTTGCCGCCCGTGTTGTGCATCTGGAAGGTCTGCCGCCCCGGCTTCGGCGCGCTGAAGCCCTTCCCGCACTCGCTCCCGGACACGGCCACTGTCTGCCCCCCGGCCGGCTTGGGCCGCGCAACCGCGACGACCACCCCCGCCAGGACCGCCGGCACGGCAACGACGGCCACGGGAACGACCCACCGGGGCCGCCGCCGAACCACGGCCCCGGCTTCACGCCCGTGCCCATGGGCGGGCTCGACCGCCGCCTCGCCCCCGAGCACGGGGGCGACCCCGGACACGGGCTCGTGCCCGGCAGCAGCGGGCGCGGCCACGGGTTCCTCCGGAGCGGCCCCGGCCCCGGGCTCCGCACCGAGCACGGTCCCAACCCCCGCCTCGGAACCCGGCCGAGCCACGGACTCGGGCTCGGACCCGTCCTCGGCATCGGGCACTGGTTCCGGACCGGGCGCGGTCCCGGCCCCGGACGCGGAACCCGGCTCAGCCGCGGACGCGGTTCCGGGGCGAGAAACAAGCCCGGCGCCGGCAGCCGGCTCGGCGCTCGGCCCGTCGGCCCCGGACACGGACAAGGACTCGTGCCCGGCAGCGGCCCCGGCCGCGGGCTCCGCACCGAGCACGGTCCCAGTCCCGGACACGGAACCCGGCCCAGCCCCGGACGCGGTTTCGGGCCGGGAAGCCCCCGTGCGGGACAGCGGCTCGCGGGACGTGGCCGCCGTGGTGGCGGCGGGGGCGCGTACGCCCCGTACGAACAGGGTCATCACCACCGCGAGGTAGCCCGCGTAGCCGGTCACCTGGAGCCAGGTCATGGTGGGGGTCAGGTTGAGGACGCCCTGGACGAGGGTGCTGTACCAGGAGCCGGCGTCGATGCCGCCGGCGAGGTCGACGGCGTACGCGGTCCTGCCGGGGAGCACGCCGCCCTCCTGGAGGTCGCGCAGGCCGTAGCCGAGGACGCCGGCCGCGATGACGATGAGGACCGCGCCGGTGGCCGTGAAGAACCTCGTCAGGTTGATCTTCAGGACCCGGCGGTACAGGCCCCAGCACAGGCCCGCCGCGAGCACGAGCCCGATGCCCGCACCGGTCAGCGGGCCCGCGGACTCACCCGCCGCGCGGGCGGTGGTCCACAGGAACAGGGCGGTCTCCAGACCCTCACGGCCCACCGCGAGGAACGAGGTGAGCACCAGCACCCCCGCGCCCGTGCCGAGCGCACCGGTGACCTTCTCCTTGATCTCGCCGGAGAGGCTCCGGGCCGAGCGCCGCATCCAGAACACCATGCCGGTGACGAACGCGACGGCGATGACACTGAGGGTGCCGCCGAACGCCTCCTGGGCGGTGGCGGACAGGGACGCGGCGGTGAAGGTGAGGACCGCGCCGAAGCTCATCGCCACGGCGATCGCGGCCAGGACGCCCGTCCACACCTGCGGCAGCCGGGACCGCGCGCCGGCCCGTACGAGGGTGGCGACCAGGATGGAGACGATGAGACCGCCCTCGAGCCCCTCCCTCAGCCCGATCAGGAAACTCGGAAACGCGTCGTCCCACATTGCGTCGTGGCCCTCCCGGCAGGCACGTCCCCGCCACCTCGCCCCCGACTTAGCGAAGGCATGCCTTACTTCGATGATTCGATGACCATCATGACTACACCCATGTAGTCGGCTGGTCATGAAGCGGCAATGTCGGGGCAAAAGCCGGGGCGGACCCCGCTCACAGCGCCTTGCGGCGGACCAGCATCCCGAGCACCAGCAGTCCGGGCACCAGCGGCAGCCACACGGTCAGGAGGCGGTAGCCGAGTACGGCGGAGGCGGCCGTCGCGGCCGGGGCCCCGGACGCGGTCAGCGCGAGGCCGAGCGCCGCGTCGAGGGAGCCCAGGCCGCCCGGCGTGGGCAGCAGGGCGGCGGCGCTGCTCGCGGCGAGGTACAGCAGTGCCACGCGGGCCGGCGGCAGGGGCAGGGCGACCGCCCGGGTGACGGCGATCAGCACCAGGGAGTGCAGCGCGGCGAAGCCCAGCGAGCCGCCCCACAGGGCCGCCGCACGGTGCGGTCTGGCGTGCACGGCGCGGATGTCGGCCAGTACGGTCGCCAGGGCGGCCCGGCAGCGCGGCCACAGCGGACTGGCGAGCAGACCGGCCACCAGCACGACGGCCGCGAGCACGGCGGCCAGGGCGGCCGGCGGGACGTGCGGGATCCGCAGCAGGCCCGGGCAGAAGGGGGCGAGCGACGCGATCAGCGCGCCGCGGACCAGGGCGCCCGCGGTGGCCTTGACCGCCAGTGCGCTGGCCGAGCGGCCCGGCGGGAGCCCGCAGCGCATCAGGAACCGCAGGTTCACCGCCCCGGCCCCGAGTCCGGCGGGCAGCACGTGGTTGGCGGCGCAGGCGGCGAACTGGGCGGCCACCAGGCGTCCGCCGGGCAGTCGCCGGATGACCGCGCCCTGCTGGGCGAGCGCCGAGGCCGCCCACGTCCCGGCCGCGGCCGCCGCGCCCACCAGCAGCCAGCCCTGGTCGGCGACGGCCAGCCGCAGGGCGCCCGTCTCGAGGAGCGGCCAGTGCCGGCGGGCCAGATAGGCCGCGCAGGTCAGGACGGCGAGGCAGAGGGCGGTGTGGCCGTAGGCCCGTCGGCGGCCGGTACCGGTGGCGAGGCCCGCCGGGGACGTCATCGGCGGCCGGCCGGTACGGCGTAGTGGATGCGCAGCCCGCCGAAGGGGACGGACGGCCAGTGCCGTGCGTACGCGGGAGCCCGGGACCCGGCGGTGACGAGGGTGGCGACCGGTGTGCGGTCGGCGGTCCGGGCGATGGCCCGCGCGGTGCTGTTGGCGTTGTGCCCGGCGGTCGCCGCGGAGGAGCAGCCGGCGTAGAACGCGACCGGGACGGACTCGTGCCCGCTGAGCAGGCAGGGCGGACGGACGCCGAGGCGGTGCAGTTCGGCGGCGGTACGGGACCAGGCGCGGTGGGAGGCGGTGGTGCGGTCGACGGTGTGCACCAGGACGGCCGTCTGGACGGCGAGGTGCACGGCCAGGCCGAGCGTCACCAGCGTCACCGCCACGGTCCGCCGGGCGCGGCCGGGGACGGTCACCGCATGGACCAGCGCGCCGGCCACCGGGAGGGCCAGCAGGGCGTAGGCGGGCAGCAGGAACCGGGGCGCCGCGTATCCGATCATGAACAGGTACGGGAAGGCGGCCGTCGCCCCGCACAGCAGCGGCACCAGGGTGGCCGGCGTGCGCCGGGCCCGGACGGCGACGACGAGGCCGAGCACCGCGAGCAGCGGCAGGGCGAACCACCAGACGCTGAGCAGCGGGTTCGGCAGCGCGCCCGTACAGGGCCGGCACAGCGCCCGCCCGCCCAGGCTGCGCACCTGGTCGAGGACGGCGACGTTCCAGCCCAGGCCGCCCTGGATCGCGGAGCCGTCGGCCAGCCGCCGGGCGAGACCGCCGTAGCCCACGTATGCCTCGATCACCCACTCCGCCACCCCGGCCGCCAGTCCGGCCAGGAGCACGCCGAGGAGGCGCCAGAGGCGGCGCCAGAGGGCGAGGGCCAGCAGGGGGAGGGTCGCCCAGACCGCGTCGGTGGGCCGCATCCAGGCCATCAGCGCCCCGCTCGCGGCCAGTCCCCACAGGGCGGCCCGGTCCGAGCGGTCGGCGCCGGCGCGCAGGAAGCAGGCGACGGCGGCGAGCGCGCCCACGGCGACCCAGTAGTTGGGCATGGCCTGCGGGCCGTAGAAGAGTGTCACCCACAGCGACGCGAACAGGGCGCCCGCCAGGACCAGGACACGGACCGGGAAGAGCCCCCGCCAGGCGCGCAGCGCCAGGAACAGGGCCAGGCCGGACAGTACGGCCAGGTAGATCCGCAGCAGCGGGGTGGACGAGGACCAGGCCGCGACGGGTGCGACGAGCAGGGAGACACCGCGGGCCCGGGGTGCGCTGAAGAAGGCCGCCGGGGCGTGCGGGCTGACCTGGCTGACGTACACGGTCTCGTCCCAGCCGAGGCCCATGCCGGGCCGGACGAGGAGGAGCTGGGCCAGGGTGAAGGCGACGGCGACCACCGCGAGGGGGCCGTCGGCGCGGGCGCGCCGGGTGCCGCGGGGCACGGTCCACGGACCGCCGCGGCGAGTCCCGCCGAGTGTGGCGTGCGCGCTGCCTGACATCATCCACCCTTCACCCCTACAGGTTGTAGGGTCTGCGTCACCCTACATCTTGTAGGGCTACGGGCGCGAAAGCATGTAAAAGCCAAGAAACAGGGACAAATTAACCGGTATCATGCCCGGCCGCAGGGTGAACACGGCCATCCGCCTGACGGCCCTACGCGCTGTAAGGTTGGGCCATGGCTGGCACAGGTTCCCCGGGCAGAGCGGAGCGGCGCAGCGCCGGGGCGCTGGAGAGCGAGGTGCTGGCCACGCTGTGGGCCACGGAGCGACCGCTGACGCCGGCCGAGATCCAGACCGAGATCGGCGGCGGCCTGGCCTACAACACCGTGCACACCATCCTCAAGCGGCTGTTCGACAAGGGGCTCGTGCTGCGCGACGCGAACGGGCGGCGCGGCGCCTACCGGCCCGCGAAGAACGCGGCCGAGCTGACCGCCGAGGCGATGCACGACGCCCTCGACCGCGGTCCGGACCCCATCGCCGCGTTGCAGCAGTTCGTGTCCGGACTGAGCCCCGAGGAGGAGCGGGTCCTGCGCCACCTGCTCGGCGGAGGCGGCGCATGAGGATCGACGTCTACACCCCGCTGCTGCTGTCGCTGCTGCTGCGGCTGGTCGGTCCGGTGCTGGGCCGGCGGGTGGCGCCGGCGCTCGCCGCACGGGTGCTGACCTCCGCCGCCGTGCTCACCGCGGCGGCCACCACCTGGTCGCTGATGCTGCTGGCGGCCGCGTCGGTGGGCGACGCTCCCCCGGTGATCGCCGAGGCGCGCCAGGACGGGCACCGGCTGGCCGATCCCGTGCCGGGCTTCATCGGGATCGCCGCGTGCCTGGCCCTCGCCGTCGTCGCCCGTCGCGTGCACCGTGCGGTGCGTGCCGAGCGCGGCACCCGGCGGGCGCTGCGGCGGCTGTCGGCGGGGCATCCGGGGGACACCGAGCTGATCGTCGCGGACTCCGGGGTGCCGCAGGCGTTCGCCATTCCCGGCCGGCCGGGCCGGATCCTGGTCACCTCCGCCATGCTGGGCGCCCTCGGACCGGCCGAGCGCCGGGTGCTGCTCGCCCACGAGCGGGCCCATCTCGCGCACCGGCACGGCTTCCTGGTGACCGCGGCCTCGCTCGCCGCGGCGGCCGACCCGCTGCTGATCCCGGTCCGTTCGACGGTGGCCTTCCTGGTGGAGCGCTGGGCGGACGAGCAGGCGGCGACCGCCGTCGGGGACCGTGACACCACGGCCCGGGCCCTGGCCCGCGCCGCGCTCACCGCGGGCGGCGCCCGTACCGGCTGCGCGCTCACCTTCACGGACCGCGCCGTCACCCGCCGGATCGCGGCCCTGCAGACGGCCCCTCCCCCACGCCTGTGGACCGCCGCCGCGGCCGTCCTCGCCCTCGGCGCCCTCCCGGCACTGGGCGCCGCCGACGCGACCGGCGACCTGGTCGGACTGCTGACCGGCGTGCTCAGCTGAGGCGACCCCCGACCGCGGGCCCCCCGGTCAGCGGCCGGCGGGCCTGCGGTGTGGTGGTTGCTCGGGGGCCGGTCGCGGTGTCACCTGGGGTACGGCGCGGACGGCCGGCTCGTCGGGGTGCAGGGTGAGCGGATCGCCGTGGTGACCGATGGTCAGCGGGGGGCCGTCCAGCAAGGAGTACGTGGCCTTGTCGGCGTGCACCTCCACCCGCAGCCGGCGGTCGAGGAACCGCACGGTGAAGGCCAGGCGGCGGATCTTCTCCGGCAGCCGCGGCGCGAACCGCAGCCCGCCGTCGTCCCGGCGCATTCCGCCGAAGCCCGCCACCAGCGCCATCCAGGTGCCGGCCAGCGACGCGATGTGCAGTCCGTCGCGGGTGTTGTGCTCCAGGTCGGCCAGGTCCATCAGCGCGGCCTCGGCCGCGTAGTCGTAGGCGAGCGGCAGATGGCCCGCCTGTGCGGCGATGACGGCCTGGCAGCACGCCGACAGGGAGGAGTCCCTTACGGTGAGCGGCTCGTAGTAGGCGAAGTTGCGGGCGATCTGCTCGTCGTCGAACACGCCGTCGCAGGTGTACATCGCCAGCACCAGGTCGGCCTGCTTGACGACCTGTTTGCGGTACAGGTCGAAGTAGGGGAAGTTCAGCAGCAGCGGGTACTGGTCGGGGCGGGTGTTCGCGAAGTCCCACTGCTGGTAGCGGGTGAAGCCCGCGTGCTGTTCGTGCACGCCGAGTTCATGGTTGTAGGGGATGTGCATGGCCTCGGCGGCGTCCCGCCAGGCGGCGCTCTCCTCGTCGTCGACGCCGAGCCGGGCCGCCTCGCGCGGGTGGCGTTCGACGGCGTCGGCGGCGGCCAGCAGGTTCTCCCGGGCCATCAGGTTGGTGTACGTGTTGTCGTCGGCGACGGCGCTGTACTCGTCGGGTCCGGTGACCCCGTCGATGTGGAAGGCGCCGTGGTGGTCGTGGTGGCCGAGGGAGCGCCACAGGCGGGCGGTCTCCACCAGCAGTTCGACGCCGGTGTCCCGTTCGAAGCCGGTGTCCCCGGTGGCGGCGACGTAGCGCACCACGGCACTGGCTATGTCGGCGTTCACATGGAAGGCCGCGGTACCGGCGGGCCAGTAGGCCGAGCCCTCCGAGCCCCCGATGGTGCGCCAGGGGAACGCGGCGCCCTCCAGGCCGAGTTGGGCCGCGCGTTCGCGCGCGGAGTCCAGCGTGTTGTACCGCCAGCGCAGCGCCTCGGCGACGGCCTCGGGCGCGGTGTAGGTCAGCAGGGGCAGCACGAACATCTCGGTGTCCCAGAAGGCGTGCCCGTCGTAGCCGGAGCCGGTCAGCCCCTTCGCCGGGATCGCCCGCTGCTCGGCGCGGGCGCCGGCCTGGAGCACGTGGAAGAGGGCGAAGCGGACGGCCTGCTGGATCTCCTCGTCGCCGTCGACCTCGACGTCCGCGCGCGCCCAGAAGTCGTCCAGGTAGGCGCGCTGTTCGTCGAGGAGTCCCTGCCAGCCGTCGTGCGCGGCGGCGGCGAGGGCCGCGTCGACCTGGTCGCTCATCGCGGGCAGCGAACGGGTGCCGGACCAGCCGTGGGCGACGAGTTTCTCCACCCGCAGCCGCTGGCCCGGCTCCAGGACGGAGGTGACCGTCAGCCGGGCCGTGTCCGGCCGGCTCTCGCTGCTCGTGGTGGTCCGTTCGGGGCCGCTGACGACGTGGTCGGCGGCCACGCCGACGCGCAGCCCGCTGCGGCGGGTGCGGTGCACCAGGCGCAGCCGCCCGCCCGACGCGAAGTCCTCCTCCGGCTCCAGCGGCGACTGGAGGGCCATGGCCGCACGCGGGTCGCCGTTGGACTGCGGCAGCTGCTCGTTGGCGACCAGTTCGGACTGGATCACCACCCGGGCCCGCTTGCCGACGGGCTCCACCTCGTAGGCGACGGCGGCCACCGCGCGCTGGGTGAGCGAGACGAGCCGCGTCGAACGCACCCGTACCGTCGACCCCGTGGGAGAGGTCCACTCGCAGGTCCGCTCCAGCACGCCGCGCCGCAGGTCCAGGGTGCGCTCGTGGTGTACGAGCCTGCCGTAGCGCAGGTCGAACGGCTCGTCGTCGACCAGCAGCCGGAGGATCTTGCCGTTGGTGACGTTGATGACCGTCTGGCCCGACTCCGGATAGCCGTAGCCCGCCTCGGCGTACGGCAGCGGGTGCACCTCGTGCACACCGTTGAGGTAGCTGCCGGGCAGGCCGTGCGGCTCGCCCTCGTCGAGGTTGCCGCGCCAGCCGACGTGGCCGTTGGACAGCGCGAACACGGACTCGCTCTGGGCCAGCACGTCGAGGCCGAGGTCGGTCTCGCGCACGGTCCACGGCTCGACGGCGTACGACCGCTGGGTGATCACTCCTTGCCTCCCAGTTCGGCGAGGTCCTCGACGACGATGTCGGCGCCGTGCGCGTACAAGGCATCCCTCTGACCGACCCGGTCCACGCCGACGACGTACCCGAAGCCGCCTGAGCGGCCCGCGTCCATGCCGGCCAGCGCGTCCTCGAAGACGGCGGCCCGCCGGTACTCGACGCCGAGATCGCGGGCGGCGGCCTGGAAGGTGTCCGGGGCGGGCTTGCCGGGCAGGCCCCGTTCGGCGGCGACCACGCCGTCGATCCGGACGTCGAAGAGATGCTCGGCGGCGATGGAGCGCAGCACGTCGCGGGTGTTGGCGCTGGAGGAGACGATCGCGGTCCGCAGTCCGCCGGCCCGGACCGCCTCGATGTAGCGGATCGTCCCGTCGTAGGCCTCGACGCCCTCGGTACGGATCTTCTCCAGGACCAGCTGGTTCTTGCGGTTGCCGATGCCCTGCACGGTCCGGGCGTCCGGTGGATCGCCTGGATCGCCCTCGGGCAGCTCGATGCCCCGGGAGGCGAGGAAGGTGCGCACCCCGTCCGCGCGCGGGCGGCCGTCCACGTACTCGTCGTAGTCGGCGACCGCGTCGAACGGCCGGGCGCGTTCGCCCTCGTATCCGCGCAGGAAGTCGTCGAACGTCTCCTTCCAGGCGGCCGCGTGCACGACGGCCGTCCTGGTGACGACCCCGTCGAGGTCGAAGAGACAGGCCTGGATGGTGTCGGGCAGACCGAGTTCAGACATACCCAGCACACTTCCCCACCTGACGGGTTCCAGTGGGTGGTACGCGCCACACTCCGCTGCACCGCAGGTGACAGACTCTCCGCGTGCGCCTGACTTTCGATGACCTCCTCACCCGCGCCCGCTCCCTCGCCGAGAGCGGCCCGCGCGCACTCCTCGGCATCACCGGCAGCCCCGGCGCGGGCAAGTCGACTCTCGCCGAACACCTGGTGCGCGCGCTCAACGGCACCGGGGAGCCCTGGGTGGCGCACGTCCCGATGGACGGCTTCCACCTCGCCGACGTCGAACTGGACCGCCTGGGCCGCCGGGACCGCAAGGGCGCGCCCGACACCTTCGACGCGGCCGGGTACGCGGCGCTGCTCGGGCGGCTGCGCGAGGAGCGGGACGAGGTGGTGTACGCGCCGGGTTTTGAACGGGTGCTGGAGCAGCCGGTCGCGGGCGCGGTCCCGGTGCCGCCGACGGCCCGGCTGGTGGTGACGGAGGGCAACTACCTGCTGCTGGACACGGCCGCGTGGCCCCGCGTCCGGAGCCGGCTCGACGAGGTGTGGTTCTGCGAACTCGACGAGCCGGAGCGGCTGCGCCGTCTGATCGCCCGGCACGAGGAGTTCGGCAAGGGGCACGAGGAGGCGGTGGCGTGGGTGACGCGCAGCGACCAGCCCAATGCCGAGCTGGTCGCCGCCACCCGGGACCGGGCGGACCTGATCGTCCCGGTCAGCGCGCTGCCGCCGGGCGCATCCGCGGCGTGAGCCGCGCGGGCAGGGGGCCGTCGAGCCGTTCCAGGACGAGCGTCACCCACGGAAGGCGTTCAGAGTGACGCTCAGCGTGTGCGGGCCGAATCCACCGAGGCAGACACGTGGCCCCGTCGTCGCGTCGGTCCCCCGCAGCAACGTGTAGTCCTGACCCGGGTCGTACCGCAGCAGATCGCCTCGGTCCGGCCCCGCCAGCGGTTCGCCGGCGTGGACGCCGGCCTCGACGCGGATCTCGTCCTCGCCCACCCGGTACGTCATCGCCCCGGAGCCGAGGCACCAGCGTCCTTCGCCCAGCGGTTCGGCGCCGTGCACGACGCCTCCCGGCCGGAAGGTCAGTTCGAGTGCCCACGGCACGCGTGGACCGGCCATGTCGAACCGGAGGTCGGCACCGTCGTCGCGGAGTTCCACATCGACGCGGGTCGTCAGCGAGACCTCGTCACGCGGCCGCTGCCCGAACGACATCGCGGCCGAGAAGCGTCCCTCGTCCGCCATCTCATAGGCGCCGTCCGCCCGGCGCCCGGCCGGCTCGAGCGGCTGGTAGTAGGCGGCCGTGAGGGTCTCGGTGAGCCGGTACCGGCCGTCCCCGAGGGATGCCATCTCCGTGGCACGGAAGGGGCCCAGGTCGAAGAAGCCCCGCGACAGCCGCACGGCGTCGAGGACCGCACCGCCGGCGAAGAGCCGCAGGAAGGTCGGGTCGCAGGCGAGGCCCGAGCGGATGCGCCGGTGCTCGGGCACGTCCGAGCCGCCGTACACGACGGTGTGCGCGGTGGCGGAGGCGCGTGAGGCGAGGCGCGCCGTGGTGATGTACCGGTCGCGGGGAAGGGTTTCCGGTGCCGGTGCCGGCAGCTCGCGGCACAGGTCGGGGGTGAGGATGGTCTCGGCGAGCAGGTTGGGGTCGTCGATGCCGCCGGCCGCCGCCCACCGTGCCGCTCGGCTGAAGTCGCCCCGGCCGGTGCGGATCGCGAGCAGCCGGTAGTGCGGCAGGTAGGGCGCCAGGGAGAACGGCCGGCCCTGGTCCTGCCGCCGCGAGTGGACGGTTTCCACCGTGCCGTCCGGCCGGATGAGGTCCAGGGTCGCGGTGAGGTTGCGTTCGACGGCGTCCCGCAGGTCGGCGCGGCCGAGCACCTCGGCCAGCAGCAGCAGCGACGGGTTGGACACGTGGGCCGCGTAGTTGGCGCTCCGCTCCGAGTACAGGCCCTCAGCGTCGATGTCGACGCCCTCGGCGAGCCACGCGTCGACCCGGTCGAGCAGCCGGCCGTCCGGGAACGACCGGTGCAGCCGGGCCAGTGCCGCGCACAGTTCCCATCGGTGGTTCGGCGTGTGGATCCCGCCGGTCCGGAGGCTTTCGGAGGCCGCGCCGGCGATCTCGGCGAGGGCGGCGGCGGCCTCGCCCAGTTCCGGCCCCCCGCTCGCGGCGATGACGTGCGCGTCGCACACGTCGTTGATGGTGAACGCGGAATCCGGGGGCGACTGCACGTTGTCGCCGCCGGCGAAGAGGCCGGAGGAGGTCTGCAGGGCCCTGAGAGCGGCGAGGTGGGTCATCGCGGCGGCGACGGCCCGCTCGCTGCCGTGCAGCGCCGAGTCCGGTGAACGGTGCGCCGCGAGCAGTGTCTTCACCCGGTGCGCCAGACCGCGATGAGCCACCCCGGTTGGTTCCTCGTCCGGGCGGGCCGCCAGCGGGACGGCCGGCCGGTCGGCGGCGCGGGCCGCCTCGCGGACGAACTCGCAGTCAAGCGTGTGCTGCACGGTCAGTCCTTCAGTCCGGCGTTGATGTCGGCGCCCATGACGTAGCGCTGGAAGACCAGGAAGATGACGATCAGGGGGATCATGGAGATGACCGATGCGCCGAGCAGGACCGACCAGTTGATGTTCTGCGCGCCGACGAGGCTCTGGACGCCGATCTGCACGGTGAACTTGCCCGGGTCGTTGAGCATCAGCAGCGGCCAGATGTAGTCGTTCCACCGCCACTGGAAGGACATGATGGCGAGGGTCAGCATGATGGGCCGGGAGAGCGGCACCATGATCCGCAGGAAGATCGACAGTTCGCGGGCGCCGTCGATGCGTGCGGCTTCCACGAGTTCGTCGGGAATCGTCAGGAAGAACTGGCGGAACATGAAGCATCCGGTCGCGGTGAGCACGGCCGGGAGGATGATGCCGGCGAACGAGTTGTAGAGGCCGAGGTTGCGGACCACCAGGAACTCCGGCGCGAGCATGACCTCGGACGGCAGCATCGTGGTGGCCAGGATGCAGATGAAGAAGGCCTTGAGCCATTTGTTGTCGTACTTGGCCAGCGCGTACCCGGTGCAGCAGCTGACTCCCACCGTGAGGATCGTCGTGATCACGCACACGATGGCCGTGTTGATGAAGTACTGCGAGAAGTTGGCGCTGTCCCACGCTGCCTTGAAACCCGACAGGGTGGGGTTGTGCGGAATCAGCGTCAGCGGATAGGAGAACAGGTCGCTGGCCGGCTTGAGGGAGCTGAGGATGAACCACAGCACCGGGAACCCGTACAGGCATGCGAGGATCCACAGCAGAGTCGTCGCGGACACCGCCCGCCGTGTCCCGCCGCTCCCGCTGTGGGACCGCCTCTTGGAGGGGGTCCGCGAACCGGCGTCGACCTTGCGCGGCATGTCTGTGGTTGTCATCGGTTCTCCACCCGCCGGTTGACGATCAGCTGGATGATCGCGACGACCATCAGGATGAGCATGAGCACGAAGGACGCGGCGCTCGCGTAGCCGATCTGGCCCCGTTTGAAGCCGGTCTCATAGATGTACTGGACAAGCAGGTTGTTCGACGTTCCTGGTCCGCCGTTGTTGAGGGAGACGAACACCGGGTATTCCTTCATCGCGTTGATCGTGTTGAGCAGGATGACGATGAAGGAGGTGGGCGCGATGCTCGGCAGCGTGATGCTGAAGAACTGGCGCCAAGGGCCGGCGCCGTCGAGCGAGGCCGCCTCGTAGTACGACACCGGTACGTTCTTGATCGCCGCGATGAACAGCAGCATCGAGAAGCCCGTCCAGGCCCAGGATGCCGCCATCACCACCACGAGCAACGACAGGTCCGCGTCCGACTGCCACGGAACGGCACTTCCGCCGAGCTTCTCGATGACGTAGTTGACCAGTCCGAAGTTCTCACCGAACAGCCACCGCCACAGGACACCCACGACGATGGGCGACAGCAGCCACGGGATGAAGAAGATGACGCGGGCGACCGACGCACCCTTGGCGTGCTTGCTCACCAGGACGTTGGCGATGAGCAGCGAGACCGCGAAGTTCAGCGGCACGAAGAGCACGGCGTACAGCAGCGTCCGGGTCAGCGCGTCGTAGAAGGTCGAGTCCCCGAACAGGTTGTGGTAATTGTCCAGTCCGATGAACTGGAACGCCCCCACACCCGTGTAGTTCGTGAACGAGTAGACGAGCCCGATCACCGCCGGCCAGACGAAGAACAGCGAGAAGAGCACGACATTGGCCGCGATGAGGACGAGCGGCGCAAGGATGTACTTGCTGCGTCTCCTGGGCGGGCTCGAGGACACGTCCGAGGCGCGTTTTGTCATCTTCCTGACTCCGTGCTGGTGGAATGGATTGCTGTGGGCTCACGCCCTGAGCCCGGCGTCATGGGACGCCGAGGCCGGGCGGCGGTGTCTCGACCCCGCCGCCCGGGCCCACTGGCCTACGATCCGCCGCCGACCTGCTGGTTGTAGCCGGCCACGATGTTCTCCAGGGCCTTGTCGGGCGACTGCTGGCCGTTGATCGCCTTGCCCAGCTCCGTCTTGGTCGGGTCCTCGGTGAGGCTCTTGCCCTTCAGCACCCAGTTCGTCTGCGCGCCGTTGAAGTAGCCCGAGATCGGGGCGTAGAGCGGGATCTCCTCGTTGTACAGCTTGAACGCCGCCTGGGCCGCCTCGGAGGTGAAGGGGTACTTCGGGCTCAGACCGCTCTCGACGGGGAGGAACCCGGAGGTCTCGACCAGCTCGGTGTACTGCTTCGGCTCGTACACCCAGGACATGAACTTCTTCGCGGCGGTGGCCGCGGCGCCGTTGTTGTTGAAGCCCACCATCATGCCGCCGCTGTTGACGTCACTGGCCTGCACCGGCTGGGCGGGAGTCGGGACGCTCGCCCAGTCGAACTTCTTGATGCTGTCCGCGAAGGCGGGGACCTGCCACACGCCGGACCAGTAGGCGACCACGTCACCGCTCTGGAACATGGCGGACGGGTCGGCGCCGCTGGTCCACACCGACTTCGGCATGGTCTTGTCGTCGTTCCATCCGACGAAGGTCTTCACGGCCTTCTTGGTCGCGCTGTCCACCGAGAACTTGCCGGAGGAGTCCGCGTGGACGTACTTCCCGCCCATCTCGTACACCATGGCGCGCAGCCGGGACGGCGACTGGTCGAACGTCAGGGAGTACTTGGCGCCGGTCTTCTCGCGGACCTTGTTCGCCGCCTTGATGAACTCGGTCCACGTCCAGGTCTTCTGCGGCGAGGCCGGGACGGAGACGCCGGCCTTCTTGAACAGCGTCTTGTTGATGAACAGGCCGGACGCGGTGACGTCCGAGGGTATGGACAGCACCTTCCCGGACGAGTCCTTGGCGAGGAAGTTGGCGTTGATGTTGTAGCTCTTGTTGTTGGCGATGGAGCTGAGGTCGATCAGCTTGTTCGACCAGATCGGGTCCAGCGCCGGCACGTCCGCGACGTCGGGCAGGGAGTTCGCCTGCGCGGCGTTGTGCAGCTTCGTCGGGTAGCCGTCGTAGGGGATGTTGACGAGCTTGACCTTGACGCCCGTCTCCTTCTTGTACTGCGCCACCAGCTTCTTCCAGCCCGCGTCCTGCCCCGGAACCGTGGAGATCCAGAACGTCAGCGACTTGGAGGTCCCGCCCGAGTCGGAGCCCGACCCACAGGCGGACAGGAGCAGGGCGGCCGCCGAGGCCGCCGCGGCCGCGGGCACCAGGCGGCGGACCGAGCCGCCCAGCCGGCGGGAGCGCCGCACACCCACACAGATCATCTTTGATCCCTTCGTCGTAGCGGACGGAGCACGGCGCCGGCCGCTGGCAGTAGCAGGTGCCCCGTTTCTTATCACTGTGATGAAAAAACCCACAAGGAGTGGGCGGCGTCTCGTTACATATTCGTGGCCCTTGAGGTCGCCTTCACTCCACAAAGTGCCTGCTAGCCTCTGGCTTCAAGGCAGCAGGGGGCGGCAGACTGCCTTTGGCATCAGTGCGATGGTTATCTGGGGGAACAGGGGAGTGTTGTGAAACCACGGGCGCCGCGCACCGCGACGACACGGCACGTCACCGCAATCAACCGGACTGCGATCCTCGACGTTCTACGCGAGCACGGACCTCTGTCAAGACGCGACATCCAGGAGCGCACCGGCCTCGGCTCAGCCACCGTCGAACGGCTCTGCTCGGCACTCATCGAGGAGGGATCGGTCGAGGTCGCGGGCCAGATGCGATCCTCGGTCGGCCGGCCCTCGTCGCTGCTGCGGTTCGCGTCGTCGGCCCGCGCCATCATGGCGGTCGACGTCACCGAGTACACGGCTCGCGGGCGTGTGGTCAACCTGGGCGGGACCACCCTGTACGAGGAAAGCCTGAGCTTCGATCTGGACGGCTCGGACGCCGGCGCGGCCCGCATCGAGGGGCTGCTTCAGCTCGTGGACCGGTTGGCTTCCACGCGGACGGGGGTGACATCGCCGATCGTCGCCGTCGGCATCACGGTTCCCGGCATCGTGCACGCGGGGGTGGTGTCCAAGGCGGTGGAACTCGACTGGCGGGAGCTGCCGCTCGCCGACATCGTGTCGGCCCGGTGCGGTCTTCCGGTCCATGTCGAGAACGACGCCAACGCCACCGCCTACGGCGAGTGGTCGAGCGGCGCCCTCGCGGACGCGCACAGTGCCGTCGCCTTCGTGCTCGGCGCCAGGCTCAGCGCGGGGATCCTCAACGACGGGCATCTGTACCGGGGGCACCGGTCGGCCGCGGGTGAGATCGGCTTCCTGCTGGCCTCCAGCGCGTCGTTCGCCCGCTACTTCACGGAGCAGGGCGACATCGAGTCCAGTCTTGCCGCGCAGGCGCTTCCGTTCGCCGCGCGAGAGGGCCTGCACGGCAGGCGTATCGGTCCCGCGTTCCGCGCGATGATGGCCCGCTGCCGGGCGGGCGACAGCGAGGCCGTACGCGCCCGTGACGAGTTCTTCGACCTGATGGCACTCACTCTTGTCGCCATCTCCGTCGTGCTCTCGCCCCAGGTCATCGTGCTCGCCGGGGCGTTCGCCCAGTACAGCGAGGAGTCCGCCGAGCATCTCACCAGGCGCCTCGTCGGCCGGATCCCCTGGGTCCCGCGCATAGCAGTGAGCGAGCTCGGCTTCGACGCGGCGATCACGGGCGTGAGCGCGCTGACGATCGAGCACGCCCGCTCCGCGACGTACCTCGCGTGATCCGCCGTTCGCGGTGCGCGGGCAGGCCCTGAGGGCGGTCACCGGACGGAAGCGCGGACCGGGTCACCGGTCACGGTCCGGATTCCCCGGGCGACGGCCAGCCGGGCCGCGCCGGCCACCGTACCGCTGTCGCCGAGCTCACTGCTGACGACCTCGGTGGGCCAGCTCAGCCGGGCGAGCTCGGCCCGCACGCCGGGCAGGAGCTGCGGCTCGGAACCGACCGCGCCGCCCAGGACGATCAGGCCGGGGTCGAGAACGGCGGTCACGGCGGCGGCGAGCCTGCCCACGTCGGCGGCATGACCGGCGACCACGGCGCGGGCCGTGGCATGGCCCTGCCCGGCGAGGGCGAACAGCCGCTTCGTGGTGCGGGGCCGGACGCCGTCGCCGTCCTGCCAGGCCCGGGCCGCGCGGCGCAGAAGGGAGCGGGACCCCATGTGCCGCTCCAGGGCCTCGGGACCCGGTTCGCGGCCCTCGTCCCAGGGGTAGGGCAGGCGGGCCACCTCGCCGGCGGCTCCGTTCACGCCGCGCAGGACCCGGCCGCCGACGACGATGCCGAGGCCGAGCCCCACACCGATCCGCAGATAGCCGAAGGTGTCGCGGCCGCGGGCGGTGCCTTCGTGAAGTTCGGCGAGGGCGGCGCAGTTGACGTTGTTCTCCAGGTGTACGGGCACGCCCCCCGGCAGCGCGACGGCCAGGGCGTCGAAGGCGGGACCGGCCTTGGCCGTCGCCGGACGCATACCGGTGCCCTCCCGGTCGCGGGTGGTGACATCGCCGACGGCGACGACGACGGCTCGCAGCGGGGCGTCGGCGGGCAGCTCCGAGAGGACCTCGTGGACGGTCTCGGCGGCACCCGGCCGGGAACCGGCGCCCTGGGCGAGCAGGGTGCCGTCCAGGGCGCAGCCGCGCACTCGGGTCCGGGTGGGGCCCAGATCGACGGCGAGTACGGCGCCCGCGGCCCGGCCGAGACGGTAGACGGCGGCGGACCGGCCGGTGGCGCCCGAGGCGGTGCCGGAGCAGGCGGCGAGCCCGGCCGTCTCCAGCTCGGCCACGGCCAGGGAGACGGTCGGCTTGGAAAGGCCCGCACCGGCGGCGAGCTGGGGACGGGTCGCGCTGCCCGCCCCGGCCAGTACCTCGAACACCGCGCGGGCACTGTCACTCAGGTGCATGTTCTCCCCAGTTCCGGCCTCTTGACGCACCCTGCTTCGTTAGTTAATTTCCTAACGAACCTCATGGTAAGGGCTTGCCGTGGTTCCCCCACGAGGCCGTCCCGGGGTGTCCCGCTGCCTCCCGCCGGTTCGAGGCACGTTCCGCGGTCGCGGCAAGGGCAACGACGAAAGAGGATCCGTGCGCAACTCCACGCCCCTGGTGGTCGGCATCGACGTGGGCGGCACCAAGACCCATCTGCGCGCCATCGCGTCGGACGCCCTCGTCGCCGACCATGTGCGCACCAGCGGGGGCTGGCGGCCGCACGACCCCGCGGCCGCCGCCGACTGGCTGGCCGCGCTGGTCCGCGAGGCACTGCCGGCCGGGGCCCGCCCGTCCGCGCTCGCCGTGGGCGGCCACGCCTGCGAGACGCCCCGCCAGTGCGAGGAGATCCGCGCCGCGCTCCTCGAACGCCTCCCCGTGCCCGCGTCGGTGGTGGGCGACGCCGAACTCCTCGTCCCCGCCGCCGGACTGGACAAGGGTGTCGGCCTGGTGGCCGGCACCGGCTCCGTCGCGGTCGGCCGGCTCGCCGACGGCACCCCGGTCCAGGTCGGCGGCTGGGGCGCGGTGCTCGGCGACGAGGGCGGCGCGGCCGGACTCGTACGCGAGGCCGCGCGCGCCGTCTGGGCCGCCCACGACCGCGGCGAGGCTCCGGACGCGCTGGCGTCGGCACTGATCGAGGCGTTCGGTGTCGCCGAAGTACCCGCGCTCGGAGCGGCGTTGGAGGCTGCCACCCAGGCTTCCGCGGAGTGGGGCCGGCACTCCCCGGTCGTCTTCGCGGCGGCCGACGCCGGATCGCCGCTCGCCCGGGACGTTATCGCCGCGGGCGGCCGCTCCCTCGCCGCGCTCGTCGTCCGGCTCGGCGAACGCGGGGCCGCCGCCGACGACGTGGTGATCGCGGGCGGCACCGTCCTCGCGCAGCCCCGGCTGTACGACGCCTTCACCGCCGCACTCGCCGAAGCCCTCCCCGGCACCCGGCCGCACCCCCTCCACGTACCCCCGGTCGAGGGCGCGGTGGCGTTGGCGCGCTCGATCCTGTGAACCGCGCGGCCCGCGTTCACCCGCGGGCCACGTGCCGGTCGCCGGGCCCTCGCCGACGGGACACGGCTCCCTCATAGATCTTCGCTTGTTCACCTCCCCCCTCGGTCGCAGAGGACCGAACAACAGGCCACAGGCCGAACAACACACGAGAGGCACACGCATGCCGTCACCAGCCGGGCACCCCTCCCCCTCGCCGGTCCGCGCACGCGCCGTCGGCCGGCGCGGGTTCCTCAAGACCTCGCTCGGCGCCTCGGCGGGCGTACTGGCGGCGCCCACGTTCGCCGGCTGGCTGGCCGCGGCCGACGCCAAGGCCGCGACCGCCCCCGCCGCGTTCGTCGACGACTACAAGAGCAACGTCCTGCAGAACCAGACCGCCGACACCAACGCGGTGGTCCGGGTCCTCGACGGGTTCGCCCAGGTGTGGAAGACGGGCTCCGCGTGGAACACCGGCGCCGTGCTGCGGCCCGAGGTGCTGCGCGCCAACATGCGCTACTGCGCCCGGATCACGAGAGCGCGCACGGACGCCGAGGCGAAGGAGGCGTTCGTCTACGACCGGCAGCACCAGAGCTACGCGATGATCGCCGGGCTCGGACCGCTCGCCGACCTGTACAAGGCGGGTGCCAAGGCGGTCACCTCGATCACCTCCGCCCCCGACGGCACTCCGCCGGCCAAGGTCGACGACGCCGTGCCCGCCGGCGCCCCGGCCGGTTCCGCGCTCGGGGCGGGCTCCCACGACTCCGCGCTGGGCAAGGTCGCCGAGCTGGTCGACACCGTGCGCGGCCCGTACGCCTCCGGCAACCCGGCCAAGTACGCCTACCAGTACCCGCGGCCGTGGCGCATGAACGAGGACAGCGAGGTCGTCGACACGGGGAGGACCGACGCGCTCGGCTACCCGGTGTACGACTCGAGGGTGGTCGTCGCCCCGCAGCTGCTGCGCCAGCGCGGCACCTCCCCCACCGACGACGGCGGCTTCCCGAGCGGCCACACCAACGCCTTCCACCTCGCGGGCCTCGCCCTGGCGTACGCGGTCCCGGAGCGCTTCCAGGAGCTGGTGACCCGTGCCTTCGAGCTGAGCCACACCCGGATCATGGCGGGCATGCACTCCACCGTCGACGTCCTCGGCGGCCGGATCATGGCCACCGCGCTGGCCGCCGCGACCCTCGCCGACCCGGCCAACACCGCCCTCAAGCAGGCCGCCCGGGCCCAGGCGCTGGCGTACTTCGAGCAGCGGACCGGGACGGACGCCGACACCCTGTACGCCTACGCCCACGCGGCCGGCCCCGACACCGACCCGTACGCCGACCGGGCCGCCAACGCCCGCGCGGTCACGCCCCGGCTGACGTACGTCCTGACCCGGCAGGGCCACAGCGCGCCGCTGACCGTGCCCAAGGGCGCGGAGGTGCTGCTGGAGACCCGGCTGCCGTACCTCGACGCGGCGCAGCGGCGCGAGGTGCTGCGCACCACCGGGCTGCCCGCCGGATACGTGCTGCTCGACGGTTTCGAGCAGTGGGGCCGGCTGAACCTGTTCGCGGCGGCGGACGGCTACGGAGCCTTCGACTCCGACGTGAGCGTCACCCTCGACGCGGCCGCCGGGGGCTTCTCGGCGGCCGACAGCTGGCGCAACGACATCGACGGGCGCGGCGGTCTGACCAAGCGGGGCACCGGCACGCTCACCCTGGCCGGCCGCAACCGGTACTCGGGCGGGACCGTGCTGGCGGCGGGCACGCTGGTGGCGGGGTCCGAGGACGCCTTCGGGCACGGTGACGTGCGGGTCGCCGACGGCACGCTGCGGGTGGCCGGGCGGGCCCGGGTGCGCGGGCAGTACGGCCAGGACGCCGGCGCCCTCGAGGTCACCCTGAGCGCGGGCGGCGAGGCGCCGCTGGCGGTACAGCGGCGTGCGGTGCTCGGCCGGGGCAGCGTGCTGTCGCTGCGGCTGGACGCCGAGCGGCCGCCCGCCGAGGGCAGCACGGTGCCGGTGATCGACGTACCGCGGCTGCGCGGACAGTTCGACCGCGTCGAGGTGAACTCCGACCGGCTGCGCGCCGTACCGCTGTATACGGCAGACGGTCTGTCGGTACGACTCGTGAGGCGGTGACGCGCCCGGTGGCGGGGGCGATGCGACAGTAGGGCCATGACACGGCCCTCCGATCGCCGCCGCCACCGGCCGGCGCGGGACACCGCGGGGCGGACGATGACACGCGAACAGCACTCGGTCCTCGAACCCGAGGCCCCCGACGCGGGCGGCCCGGCGCCGCGGACGGCGCTGCCCGTCCGGGCGCGCCTGTCCGCCGGGCTGCGCCGGCACCGGCGGGGGCTGGTGCCGCTCCTGGTGGCGCTGCTGCTCGCGCAGATGGCCGGCGCGATGGTGACGACGGCCGCGCGGCAGACGCCCACGATCGACGAGCCGGTGTACGTGGCCACCGCCACCGACTATCTGCGCGAGCACCGCGTGCGCTACAACCCCGAGCACCCGCCGCTCGGCAAGCTGGTGATCATGGCGGGGATCGCGGCCGCCGACCCCCGCTATGACGCCTCGTACCACGGCGACCAGGGCGAGGTGGGCCGCCATCTGCTCTACGAGTCCGGCAACGACCCCTGGCGGCTGATGCTGTGGGCCCGGCTGCCGGTGATCGCGCTGACGCTGCTGTTCGGGCTGGTCGCGTTCGCCTTCGCCCGCGAGGTCACCGGCACGGTGGGGGGCCTGGTGGCCCTCGCGCTGTACGCCTTCTCCCCCGACCTGATCGCACACGGCTCGCTGGCCACGCTCGACGTGCCGGCCGCCGGGTTCGTGCTGACCTCGGCGTGGCTGGTGTGGCGGGCGCGGCGCCGGCCCCGGCTGTACCTGCCCCTCGCGGGGGCGGCGCTCGGGGCGGCAGTGGCGACGAAGATGAGCGCGCTGCCGGCGATTCCGGTGCTGATGCTGCTGGCCGTCCTGTCCGTGTACCGGCGGGCCGGGGCCGACCGCCGCCGGGCACTGGCGCGCGGGCTGGCCGGAGCGGCCGTCGTGCTGCTCGCCGCGGTCGCCGTCGTGTGGGTGAGCTATCTGGCCGTCGATCCGCGACTGCGTTTCGCGCCCGCCGACCCCGTGCCGGTCGTGCACGGGCTGCGGGGGCGCCTGGCCGGGCTGCTGCCGTTCCCACGCGCGTACCGGGACGGGATGCTCGTGCAGTTCGCCTTCGAGGACCGGCCGTGGCAGGGCTATCTGTTCGGGCGGCTGTACACCGGTTCGCTCTGGTACTACCTCCCGGCCGCCCTGCTGGTGAAGACTCCGCTCGGCATGCTGGCCCTGTGGGCGGCCGGGACGGTGGCCGCCGTACGGGTGCGCGGGCTGCGGCCCGCGGCCCCGTACGTGCTGCTGCCGCCCGCCGTCCTGCTGGCCGCGGCGATGACCGGCTCACGGGACTTCGGCACCCGCTACGCCGTGTTCGTGCCGATGTTCCTGGCGGTCGGGGCGGCCTGTCTGCTCGCGGTGCGATGGCGGTGGGCGCCCGTGGTGACGGGGACGCTGGTGCTGTTCGTCGCGGTCAGTTCCGTGCGGACGTTCCCCTACTACCTGCCGTACTCCAACGAGGCGTTCGGCGGACCGGCGAAGACGCATCTGCGGCTGCACGACTCCAACGTGGACTGGGGGCAGGACCTGGGCCGGCTCGCCGACCGGCTGAAGGACCGGTACCGGGGCGAGCGGGTCTGGCTCGTCTACAAGGGCGCTGCTCTGCCCTCGTACTACGGCATCCACGCCGCCGATCCGCGCCGGGTGCCGCCGAGCGAGGTGCACGGGCTGCTCGTGGTGTCCGACTCGTCGGTCGCCAAGGCGCGCGGGCGACTGGCCGAACTGATCGACAGCAGCCGTCCGATCGACGACGTCGGTCATTCGATCACCATCTACCGGCGGTGACCACCGCCGGCGCCGGCCCCTCCCGCGCGAGTCGTGTATTCGCCGTGCGGAAGGGGCTGTTGTTCCCGCACAAGCCCCTGGTCACCACGGTCCGTGAGCTATGTTGAGCTTCGTGGGAGACAAAGGAGGCGCACCGGTGCCATCGCCCCAGCAGGCACGTGCGCAGGCATCCGCGATCACCTCGGGCAGGGCCGTCCCGGAGGCCGACGCGTCCCCGACCTCCCGGCTCCGCGAACTCTTCGACGGCCCCCGGCTGTCACCCGGGCAGCGCCGTATCGCCCAGTACCTCATCGAGAACATCACCGAGGCCGCGTTCCTGTCGATCACCGACCTCGCCGACCGGGTCGGCGTGAGCCAGCCGTCGGTGACACGGTTCGCCGCCGCGGTCGGCTTCAGCGGCTACCCGGCGCTGCGGGAGAAGCTCCAGTCGATCGCGCTGGGCACCCTCGCCGGCGGCCCCGGCGCGGCCGAGGAGGACCGCAGCAACGAACTCCAGGCGGCCGTCGACGCCGAGATCCAGAACCTGGAGAACCTGCGGCGGGACTTCGCCGACCCCGGCCGGGTCGTCCAGGTCGGCCGCGAGCTGTCCCGGTCCGCCCCGCTGACCGTGCTGGGCCTGCGCATCTCCGTCTCCCTGGCCGAGTACTTCGCCTACGCCGCCCGCCGGATCCACCCCGACGTACGGCTGGTCACCCGGGGCGGCAGCGTGGCCTACGACGCGCTGCTCCAGTCACGCGAGGCCGGTGGGACGTGGGTACTGGCCTTCGGCATGCCCCGGCACGCGCAGGAGACGCTCACCGCGATCCGGGTGGCGCGCGGCGCCGGCCTGAAGGTCGCCCTGATCACGGACCTCGCGCTCGGTCCGCTGGCCGACGAGGCCGACGTCACGTTCGCCACCGGCACCGGCTCCCGGCTGGTCTTCGACTCCTACGCCGCACCGGGTCTGCTGGCCGCCGCGCTGCTCCAGGCCATGACCGACGCCGACCCCGAGCGCACCCAGGCGCGGCTGGACGAGTACGAGCAGGTCGCCGACCAGCACCAGTTCTTCCTCAAGGACTGACGAGGACCGACGGGGACCGGCGGGGTCCCCGGGACCGGGGATCGTAGAGGGATCATTCACCCCAAAGCGCGCATGAATGTTTTCATACGTCTTGCAAAGCCGACGGCATATATAAATACTGCTCACGGATCGCACCCGGCCGACTCCGGGGACCGTTCCGTACCCAAGGACTCACCTCGCACGTGCCCCGAGAAAGCCGACGGACCGCCCATGCGCACGCAAGCCCGCACGCCGCGCCGGCGACCGACGTTCCGGGGCCCCTGCACGGACACCCCCAGCCGCCGTCCCCTACCCGCGTCGGCGCCCGGGGTGTTCGATCGGGCGTCTCCTGCACGAGCGCCCCTGGCGGCCCCGGTCATCCCCTAGACCGGGGCCGCCACACCCCCGTCGGACCACCCTCACGACGCCGCACACCCGGAAGCGATGACCATGACCCTCACGACCACGCGCACCCGCCCGGACTGGCCCTGCCAGGTCAAGACGCCCGGCAGCTACGACTGGGAGCGCTCGGCGGCCAAGTGGCTGCGCGAGCTGGTCCCGGCCCGCTACGGCAGCTACCCGGCGCTGATCCGCCATCCCGTGCTGCTCGCCCGGCACGCCCAGATCCAGGTCCAGCACGAGATCCGGGTGGCCCGGACCGCGCTGCAGACCGCGCGGGCCGAACTGCCCACGCTGGGTGTGCCCGAGTCGGTCATCGAGCACACGATCAAGATGTACGCGGCCGAGGTGCTCCAGCTCCAGCACATCGCCCGCAGCGTCCGGGCGGTCACCGAGGCGCTGGTCGGGCACAGCACCGGCCGCTGACGGCCGCCCCGGGCACACCAGGGGCACATGGCCGGGAAAACCGGTCCGCCGCAGCGGTGATCGGACCGGTCCCGGTGTGCAATGCTCGTTCGCGTGACGAGCGAGCCCGCGCCCTCCTCGCAGAGCGGCGGCGTCCCCGACCTGGCGGCGCTGGCCAGGATCGTGGCCAGGCAGCGCGCGGAGATGGACCGGCTCCAGGAACTGGCGGCGACATCGGCGGTCGTGGAGCGGGCCAAGGGAGCCCTGATGGCGCTCACCGGGTGCTCGCCGGACCATGCCCACGAGGAACTCCTCCAGCGCGCCAAGAACGGGAGCCACACGCTCATCGAGGAGTGCTGGCTGACCCTCGGCGCCTTGATGCCGCCGCTGGACGGCTTCGACGACGCGGCGCGCCCGGCCGGGCAGACGGGGCCGCGTGCGGTGCCGGCGGAGGCTGACGACGCGGACGACGTGGACCGCGAGGACGGCGAGGACGGCGAGGACACAGCCCCGGTGATCCGCACGGTCACCGCGCCCCCCGTCGGGCCCGGTGCCGCCCTGCAGGCCGCCGGGCCCGACGACCATTCCGAGGCGCTGGGACGGATCGGCAAGGCGCTGGTGCGGGTGGGCTCGCCGCAGGAGCTCGCGGTGTGCCTGCTGGAGCGGCTCGGGCCGGAGGCGGGGGCCGACGCCGTGCTGCTCTTCAAGCGGCTGCCGGAGGGCGGGCTCGAACTGATCGGGCACGCCGGTGTGGGCGGCACGCTGGCCGCCCAGTGGCACCGGGTCCCGCCGCTCGGCGGGGTCGCCCCCCTGGACGCCCTGGAGAACCGGGAGCCGCGCTGGCTGGAGGATCTGCCCGCGGACCGGTCGCGATACCTGCTGATGGGGGATCCGCCCGAGCGGTGGCGGTCGCGTGCCTGGCTGCCCGTGTCGACCGGGCAGGGGGCCGATGTGGCGCTCGGGGTGCTGCGCGGACGCGCTGGACCCTTCGCGCCCCGCACCCGCGCGTTCCTGCTGGCCGTGGCCCGGCTGTGCGCCGGCCGGCTGCGCGCCTTCGACGCACCTCGGGAGCACGCCACCCCGAGCGTCGCCGAGGCCGTGCAGGCCGTGTTCGACGTGCTGCCGGGCACGGCGATCCTGCTCACCCCGCTGCGCTCCCCGTCGGGCGAGGTGGAGGACTACCGGATCGACGCCGCGACCCCGGACTCGATCGACGTCCTGGACCGCACCGGACGCGAGCTGGTCGGCCTGCGCATCCTGGAGTGCTACCCGTCCGTCGCGGGCGAGCCCCTGTGGCAGGGGTACCTCGCGGCGCTCACGACCGGGGAACCGTACGAGGGTGAGCCGTTCGCCTACCAGGAGATGACGGCCGAGGTGCCGCAGACCGTCACCTACTCGGTGCGGGCCGCGCGGCTGGGCGACCAACTGGTGGTCAGCTGGATCCGGCACGACCCCTCCGACCGCCAGGAGCAGCGGCTGGCGGACGTGCAGCGGCTCGGCAACCTCGGCTGGGCGAACTGGAACCTGCTGACGCACGAGGCCCTGTGGTCGGTCCAGGCGTACTCGGTCCTCGGCCGGGATCCCGCGCGCGGCCCCGTCGCCCTGGAACACCTGCCGGATCTGGTGCTGCCGGAGGACGCCCCCGCCGTCTCACGAGCCGTCACCGGCCTCGTGCGCTCCGGGCGGCCGTTCGACGTGCCGTTCCGGGTCAGGACCGCGCTCGGGGTCCGGCACCTGCGGGCGGTCGCGGAGGCGGTGGCCGACCAGGACGGCACGCCCGTCGAGGTGCACGGGTTCGTCCAGGACCTCACCGCCCAGCGGAGCGCCGAACTGGCGCTGGTGGAGAGCGAGCGGGCGGTGCTGATGCAGCGCGGCATCCTGCAGGCGGAGCGGGCGATGGCCGCCCGGCTCCAGCACGCGCTGCTGCCACTGCCGAGCAAGCCGGTGCGGCTGGCCGGGCTGCGGGTCGACGTGGCCTATGTGCCCGCCCAGTCGGAGATCCACGTCAGCGGCGACTGGTTCAGCGCCATCGAACTGCCCGACCACAACGCGCTGTTCGTGGTCGGCGACGTGGCGGGGCACGGCATCGGCGCCGTCGCCACCATGGCCCAGCTCCGCTTCACCGCGAAGGGCATGGTCAGCACGGGTTCGTCGCTGACCGGTGCGCTGGCCCGGCTGAACATGCTGCTGCTGCACTCCCGGGACAGCCACGGCACCGCGACCATGGTCCTGGCACGCTACGAGCCCGAAGGGCGCCGGCTCGCCTGGGCCCAGGCGGGCCACCCGCCGCCGCTGCTCCTGCGCGGGGGCGAGGCCGGCTTCCTCGACCGGCCCGCCGGCATGCTGCTCGGAGCGTCCGCCGCGCCCGTCTACCACGCCGCCGAGTGCCGTCTGGAACCCGGCGACCGCCTGCTGCTCTACACCGACGGCCTGGTCGAACGCCCCGGCGAGGGCATCGACGCGGGCCTCGCCCGACTGGCCACCGCCGTCCTCGCCCAGAACACCGACGGCCCCGGAGCCCTGGAGTCCCTCCTCACCTCGATGCTGGAGGGCGAACGACGCGACGACGTGTGCGTACTGGACATACGGGTGCCGACCGATTCCGCCTGAGGCGCGGCGCCTGGGCCGGCGGGACCGGGCGCCTGCCGGGCCAGGGCCGACGCCTGGACACATGAGTGCCGCCCGCCACGGCCTGAGGCGTGAAGAACGGCGGGCGGACGGTGTGACCGGCCGCCGGCCGGGCCAAGGACAAACGGCCCGGTGAAACGCCCCGACCCCGACCTCACCCGGCCGGCCGTGGCTTGCCGGACGGGCGAGACGGACGGCGAGCCCGCAGTCACCCCCGACGTACGAGGCGGATCGGCCCCGGTCGGTCAGGCCATGTCCGGTCGCCCACGGGGCCAGCGGCGAACGGCCCGGTGAAGCGCCCCGACCCCGCCCTCACACGGCCGGCCATGGCTTGCCGGACGGGCGAGACGGACGGCGAGCCCGCAGTCAGCCCCGGAGGGGTCAGCCCCGGTCGGTCAGGCCGTGTTCGATGGCCAGGCGGGTCAGGTCGGATCTGCGCCGGGAACCCGTCTTCTCGCCGATGCGGTCGAGGTGCGAGTGGACCGTGTGGGGGCTGATGGAGAGGCGGCGGGCGATCTCCTGGTCCGTCGCGCCGCCCGCGAGGAGTCCGAGCACCTCCCGCTCCCGGTCCGTGAAATGCGGGGACGGCCTGAGCAGGTGGCCGGCGGGCACGGAGACGTAGCCGCCCCCCGAGCCCACGCGCCGGATCGCCGTCAGCAGCTCCTCCCCCTCGGCCTGCCGGCTCAGACAGCCGCTGGCGCCCGCCCGGATCACCCGGACGGCGTCGATCTGCGGCGACGAGGACACCACGATGACGGCATGCCCCCGCTCCCGCAGCTCCGCCACGGCCGCGGTGAGTGCCGCGGGGGGCTCCTGCAAGTCCATGAGGACCACTTCCGCGCCCCGCAGATCACCGTTCGCGACCTCGATCGAGGGCACGGTGACGACCAGCCGGAGATCGGGGGCGGTCGCCACCAGGTGGGAGACGCCGTGCCGGAAGACGGGACAGTCTCCGATGACCGCGATGCGCATGCCCCTCAGCCTGAGGCGGGGACGGTGAGCGGGCGCGCCGGACTCACCCGTCGGAGGGACAGTGCCGGGCCGGGTCAGTCCACCGGATGCCCCGGTTCGATGGCGAGCGCGTCACCCAGTCGCAGCAGCGTCCCCGCGCGCCCCTCGCCCCACTGCACGGGGTCGAGCAGGAACCCGACATGGTCCCCGCCGTCGACACGCCCCACCACCGTGCCGACGAACCAGGCCGCCGCGTCCTGAAGGACGACCGCCCCGCCGTGGCCCCGCGTCCAGGGCACGCCGGCGAACTTGTCGACCCGGTCGCCGGTCTCCCCGCCGAACAGGGCCGCCACCTCGTACTGCTCGCGGGTCAGCAGATGGACGGCGAGACACTCGGCGTCCAGGGCGACCCGGTAGGTGTGGTTGACCTTGGACAGCCACACCACGAACCGCACGGGCTCGAGGGAGCACTGCGAGGAGAACCCGACCAGACAGCCCGAGCGCTCCTCGCCCGCCGCGGCCGTGACCACGCACATGTCCGGGTCGAGCCGGCGCGTGAACACATCGGGGTCCGCCATGCCCGCCTCACCTCCGTCACCACGTACTCACCCCACGGGTGCCCCCGGTCGCCCCCGCCTCACCCGGTGGCGAGGCTGGTACGGGACTCCAGTGAGCGTCGGGTGTCGTCGCCGTAGACGCCGTTCTCGTCGCCCCTGATTCCGTACCAGAGCTGGAAGCGGGCCACCGCCGCGGTGAGCCCGGCGTCGTAGGTGCCGCTGGTGGAGCCGTCCCGGTAGACATCCGGGATGCGCAGCAGGCGCTGCTCCAGTTCGGTGACCTCGGGTCCGCTGTCGCCCTCGCGGAGCGTGCCGGCACCGTCCGGGTCGGCGGTGGCGGTGGCCGCGGCGGTGGGCGCGGTGCCGGCCGACTCGGTGGGGGCGGCGGAGGTGGCCGGCGCGGAGGGCTGCGCGGCGGAGGCGGTCTCCTGGCGGCCGGGCAGCAGCAGGGCGCAGGCGAAGCCGACCAGCGCGGCCGCGGTGACGGCGACCACGACGGCGGCGCGGCGCAACCCGGGGCCGAATCCGAAGGCCCCGCTGCGGCGCGCGGCGCGCCGCTGCCGCCCGGGCGGGGCGTCGGACACACGCGGCAGTTCCTCGGTGTCGTCCTCGACGGGCGGCCTCGCCCAGTCCTGCGGGCCGGACGGATCCGCGAAGGCGTCCGCGGCCGACGGGCCCGCCGGGACATCCGCGGCGAACGGATCCGCGACGGCATCCGGGCCGGGCGGCCCCGGGGAGGTCTCCGGCCGGGCCGCGTCCTGTTCCATCTCCCGCATCAGCTCGGCGAGCGCGTCGAGGCGGCGGGGACGCAGGACGCGGATGGGTTCGAGGACCGGGCCACGGCTCGGCCCGCCCTGATCGTGCGGTGTCGACACAAGCGCTCTCCTTCCGTCCCCGAGCAGAGATACGCAAGCACCGCCCCCGGAGTTCAGAAAGCACTCAGTTCCCCCGAAGCCGCACTGAGTGCCATGAGATCCGGACGAGTGCTACGTTCACGTTCATGAGCTCCAGCAGCGCGGCGGCGGCCGCGAAGCCGCCCATGCGGGACGCCCTGGTGGCGGCGGCCTTCCGGCTGTTCCTGGAACGCGGCTACGAACAGACCACGGTGGACGACATCGTGGCCCTCGCGGGGGTCGGCCGGCGCTCGTTCTTCCGCTACTTCCCCTCCAAGGAGGACGTGGTCTTCCCCGACCACGAGCGCTGCCTGGCCGACATGAGCACCTTCCTGGCCGCGGGCGGCGCGGAGCACGAGCCGGTGCGGCGGGTCTGCGACGCGGCCCGGCTGGTGCTGCGGATGTACGCGGAGAACCCCGACTTCTCCGTGCAGCGCTACCGGCTCACCAAGAAGGTGCCGGGACTGCGCGCGTACGAACTGTCCGTGGTCTGGCGCTACGAGCGGGCGCTCGCCGAGTATCTGCGCGGCCGTTTCGCCGGGCGGCCCGACGGTGCGCTGCGGGCCGACGTCATCGCGGCGGCGGTGGTCGCGGCACACAACAACGCGCTGCGCTCCTGGCTGCGTTCGGGCGGCGAGGGCGACGCGAGCGCGACGGTGGACCATGCGCTGGGGTACGTGCAGTCCGCCTTCGGCCGGCCCTCCGTGGTGGTGCCGGGCGAGCAGCGGGACGACGACGTGATCGTGCTGGTCTCCCGGCGCGGTGCGCCGCTGTGGCGGGTGGTGCAGGAACTCGAGTCCGCGCTCGGCCGTGGCTGATCCGGCCCGGGCCTCGGATCGACTGACACAGATTCGGGGTACGGAGTGCCTTTACGAGTGGCACTGAGTGCCATACTCTGTCGGCGTGCACGGTGGCACGGTGAACCGGGCACGCGTGTGCGCGGCCGGGGCCGGGCACGCGGATTCCGGCCGAGCGCAGGGAGTTGACCAGCGTGTACCACCATTCAGGAAGCGTCGCTCATCCGGCGGGCGGCTCGGCGACGGACGTCCTCGACCCCCAGGCCGCGGACTCGGGCACCCTTGTCTTCCAGCGCTGCAACTGGTGCGGCACCGCCATGTACCACCGGCTGCTGTGTCCGGTCTGCCAGGGCAGCGACCTGCGCACCGAGCGCAGCGAGGGCGTGGGCACGGTCCGCCACTCCACCGTGGTGCACCGCAACACGCCCGCCGCGCGCAATGTGTCGCTGATCGAGATGGCCGAGGGCTTCGTCGTCCGCGGGCGGGTGATGGGGCCGCCCATCGGCATCCACAGCGGGGACCGGGTGCGGATGTCCACCGCGAAGGACCCGGTGCGCAGCGAGCCCGTCTTCCAGTTGCTCGACGAGCCGTACCGCGCCTGGAGCTGACGGCTCGGAGCTGACGGCTTCCCTCCGTCAACGAGGCATCACCGCCGCGGAATTCACCTCCGCCGCACAGGCAACCCACAGCCGCCTCTTCCCGTCCTCCGGAACGCGAGGGGCCCCCGGGACGGCCGGGGTGTCCGAACTCGGCGTCGGAGGAGGAAAACAGTGGTCCGTGCCCGGCGAATATGGGTCACCGCCACGGTGTTGCTCGCGGTGGCGGGTGGATCTCCAGGGCTGGCACAGGCGCAACAGCGGTCAGGCGCACAGTCGTCGGTGAACGCGTCCGAGGAGAAACTGCCACCGGGCTGGCACATCGCCGGTGCCCGCTCGGCACCGGAGCTGGTGTGGCGGTCGGACGCGCGGGTGCCCATGGGCGATGCGCGCGTGGAGTTCCGTACGGCGGGACGGCTGCTGGGCGTTCCGGCGCCGGGGCAGGACGGGCACAGCTTCCGGCTCGGCCTCGACGGGGTACGGCCGGCCGAGCTGAAGAACCTCCAGGTGTGGTCGGGCGGGCGGCGGCTGGACGCCGGGCCGGCCACCGCGTCACGGGACCGCGGCACGGCGGCGGCAAGGCTCCCGGCCCCGCTGCCCGCGAACGGCGTCGACCCCGGCAAGCCCGGCCGGTACCGGACCGTGACCGGTGAGTACACGCTGGGGTCGGTGCGGCTGCCCGGCCTTTCGGAGCCGGTGGAGATGAAGGGCGTGGTGGTGGCGCCGTCCGGGGCCACCGGGCGCAGGCCGCTGGCGCTGTTCCTGCACGGGCGCCACTCCACCTGCTACGCCCCGCACGGCGACATCACCGGCGCCTGGCCCTGCACGAGGGGCACCAAGCCGGTGCCCAGCTACCGCGGTTATCTGCGCGACCAGAAGCTGCTGGCCTCGCAGGGCTATGTGACGGTGTCGATCTCCGCCAACGGCATCAACGGCCAGGACGACGCCGCCGAGGACGGCGGCGCGCAGGCCCGTTCGTCGCTGGTGCGGCTGCACCTCGCGCAGTGGGCCGGCTGGGCCGAACACCCCGGTACCGCACCGGCGGTGGTCCGTGACGCGCCGCGCGCCGATCTGTCCCGCGTCCTGCTCGTCGGGCACTCCCGGGGCGGCGAGGGCGTCAACAGGGCCGCGATGGACAGCCTCTACCCGCCGCCAGCGGACCAGGACGGCTACCACGGCCCGGTGCGCTGGCACATCAGCGGCACCGTACTGATCGGCCCCACCGTCTTCGGCCAGAACCCGGTGGCCGACGTGCCGTCGGTGTCGATCCTGCCCGGCTGCGACGGCGATGTCTCCGACCTCCAGGGCGAGGTGTACGTCGACGGCACCCGGGGCGTCAGCCGGGGCACCGCCCTGCACAGCGCCGTCTACGTGATCGGCGCCGACCACAACTTCTTCAACACCGAGTGGACGCCGGGACAGGCGCAGGCCCCGGCCGAGGACGACTTCTGGAACGACCCGGACCACCCGGACCCGGTGTGCAGGAAGGGCGCGGCCACCCGGCTGACCGCGAACCAGCAGCACAAGGCGGGCTCCACCTACATCGCGGCGGCCGCCCGGGTGTTCGTCGCCGGGGACGACCGGGTGCGTCCGCTGCTCGACGGTTCGGGCCGGCGGGCCCCGTCGGCGGATCCGGCGCGGGTGCTCAGCCACGCGGTCGGTGCGAACCGGGGTGCCAGGTTCCTGCCGGACGACCCGGCCGGCCAGGTGTCCGTCTCCGGCGCGCGGCTGTGCGCCGCCGTCGACCCCGATCCGTCCGTCGCCTGCCTCGGCCGGAACGTCAAGGGCAGCTCGCCGCACTTCGCCACGTGGGAGACGGGGAAGGAGACCGGCCGGCACGCGATCGCGCTGCGCTGGACGTCGTCCGGTTCCCCGGCGCGGATCAGCACCGCCCGGCCCCTCTCGCTCGGCGGCGCCAAGGCGCTGGCAGTGCGTGTCATCGTCCCGCCGAACACCTCCGGGACGCAGTTGGACGTGGCCCTCACCGACACCTCCGGCCGCACCGCGACGCTCGGCCGGGTGCGGGTGGACGGACTGCCCGGCAGTGACCGGACCGCGTCGTACTGGGCGCGCGAACTGCACGTGCCGCTGGCCGCGGCCGGCCGGGCCGGGCTCGACCTGCACCACGTCAAGTCCCTCCGTCTGACTCCGCGTTCACGGTCCGGGCAGGCCTGGCTGATGGACGCCTGGGGCTGGCGGCCCGGCACTCCGGCGGCGGGCACGGCGAAGCTGTCGCGCGTGGACGTCGGCCGGACCACGGTCGACGAGGGCGACTCGGGCGTGCGCACCTACCGGGTGCCGGTCCAGGTGTCCGGGCAGGGCAGCGGCCAGGTACGCGTGTACGTCGTCGACCCGGTCACCGGTGCGGCGAAGGACCGGCTGGTGACGGTCCGGCCCGGCGGGCACGACATCGACGTACCGGTCGAGGTCGAGGGGAACACGCGGTACGGCGAAGACGTGCCGCACGACATCCTGGTCAAGGCGGTCAAGGGCACGGTCGCCGGCTCCTACCGGGGCGGGGTCACCGTCCACAACGACGATGCCGCGCCCAGGATCACCGTGACCCCGGTGGCCGGCCGGGTCACCGAGGGAGCGGCCCTGAAGTGGCGGGTCTCCCTCTCGGAGGCCGCCGACGTGGACCTCGGGGAGGCGTTCACCGCGGTCCCGGTCTCCGGGACGGAGCTGTCCACGAAGGACGTCGACCCGGCGTGGCTCAGGGACGCCACGGGTGCGTCGCCGGACCCGGAGCGGCCGTTGTCCAATGCCGGCGTCTTCCTGTGGGTGGACGTGCCGGCGGGCTCGCTGAGCACCGACGTGACCCTGCCCACGGTCAGGGACCGGGTCGCCGAGCCCGAAGAGTCGGTCCGCTTCCAGCAGCTCGCCGGCCAGGGCAGCCACCAGTCCGACAGGCTGGTCCTGGACGGCACCGTGCTGGACGCCTCGTAACGGCGTACGGCATACGTACGGCACACACCGGCGGGGTCGCGGCGCACGAGCCGCGGCCCCGCCTGCCTTTCGCGGCCCGCTCCGTCAGGGTGTGAGGGTGACCGTGATGCCCACGGTCCCCTCCCGCCCCCGGCGCAGCCGGCTGCCCAGCAGCGTCAGCCGGCCGGCGATGCCGTACTTGCGGGCGATGAGGCCCCGGTAGCGCTCGGCCGTGTCCGCGTCGCCGATCTCCGCGGTGGCGGGAACCTGGTCGCCGGTCGGCCGGCCGCGCACGTCGCAGGGCCCGACGACGACGTCCGGGCGGCGGCGGATGCGCTTGACCTTCCAGGAGTCGGCGACCGTCCAGACGCCGAGCGCGGCCCCGTCCCGTACCACCCAGACCGGGGTGGCGACCGGGGTGCCGTCCTTGCGGTAGCTGGTGACGAGCAGGTACTTGCCCGCGGCGAGCCGTTCCAGCGGCGAGTCGTCCATACCCGCAGTCTAGGAGGACGACCGCTGCCCGAGCAGGGCGAGATAGCGGCGGGCGAAGAGGTAGGCGTCGCCCGGCCAGCGCGCCGACAGGTAGGTGCCGTCCTGGACGGCGAAGGCATGCGTGTCGTCGTCCGCGGTGCCGCGCCGGGTGAGTTCCCGGGGGCCGCGCTCGAACTGCCGGGCCGGGTCGGCGAGGGCGGAGCGCACCTCGTCCTCGACGTAGGCGGGGTAGGTGCGGTAGTAGCGGCCGAGGCGCCAGGCGGTGGTCCAGTAGGCGGTGCGTTCCATGTACTTGGGCAGGCAGGTCGTGCGGCGGCCGGCGAGCACGCTGCGGCCGGTCGCCGGGTCCTCGGTGCGGGCCGCCACCAGGACGCCGTGGCAGATCGCCCCGACGGGACGGCCCAGCGCCCAGAACCGGGCGACCTGGGACCGCAGTCCGGCCGAGCCCAGGTACTGCCGCATGCCCGGCGCGTGTCCGCCCGGCAGCAGCAGGCCGTCGAAGTCGGCCACGTCCACGTCCGCCCAGCCCTGTGTGGCGGTGAACTCCGGTGCCGCGCACAGCGCTTCGTAGAACCGTCTGGGCTCGTCCGCCGCACCCAGCTGCCCGAACAGGACGCCGGTGAGCAGCCGGGGGTCGGCGGCGGGCCGGGTCCCCGCGTGTTCGGTGGCGAAGACGATCTCGTGCCCCGCGTGGGTCAGCAGCCGCCAGGGCACGGCCACCTCGGTCACGTCGAAGTCCTGGTCGGGGAGCGGCATCAGCACGCGCATGGGCCCATCATGTCAGGGCCACGCCACCCCGGTACCGCCACCGTCACCGCGGTACCGCCGCCGTCACCCGAGCGCCGCCGCCATCCGCCGTACCCCCTCCGTGATCACCTCCGGCGAGGTCGCCAGGTTCAGCCGTACGTGCCCGGCTCCCCCGGTGCCGAACGGGATGCCGGAACTGAGGGCGACCCGGCCGCGCGCCAGGAAGACCTCCGCCGGGTCGTCCCCCAGACCGAGGGCCCGGCAGTCGAGCCAGGCCAGGTAGGTGGCCTCGGCGGGGCGGTGCCGGATCGCGGGCAGGTGCTCGGCCAGCAGACGGGCGAGCAGCCGCCGGTTGTCGTCGAGGCCGGCCAGCAGGGCGTCCAGCCAGCCCGTGCCGTCCCGCAGGGCGGCCGTGTGGGCGAGGACGCCGACGTGGCTCGGGCCGTGGCTCACCTCCTCGGGCAGCCGGGCCAGGTCGGCGGCGGCCGACGGTCCGGCGACGGCCAGCGCGGCCTTGAGCCCGGCCAGGTTCCAGGCCTTGGACGCCGACATCAGCGACAGACCGTGCTCCCCGCCCGGCACGCTCAGATACGGCACGAAGGCGGCGCCGGCGGCGACCACCGGGGCGTGGATCTCGTCGGCCACGACCCGCACTGCGTACCGTCCGGCGAGCGCGGCGACGGCGGCCAGCTCCTCGGCGGTGTGCACGGTGCCCGTCGGGTTGTGCGGGCTGCACAACAGGTACGCGGCCCGCCCGCCGCCCGCGACGGCCGCCCGGAAGGCCTCCTCCAGGACACCGAGGTCGATCCGCAGCCCCTCGCCCAGCGGGGCTTCCACCACGCGCCGGTCCATGTGCGTGACGAACTGGAAGAACGGAGGATAGACCGGCGGGTTGACCACCACCGGGTCACCGGGCCCGGTGACCAGCCTGAGCATCTCGACGACGCCCAGCATCACGTCGGGCACGATCGCGGTGCGCTCCACGGCGAGCCCGTCCCAGCCCCACCGCTCGGCGGCGAACGCGGCCAGCGCCTCGGCGTAGGCGGTACCCGCCGGATAGCCGGTGTCGCCGAGTTCCATCGCGTCCGTGACGGCGCGCACCACGGCCGGGGCGAGCGGCACGTCCATCTCGGCCACCCACATCGGCAGCACGTCCTCGGGGTAGGTGCGCCATTTCATGCTCGTACGACGTCGGAGGCGGTCGAGGGTGAGCACGCGCAGGGGGTCCGGTTCACCTGGTGTGCCGTGCGGGGTGCTGGTCATGAGGTCAAGATAGGCGGCCGGGAGTGTGACGCGGTACGGGTCGGGGCCGCCGCGCGCCGTGGAAAAGGCCGGACCACCGGCGGAGATCAACTCCGGCGTCTAGATTGCCTTTTGACCCCTGTACCTCTCATCCGGCCCCTCAGGAGCTGACCGAAGTGACCGAGAATCCGGCAGTCACCAACGACGTCGCCGTGTCGCTGCGCGCCCGCATCAACACCGACCAGCCGCACACGGCCAGGATCTGGAACTACTGGCTCGGCGGCAAGGACAACTACGAGGTCGACCGCGCGGCCGGCGACCAGATCCGCGCGCTGCACCCGGGGATCGGGGAGTACGCCCGCGCGGACCGGCTGTTCCTGGGGCGCGCCGTGCGGCACCTGGCCGGTGACATCGGCATCCGCCAGTTCCTGGACATCGGCACCGGCCTGCCCACCGCCGACAACACGCACGAGGTCGCCCAGCGCGTCGCCCCCGAGAGCCGGATCGTGTACGTGGACAACGACCCGCTCGTACTCGCCCACGCGCGGGCCCTGCTCACCAGCACCTCCGAGGGCCGCACCGACTACCTCGACGAGGATCTGCGCAACGTCGACGCGATCTTCGAGCACGCCGCGAAGACCCTGGACTTCAGCGAGCCCGTCGCGCTGATGCTGCTCGGCGTGGTCATCTTCGTCGGCGACGACGAGGACCCGTACGGCCTGGTCCGGCAGCTGGTGGACCGGCTGCCCGCCGGCAGTCACCTGGTGCTGTCGCACACCATCACCAGCCCGGCGATGCCCGACGTGGACGAGGCGGTGAAGTTCTGGAACGAGCACGGCACGCCGAAGCTCACCCAGCGCGCCCCCGAGGACGTCGCCCGCTTCTTCGACGGCCTCGAACTGCTGGAGCCGGGCGTGGTGTCCTGCTCGCGCTGGCGCCCGGAGCACGCCCACGGGGCCGAGCCGGAGGAAGTGGCCATGTTCGGCGGGGTGGGCCGCAAGAGCTGACCGGAGAAGATCACCGGTGCGGTGAACACCTGAGCCCCGGGCCACGTATGAAGGACAGGGCGCTCAACGACCGGAGGGCCCCGCGGTGTTGTCCAGGCACCGCGCGTTCGGGGTTCGGGAGCCATGCGATGAGGCACGCACGACGACGGGTCGTCCGGCGGGTGACACAGCTGGCGGCGGTCGGCGGACTCCTGCTGGGAGGCGTCATGGTCACCCAGGCCATGGCGAGCGAGACTCCCGGCACGTCCGCCGCGCCGTTCAGTACGGCGGAGCAGGCCGGGAACACCGGCACCGCGCTGGTGGCGAAGCTCGGCACCTCCCGTACGGCGGGCAGCTGGATCGGCACCGACGGGCGCCCGGTCGTCGCGGTCACCGACGACCGGGCGGCGGCCATGGTGAAGAAGGCGGGGGCCGAGCCGAAGGTCGTCCACCACAGCATGAACGACCTGAAGTCGGCCGCCACCACACTGCGTTCGGCGCCCCGCGTGGCCGGCACGGCGTGGTCCGTGGACTACAAGACCAACGAGGTCGTGGTGCAGGCCGACAAGACCGTGTCGGCCGCCGACTGGACCAAACTGTCGAAGGTGGCGAAGGGCATCGGCGGCTACGTGCGCATGGAGCGCACCCAGAGCACCTTCACCACCCGCGTCAACGGGGCGCAGCCGATCCTGTCGACCACCGGCCGCTGCTCGGCCGGCTTCAACGTCACCAACGGGCAGAGCGACTTCATCCTCACGGCCGGTCACTGCGGTCCCTCCGGATCCACCTGGTTCGCCGACAACCAGGGCAACCAGCAGCTGGGCACGACGCTCCAGAGCAACTTCCCCGGCAACGACTTCTCGCTCATCCAGTACGCGACCGGGAAGGCCGGGGACGGCGCCGACGTGGTCGCCATCGGCAACGGCAACGGCGTCCGGATCACCGGAGCGGCCGATCCCACGGTCGGGCAGCGGGTGTTCCGCAGCGGCAGCACGAGCGGGCTGCACGACGGCACGGTGACCGGGCTCAACGCGACCGTGAACTACCCCGAGGGCACCGTCACCGGCCTCATCCAGACCAATGTGTGCGCCGAACCGGGCGACAGCGGCGGCCCCATGTTCTCGGAGGGCATCGCGCTGGGCGTGACCTCGGGCGGCAGCGGCGACTGCAAGACGGGCGGTACGACGTTCTTCCAGCCGATCACCAAGGCCATGTCGGCGCTGGGCGTCCAGCTGATCGTGTCGGCGCAGAACGCCACGGGCGGCCAGAACGCGTCGTCCGCGCCTTCTTCCACGGCCTCCCAGAGCGCCGTCGCGCCCAACGCGGCCTCTCCCGGCTCGTCGGCCCCGGCCACCGGCGCCGCGGAAGGCACCACCTTCCTCTCCCGCCTCACCGACACCAGGAACGTGGGCCCCGGCCTGCTGCTGATCGCGGGCAGCCTGATCGCCCTGGTCGCGACGCGCTACTTCCGCTCGGAACAGGACCGCAGGGCGTACCAGCGGTACTACGGGGCGACCTGGGGCTGAGGCCCCGGCCCCGGACGGCAACGAAAGAAGGGCACCCGTGTCCTCACGGGTGCCCTGGACGGTGCTGGGGGCCGGTGGATCAGGCCGCGTGGTCCGACGGAGGAGTGGCGGCGGCCCACTCCATCACGAGCCGCTGGTACTCCTCGCGCTGCTCGGTGGTCAGTGTCCCGCCCGACCGGAGCCACAGGGCCCGGATCTCCTCGTTGACCTCCGCGGCCGATCGCTCGGAGACGGCTTCAACAGTGGTGGACATGGTGTGAAGCATATGCCGCTCGGCGTGAAGGCACCGTGAGTAAGTACGTGGAATTCGGACATTAAGGACCGTGTTACTCGTCACGTCAAGAGAGCTCAAGAGAGCGGAGAGCTACGGGGAGTTCAGCCCTCGACGGTGCCGAGCACCAGCACCTGGATCGCCAGCACGGCCGCCCCGCGTGCCCAGTCGTGGAAGTCGGAGATCTTCGTCTCCAGCCCGACCGGCGGGGCCAGCGGGTGGCGGCCCGCCCGGATGCCCTCGTGCACCGCCGCACCGGCCACGTCCATCAGCCCGACCCCTTCGCCGGCGAGCAGGATCTTCTGCGGCATCACGAAGTTGGCGATCTGGGCGATCAGCGTGCCGAGCGCCCGAGCCGCCTCGTCGATCACCCGCGTGGCCATCGGCTCCCCGTCGGCGGCGCGGGCGAGGATCTCCTCGTACGTCGCGTCGCGGCCGGTGGCGGCCCGGATCTGGTAGCGGATGCTGGGGATCGTGAGCAGGGACACGGCGCTGCCGCGCGCGCCGTCCGGGGTCAGCGGGCCATGAGGCTGGACGATCCAGTGCCGGCCGAACCCGCGGTCCTCCTCGGCGTGGGGCACCCGCTTGCCGCCGAGCACCAGTCCGTAGCCGATGCCGGCCCCGATCGTCAGCACCACGAAACGGTCGAGGCCGCGCCCTGCCCCGAACCAGGTCTCGGCCTCCACGAGGGCGGCGACGTCGTTCTCGACGACCACCGGCAGCCCGGTGCGCTCCCCCACCAGCCGGGCCAGGGGCGCATCGCGCCAGCCCAGGTAGGGGGACTCACCGACCACGGCGCGCTCCCGCACCAGACCGCCCACACCGATACCGATGCCCGCGAGCGGGGCGGGGGCGCCGGCGGCGAGCTCGGCCGTCATCGCCGCCAGCACGTCGGCCACCTCGCCGGGGTCATGACCGGTGAGCGGGCGGTCGAGCCGGGCGACGACCTCGCTGCGGAGCGTGGTGACGACGCCGTAGACCATGTCGTCGGTGACCTTGAACCCGAGGAAGGCCCGGGAGCCGGCCACGACGTCCAGGGGCTGCGAGGGACGCCCCTGCCGGGTCCGGTCCGCGGCGCCCGACTCGGGCACCTCGACCAGCAGACCGGACTCGATCAGCGGTTTGGTCAGCCGGGTGAGGCTGCCCGCCGAGAGGTGCAGGCGCCGGGCGAGCTCGGTGCGGGAGAGGGGGCCGTGGACGAGCACCTCGATGGCCACGGAGCGCTCCGCGGGGCTCAGCGGGTGCCATCCGGGCTCAGGTTGTTTTTGCATCAGAAATAAGTCTGCCATCCTCTCCGGGCGGCGGGGAGGAGGAATCGACCGGTTGCCGACTCTTGACACCTAGATTCTTTTGCTTCAAAAGTAAACCCATGACATCCACCAGCACCACCTTCTCCGTCGGCATCGTCGGAGCCGGACAGTTCTCCGGCCAGTTCGCCACGCTGTTCCAGGCCCACCCGGGAGTCGGCGACGTGTTCGTCACCGACCTGCTGCCGGAGCGGGCCGAGCGGCTCGCCGCCGCGCAGGGGCTCGCGGGCACCTTCCCCTCGTACGAGTCCATGCTGGAGTCGCCGGCGGTGGACGCGGTGGCGATCTTCACGCAGCGCTGGACCCACGGCCCGCTGGTCCTGCGGGCGCTGAACGCCGGGAAGCACGTGTACAGCGCCGTGCCGATGGCGATCAGCACGGAGGAGATCGCGGCGATCATCGACGCGGTCCGGGCGACCGGGCTGACCTACATGATGGGCGAGACGAGCCAGTACAACCCGGCGACCGTGCACGCCCGTAACCAGATCGCCGAGGGCGCCTTCGGGCGGCTGTTCTACGCCGAGGGCGACTACGTCCACGACATGGACCTGGGGTTCTACGAGGCGTACCAGTACAGCGGCGGCGAGAACTGGAAGGAGACCGCCAGCTATCCGCCGCTGCTGTACCCGACGCACTCGGTGGGCGGGGTGCTCGGGGCCTGGGGGACGCACGCGGTGAGCGTGTCGGCGATCGGTGTGGTCGACGAGCGCGGGGACGGCGTGTTCGACAAGGAGGTCAGCCAGTTCGGCAACGACTTCTCCAACGCGACCGCGCTGTTCGAGGTGGCGGGCGGCGGATCGTTCCGCACGAACGAGTTCCGCAGGGTCGGCTACCCCTCGCACATACGCGAATCCCGGTTCCGGTTCTTCGGTACGGAGGCGAGCATGGAGCAGCTCGCCACGGTCGCACTGTGGCAGGACAAGAAGGGTGTGAAGGACATCACGGAGCTGCTGGAGCCCAAGCCCACGATGTCGCCGGACGACCCCTCGCTCCAGCACATCGCGCCGGAGCTGCGGGCGGCCTTCACCTCCGGCTCGGCGCCGGTGCACGACCGGTCCCGGCTGCCGAGGGAGTTCGACCACCTGCACAACGGCCACGAGGGCAGCCACCACTTCCTGGTGGACGACTTCGTGACCGCCGTGGGCAACCGCACCCTGCCGTCGGTGAACGCCTGGGTCGCGGCCCGCTACACCCTGCCGGGCATCGTCGCGCACGAGTCCGCGCGGCAGGGCGGGGTCCGGCTGGAGATCCCGGACTTCGGGGACGCGCCCCAGGGGTGACGGATCAGGTGCCCGGCATGTCAGGTGCCCGGCTTGCGGCCGTAGACGAAGACGTCGTCGCCGGTCCTCAGCAGCGACCAGTACTTCTTGGCGTCCTTGGTGGTCATGTTGACGCAGCCGTGCGAGCCCGGCGGGTTCCACATGCTGAGATTCACCGAGTGGAAGGCCTGGCCGCCGTCGAAGAACTGGCTGTAGGGCATCGGGACGTTGTAGACGCTCGACACGTGGTCGATGTCACGCCAGTAGATCTTCTTCAGGCCGGTGCGGGTCTCGAACCCGTCCCGGCCGGTGCGCACCGGCACCGGGCCGTAGACCAGCCTGTCGCCGTCCTGGACCCAGCTCAGCTGGAGGCTGAGGTTCACGCAGGCGATGCGGCCCTTGTTCACCGGGCACTTGCCGTCCTTGTTGGGGTCGTCCCCGACGGCCTTCTGCTTGTTCATGAGGTCCATCACGCCCCAGGTGACAGGACCCGCGTAGCCGACGGCGGGCGTGATGCCATGCTTGTTCTGGAAGGCCTGGATGGCCCTGCAGTCGGCGGAGGACTGCCTTCCGTCGACCGGACGGCCGAGGAACTTCTCCACCTGCTTCTGGTACGGCCCTGCCTGTGTCGTACAACTCGCCGCCTGCGCCGGAGCGGTGCCCAGCGCGAGCGTGAGCGGCGCCACGATTGAGGTGATGCCCAGTGCTACCGCGCTTCTTCTGCGTATGTCCCCCATGCCTACCTCTCGCCTTTCTGTCCCGGTCACCGCACCCACGATGCCCGATTACTGGACCGATGTCGGGTGATGACGGTTGTAGGAACAATCACCCTGTGACGAACCGGTGAATCCCGTCACCGTGTATCAGGCCAGCCTTCCCGAACTGGACCGGGTGGTAAGCATCGCTCCGGGCGGGGCGGCCAACAGGGCGGGTAACGTGCGCGCATGTCCGCGTTCATACAGCAACTCCCCGCCCTGATCGGCGTCGTGATCGGCGCGCTCGGCTCGTATCTGGCGGTGGTACGGGGAGACCGGGCACGGTTTAGCCGTGAGCAGACGGCCCGCTGGGAGGAGCGGCGGCTGGTGGTGTACGCCGACTACGCGCGCACACTGAAGAGGGCGGTCACGCTGACGTACCGGGTCGCCGCGCACCTCGGCAACGACCCGCATCCGCACCCGCTCTCCCCACAGGAGGCGGCCCCCCTGCTGGCCGAGGCCGACCTCGCCCGGGACCCCGCCGGGGAGGCGCTCCTCCTGCTGGGCAGCCCGGCGGTGGTGGAGAAGGCCCGGGTGTGGGTCGTGACGTTGATGGAGATGGAGCGGTTCCTGCGGGACCGGACCCACGCCCCCGAGGCCTGGCAGGAACTCCTGCACCTGCAACGGACCGCCCGCGACGGCTACTACACGGCCGTCCGAGAGGACCTGGCACTCCCACCCGGCCACCCGGCCCACTGGCCACTGCCCTCGGTGAACGATCAGCGATAGCCCGCGGTGCCGGCCGGCTTGCCCGCGTCCTGGACCTCCGTCAGATACCGCCAGGCGTCCGGCCGGCTGCCGTCGAGGTCGGTGAAGCCGTACTCCTGGGCGAGGCCCCCGCTGGAGAGGGAGGTGCCGTTGAAGCGGGTCACGTCCGGATCGGCGGCGAGGGCGGCGACGGCGCGGCCGATGTAGCGCGGGGTCTCGGAAATGGCGAAGTGGGGCTCACGGGCGAGGGCGTCGCGCCAGGTGTCCTCCCGTACCCCGAAGGTGTCGAGCATGATCTCCGAGCGCAGCCAGCCCGGGGTCAGGGCCACTGCGGTGGCGCCGCGCGGACCGAGTTCATGGCCGAGGGCGAAGGCCATGCGCAGGACGGAGGCCTTGGCCAGGTCGTAGAAGAGGTTCACCCGGTAGGTGTCGCGGTTGTGGTCGGCGGTGCCGTCGGTGACCTCGACGACCAGGCCGCCGGGGCGGCGCAGCAGCAGGGGCAGGGCGTGGTGGCTGGTGATCACGTGGGTCTCGACGGCGAGACGGAGCAGCCTCAGGCCCTTGTCGAGATCGTGCTCCCAGACCGGGGTGTCCCAGGCGAAGAGGTGCTCGGCGCCCCAGATGTCGTTGACCAGGACATCGAGGCGCCCGGACTCCTGGGCGATCCGCTCCACGAGGGCGCGGACCTGCGCCGGGTCCAGATGGTCGGCGGGTACGGGGATGCCCCGGCCGCCGGCCTCGGTGACCAGGTCGGCGGTGTCCTCGATGGTCTCGGGGCGGTCGTACTCCGAGCGCCGCGCGCGCGTGCTGCGTCCGGTGACGTAGACGGTGGCGCCGGCCGCGCCGAGTTCCACGGCGATCCCCCGACCCGCCCCGCGCGTCGCCCCCGCGACCAGTGCGATCTTGCCTTCCAGCGGACCCGGCATGTCCGGCCTCCCGTACCCGTACGACTGCTGTCGTCGTCCAGGGTCGGGGGGAAACCGGACATCTTCTGTCGCCTTTCAGTGGCCGCGCTTGATCCAGTCCTCCAGGTGGGGCGCCTCGGCCCCGATGGTGGTCGGGTCGCCGTGGCCGGTGAGGACCCTGGTCTCCGGCGGGAGGGTGAGGAGGCGGTCGCGGATGGAGTCGATGATGGTCGGGAAGTGGGAGTAGGAGCGGCCGGTGGCGCCGGGGCCGCCCTGGAAGAGGGTGTCGCCGGTGAAGACGGCGCCCAGACCGGGGTCGTACAGGCAGACCGCGCCGGGCGCGTGGCCGGGCGTGTGCAGCACGGTGAGGTCGGCGCCGGCCGCCTCGATGACCTGCCCGTCGGCCAGGTGGGCGTCGGGGTCGCGGCCGGGGTGGGTGAGCTTCCACAGGGGCAGGTCGTCGGGGTGCAGCCAGATCGTGGCGCCGGTGCGGTCGGCGAGGGCGGGCGCGGCGTCGATGTGGTCGTTGTGGGCGTGGGTGCACACGATCGCCGTCAGCCGGCGGTCGCCGACGGCCTCGGCGATGGCGTCGGCGTCGTGGGCCGCGTCGATGACGACGACCTCGTGGTCGTCGCCGACGATCCACACGTTGTTGTCGACGTCCCAGGTGCCGCCGTCGAGGGTGAACTGCCCGGAGGTGACGAGGCGTTCGATGCGCGCGGGCATCACAGCACCACCACCGAGCGCAGCACGTCGCCGTGGTGCATCCGTTCGAACGCCTTCTCCACCTCGTCGAGCTGGATGGTCTCCGTGACGAACTTCTCCAGCGGCAGCCGTCCCTGGAGGTGCAGGTCGATCAGCATGGGGAAGTCACGGCTCGGCAGGCAGTCGCCGTACCAGGAGGACTTCAGGGCGCCGCCGCGGCCGAAGACGTCCAGCAGCGGCAGTTCGAGCTTCATCTCCGGGGTCGGCACACCGACGAGCACGACCGTGCCGGCCAGGTCGCGGGCGTAGAAGGCCTGCTTGTACGTCTCCGGGCGGCCGACCGCCTCGATGACCACGTCGGCACCGAAGCCGCCGGTCAGCTCGCGGATCGCCTCGATCGGGTCGGTCTGCCGGGAGTTGACCGTGTGGGTGGCGCCCAGTTCCCGGGCCGTGTCCAGCTTGCGGTCGTCGATGTCCACCGCGATGATCTTCGCCGCGCCGGCCAGGCCGGCCCCGGCGATCGCCGCGTCCCCGACGCCGCCGCACCCGATCACGGCGACCGAGTCGCCGCGGCCGACGTTCCCGGTGTTGATCGCGGCACCGATGCCGGCCATCACACCGCAGCCCAGCAGCCCGGCCACCTGCGGGGAGACCGACGGGTCGACCTTGGTGCACTGCCCGGCCGCGACCAGCGTCTTCTCCGCGAAGGCGCCGATGCCCAGGGCCGGGGACAGCTCGGTGCCGTCGGTCAGGGTCATCTTCTGCTTCGCGTTGTGGGTGTTGAAGCAGTACCAGGGCCGCCCGCGCAGACAGGCCCGGCACTGGCCGCACACGGCACGCCAGTTGAGGACCACGAAATCCCCCGGCGCCACATCGGTGACACCGTCGCCCACCGACTCCACCACGCCCGCCGCCTCGTGCCCGAGCAGGAAGGGGAAGTCGTCACTGATGCCGCCCTGCTTGTAGTGCAGGTCGGTATGACAGACGCCGCAGGCCTGGACCCGTACCACGGCTTCCCCGGGCCCCGGGTCCGGTACGACGATCGTCTCGATCCGCACGGGCTGGTCCTTGCCCGGTGCGATCACGCCGCGTACTTCCTGCGCCATGGTGCCGGCTCCTTCCGTCGATGCTCCTGCACTGCCGACCCTACGCGTGACTGATCAGTACCGCAGGGAGCGGCGCCGACCGGAGAAATGATTCTCCGCCGGGCTCACGGCCGACTTAGCCTGGAGCATCCACCCGCCCGGTGAGGACAGGGAGCCCTGTGAGCGACGCAGCGACGGACACGACCCAGCCGCCCGCGTGGCGGCTGCTCCTCGACTACGCAAGACCCCACCGCTGGGCCCTGTTGGCGGGCGCGGTGCTCTCGCTGGTGACCGGGGCGACGGGACTGCTGCTGCCGCTGGTGGCGCGGGGACTCATCGGCGACCTGTCGCACGACCGGTCGATCACCGGCCCGTTGCTGGGCATGGCGGGCCTGGTCGTCGCCAACGCGGTGGTGGGCGCGCTGGGTTCGTACGTGCTGCGGCGCACCGCCGAATCGGTGGTGCTGGGCGCGCGGCGCACCCTGTCGTCGTACCTGCTGCGGCTGCGGATCACCGCGGTGGACCGCAGCGAGCCGGGCGACCTGATGGCCCGGATCACCTCCGACACCACCCTGCTGCGCGAGGTCACCACCGACTCGCTGGTCGCGCTCGGCACCGGCGGGCTCACGCTCCTCGCCACGGCGGTGATGATGGGCCTGGTCGACCCCGTACTGCTCGCCGTGACGCTGGCGGTGGTGCTGGGCGCGGGCACGGTGCTCGGCGCGATCGTGCCGCGCATCAACCGGGCCAGCCGGCGGGCGCAGAACGCGGTGGGGGTGATGGGGGCGTCGCTGGAGCGGGTCCTCGGCGCGCTGCGCACGGTGAAGGCGTCGGGGGCGGAGCACCGCGAGGAGGCCACGCTGCACGCGGCGGCCGAGGAGTCGTGGCGGCAGAGTGTGCGGGCCGCCAAGTGGTCGGCCGCGGCAGGCAACACGGCCGGGCTGGCCATGCAGATCGCCTTCATCACGGTCCTCGCGGTCGGCGGGGCGCGGGTGGCGACCGGCTCGATCGACGTGGGCACGCTGGTGGCGTTCCTGCTGTACGTCTTCTACCTGATGTCGCCGATCCAGCAGGTCGTCGGCGCGGTCACCCAGTACCAGACGGGCGCGGGCGCGCTCGCCCGTATCCAGGAGGCACTGCTGCTGCCGGCCGAACCGGCGTCCGGGCCCGTTCCGTTGCCGTCCGCCGGGGCCGAACCGGCCTCGCTCGCCTTCACGGACGTACGCTTCCGGTACGCCGACGACCTGCCGTACGTGCACCACGGGGTCAGCTTCGAGATACCGGCGCGCGGCATGACGGCCTTCGTGGGGCCGTCCGGCGCGGGCAAGACCACCGTGTTCTCGCTGATCGAGCGGTTCTACGACCCCGGCTCCGGTGTCATCAGCCTCGACGGCCTCGACCTCGCGGCCTGGGAGCTGCCCCGGCTGCGGTCCGCCATCGGATATGTGGAGCAGGACGCGCCGGTGCTGTCGGGCTCGCTGCGGGACAACCTGCTGCTGGGCAATCCCGAGGCGGACGAGGACGCGGTGGCGCGGGTGGTGAGGACGACCCGGCTGGACGGGCTCGTCGCCCGGCTGCCGCAGGGCCTGGACACGCTGGTCGGGCACCGCGGGACCAAGCTGTCGGGCGGCGAGCGGCAGCGGGTGGCGATCGCCCGGGCGCTGCTGCGCCGCCCTCGGCTGCTGCTCCTGGACGAGGCGACCTCGCAGCTGGACGCGGTGAACGAGGCGGCCCTGAGGGACACGGTCGCCGACGTGGCGCGGTCCACGACCGTCCTGGTGGTCGCGCACCGGCTGTCCACGGTCACCATGGCCGACCGGATCGTGGTCATGGACGCGGGCCGGGTGCGCGCGCTGGGCACGCACAGGGAACTGGTGACATCCGATCCGTTGTACGCGGAACTCGCGGCGACACAGTTCCTGGCGACGGCCGGCTGACGCCGGGTGCGGAGCGCGCCCGCTGCGCTTGCCGAGGCCGCGGGGGCGGAGGAGTCTCGAAGGAGGGACCGGCGCGGCCCGCTCCGCCTCGGGTCGCGGGCCCTCGAAGGAGGTCACCATGGGCACCTCGACAGGCTCCGCCTTCGACACCGAAACCCTGCGCCGGGGCATAGAAGGCAACACCGGGAACAACCTTCTGTCGCTCTACACGGACGACGCGGAGATCCGCATCGTCGACCGCAACAGCCAGCCCAGTCATCCGAAGGTCCTGCACGGCCGGGGCCAGATAGCCGAGCTGCTCGACGACGTCTACAGCCGCGACATGACGCACAAGCTGGAACAGTGCATCATGCAGGGCGATCACGTCGCCTTCAGCGAGTCCTGCGAGTACGCGGACGGCACCCGTGTCCTCGCCGAGTCGATGATCACCCTGCGCGACGGGAAGATCGCCGCACAGATCATGATCCAGGCATGGGACGAATAGGCAGCAGAACCGCGCGGGTCCAGGTAAGCTCCCGGCTGACCTGGACCTTCTCGGCCCGGGCGGCCCTGGGGCAGGCGCGTCGCGCTCGGCCACGGCGGCCGGGACCGGTTTCCGCGGCAGGCCGGACCGTGTCCGCCGCTCTCCTCCGGTCGGTCCTGCGAGCACTGCGCTCCCACCCGCACCCACCGGGACGACGCCCGCTCCGGAGGCGGCGCGCCCTGCCCTGGTGAGACGCACCCGACACCCGGTAGCCGACAGCCGACAGCCGACAGCCGACAGCCGGGGGGCTGATCAGCGCATCCAGGCGCTGTACTCCATGACGTCCCCGGCCTTGAGGCCGTACTCGGGCTCGGACGCGGTGACCGTGAGTTCCAGGCCGAGGACGGTGCCGGTGGCCGGGTCCAGGATCAGCATGCGACGGCTGCCCTTGCCCTCGTAGACGTACGCCTGGCCGGGCCGGCCGAGCCGGTCCGTCACCCGGCCGGCCGGACGCAGGTGATCGGCGTCGGCCAGGAGCCGGACGAGCGCCGCGGACTCGCGGGCGCCGAGCGTCCAGTGGTCGAGCAAGTCCTGCACGGCGTCCAGGAGTTCGGGCGTGGTCAGGGAGTCGGCGCGCACGGTCTCCGTGAGGTAGGCACGCAGGCGGGCGACCTGGTGCGGGGGCCGTGCCTCGGGTGGGGCGTCGCTCCAGCTGGGCGGATACGTCTGCCTGCTGAGGACGTGGCCGTCCTCGACCAGGTGCGGCTCGTCGCCCTCGTCGCTGAGGACCGGGCGGCCGGGGTGCAGCGGGTCGGTGGCGACGACGAGTTCCGTGTGGCTGTCGTCCGCCCGCCAGCGGACCACTCGCTCCTCGGGCAGGGTGACGGGCGGCTTGTCGTCGCTCATGCCCATGGCCCACGTCTGCACGTGGGTGCCCTTGCGCAGGCCCGGGGAGCCGTCCGCCGCTGCCGCCGCGGCCAGTTCGGCCAGCTGCTTCAGCGGTAGGGGCCTGGAGCCGGCCTCGACCGCCAGCGGGCGGGGCGCGGCCACGGCGGGGGTGGGGCCGGGACCGGCGAGCAGCACGGTCAGGGCGGTCGCCACGACGACGGCGGTGGCCGCGAGGCCCCACGCGAGCCGGGCGGACGGGCGACGGCGGCCGGGGCGGGAGTCGTGCAGCAGCCGGTTCAGGTGCCGTTCGGCGTGGTGGTCCAGCGGGCCGTCGCCGAAGTGGGGGCCGTCGGCGGGCACCGGGTTGGCGCCGCGCAGGAGTTCGAGTTCGTCAGCCATGGCGGTGTTCCTTGGTGGGTGCCGCCGCGGCGGCGCAGGCGGGTTGCATACGGTCGATCTCGGCTCTCAGCCGGCGGCGGGCCCGGTGCAGGCGCATCGCCGCGGCGCGTCTGCCGCAGCCGAGGGCGACGGCGACCTCGTCGACGCCGAGCTCCTCCCACGCGGTCAGCCGCAGCACCTCCTGGTCCGCCGGGGAGAGCCGGGCCAGCGCGTCGTGCACCCAGGCGCCGGGGGCGTCGGCGTCGGGGCTGTCCACGACCTGCCTGCCGTGCGCGGTCTCGTCGTTGCCGAGCCGGTCCACCAGCCGGCGCCGGCGCCCGTAGCCGCGTACCGCGTTCGCCAGGCAGTTGCGTGCCACGCCGTACAGCCAGGGCAGGGGGGACGGCGGCAGGTCCGCCCGGCGCCGCCAGGCGACCGTGAACACCTCTGCCACCACTTCCTCCACCTCGCTGGTCCGCCCGTCCAGTCGCCGCGCGACATAGCGGCTGACCGCCCAGTAGTGCTCGCGATAGGCAGCGGCGAAGGTCTCGTCGTTGCTCATGTTCGGTTCGTGTCCGGCACCCGCTCGATCGTCACACCTGTTTTTCGTGATTCTCCTCGCGTCTGCCGGGTGTGACGCGGGAGGGGGTCGCGGACACAGGCGGGGCGTGAAGAGGATCAGAGACATCAGGGCCGTCCGGTGGCTGACGACCACGGACCACAAGACGATCGGCACGCTGTACCTCGTGACGGCGTTCGCTTTCTTCTGCGTCGGTGGCGTGCTGGCGCTGCTGATGCGTGCCGAGCTGGCCCGGCCGGGCCTGCAGTTCATGTCGAACGAGCAGTTCAACCAGGCGTTCACGATGCACGGCACGATCATGCTGCTGATGTTCGCGACGCCGCTGTTCGCCGGTTTCGCCAACTGGATCATGCCGCTGCAGATCGGCGCGCCCGACGTGGCGTTCCCGCGGCTGAACATGTTCGCCTACTGGCTGTACCTGTTCGGCTCGCTCATCGCCGTCGGCGGCTTCCTCACCCCCGAAGGCGCGGCCGACTTCGGCTGGTTCGCCTACGCCCCGCTGTCGGACGCGGTCCGCTCGCCGGGGGTCGGCGCCGACATGTGGATCACGGGTCTGGCCTTCTCCGGCTTCGGCACGATCCTCGGCTCGGTCAACTTCATCACCACGATCATCTGCATGCGCGCGCCGGGCATGACCATGTTCCGCATGCCGATCTTCACCTGGAACGTGCTGCTGACCGGTGTCCTGGTCCTGCTGGCCTTCCCGGTCCTGGCCGCCGCGCTGTTCGCCCTGGAGGCGGACCGGAAGTTCGGTGCCCACGTCTTCGACGCCGCCAACGGCGGATCACTGCTGTGGCAACACCTCTTCTGGTTCTTCGGCCATCCGGAGGTGTACATCATCGCGCTGCCGTTCTTCGGCATCGTCAGCGAGATCATCCCGGTGTTCTCACGGAAGCCGATGTTCGGCTACATGGGCCTGATCGCCGCGACCGTCTCGATCGCCGGTCTGTCCGTGACGGTGTGGGCGCACCACATGTACGTCACCGGTGGCGTGCTCCTGCCGTTCTTCTCCTTCATGACCTTCCTGATCGCGGTCCCGACCGGGGTGAAGTTCTTCAACTGGATCGGCACCATGTGGCACGGGAGCCTGTCCTTCGAGACGCCGATGCTGTGGGTCATGGGCTTCCTGGTCACGTTCGTCTTCGGAGGGCTCACCGGCGTCATGCTCGCCTCGCCGCCGCTCGACTTCGCGACCTCCGACTCGTACTTCGTGGTGGCCCACTTCCACTACGTGGTCTTCGGCACCGTCGTGTTCGCGATGTTCTCCGGCTTCCACTTCTGGTGGCCGAAGTTCACCGGCAGGATGCTGGACGAGCGCCTCGGCAAGATCACCTTCTGGACGCTGTTCGCCGGCTTCCACGGCACCTTCCTGGTCCAGCACTGGCTGGGCGTCAACGGTATGCAGCGCCGGATCCCCGACTACCTCGCGGTGGAGGGCCTGACGACGCTCAACACCGTCTCGACGGTCTTCTCCTTCCTGCTGGGCTCGTCCCTGCTGCCCTTCTTCTACAACGTGTGGAAGACCGCCAGGTACGGAGAGAAGATCGAGACCGACGACCCCTGGGGCTACGGCCGCTCCCTGGAGTGGGCGACCTCCTGCCCGCCGCCGCGCCACAACTTCGTCACCCTCCCCCGCATCCGCAGCGAGTCCCCGGCCTTCGACCTGCACCATGCCCCGGTCGCCGCCCCGGAAAGGGAGGTGACCTCCGCGTGAGCACCATGGACACCCGGGCGCTGATCAACGGCATCGAGGGCCATCTGCTCCTCGCCGCCGCCCGCGAGGAGGGCCGCAGGGCCGCCGCGGACCTCAGCGCCCCGCTCCTGTGGCTGACGGACGCTCAGCGTGCGGAGCTGGAGCGCCGGTTCGAGGCGGAGTACCTCGAACTCGCCCGCGCCTCCTGGCGACGCACCGCCGAGCGTGCCGGGGAGTTGCGGGACGAGTACGAGGAGACCTACCGCGGCCTGCGGCGCCGCCTGCTGGCCTGCTGGCTGCTGACGTGTGCCGCGGCCGCGGGTTTCGTGCTGCTGGTCCTCGTCTGACCGGTCGCTACGTCCGCGACCACTGCTGGTTGGTCTGGCCGTTGCAGGACCACAGGTCCAGGCCGCTGCCGTTGGCCGTGGCGTTGTCGTACACGTCCAGGCAGAGTCCCGCGTTGACGTTCGTGATCGTGCCGTCGCTGTTGACGTTCCACTGCTGGTTGGCCTGGCCGTTGCAGTCCCAGACGACGACCTTGGTGCCGTTGGTGGTGCCCTGGTTGTAGGCGTCCAGGCACTTGTTGCCGTACAGCACGAGTTCCTTGCGGGAGGTGTACGTCCAGGACTGGTTCTGGCCGCCGTTGCAGTCCCACAGTTCGGCCTGGGTGCCGTTGGTGAGGGTGTTGTCGTAGACGTCGAGGCAGCGTCCCGACTGCTTGCCGACGACCAGGGTGCCGTTCGTGCCGGGCAGCGGTCTGACCGTGATGGAGTCGAGCGCCGGGGCGCCCGAGAAGGTGAGCTTGTTGGACGAGCCCTTGGACAGGGCGACCGCGACGGAGATGGTGCCCGCGCTCGAACCGGTGGGCGGGAAGGAGACCGCGGTGCTGCCCTGGCCGTTGACCTGGAGGGTGGCCGTGCGGGCGGTGGAGGCGGTGTTGGTGTAGGAGACGTCGACGGTCTTCACGCCGGTGCTGCCCGCGACCACGCCGGTGAAGCTCGACGTGCCCGAGTACGTGCTGCTCGATGCCTCGGTGCCGCCGGTGACCGTGAGCATCACCGAGCCGCCCGCCGGGACGCCGGTGGTGTAGCTCGTGCCGTGACCGCCCTCGTCGGACCGGGCCCACAGGTCACGGACGGCCGCGGAGGCGTTGGTCAGGCCGAGGTCGGCCCAGCGCACGGTGATGTTCTTGGCCGCGGAGGTGCGGTTGAGGAGTACGACCGCGCGGTTGCCGCTGCCGGACAGCACCTTGCCGTACACCTGGAGCCCGGTGGTGTCCTCGGCGACCTTGACGCCCTGCAACCCGCGCGCGTCCTGGTCGACGGCGATGACCTCGGGGTTCTTCAGGATCGAGGCGGTCTCCGACGTCATCGTGGTGAGGTCGTTGCCGGCCAGCAGCGGTGCGCCGGAGATCGCCCACAGGTTCATGTGGGTGCGGTTCTGGGCGGCGGTGAAGCCGTCCATGCCGACCATCAGCATGTCCGGGTCATTGTAGTAGCCGGTGTGCTGGGCCGTGGGGTGCAGGGTCTGGTCGAAGTTGGACAGCAGGTTCGTCATCGACGGCTTGTTGCCGTAGTAGATGATGTCGGTGCTGGTCCGCCACATCGGGGCCTGGCCCGGCGCCCAGTTCCAGGGGTTCTGTTTGCCCCAGTTGCAGATCGAGAGGGTGAGCGGACGGCCGGTCGTCGACGCCGCCTTGGCGACCCCGTCGCTGAGGGACTGGTACGCCGTCCTCGCGTCGAGGCCCTCGGCGTCACCGCCGCACCAGTCGACCTTCACGAAGTCGAAGCCCCACTTCGAGAACTGGAGCATGTCCTGGTCGTAGTGGCCCTCGCTGCCCGTGTTCGCGGCGGCGGGACGGCCGGTCGGGTAGTAGTAGCCGCAGCCGTTCTTGCCCGCGTCGGTGTAGATGCCGGCCTTGAGTCCCTTGCTGTGGATGTAGTCGGCGATGGCGCTCATCCCGCCGGGCCACTCGGAGGTGTCGACGGTGATGTTGCCGTCGCCGTCACGGGTGCCCTGCCACCAGCCCTCGTCGATGTTGATGTACTTGTACCCGGCCGCCGGCAGTCCCGCGGCGACGAACGCGTCGACCTGCTTCTTGATGACGCTGTAGTCGATCTTGGCAGCGAAGCTGTTCCAGGAGGCCCACCCCATCGGAGCGGTGGGGACGGACATCTGACGGGCCGTCGCCGCCTGCGCCGTGCCCGGCTGGGCGAAGAGCAGCGCGGCGGCCGCGGTCAGGACCAGGGCGAGGACGCGTACGGCCGCGGCTCTGCAGCGTCGCACGAGGCCTGCGTGTGGGGATCGGGGTGGGGGGTACATGCGGCTCCTCCGGGGGGTTCACACTCTTCGGCCGCTCTTCAGCGTGCACGATATTTCGAACACGGATCGGCGATCCGAACGCGTCGCGGGCCGACCGTAGAGCCGCCTGAGGGGTAAGTCAACGGATGCGACAGGAGTGGCCGGGCGAGGGCCGAAGGCGTGAAGTCGACGCTCGCGCCGGGTCGTTCGTGCCGTCGCGGGTGCCGCGCCGCCATACTGGCCGTCGTGCGCGTAGCGATCATGACGGCGGGATCCCGGGGCGATGTGGCTCCGTACACCGGACTGGGGCACGGCCTGAGCCGTGCCGGGCATGAGGTCACCCTGGTCACTCACGCCTGCTTCGCGCCCCTGGTGGCGGGCTCCGGAGTGGGGTTCCGTCCGCTGCCCGTGGATCCGCGGGCGGAGCTGGAGTCCCCGCGGGGGCGTGGGCTGCACCGCAGTGCCAGCGGCGCGGGCAAGCTGGTGCGGGTGGTTGAGATGGCGCGGCGGCTGGTCGGCCGGCTGACCGACGACCTGGTGGCCGCGGCCCGGGCGAGCGATGTGCTGCTGCTGTCCGGCTCGCTGGGGCCGCTCGGGCACGCCATCGCCGAGGGGCTGCGGTTGCCGAGCATGGGCGTGTATCTGCAACCACTCGCCCCGACGCGGGAGTTCGCGCCGCCGGTGCTCGGCGGCGGCTCCTGGGGCGGGACCGGGAACCGGATCGCCGGGCACGGGGTGCTCTGGGCCGAGGGACGGATCTTCGCCGCCGCCGTCCCGGCCGTACGGGAACGGCTGGGGCTGCCCCGGGCGCGGGCCGCCGACGGGCGGCGAGCACGGGAGCGGCAGCGGTGGCCGGTGCACCACGGTTTCAGCCCGCTGGTGGTGGCCCGGCCCCGGGACTGGCGGACGGGACTCGGGGTCTGCGGCTACTGGTGGCCGTACGACGGCGACACCCGGCTCCCCGCCGAACTGCGGGACTTCCTGGACGCGGGGCCGCCGCCGGTCTTCGTCGGCCTGGGCAGCGCCACGGTGCCCGACGCCGGGCGGGTGAGCGAGCAGGTCGTGACGGCGCTGCGGCGGGCCGGCCTGCGCGGGGTCGTCCAGCGGGGCTGGGGCGGGCTCGCGGCCGACGGGGACGACATGCTGACCATCGGTGACGTCCCGCACTCCGCGCTGTTCCCGCGGATGGCCGCCGTGGTCCACCACGCGGGCGCGGGAACGACCGCCGCGGGGCTGCGGGCCGGGGTGCCGGCCGTGCCCGTCCCCGTCCAGTTCGACGAGGCCTTCTGGTCCGCCCGCCTGACCTCCCTCGGCGTGGCCCCCACGGCCGTACCCCTGCGCACCCTGACCACCGACGCCCTGACCACCGCCCTCACCCAGGCGACCCGCGACCCCGCCTACACCGAGCGGGCCCGGGCCCTCGGCACCCGCATCCGGGCGGAGGACGGGGTGACACCGGTGGCGGAGGCGGTGGACCGCCTGACGGGCTGACCGGTGGCCGGTGACCGGTGACCGGTGACCGGTGACCGGTGACCGGCTGAGGGTACGGACCGCCGCGCCGGCGTCCGGGCTCAGAGCCCCCGGTCCCAGCCCTCCGGCCGCAGGATCGCCAGGAGTTGCCGGGCCAGTTCGTCGACCACCTCGTCCAGGGTGGCGGCCACCCAGCCCGCGCTCCAGTCGTGGAGGAGGCCGTTGACACTGCCGATGAACGCGGTCGCGGCGAGGCGGTAGTCGCGGCGGGCGGCATGCCCGTGTTCGGCGGCCGCGGTGGCCTCGGCGCAGATCAGGTCGACCCAGCGGGCGCGGCGGGCGAGCCGCTGTTCCTCCAGGCGCGGGCTGACGCCGATGATCTCGACGAAGGTGATGCGGATGCGGCACGGATCGGAGGTGACGTCGCGGGCGTAGGCCCGGAACAGCACGGTGACCCGCTCGGCCAGCGGCAGCGTCTCCGCCTCGGCGAGCGCCGCGAGGACCGCCTGCTCGGCCCAGTCGTTGACCTTCAGGTGCAGCGCGGCGAGCACGTCCTCCAGGGTGCGGAACTCCTCGTAGAACTGACGGGTCGACAGTCCGGCCGCCTGGCTCAGCGCGGCGACGGTCGTGCCGCGGAAACCGGGGCTGTCGCCGAACAGTTGCAGCGCCGCGTCCAGGAAACGACGGCGCCGCTCGGCCTGCCGTTCCTCCGCCGACCTGCCGCCGTAGCGGCCCTTCGGTGCCCTGAGCCTGCCCGTCACGCTTCCCCCCTCTTTCATCCCCCGATGGTCAATCTTGTCGTGCACGCATCTTGTCGAGTAGACCGCCCCTTCCTTACCTTCCAGTAAGTAACTTTGAAAGCGCCTGTGTTCAGATTTCTCAGAGGAGAGAGCAGTCATGCCCGCCTTCAGATCCAGGCACCTCTGCGCGGCAGCAGCCGCCCTCGTCCTGACCGTCGCCGCCCCCGCCACGGCGGCATCCGCGGCCTCCGCCGCCTCGGACACCTCCGCCCTGCGCGAGGTGATGTTCGTGGGCAACAACTGGGACGGCACCGCCGATGTCATCAAGTCCTCCGGGGACTTCGCGAAGGTCGGACGGATCAACGTCATACCGGACAAGGAGGCCCGGATGGCGGAGATCAACGCCGATCCGATCAAGTGGATCTACTTCCAGGCGATCCGCAACAGCGTCGGCGAGGGCCACGACCAGTTCGCGGACGACATGTACTCCACGCCCGACGGCAGATCGGTGGTGGTCTCCCGCCCGAGCTTCGCCGACGTGGTCTCGATCGACCTGGCCACCGGGAAGATCAACTGGCGTTTCCCCGTCGCCGGTTACCGTGCCGACCACATGGCCGTCTCCCCCGACGGCACCCGGGTCGCGGTCTCCGCCTCCACCGCCAACAAGGTGCACGTCCTGGACATCAACACCGGCAAGCAGCTCGGCTCGTTCGCCACCGGCGACAAGCCGCACGAGAACATCTTCACCAAGGACGGCAAGTACATCTGGAACATGTCCATCGGGGACGTCAACACCTCCCTCGACGACCCGTCCGCGGACTGGACCAAGGGCGACCGCCACATCACGGTGGTGGACGCGACGACGTACAAGCAGGTCAAGGTCATCGACATGCGGAGCCGGCTGGACGCCTTCGGGCTGAAGGACTTCTCCGACGCCGTCCGCCCGGCGGTCTTCTCCCCCGACGAGTCGAAGTTCTACTTCCAGGTGTCGTTCTTCAACGGCTTCCTGGAGTACGACGTCGCCTCCGACAAGATCACCCGGATGAAGACCCTGCCGAAGAACCCGGCGACCAGCGAGGACCGCACCACCTGGGTCAACGACTCACGCCACCACGGCATTTCGATGAACCCCTCGGGCACCAAGCTGTGCGTGGCGGGCACGATGGACGACTACGCGACCGTCGTCGACCGCTCGACCCTCCAGGAGGGGCCGCTGGTCACCGCCTCCAAGCCGTACTGGGCCACGGTCAGCGGCGACGGCAAGGACTGCATCATCTCCGAGAGCGGCGCCGACCAGGTCACGGCCATCGACTTCGCCACCGGCCAGAAGGTGACGTCCGTGGCGGTGGGCGACCATCCGCAGCGCGTCCGGCTGGGGCATGTGCAGGCCGACTGGACGGGCCCGTCGGGCAGTTGACGTCCCCGCTCGGCCTCCGGGGTGCGGCGGCGCGCCCCCGGAGGCCGGCCCGGCTCAGAAGTGCGCCGCGGCCCACGCCGCGAGCTCGGACTTCGCCGCGCTCAGCAGGTCCGCGGAGGGTGTGCTCGTCGTGCCGTTGGTCACCAGGGCGTAGTGCAGTGCCCCGGAGTCGCCGTCGGTGAGCAGCAGGCGGCGGCTGCCGGTGCCGCCCGGCTCGGGGGCCGCACCGACCGGGGTCGAGGCGGTGTACGACGGGGGTGCGTACGCGGTGCCGAGGTCGGAGACCACCGTGGTCGCCGAGGTGGGGAAGGACGCCGGGAGGTGCAGTTCGGTGGGTGCCGTACCGCTGCCCGAGCGCCACACCAGCAGCCCGTACTGGCCGGAGCCGACCAGCCGCGAGACGTTGGGCAGCGAGCTGGGCACCGGGTTCCAGGTCAGGGTCGTCGAGCCGTCCCGGGAGCGGTCCTCGTAGGTGAAGGCGAGCGTGGTGCCCGCCGTCGCGGCCGGGTAGAGCCGGTCGAGGAGACGGGCGTCCTGACGCAGCGTCACCGTACCGGAGTCGTCGAGGCGTACGGCGGAGAGGTCCTCGTCGTTCCAGGCGTCGCCGGAGGTGAGCACCTTGCCGGCGTTGCCGTTCATCAGCTCGTGGTGACGGCCGCTGTAGATGTCCCACTGCCACTGGGTGCCGGACAGGACCGGGCCGGATGATGCCGGCTTCGACCACCAACTCGCCCCGGACAGACGGGAGTCCAGGGCCTGGTACATCGCCTTGAGCACGGTCGGTGCCTTGTCCGACACCGTCCCCGACAGGGGGTGCCCGAACTCGCTGACCACAGCCGCGGTTCCGGCGGCCGATGCCCGGTCACGGACGTTGCCGAAGTCGCCCGCATACTGGCCGTCGCCCGCCTTGCCCCACATCAGGATGCCGGAGATGGCCTTCTGGTCGTAGAAGTGGGTGTTGAAGACGTAGCGTGAGCCGAGGGTGCCCGCGTCCAGCAGGCCGCCCTCCTGCTTCTGGGAGTCGATGTTGGAGTTCCAGAAGAGGTTCGGCTCGACCAGGGCGGGCTTGGCCTGCCAGCCGGCCGCGTCCATGCGGGCCCGGAACTTCTGGTAGAAGGGCCACAGCAGGTCCCGCTCCCAGGTGCGGCTGGTCCGACCGGACTCGTACGTGCCCGCGTACGGCTCGTTGTACGGGTCGAAGCCGGCCACGCCCGCGAACTCGGCGTCGCTCAGGTGCTGGACGAGGTACGACATCGTCGACTGGGCCGTGGTCAGGAAGGCGTCCTGGAGACCGTAGTTGTTGTGCCAGAAGTCGTACTGCGCCTTGGTCACCGCCGAGTTCTGGGTGATGTTCTGCCCCCAGAAGAGGCAGATCCCGCACGACTCCGCGGAGTAACTCCCGGCGTCCACCGCCCACTCGGGGGCGCCGTCGCCCGTGTACCAGCTTCCGCTGTTGAAGAGGTAGCGGGAGTAGAGGTCCTGGTGGAAGTCGGGGTAGACGCGGATGCCGGCGTCGAGGAAGGCGCGCATCTGGTCGGTGACGGCGGCCAGATAGGCGGTGTCGGCCTGGCCGCGCACGGGTTCGGCGTGCGCCCAGGAGAGCAGGAAGCGGACCGCGTTGCCGCCGCCGAGGGCGCGCAGGGCGGTGGCGGACTTCTTCGCGTCGGCGACCGAGGCGAAGGGCAGGCCGCCGTTCTCCTCCAGCTTGGTCTCGCCGGAGACGTTGTAGCCGCGCAGGACGACCTCGCGGCCCTGGCCGTCGGTGAAGCGGCCGTTCTGCACGGTGAGGGGGGTGCCGTCGAACCAGAGGGAATCGTCAGGGGTGGCAGGGGTGGCGGCGGTGGCGGGCTGGGCACCCGACACCGTCAGGAATCCGCAGAGGACAACCAGGACAACGATCAGACGCGCCCGGATTTTCGACATGTCCACTACATTCCGGCGATATCAAGACACAGTCAACACCTCTGACTCTGGAGTAAGTTCGGGCTCGGTCATCCCTCGGGCCCCCTTGGCCCTCAGCTCCTCAACCGCTCACCCGGTGCGTCACGTTCAACAGGTACTCCTTGCGGTTCAACGGGTTGTGGTCGGTGCGGGGGCGCTCGGGGACCGTGCCGCGGGTGACCGGCGCGTAGTGGTCGAAGGCGCTCTCCAGCTCACCCTCGCCCCGGGTCAGACCCGGCAGCCGCTGCCCGAGTTCGTGCACCCGGGCGGCCGGAACCGCGCCCTCGAGGACACAGACGGCGCCCCGCGTCGTGGTGGTCCCCGGCACCGCGCCCAGCCGGGCGAGCACCGGGAGCAGGGCTCCTGGCGTGTCCGCCGGGGCCTCGATACGGAAGCGGTGCATCGGCTCGTACACCCGGCTGCCCGCGCGCCGCAGCGCCTCGGTGAGCACGAGCGGGGTGAGACCGCGGAAGTCTGCCCCCGTGCTCGACATGCTCTTGTCGAAGCCCTGGTGGGCGTGGCTCTGCCGGGGCGAGTAGCCGGAGTGGGTCATGGTGACCGTGCAGTCGGTCACCTGCCAGCCGTGCAGTCCCTGCCCGAGCGTCTCGCGGACGGTGTCCTCGACGGCCTTGAAGAAGGCGTACGGCATGGAGCCCAGCTCCACCTCCAGCCGGAAGCCGATGCCCGAGCCGGCCGGGGCGGCGTCCACGCGCAGCCCGACGGTCGCCAGGAACGGGTTGCCGTCCTTCTTGTTGAACTCGACGGCCGTGCCGGTGCCCACGGGACGCTCGACGCAGATCGTCGTCGTCTCCCGGAAGGTGACGTCGAGGCCGAACTCGTCGGCGAGGGTGGCCTGGACGACCTCCTTCTGCACCTCGCCGTAGAGGGAGACCGAGGTCTCGCCCCGCACCGGGTCGTGCCGGACGTCGATCAGCGGGTCCTGCTCGGCGAGCCGGGTGAGCGCGAGGTGCAGCGACCGCCGGTCCGTGCCCGGCCCGGGGACGACGACCGTCTCCAGGGTCGGCGGCGCGAAGTGGTGCTCGTACGCCGCCTTCCGCACCGTCCCGAGCGTGTCGCCGATCCGGATCCCGCCGAGGCCCCACAACCGGGCGATCCGGCCCGCCCCGACGCTGTCCCGGCGGACCTCCGTGCCGTCCTCGAAGACGCCGATCCCGGTGACCTTGCCGTCCTCGGGGCCATCCCCGAACGGGATCCGGTCACGGGTGCGCAGCGTGCCGGAGAAGATCCGGGCGTACGCCACCTTCTCCCCCGACGGCCCCCGCTCCACCTTGAACACGGTGCCCGACAGCGGCCCTTCGGGATCGCCCCCGGCGCCGGGGAGGAACTCCCGGATGCCGGTGACCAGTTCGGGCACGCCCGCGCCGGTGACGGCCGAGCCGAAGTAGACGGGGTGCGCGAGCGCCTGCCGGGTGCGGTCGGCGAGGGCGGTGCGCAGCAGGCCCGGCGGGACGGTGGCGCCCTCCACGTACGCGGCGAGCAGCCGGTCGTCGTGCTCGGCGAGGACGTCGAGCGCGGCGGCCGGGCCGGGGCCCGGGACGAAGCGGGCCGCGCGGGTGCCGAGTCCGGTGGCCGTGCCCATCGGCACGAGGGCCGGGGTGAGCCGACGGGCCATCGCCCGCAGCACGTTCCCGTCCTGTGCGCCACGCCGGTCGATCTTGTTGACGAAGACCAGGGTGGGGATGCGCAGCCGGTGCAGCGTGCGCATCAGGACGCGGGTCTGCGCCTGCACGCCCTCGACCGCCGAGACGACCAGCACCGCGCCGTCCAGCACGCCCAGCACCCGCTCCACCTCGGCGATGAAGTCCGGGTGGCCGGGCGTGTCGATGAGATTGACGGTCACACCGTCGAGCGGGAAGGAGACGACGGCCGACTTGATGGTGATACCGCGCTGCCGCTCCAGCGCGAGGGTGTCGGTGCGGGTGGTGCCCGCGTCGACGCTGCCGATCTCGTCGGTTACTCCGGCCGTGTGCAGCAGCCGTTCGGTCAGGCTGGTCTTACCCGCGTCGACGTGCGCGAGGATCCCCAGATTGAGCAAGTGCACCAAGTGTCATGTCCTTGAGAGTGTGGGCCATTCCTTCCTGGGTGGACATGAACGGTGCGCGCATCACTGCTCCTGGGGTTCGGGGAACTCGACCGGTGCAGTGCAGCAGAACGGAGGCCGGCCCGCCAACGGATTAACGTTCAACCAACCCCGTGGGCGGGGTGAGCGGAGGCGCCGACGATGCGGGACATTCTCCCGGTGCTCAGCGGGTGGTACGCCGCTCACCTGCCGTTCGGGCTCGCCACGGTCGTCGCGGTCAGCCGCAGCGCGCCGCGCGGGCCGGGGTCGGCGATGGCCGTCGGCCCGGACGACGAGGTCGTGGGCAGCGTGTCCGGGGGCTGCGTGGAGGGCGCGGTCTTCGAACTCGCCCGTCAGGCCGCCGGCGGCGGCGAGGCCCGGCTGGAGACCTTCGGCTACAGCGACGAGGACGCGTTCGCGGTCGGGCTCACCTGCGGTGGCGAGATCACCGTGCTGGTCCGGCCCGTCACGCCCGAGCTGGACCCGTCCTTCGGGGCGGTCGCCGCGTCGGTCGCGGACGGGGAGCCGGTGACCGTGGCGAGTGTGGTCGACGGGCCGGCGCCGCGCGGGGCGACCCTCGCGGTGTGGCCCCAGGAGGCCGCCGGGGCGCTGGGCTCGCGAGGGCTGGAGGTGGCGGTGGCCGCCGACGCGCGGGGGGAACTGGCGCTGGGCGCTACGGCCCTGAGGCACTACGGGCCGGGCGGGGAGCGCCGCGAGGACTCCGTCACCGTCTTCCTGCACTCCTTCGCTCCGCCGCCGCGGATGCTGGTGTTCGGCGCCATCGACTACGCCGCCGCCGTGGCCCGTATCGGCGCCTTCCTCGGTTACCGGGTCACCGTGTGCGACGCCCGGCCGGTGTTCGCCACACCGGCCCGGTTCGCGGCGGGCGTCGAGGTGGTCGTGGACTGGCCGCACCGCTATCTGCGCGGTACGGACACCGACGAGCGCACGGTGATCTGCGTACTCACCCACGATCCCAAGTTCGACGTGCCGCTGCTGCGGGAGGCGCTGCGCCGGCCCGCCGCGTACGTCGGGGCGATGGGCAGCCGCCGCACCCATGCCGACCGGATGCGGCAGCTGGCCGGGGCCGGGCTCGACCCGGCCGCGCTGTCCCGGCTGCGCTCTCCCCTGGGCCTGGACCTCGGGGCCCGTACACCGGAGGAGGTCGCCGTGTCGGTGGCGGCCGAGATCGTCGCGCTGCGCTGGGGCGGGAGCGGAGTGCCGCTGACGGTGACAGAGGGTGCCATTCATCCGCGGGGACGGGCGTAGCACCGGTGCCCGGGATTTTTTTCCGGACATTGGCGTAATCGGTGTGTGAGGCGCTGCGGGGACGGGTAGGCGGCGCAACAGCAACGGATGGCATGCATGTCCGTCTACGGCACTTCCCGGAAGGAGGTCCGTGACAGCGCATCATCCACAGTGCCCGGGTCGTCCCCGATCGCGGGGCGGCCCGGATCTCGTCTCCGTCACCTCCCGGCCCGTCTGACGGGCACGAGCGACCCCGGCAGCAGGCCGAGCGCGAGCACGGCCGCCGCCGCGTAGAGGCCGGCGGAGCCGAGGGCCACGGTGTGGAAGCCGTGGACGAAACGCGTCGTGTCGTCGGGCTGTCCGGCGACCGCACCGGCCACCGCGATCCCGATCGCACCACCCGTCTGGCGTGCGGTGTTGTTGACCGCCGAGGCAAGGCCCGAGCGTTCGGCGGGGACGGCGGCGACGGCCGCTTCGCGCGCCAGCCCGGCCCGTCCGTGAGCGCCCCGCCGAGCAGCGGTCCCGCGGGCAGCGCCAGGCTGCCGATGCCCGCCCAGACGCCGATCGCCCGCGCCCGCGCGGCGTCGTCGGGGAAGGCCCGGCCGATGATGGCGAGCGTGCCCGGCAGCAGCAGCGCGGCGCCCACGCCCTGGATCACGCGCGCGACCACGAGGAACCGGACGCCCGGGGCGAGGCCGCAGGCAAGCGACCCGGCGCCGAAGACGGCGAGGCCGGTCAGCACGACCCGTTTGTGCCGGTAGCGGTCGCCCGCGGTGCCGCTGGTGAGCATCAGCGAGGCGAGCGCCAGCGCGTAGCCGTCGACCACCCTCCCCCAGAGGGGGCACCCCCAGGAGGCCGCCGACATCCGCGCCCAGGCCGGAGCCGATGGCGGGGAGGGCCACGTTGACGATCGTGACGTCGAGCAGCACCAGGAAGTATCCGGCGCACATTGCCGGACGTCGCCGGCGGCCCTCACCGCTGCGGCAGCCGGTGCAGCGTCACGTCCGTGAGCGTGCCGTCGGTGACGGCCGCCGTCAGGTACGTGCAGTGCGGCTGGCGGCGGCGGTCGGTGGGCGAGCCGGGGTTGAGCAGGCGCAGGCCGCCGGGGGCGGTGGTGTCCCACGGGATGTGGCTGTGGCCGAAGACCAGGACGTCGAGGCCGGGGAAGCGGGCGGCGCAGCGGGCCTCGCGGCCCTGGGCGGGGCCGGTCTCATGGATGACGCCGAAGCGCAGGCCGCCCAGGTCGGCGTAGGCCACCTCGGGCAGGCGGGCGCGCAGCCCGGGCCCGTCGTTGTTGCCGTACACGCCGACCAGCCGGCGGCTGCGGCTCTCCAGCAGGTCGAGGGTGGCGGTGTCGACCCAGTCCCCGGCGTGGATCACCACGTCGGCGTCCGGGAGCTCGGCCAGGAGCTGGTCCGGCAGGCGCTTGGCGCGCTTGGGCAGATGCGTGTCCGACATCAGGAGCAGGCGCACGCAGGTCAGCCTATCGAGCCTTCGGGAGCACGCCGGACCTGGCGAGGTGCCGGATGCCGCGCACCGCGGTCACCGCGGCGAGGCCGGTGCCGAGGGCCGTGGCGGCGGGGTGGTGGGCGAGGGCGGCCTGCCAGGAGCGGCCGTGGGCGGTGTCGTCGAAGACGCCGTGGGCGCCGTGGTCGTCGCCGGGCCCCCGGTCGACGGGCTCGAAGAGGTTGCTGCGGCCGGTCGGGGCCTTTTCGTCGGTCTGCTGGGCGTCGAAGCCGGTGCGGGCCAGGTAGCGGTCGAGCAGGGCGGGGGCGAGCCGGTTGGCCCAGATGGTGGCCACGGTGGTGGCGCCGACGTAGTACTGCTTGCGGCGCGGGTGGTCGGCGGCGTACAGCACGCCCCGGGCGGCGACCTCGGGCTGGTAGATCGGGGGGACGGGGCTGGGGTGCCCCCGCAGGCGGGAGCGCACCCAGTCGAACTGGGGGGTGTTGACGGCGGGCATCTGGGCGACGGTGACGTGCACGTTGCTGCCGCGGTGCATCAGTTCGACGCGGAGGGACGAGGTGAAGCCGTTGATGGCGTGCTTGGCGCCGCAGTACGCGGACTGCAGCGGGATCGCCCGTTCGCCGAGCGCGGAGCCGACCTGCACGATGGTGCCCCGGTCGCGAGGCAGCATGCGCTTCAGCGCGGTGTGGGTGCCGTTGACGAAGCCGAGGTAGGTCACCTCGGTGACCCGCCGGTACTCCTCGGGGCCGATCTCGTCGAAGGGCGCGAAGACGCTGGTGAAGGCGCAGTTGATCCAGACGTCGATGGGGCCGAACTCCTTCTCGGCGGCCTCGGCGACGGCCTCGACCTGATCGGCGTCGGCGGTGTCGGCGACCTGCACCAGCGGCCGGCCGCCGAGCGCGGCGACCTCGTCGGCGGCGGCTTCCAGTCCGCCACGGCCGCGGGCGACGAGTACGACGTCGGCGCCGCGCCGGGCGTAGAGGCGGGCGGTGGCGCGGCCGATGCCGGCGCTGGCACCGGTGATGACGACGGTGGCGGGCATGGTCAGCTCCTTACGGGGTGGGGGTGGTCCTGGCCCAGCCGGGCCGCGGTCTGGAGCAGCAGCGCGTGCACGAAGGCCTGCGGGAGGTTGCCGCGCAGCTGGCGCTGGGCGATGTCGTACTCCTCGGCGTACAGGCCGGAGGCGCCGCAGGCGCCGCGGTTGCGCTCGAACCAGCGGTGTGCCGAGACGGTCCGTCCCTGCTGGTGTTCGGCCAGCGCCATGACGAATCCGCAGAGCAGGAAGGCGCCCTCGGCGTCCGCGAGGGGCCGGTCGTCGTGGCGGAAGCGGTACAGGAAGTGGTCCTCGGCGAGCGCGTGGCGGCAGGCGTCGAGGGTGGCGCGGGTGCGGGGGTCGTCCGGGGGCAGGGCGCCGCGTACGGCGGGCAGCAGCAGGGCGGCGTCCACGGCGGGGTCGTCGGGGCTGCGCTGCCAGTGTCCGTCGGCGTGCAGGGAGGTGGCCGTGGTGGCGGCGAGGACGGTGTCGGCGAGCCGGACGCAGGTCTCGGCGCGGGGGTGGCGCGGGTCGGCGGCGGCGAGGGCGCGCAGTCCGGCTACGCAGATCAGTCGGCTGTGGGTCCAGTGCCGTGGGGACAGCTCCCAGATCCCGGCGTCGGGTTCGCGCCACCGGTCGGCGATGGCGCGTACGGCGGTTTCGGCGGCCTGGGCCGCGCCGGCGTCGAGCCGGTCGTGCCGGGCCGCCGCGGCGAACAGCAGCAGGGCCTCGCCGAAGCAGTCGAGCTGGAACTGCTTCTCCACCCGGTTGCCGACCCGGTCGAAGCCCCCCGGGTAGCCGGGCAGGTCGAGCTCGCGCTGGTCCGGCACGGGCGTGCCGTGCACGGTGTAGGCCGGGGCGAGGCGGGGACCGTCGGCACGCAGCCGCTCGGCGGTGAACCGGACGGCGGCGTCGAGGAGTTCGGGGACGCCCGCGGCGGCCGCGGCCTGTCCGGCGTAGCTCTGGTCGCGGATCCAGACGTACCGGTAGTCGTAGTTGCGGCCCTCCTCGGCGCGTTCCGGGAGGCTGGTGGTGGCCGCCGCGACCATGCCGCCGCCGTGCGTGGTCAGGCCGCGCAGCACGGCGCAGGCGAGGCGGGCGTCGCCGGGGGCGATGGTGTGGTCCAGCGGGGGTACCGCGCGCCGCCAGGCCCGCTCGGTCGCGGACCATGCCTGCTCGGCGTCCGGCGGGGTGCGCGGGAGCGGGGAGGGGGAGCACTCCAGGACCAGGTCGTGGGTCTCCCCCGGCTTCAGTACGAGCTCGGCGGTCAGTCCCCGCTCGCGCGGTGTCGCGGACGGCGCGCCCTGCCAGCGCAGCCGGTGGGGGCCGGTGTGCAGGTGCCACACGCCGGCGTCGTCGCGGTGGGCGGAGTCGAGCGGGGCACGGCCGTAGTCGGCGTGCGGGTCGAGCACGACGGTGAGGTGGGCGGGCCCGTCGACGGCGTGCAGCCGGCGCAGCAGGACCACGCGGCCCGCCTCGCCGGGGAAGGCGAGCGCCTCCCGGCACTCCACGACGCCCTCGGTGGTGATCCAGCGGCTGCGCCGGATCAGGCTGCCGTTCTCGTAGTAGCCGCCGGGGACGTAGGGGGCGCGCGGGGTGACGGCGTAGCCGCCGCGGCCGCCGATGAGGGAGGCGAACAGGGCGTCGTCGTGCCAGCCGGGCGCGCAGAGCCAGACGACGGCTCCGTCGGGTCCGGTCAGCGCGCCGCGTTCGCCGTCGGCCAGCAGGGCGTAGTCGTGCAGTGCGTGCGGTGCGATGTGGCTGCTCATGGGGTCTCCTCGGTCAGCGCACGCGATACGGCCGGGCGCGTTCGGCGTCGAGGGTGAGCCCCAGTCCGGGCGAGCCGCCGGCGCCGGGGGCGATGCTGCCGCCGGCCGGATCGAGGACGCCGTCGAAGAGGATGCGCTCGATGCGGACGTGGTCGTGGAGCCACTCCAGATGGCGCAGGTTGGGCACCGCGGCGGCGACGTGCGCGTGCGCGTGCGGCGCGCAGTGCCCGGAGACGTCGAGGCCGCGGGCGTGGGCGAGGGCGGCGGCGCGCAGCCAGACGGTGATGCCGCCGCATCGGGTGACGTCGATCTGGGTTCAGCTCCCCGAAGGCGGTCACGAGCCGCTCGCCGAACATCCGGGTGAGCAGTTCGCCCCGGGACTGGCCGTCGCCGTGCTCGCCGGACAGCGAGCCGCCGTGGGAGGCCACGAGGTCGGCGGCGCGCTCCAGGAACCGGCGGAAGTCCCGTACGCCGTCGGCGGTCTTCAGCCCGAAGGGGATGCGGGTGTGCACGCAGCCCTGCCCGAAGTGCCCGTACAGGGAGGGGTGGTCGTAGCCGAACTCCTCGAACAGGGCCTTCAGGTCGCGCAGATAGTCGCCGAGGCGCTCCGGCGGGACGGCCGAGTCCTCCCAGCCCTCCCAGGTCTCGCGGTCGTCCGGGGGCCGCGCGGTGACACCGAGGCCGGCCTCGCGGGCCTTGAGCATCTTCTCCTCGCGGTCCGGGTCGTCGGAGAAGGCGACGTTCGCGTCCTTCTCACCTCGCCCGATGGCGCGCAGCAGGGCGTGCGCCTGTTCGCCGACGTCGTCCTGGCTGTCGCCGGCGTACTGCACCATCAGCCAGCTGTCGCCCTCGGGCAGCACGTCGAGGGAGTCCAGGTAGGCGCCCTCCTCGCGCATCAGCTGCGCCATCCGCCCGTCCAGGGCCTCCAGTTGGCTGGGCGAGCAGTGCTCCAGCAGGTGCGGCACGTCGTCGGCGGCGGCGCAGATGTCGTCGTAGCCCAGCACCAGCAGCGACTTGTACGGCGGCACCGGGACCAGGTCCAGTTCGGCGCGCAGGACGGTCGCCAGGGTGCCCTCGCTGCCGACCAGCGCCCTGGCGACGTCGAAGCCGTTCTCGGGCAGCAGGGAGTCGAGGTTGTAACCGGAGACCCGGCGGGGGATCTTGGGGTAGCCGCGGCGGATGTCGGCCAGGTACTCGGTGACGATGCGGTCCAGGCCCTCGTAGAGGTCGGCCAGCCGGCCGCCCTCGGCGGTGATCCGCTCGCGTTCGGCGGCGGACGTCGGGCCCACCCAGGCGCGGGCGCCGTCGTAGGTGAGGATCTCCAGGCGGCGCACGTTGTCCACGGTCTTGCCGTATGCCTGGGCGGAGGCGCCGCAGGAGTTGTTACCGATCATGCCGCCGAGCGCGCAGTGGGTGTGCGTGGACGGTTTCGGCCCGAACTGCAACTCGTGGTCGGCCAGTTGGCGGTTGAGTTCGTCCAGTACGATGCCGGGCTCGACCACGCAGGTCCGCGCCTCGGGGTCCACCGAGACGAGCGCGTCGCAGTACTTGGTCCAGTCGATCACGACGGCGGTGTTGGTGCACTGCCCCGCCAGGCTGGTGCCGCCGCCGCGGGAGAGGACGGGGGCGTCGAACCGGGCGCAGACCGCCACGGCACGCGCCCCCGCCTCGATGGTGCGGGGGACGACGACGCCGATGGGGACCTGGCGGTAGTTCGAGCCGTCCGTGGCGTAGGCGCCGCGGCTGCCCGCGTCGAAGCGGATCTCACCGTCCACCTCGGCGCGCAGAGCCCTCTCCAGGCCGGTCACGTCCGGAGGGGTCATCTGCTCACATCCTTGCTGTCGCCCGACGTCCTTGCCCGGTCACGGACGGGCGAGTACCCAGGGATCGCCTGGTGGAACGGAGCGTCGCGAGCAGCCGTTCAGCTGAATAGCCAGGCATAGCTGAACAGTTTTAGCTGGACAGTCTTACCTGCTGGTCATAGAGTGGCGGCATGGAGCACATCTCCGACTCCGCGGCCCGCACCGCGCGCGACCTGCGGGTGGTCTTCAGCCGACTGCGACGGCGCATCCGTGAGATCGCGCGGGACGAGGACAACAGGGTCCTGACACCGTCGCAGGAGTCGGCGCTCACCCTGGTGGGCAAGCACGGCGCGGCCACGGCCAGTGCCCTGGCCGCCGCCGAGGGCGTGCGGCCACAGTCGATGGCCGCCACACTGGCCGCGCTGGACCAGCACGGCCTGATCCGCCGGGCCCCCGACCCGGACGACGGCCGGCGTCAGCTGGTCACCCTCACCGAAGCCGGCCGGGCCCGTGTCGAGGGCAACCGGCAGGTCCGCGAGGAGTGGCTGGCCCGGGCCTTCCAGGACCGGTACACCGAAGCGGAGCGGCAGACGGTGCTGGAGGCCCTGACCCTCCTGGAACGGCTGTCGCAGCCCTGACACCGGGCCCCGGCCCTCTGCCCTGCCATCGTCGTGCGCCGGCCGGCGACCGGTCGACCGGTGGACACACACGGCCCGCGCGGACTCCGCCCGTGACCTTCCTCCCGCCCGCGCCGACACCGCCTGGCCACACGTCCTGACCCTGTTCATACCCGATTCACACCCGCCGGCTCCCGCACCGCCGCCCGCGGCGCTCTCCCGGCCCGTTCCCGCTCCCCCCTCACCTGCGAAAACCATCTGCCGAAAGCCCTCTCCCGAAAGGCCCGACCATGGCACTGACCGCCCTGGACCCCCGTACCGCCCTCGTCGCGATCGACCTGCAGAACGGCATCGTGGGCATGCCGACCCAGCCGCACACCGGCCCGGACGTGGTGGCCCGCACCGCCGAGCTCGCCGGCGCCTTCCGGGCCCACGGCCTGCCCGTGGTCCTGGTCCGGGTCTCCTTCGCCCCCGACTGGGCCGACGCCGTCCCCGGCCGCACCGAGCGCCAGGCGCGCGGACTCGCCTTCCCGGAGGGCTGGGACACCGTGGTCGGCGAACTGAGCGGACACCCCGGCGACATCCGCGTCACCAAGCACAACTGGAGCGCCTTCCACGGCACCGACCTCGATGTCCAGCTGCGCCGCCGCGGCATCACCCAGATCGTGCTGACCGGCATCGCCACCAGCATCGGCGTCGAGTCCACCGCCCGCGACGCCTACGCCCACGGCTACCACGTCACCCTCGCCACGGACGCGATGGCCGACAGCGACCCCGAGGCGCACCGGGGCAGCGTCGAGCGGATCTTCCCGAGGCTCGGCGAGTCGGGCACCACGGCCGAGGTGAAGGAGCTTCTTACCAAGACGCACGGCTGACCGCCACGCCGGGCCCCTCGCGAAGGGCGAACAAACGTCCACGCACGGGGCCGGGTTAGCATTCGGCCACGCGCAGGTGCCACCCAGGCAACGGGTGGCGGTCTAAGGGGGCTTGGAAACCGGATGCCGGTCAAGGTCAGCGTCATCGTCCCGGTGTACAACCCCGGGCCGTACATCGAGGACTGCATCGCCTCGATGCTGCGGCAGTCGCTGCCTCCCGACGAGTTCGAAGTGATCTTCGTCGACGACGGCTCCACCGACGGCACCCCGGCCCGCCTGGATACCCTCGCCGCCGAGCACCCGCACATCCAGGTGATCCACCAGGAGAACTCCGGCTGGTCGGGCAAGCCCCGCAACGTCGGCATCGAGGCCTCCCAGGGCGAGTTCGTGATGTTCGTCGACAACGACGACTACCTCGGCGACTCAGCCCTCGAACGTATGTATGAATACGGGGTCGCGAACAAGGCCGATGTGATCGTCGGAAAGATGGCCGGGAAGGGGCGCCCGGTGCCGGTGGAACTGTTCCGCCGCAACCATCCGCACGCCACCGTCGAGAACGCCCCCCTGATCGACAGCCTCACCCCGCACAAGATGGTCCGCCGGGCCTTCCTGGACCGCACCGGCCTGCGCTTCCCGGAGGGCCGGCGGCGCCTGGAGGACCACGTCTTCGTCACCGAGGCGTACCTGCGGGCCGACAACGTCTCGGTGCTCAGCGACTACGTCTGCTATTACCACGTCAAACGGGACGACGCCTCCAACGCCGGCTTCCAGCGCTTCGAGCCGGTCGGCTATTTCAAGAACCTCCGCGAGGCGCTGGACGTCGTCGAGCGGTACACCGAGCCGGGCCCGCTGCGCGAGCGGCTGCAGCGCCGCTGGCTGCGCGTCGAGATGGTCGACCGGATGAGCGGGCGCCGCCTGCTGGCCATGCCGGACGACTACCGCCGGGAGCTCTTCCAGGAGATCCGCGGGGTGATCCTGGAGCGCTTCGGGCCCGGCGTGGCCGCCGGACTGCGCCCGGGACAGCGGATCGTCGCCGCGCTGATCCGCGAGGACCGCTACGACGAACTGGTCGCCCACGCCGAGCGGGAGAGCGGCATCGCCCCCAAGGCCGTGCCGACCGCGGCCCAGTGGCGGGACGGCGGGCTGCGGGTCGGGTTCACCGCCGAGTACCACCTTGCCGGCCGCCCCCTGACCTTCGCCACGGACGGCACCGGCGCGCCCGCCGACGGCCTGCCCCGGGATCTCGACGAGACGATCGCCTGGCTCGACGCGGCCGCCGTGAACGGCTTCGGGAAGGCCACCGCCGACCTGATCCTGCGCGACCGCGCCAGCTCCGCCTCCTTCCTCCAGCGGGCCGAGCTCACCCGCGAACGCGTCCCGGCCGAGGACGGGCGGATCCGGCTGGTGCTGCGCGCCACGGCCACCGTCGACCCCGCCACGGCGGCCGGCGGTGCCCCGCTGCACACCGGCCTGTGGGACATGTACGTCCGGGTCGGCCTGGGCGGCTGGTCCAAGGACTGCCGGCTGGGCCCGGCCCCGCGCCAGGGCCGTCCCGCACCGCCCGCGGGCGTGATCGCCGGCCGGGTGGTGCTGCCGTACTGGACCAAGCAGTACGAGAACTTCTCCCTGGACGTGGAGCGGGCCACCAAGTCGCTGGGTCTGACCGCGCTCACCCCCGAGGACGCGGCGGTCTCCGGCGACGGGCTGCTCAGCCTCGCGCTGCCGCTGTACGTCGCCGACCGCACCGACGTCCGGCTGCGCTGGACCGGCACCGCGTCGGGCGGCCCCCTCCAGGAGTCCGGGACGCTCACCCCCGCCGAGGGGAACGGCTCGCTGCTGCGGACCGGGCTGCCCCTGTCCGCGATGCGGGGGGCGGTGTGGCGGCCGGAGCTGTGCCTGGCGCCGGAGGCGAAGACGCCTCGTTTCCTCGCCCTGCCGCTGGCCCTGCGCGTGAGCCGGGCCGGAGACGTCGTGGTGTCGGGGCCGCCGGTGCCCGGCCCGGTGCGACGGCTGCTGCGCACGGTGCGGCGGATCGCGGGCGCGGCCCGGCGGAGGATGACATCCACGGACGAGACACGGAGGGCGTGACGACGTGCGGGCACTGGAGATAGCGGACGCCTGGGTGCTGGAACCCAAGGTCTTCCCGGACGCCCGGGGCAGCTTCCACGAGTGGTACCGGGGCGAGGAGTTCCGCGAGGCCACCGGGTACGACCTCGACCTCGCCCAGGCCAACTGCTCGGTGTCGCGGCGGGGCGTGCTGCGCGGGATCCACTTCGCCGACGTACCGCCCGGCCAGGCCAAGTACGTCACCTGTGTCCGGGGCGCCGTCCTGGACGTGGTGGTGGACATCCGCGTCGGCTCGCCCACCTTCGGCCGCTGGGAGGCCGTACGCCTGGACGACGACACCCGGCACGCCGTGTTCCTCGCCGAGGGGCTGGGGCACGCCTTCATGGCGCTCACCGACGACGCCACGGTGGTGTACCTGTGCTCGGCCGGGTACGCGCCGGGGCGCGAGCACGGGCTGTACCCGCTCGACCCGGCTCTGGGCATCGCCTGGCCGCGGGGCATCGAGCCGCTGCTGTCCGAGAAGGACGCGGCGGCCCCGTCACTGGCCGAGGCGGAGCGGTCCGGACTGCTTCCCACATACGCGGACTGCTCCGCCCACTACGAGCGGCTGCGCGGTCAGGACTTGGCGTAGCGCTGCTTCAGGGCACTGCGCTTGTTGGTGCCCTCGGCGTTCCGGCCCTTCTCGATGATCACCAGGTTGTGGTAGAAGTGCACCGCCACGACGTTGAGGTCCGTGTAGCTGGGCTGGTAGTTCTCGTCGACGAACTCCTCGTAGTTCAGCCCGTCCGTGAGCCGCTTCAGCATCCCCATGCTGGTGTTCGGGGCGTCGCGGTCCTCGCTGCCCATCCACTCCGGCCAGTACGAGGACTGCGTGTCCTCGACGGCGTAGATGCCACCGTCCTTGAGCCGGGGGAAGAGCGTGGCGAACGTCGTGAGCACGTGCGGGCTGCGGTGACTGCCGTCGTCGATGATGACGTCGAGGTCACCGATCTTGTCGGCGACGGCGTTCAGTGATGAGGGGTCGGACTGGTCGCCGACGAACGTCGTGATGCGGTCCTCGTCGACGAATGACTTGTCCTGGATGTCCATTCCGAAGATCTGCGCCTTCGGGAAGAACGCCTTCCACATACGCAGCGACGCGCCGCCCTGACCGGCCCGGCTGTAACCGCCGACGCCGATCTCCAGAAGATTGAACGACTCCTTCTTCAGGTGCTGGAGATGGCGCTGGTAGTGCTGGGTGTAACGGTGCGTCCCCCACTTGTCCGTCTTGAAGTGCACGGCGAGCTTGTTGAGATCGTTGGAGATCGCGTCGAGTCCGGTCGGCTTGACGGGCTTGGCGGGCTGGGTCAGCGTTCTGACCCGGCGCTTGAGCCGGCGCAGCACCCGCATGTTCTTCTCGCCCAGTGCGGACTTCACGGTCTCACGAATCGACATCGCTGGAAATTCCCTTCGACATGTGCGGCAGTGCTTCGTGCAGGGCGGACCGCCAGTCCCTGAGCGGTGCCAGACCGATCTCCCGCCACCGGTCGTGCCCGAGGGCGCTGTAGGCGGGCCGGGGCGCCGGCCGGGTGAAGGCACGGCTGTCGGTGGGCCGTACCCGGTCCGGGTCGGCGCCGGCGAGCCGGAACACCTCCCGGGCCAGTTCGTACCAGCTGGCCTCGCCGGAACTGGTGGCGTGGAAGACACCGTGCGCGCCGGTGTCCCGGGCGAGCCGGGCGCCGAGGTCCGCGATCCGGGCGGCGACGTCCGCGCTCCAGGTCGGCTGCCCGCGCTGGTCGTCGACCACGTCGAGGGTGTCCCGGCGGCCTTCCAGCTCCAGCATCGTGCGGACGAAGCTGCGGCCGTGGACGCCGTACAGCCAGGCGGTGCGCACGACGGCGGACGCGTCCGGGAGCTCCTCGAGGACCGCCCGCTCCCCGGCCAGCTTCGTGCGGCCGTACGCGGTGCGCGGCGCGGGGGGATGGTCCTCGGGGTAGGGGGCGGTGCGGGTCTCGCCGGAGAAGACGTAGTCGGTGGAGACGTGGATCAGGCGGGCGCCGTGCTCGGCGCAGGCGCGGGCGAGCAGCCGCGGCCCGTCGCCGTTGATGGCCAGGGCCCGTGCCTCGTCGGTCTCGGCGTCGTCGACGGCCGTGTACGCGGCGCAGTTGACGACGACCTCGGGCCGGTGCTCGCCGAACGCCCGGCGGACGGCGCCGGCGTCGGTGATGTCCAGGGCGGCGCGGTCCAGGCCCGTCGCGTCCGCGCCGCGCCGCTGCAGTTCGCCGACGGTGTCACGGCCGAGCATCCCGCCCGCGCCGGTGATCAGCCACCGCATCAGGACTCCTGCTGGGCGCGCCGCTTGAGCGGTTCCCACCAGGCGCGGTTGTCCCGGTACCAGGCGACCGTGTCGGCGAGGCCGGTGGTGAAGTCGCGGCGCGGCCGGTAGCCGAGTTCGGCGCGGGCCTTGCTCCAGTCCACGGAGTAGCGCAGGTCGTGGCCCTTGCGGTCGGCGACGTACTCCACCCGGTCCCAGCCGGCCCCGCAGGCGTCGAGGAGCAGCCCGGTGAGTTCCTTGTTGCTCAGCTCCGTGCCGCCGCCGATGTTGTACACCTCGCCGGGACGGCCCTCGGTGCGCACCAACTCCACGCCCTGGCAGTGGTCGTCGACGTGCAGCCAGTCGCGGACGTTGCGTCCGTCGCCGTACAGCGGGACCTTGTGGCCGTCGAGGAGGTTGGTGACGAACAGCGGGACGACCTTCTCCGGGAACTGGTGCGGCCCGTAGTTGTTGGAACAGCGGGTGACCCGCACGTCCATGCCATGGGTGCGGTGGTACGCCAGGGCGAGCAGGTCGGAGGATGCCTTGGAGGCGGAGTAAGGGGAGTTGGGTGCGAGCGGATGGGTCTCGGGCCAGGAGCCGGAGTCGATGGAGCCGTACACCTCGTCGGTGGAGACGTGCACGAACGGGCCGATGCCGTGCCGCAGGGCGGCGTCCAGCAGGGTCTGGGTGCCCACCACGTTGGTGAGCACGAACTCGCTCGCCCCCGCGATCGAGCGGTCCACATGGGACTCGGCGGCGAAGTGCACCACTTGGTCGGCCTCCGCCATGAGTTTGTCGACCAGATCGGCGTCGCATATGTCGCCCTGGACGAACTGGAGGCGGGGATGCGCGGCGGGCAGGTTGGCGAGCGTGCCCGCGTAGGTCAGCTTGTCCAGCACGGTGACACGCGGCGCGTCGGGCGTGTCGTCGGCGAGGAGCGTGCGGACGTACGTGGAGCCGATGAACCCGGCGGCGCCGGTGACGAGGAGATTCATGAACGGATCTGCACCTTGCTGTGGTCTCCGAGGACGAGTCGGTGGGCACTGGGCAGGCCGGCCGCCGGGGTCACCTCGGTGTGCCGGCCGATCAGCGAGGACTCGATCCTGCCCACCCCGTCGATGGAGGAGTCCCGCAGCACGATGGAGAACTCCAGCTCACTGTCCGTGATCCGGCAGTTCTCCGCGATCGAGGTGAACGGGCCGACGTAGGAGTCGGCGACCAGGGTCCCCTTCCCGATGACGGCCGGGCCGACGATCCGCGAGTTGGCGATCCGCGCCCCCTCCTCGACGACCACGTTGCCGACGGTCTCGGACAGTTCGTCCACGTCGCCGTCGATGCGCCGCTCCATGCTTTCGAGGACGATGCGGTTGACCTCGAGCATGTCACCGACGTTGCCGGTGTCCTTCCAGTAGCCCTCGATGACCGTCGAGCGGACGTCTGCGTGGACGTCGATGAGGTGCTGGATGGCGTGGGTGATCTCCAGCTCGCCCCGCCAGGACGGCTTGATGGCCCGCACCGCCTCGTGGATCACCGGGGTGAACAGGTAGACCCCGACCAGCGCGAGGTCGCTCTTGGGATGCTCGGGCTTCTCCTCCAGGCCGGTCACCTGCCCGGCCGGGTCGAGTTCGGCGACACCGAAGGAACGGGGGTCGGGGACCCGGGTCAGCAGGATCTGCGCGTCGGGGCGGCTCGCGCCGAACCCCTCGACCAGGTCCCGGATGCCGCCGACGATGAAGTTGTCCCCGAGGTACATCACGAAGTCGTCGTCGCCGAGGAACTCCCGCGCGATCAGCACCGCGTGAGCGAGGCCGAGGGGCCGCTCCTGGGGTATGTAGGTGACCTCCAGGCCGAATTTGGAGCCGTCGCCGACCGCTTCCTCGATCTCGGCGGCCGTGTCGCCGACGATCATGCCGACCTCGGTGATCCCGGCCGCCGCGATGGACTCCAGCCCGTAGAAGAGCACCGGTTTGTTGGCCACGGGGACCAGTTGTTTGGCCGACGTGTGGGTGATCGGCCGCAGCCGGGTACCGGCACCGCCGGAGAGCACCAGAGCCTTCATCTGCCACACCCTATAGGTGATCGTCCGTAACGGACCTTTGTTTGCTTACCGGTTTGTTACGACAGTATGGCTCTGGCGCAACGGGCGGTCCGCCCGCTGGTGAATCGGTTCAGGTTCGGTTCAGGTTCGGTTCACGTTCAGTCCTCGCCGCGGACGATGGTGCCGTCCCGTCCCTCGGCCACCGTCCGCGCGGCACCTCGGTCCAGGATGGCGGGCAGGCAGGTCCGCACTCCCTTGCCCCGCCGCCGACGGGCCTTCGACCAGCCCGTCTCGGGTATGCCGGCGACGGGTTTCTCACTACTCTGCGCGGTCACGACGTCCACTTCCCTCTCGCTGCCTCTTACAGCGCTCTTGCTGCCTTCTTGCCGCCTTCTTGCCGCCTTTTCACGTACGGCCACCGCCGCCACCGCCGAACGACCCGCTCGAACCGGGCTCCCAGCGCGGGCGACGCTGATCGGCGGACCGCTTGGTCCCCGTGGGGTTGAGCTGGTGCGGGGTGAGCCGCTCGCTCTCGTCCGCCGCCCGGGGCAGCTCGTCCCATGCGCGCACCGCACGCTCCTCCTGCACCGGCCCGGAGACCGGACGGGTGGGCTGCTCCTCCGGCCGGGGCGGGCCCGGCTCGCGCCGGCGCACCTTGAAGCCCATCCGGAAGGCCCAGATCAGCCCGGCGACGAGGGCGACACCCACGACGAGGACGGCGATGTACCCGAAGACGGAAACGCCTGCGGCGGCCTGGTTGATGGCAGTGTCCATGGACGGCGGGTACCCGGACGGGCGCGGCGGATGCCTGGCCGGGCGGGCCCGGCGTGGCGCGGTCAGGCCGTCTCGCCCCGCGGAGTAGCGTCACGGGACGATGTCGGAACTATCGGAAATCCTGGACGGCGGCGACGGCGGCGACGGCGATGCCCTTGAGCGGTACATGGTCACCGCGCCCCGCCCCGGCCGGGCCCTGGTGCGCTGGGCCACGACCACCGACCACAAGGTGATCGGCCGGCTCTACATGGTCACGTCGTTCTGCTTCTTCCTCCTCGCCGGGCTGCTGGCGCTCGCCATGCGCGCCGAGCTGGCCCGCCCGGGTCTGCAGTTCCTGAGCCTGCAGGGCTACGACCAGTTCGTCACGGTGCACGGCACGATCATGATGCTGCTGTTCGCGACGCCCATGTTCGCGGGGTTCGCCAACGCCGTTATGCCGCTGCAGATCGGCGCCCCGGACCTGGCCTTCCCGCGGCTGAACGCGCTGTCGTACTGGATGTACCTCTTCGGCGGCCTGATCGTGGTGTCGGGCTTCCTGGTGCCCGGCGGGGCGGCGGCGTTCGGCTGGTTCGCGTACGCGCCGCTGAACAGCGCCTACTTCTCCCCCGGCGCGGGCGGTGACCTGTGGGCGATGGGGCTGGTGGTCTCGGGCGTGTCGACGACCCTGACCGCGGTGAACTTCATCGCCACGATCATGTGTCTGCGCGCCCCCGGTATGACGATGTTCCGGATGCCGATCTTCACCTGGAACGTGCTGTTCACCTCGATCCTGGTGCTGCCAGCGTTTCCGGTGCTGACGGCGACACTGCTGGCTCTGGAGGCGGACCGGAAGTTCGGGGCGCATGTGTTCGACGCGGCGAACGGGGGTGCGCTGCTGTGGCAGCACCTGTTCTGGTTCTTCGGGCATCCGGAGGTCTACATCGTCGCGCTGCCGTTCTTCGGCATCGTCTCCGAGATCATCCCGGTCTTCTCCCGCAAGCCGCTCTTCGGCTATCTGCCGATGATCGGGGCGACCATCGCGATCACCATGCTGTCCGCGGTGGTGTGGGCGCACCACATGTTCGCCACGGGCGCCGTGTTGCTGCCGTTCTTCTCGATCATGTCGTTCCTGATCGCGGTGCCCACGGGGATCAAGTTCTTCGCGTGGATCGGGACCATGCACAACGGTTCCCTGTCGTTCGAGACACCGATGCTGTGGGCGATGGGCTTCCTCGTGTCGTTCCTGCTGGGCGGGCTGAGCGGGGTGCTGATCGCCTCGCCGCCGCTGGACTTCCACCTCACCGACTCGTACTTCATCGTGGCGCACCTGCACTACGTGCTGTTCGGCACGGTGGTGTTCGCGATGTTCGCCGGGTTCTACTTCTGGTGGCCCAAGTTCACCGGGAAGATGCTCGACGAGCGGCTCGGCAAGGTGCACTTCTGGCTGCTGTTCCCGGGGTTCCAGCTGACCTTCCTGGTGCAGCACTGGCTGGGTGAGTCCGGGATGCCCCGCAGGTACGGGAACTACCTCCCCGACGACGGGTTCGCGCTGCTCAACACCATCTCGACGGCCGGGGCCCTCGTGCTCGGCGTCTCCACGCTGCCCTTCCTCTACAACGTCTGGCGCACCACGACCCGGGCGCCGGTCGTCACTGAGGACGACCCGTGGGGGTACGGGCGGGGTCTGGAGTGGGCGACGTCCTGCCCGCCACCGCGGCACAACTTCGTGGCGCTGCCCCGGGTGCGGTCCGAGTCGCCCGCCTTCGACCTGCGCCATCCCGCGATCGTCAGGCAGGCCGAGGAGGAGGGACTGCGGTGAAGGCCGAGGCGTTGCTGTTCGGCGGTGTCGCGCTGTTCTTCGCCGGGACCGCCGCGCTCTACGGCGTGTGGTCGCGCGAACCGGCGGGCACGGCGGCCCTGATCGTCGCCTCCGGGATGGCGGCCGTGGTCGCCTTCTTCTGCGCCGTGCAGTACCGGCGCCGCGGGACACGGCCCCAGGACCGCAAGGACGCCGAGATCGCCGACGGCGCCGGGCCCGTGGAGTTCTTCCCCGACGAGAGCCACTGGCCGGTGCTCACGGCCCTGGGCTTCGCGCTCACGGCCACCGGGGTCGTGTTCGGGCTGTGGCTGTTCCTCATCGGCTTCGGCGTACTGGCGGTCGGTGTACTCGGGATGGTGTTCCAGTACGCACACCGGTGACGGAGCCCCGGCAGGCCAAGGCTCCGCGCCGACCGCAGGCCGCGCGGCATCCGGGCCGCGACCGGCCCCGCATCCCGGCTGCGGCCGCTCCTCACCGGTTCCGGCGGGCCGTCCGTCACCGGTCCCGGTGGGTCGGCGGGCGGCGGGTCACGGCTCGTGGGCCGGTGAGGGGGCGTCTCGGGGCGCCAGGGGGGAAGGTGTCGACGGGGTGGTGGCCGGTCTCGTAGCCGCCGGCCACGGTCTGGCGGATCTCGCCGGTCGGTACTCCCGCCAGGCGGTGCCGCTCCGCCTCCACCAGGGCCAGACACACCCAGCGGGTCAGGAGGAACGCGGCCACCGGGGCCAGTACCAGGGCCACGCGCAGCACCCAGGTCAGAGTGTTCACCGAGACCCGGAAGCTCTGCGCGACGATGTCGTTGGCGCCGGCCAGCAGCAGCACGCCGTAGAAGACGGTCCCGGCGACCCCCAGGCCGGTGCGCACGGGACGCTCGCGCGGCCGGTCGCACAGGTGCCGTTCCTGGTGCCACTCCCCCGTCAGGCGCTGCTCCACGAAGGGGTACGCGTACAGCACGAGGAACAGCAGGGCGGGCAGCACCACCGCGGGCAGCAGCACGTTCCACATCAAGGTGTGCCCGGCGACGTTCGTCTCCCACGGCGGCACCAGCCGCAGCGCGCCCTCCAGGAAGCCGACGTACCAGTCGGGCTGGGAGCCGGTGGAGACCAGGTCCGGCCGGTACGGGCCGTACACCCAGACCGGGTTGATCTGGGCGAGACCGGCCAGCAGCACCAGCACGCCGAAGACGGTGAGGGACAGCCCGGCGGAGGACGCGGTGAACTGCGGGTACAGCGGTTTGCCGAGGACATCGGCATTGCTCCGGCCCGGCCCGCGCCACTGGGTGTGCTTGAGGTGGAAGACCAGGATCAGGTGCACGGTGACCAGGCCGATCAGCGCGCCGGGCAGCAGCAGGATGTGCGCCGGGTACAGCCGGGTGATGATGTCGTGGCCGGGGAACTCGCCGCCGAAGACGAAGAAGCCGACGTACGTCCCCACCACCGGCAGGGAGGTCATGATGCCCTGCGCGATGCGCAGCCCGGTGCCGGAGAGCAGGTCGTCGGGGAGCGAGTAGCCGGCGAAGCCCTCGGCGAGGGAGAGCACGAACAGGGTGAGCCCGATGACCCAGTTCACCTCGCGGGGCCTGCGGAAGGCGCCGGTGAGGAAGATCCGCAGCATGTGCAGGCCGATCGCGGCGACGAAGACCAGCGCGGCCCAGTGGTGCGTCTGCCGCATCAGCAGGCCGCCGCGCACCTCGAAGCTGATGTGCAGGGTGGAGTCGAAGGCCGCCGACATCAGTACCCCTTGCAGGGGTGCGTACGAGCCCGTGTAGACGACCTCGCGCATCTCGGGATCGAAGAAGAAGGTCAGCCAGACACCGGTGAGCACCAGGACGAGGAGGCTGTAGAGCGCGAGTTCGCCGAGGAGGAAGGACCAGTGCTCGGGGAACGCCTTGCGCAGCAGCGACCCGGCCTCGACGGCCGGCAGCCGGGCGTCCACGGCGTCCGCGAGCCGTTCCCCGCGGGACGCGCGGTCCGGTCCGGGCGGCCCGGGCGAGGTCACGTCTCCTCCGGTTCCGCGGCCGCCCGCTGCACCTCCGCCTCGGTCTCGGTCCGGGACCTGCCCGTCTCCTTCGCGTACTCGCCGAGCGCCGTCTGCACCTCGCGGGCCAGGTCGCGCCAGGCCCGCAGGGCCGTCTCGTAGGTCGACGACTGTTCGCCGGTCCACTGTGCCTGGGCCGGCGGGCCGTACGCCTCGCGCAGGGCCATGGCCCTCGCGTGCGCCGCCTCGGCCGCGCGCTGCTTCTCCACGAGCTCATCGAAGGTGTGTGCCACGGCAGGACCCTAGGCAAGACGGCGGTACGGACCCCGGCGACCTGCCGTAGGCATCCGCACGCGCACCCGTGTGGCGGGGGCCCGCCGTCAGCCGTCGAGCGCGAGTTCGGACCAGACCTGCTTGCCGCCGCTGACCGGGAGCGTGCCCCAGGCCGCCGACACGGCCTCCACGAGGAGGATGCCGCGTCCGCCGGTGGCCTCCCAGCCGACGCTGGTGGGCTTCATCGGGGAGCGGGGCGAGGCGTCGGTGACGGCGACGCGCATCCGCCGGCTGACGAGGGTGAGGTCCAGGCGGACCTGGCCGTCGGTGTGCACCAGGGCGTTGGTGACGAGCTCGGACACGACCAGCAGCACGGTGTCGAGGTCTTCGGCGGGCACCTCCCACGCGCGCAGGGTGCGCCGGGTGAAGCGGCGGGCGTGCCGGACGGCCTCCGGGACCCGCCACACCGTCCAGCCCTCCCTGAGCGGGCGTACGGCCATGCCGTCGTAGCGCATCAGCAGCAGGGCGACGTCGTCCTCGCGGTGGGCGCCGGTGAGCAGTGTGTCGGCGACGAGACCGAGGTGGGCGGGGTCGGAGGCGGCCAGGTCGCGGGCGAGCCGGTCCAGCCCGGCGTCGATGTCCTCCTCGGCGGACTCCACCAGGCCGTCCGTGGTCAGCGCGAGCACCGTGCCGGGCTGGAGCCGGAGCGGGGTCATGGGGAAGTCGGCCTGGGCCAGCACGCCGAGCGGCGGGCCGCCCTCGGCCTCCACGACGGTGGTCGAGCCGTCCGGGAGACGCAGCACCGGTGGCAGATGTCCGGCCCGCACGCACCAGGCGGAGCCCTCCTCCATGTCGACGTCGAGGTAGGCGCAGGTGGCGAAGAGGTCCGTCTCCAGCTCCAGCAGCAGACGGTTGGCGTGGGAGACCACCACGTCCGGCGGGTGCCCCTCGGCCGCGTACGCGCGCAGGGCGGTGCGCATCTGGCCCATGAGGGTCGCGGCGCCCGCGTTGTGGCCCTGTACGTCGCCGATGACCAGGGCCACGTGGTTGTCGGGCAGCGGGATCACGTCGTACCAGTCGCCGCCGACCTCCAGCCCGGCGGTGGTGGGCAGGTAGCGGGCGACGGCGGCCCCGCCGGGCAGCTTGGGCAGGCGGCGCGGCAGCAGCGTGCGCTGGAGCATGCCGACCAGTTCGTGCTCGGCGTCGAAGGCGTGGGCGCGCACCAGGGCGTGCCCGGCCAGCGTCGCCGCGGCGGTGAGCAGGGCACGTTCGTCGGGGCCGAAGTCGTGCGGGTGGTCCCAGCCGATCAGGCAGGCGCCCGCCATCCGGCCCCCGGCGGGCAGCGGCAGGACGGCGAGGCCGCCGGGGCCGACCTCGGCCAGGGCGGGCTCCAGGGAGGTGCCCGCGGGCCAGATGTGGATGCGGCCCTCGCGCAGGGCGGCGGCCAGTGTGGGCATCGCCCGGACCGGCGCGTCGGGCCACTCGGTCCGCCACTCCGTGCGCCACAGCTCCGGCCAGACCTCCGGTTCGGGCGGGTCGAGGACGGTGACCACCAGGCGGTCGTTCTCCAGCTCGGCCAGGGCGATCCGGTCGGCGTGCAGCGGCCTGCGCAGCGCGGCGACCACGGCCTGGCTGACGTCCTTGACGGTGCCTGCGGTGGCGAGCGCGGCGGCGAGGCGCTGGATGCGGGCCACGTCGGTGACGTCGGAGCGCAGGGTGGAGGCGTCCGCGACGGTGCCGGCCAGGCGGGCCGGCACCCCCTCGCCGCCGGGCAGCAGCCGGCCGCGCAGCCGCAGCCACTTCGGCGAGCCGGACGGCTGGAGGATGCGGAACTCCAGCTCACGGTCGCCGATGGACATGTGGTCGGCCTCGACGGCCGACATCAGCGCGGGCAGGTCCTCCGGTACGGTCCGGCCGAGCAGGGTCTCCACCTTGCCGTCGAACTCCGCCCGGTCGATCCCGAACAGCTCCAGGATCCCGTCGCCTACCTCGATCCGGCCGGTGTCCATGGCCAGGCTGAAGGCGTCGGCGGGCAGCTCGCCGGTGTCCGCGGCGCGGGCCGGGGCGCGCCAGGCGACGGCCTGAGCGATCAGTTCCAGGCAGGCGCGGTCCTCGGTGCCGAAGCCCCCGGGGCTCTCGGTGACGGCGAGCAGACAGCCGCCGGCGTCCATGGGGACCGGCAGGGCCGCCAGGGAGAAGTCCGGGTAGGGCGTGCGCCGTGCCTCGGGGCAGCCGGCGAGTTCCTCGGGTCCGAGCCACACCGGCCGCCCCGCGCGGTGGACCTCGGCGGCCGGGGACCGGCCTGCGGCGGGATAGCTGTCGCGCAGCCCGTACAGCGTGCGCGGCAGGCCGGCCGACTCCAGCAGGCACAGGGACACGCCGTTCTCGCCGGGCGCGTACACGGCGGCGAACGCCGCACCGGCGAAGACGAGGGCCTGTTCGAGGACGCGGCGCAGCCGGTCGGGAGAACCAAGATCGGCGGCGACCGTTTCAAGGGCAAGTTCGGCACGCTCCGTTCTCGTTCCGCGCACCGCCGCACCCTCACTGACCACGTTCGCCATTACAGCGCTTATGAAGGCCCTGCGCAGCCCCTGTGACGTTTCGGGGAAGCCCGGGGCCGGCCGGCGCTCGAAACGCACCGAACATGTCTTGACGCATGCGTTCCGCACGGCGATCTCGTGACAGCGGTGACTGTCCGCGACCACCGGGTGCCTGGGAAGTTCGTTGCGGGCCGAGGAGTCGCGGCCTGAGGAGTCGCGGGCCGAGGAGTCGCGGGCCGAGGAGTCGCGGGCCGAGGAGTCGCGGGCCGAGGAGGGGAAGGCATGGACAAGCGGTACGAGGTGTACGCGCTCGCCGACAGGCACTTCTACGACACGCCCGACCGGCTGTCCGCGGCCGGTCCGGACGCCGCGCCGCTGTACGACACGGCGCGGCGTGAGGTCCCGGAGGGCTGGCACACCGGGCGCACCGGCGACTGGCTGACGCTGACTCCCCTCGACGCGGACGGCGCGCCGCTGCCGTCGCCCGCGCAGGGCTGGAAGATCCATGCCTCGGCGACGCGGGCGGACGCGGAACGGATCGCGGAGATCGTGTGGGACTACTGCGTGCCGCGCCGCATCCCGTTCAAGTTCGTGCCGGCCCCGCATCTGCTGCACCTGCGCAACGCCAAGTACGCGGGCCGCGACGCCAGCGGCAAGTTCGTCACCGTCTACCCGGCCGACGAGGAGCAGCTGCGCCGGGTGCTGAACGAGCTCGGGGAACTGCTCGCGGGTTTCGAGGGACCGTACATCCTGACCGATCTGCGCTGGCACGACGGTCCGCTGTACGTCCGTTACGGCGCTTTCGCCCGCGCCTATGTCGTCGACGAGCGCGGCTCGCTGGTCCTGGCGGTGCGCGACGGCGAGGGCCGGCTGGTGCCGGACCGGCGGGCGCCGTCCTTCCAGGTCCCCCAGTGGGTGACCCTGCCGCCCTTCCTCGAGCCGCATCTCGCGGCCCGCAACACCACGACGGTCGGCGAACTGCCGTACCGCATCGAGAAGGCGCTGCACTTCTCCAACGGCGGCGGCGTGTACGCGGGTACCGACACCCGCGACGGACGACGGGTGGTGCTCAAGGAGGGGCGGCCGCACGCGGGGCTCGCCGCGGACGGCGCGGACGCGGTGGCGCGGCTGGAGCGCGAGAAGGCCGCGCTGGAACGGGTCGCCGGGACCGGAGTGGTGCCCGAGGTGCGGGACTGGTTCACCCTCGGCGAGCACAGCTTCCTGGTCATGGACTTCCTCGAGGGGCGGCCGCTCAACTCCTTCTTCGCCGAGCGGCACCCGCTGCTGACCGCGGACCCGGATCCGAAGGCCGTCGCCGACTACACGGCGTGGGCGCTGCGCATCCACCGGGCGGTGGAGAGGGCCGTGGAGGCGGTGCACGCGCGCGGGCTGGTCTTCAACGACCTGCACGTCTTCAACATCATGGTCGCGCCCGACGAGGAGTCGGTGTTCCTCATCGACTTCGAGGCCGCGGCCCCGGCCGAGGAGATGGGCCGCCAGGTCGTCGCCCACCCCGGCTTCTTCGCACCGCCCGACCGCCGCGGCAAGGACGTCGACCGCTATGCGCTGGCCTGCTTACGGCTGGCCCTGTTCCTGCCCGTGACCACGCTGTTCGTGGTCGACCGGGGCAAGGCGGCCCATCTCGCCGAGGTCGTCGCCGAGCAGTTCCCGGACGTGCCGCGCGTCTTCCTGGACGAGGCGGTCGCGGAGATCACCCGGGACACGGCGGGCGCGGCCCGCGCGGTGGGGCCGATCCAGCCGGTGGAGCCCGGCGACTGGCCGTACAGCCGGGACTCCATGGTCAAGGCGATCCTCGCCTCGGCCACGCCGGAGCGCGACGACCGGCTCTTCCCCGGCGACATCGCGCAGTTCGACGACGGCGGCGGACTCGGCCTCGCACACGGCGCGGCGGGCGTGCTGTACGCGCTGGCCCAGACCGGCGCGGGCCGCCACGAGGAGGGCGAGCGCTGGCTGCTGGCCCGCACCGCACCGCCGCCGCCCGGCACCCCGCTCGGTCTGTACGACGGTCTCGCGGGCGTCGCCCACGTCCTCGACGGGCTCGGGCACCGGCAGCGCGCCCTGGACCTGGTCGACGTCATCCTTCAGGAGAGATGGCAGCGCCTCTCCTCCGACCTGCACGGCGGACTGGCCGGCCTCGGCCTGGTCCTGGACGGGCTGGCGCGCACGACCGGCGAGCGGGAACTCGCCGAGCGGGCCGCCGAGGCCGCGGACCTCCTCGTCGACCGCCTCGCCGAACCGGTCCCGGACAGCCCCAAACGGCGGGCGGGGCTGCTGCGGGGCGCCACCGGACCGGCGCTGTTCCTGCTGCGGCGCTACGAGGCGACCGGCGAGCCCCGGCTGCTGGCGGCCGCCGCCGAGGCTCTGCGCCGCGATCTGGCGCGCTGCGTGGTGCAGGACAGGACCGGCGGCCTGGAGGTGGACGAGGGCTGGCGGACGCTGCCCTACCTCGGCGACGGCAGCGCCGGCATCGGCCTGGTCCTCGACGACTTCCTCGCCCACGCCACCGGCGACACCGGGGAGTTCGAGCGGGCCCGGACCGGCATCCTCGCCGCCGCCACCTCCCGCTTCTACGCGCAGCCCGGCCTCTTCCAGGGCCGCGCCGGAATGGTCCTCCACCTCAGCCGCACCACCGCGCCGGGCGCGACACCGTCCCGGCTCGGCGAGCAGATCGCCGGGCTGGGCTGGTTCGCCATGCCCTACCAGGGCCAACTGGCCTTCCCAGGGCACCAGATGATGCGGCTGTCCATGGACCTCGCCACCGGAACGGCCGGGTGCCTGCTCGCGCTCGCGGCGGCCCTCGACGACGAGCACCCCGCCTGTCTGCCGTTCCTCCCGCCGCCACCGGCGGCCACCACCACGCGGCTCCGCGATCTGACGGAGTCGTGACACAACCCCGTCCCCACCGAGGGATGCAAGGGAACCGAAGCACAACCGACCGAAAGGGCACCGCTATGGCACTCCTCGACCTGCAGACCATGGAATCCGACGAGCACAACGGCGGCGGCGCGAGCACGGCCAGCCTGCTGTCCTGCGTCTCGGCGGCGAGCGTCATCCTCTGTCTCTGACACGCACCGCACCCCTGCTCCGGGCGGCCCTCTCCCACGGGAGGGGGACCGCCCGGGGCTACACCCGTTGCCTCTTTGTCTCCTCCTCGATGGGAGGCCCGCAGTCCGATGACGACCCGCGCCGACGACGACCCGGTGGCCGCCCCGACCCGCGCCCTGCTGCGCGGGGCGACCCGGCACGACGCGGGCCGCTGCGCCGCCCTGTGCGCGGTGAGCTGCGCCGGCACCGCCGCGGGTCTGCTGCTTCCGGCCGTACTGGGCCGGACCGTCGACCTGCTGCTGGCGCACGGCGCGGCGGCCCGCTGGGTGTGGTGCTGCGCGGGGCTGGTGGTGGCGCTGGCCGTCCTCGACGGGTGCGAGAGCGTGCTGGCCGGCACGGTCGACGCGCGGGTCACGGCGTGGCTGCGGCGGCGGTTCGCCGGGCACGTGCTGGCGCTGGGCCCGCGCGCCACGGACCGTTTCGGCCCCGGTGACCTCGTCGCCCGTCTGGTCGGCGGCGGGGCGCAGGCCGGGACGGCGCCCGGCGCCCTCGCCGCGCTGCTCGCCGCGCTCGCCGGGCCCGTGGGGGGTGTGGTGGCGCTCGGCCTGATCGACTGGCGGCTGGCGGCCGTCCTGCTCGCCGGCGCGCCACTCCTCGCGCTGCTGCTGCGCGCCTTCGCCCGCGACACCTCGAGCTGCGCGGCGGACTACCAGCGGGTGCAGGGCGGGATCGCGACGGCCCTGGCGGAGGCGGTCGGCGGCTCCCGCACGATCCGCGCGGCGGGCACCGAGGAGCGCGAGACGGCGCGGATCCTGCGGCCACTGCCCGAACTGTCCCGCGCGGGGCACCGGATGTGGCGGGTGCAGGGCCGGGCCGCGGCGCGGGCGGTGGCCGTGGCGCCGCTGCTGCAGCTGGCCGTCGTCGCCGTGGCCGGGTTCCTGCTGACCCGGCACCGGCTGTCCGTGGGCGAGGTGCTCGCCGCCTCCCGGTACGCCGTCCTCGCGGGCGGTGTGGGAGTGCTCGTCGGGCGGGTCGCGGCGCTGTCCCGGGCCCGGGCGGCGGCGCGGCGACTGGGCGAGGTGCTGGCCGAGCCCGCGCCTACGCCCGGCACACGCCGGCTGCCACCCGGCCCCGGGTGCCTTCGGCTGTGCGGGGTCACCGCCCGGCGCGGCGGGCGCACCGTGCTCGACGGCGTCGACCTGGACGTCCCCGGGGGCACGACGCTCGCGGTGGTCGGCCGCTCCGGCGCGGGCAAGTCCCTGCTCGCGGCCCTCGCCGGGCGGCTGGCCGACCCGGACGCCGGTGAGGTGCTGCTCGACGGCGTGCCGCTGCGCGAGCTGGCGCACGACGACCTGCGGGCGGCCGTCTCCTACGCCTTCGAGCGCCCCGCCCTGCTCGGCACGACCATCGAGGACACCATCGCCCTGGGCCGGCCCGCCCTCCCCTTCGACCGGGTCCGCACCGCCGCCCGCCGGGCCCGCGCCGACGCGTTCGTACGCCGGCTGCCGAGCGGTTACGCCACCGCCTGCCGGGACGCCCCTCGCTCCGGCGGCGAGTCCCAGCGCCTCGGGCTCGCCCGGGCCTTCGCCCACGGCGGGCGGCTGCTGATCCTCGACGACGCCCTCTCCAGCCTCGACACGGTCACCGAGCACCAGGTCACCGAGGCCCTGCTGACCGGCGACGGCGGCCCCACCCGGCTGCTCGTCGCCCACCGCGCGGCGACGGCGGCCCGCGCCGACACCGTGGCCTGGCTGGACGGGGGGCGGTTGCGCGCGGTCGGGCCGCACACGCGGCTGTGGCGGGACCCGGCGTACCGGGCGGTGTTCGGCATCGAGGAGGGACAGCCACGGTGACGGTACGGACACTGGGACTGCTGCGATGGCGGGTGCTGGTCCGGCTGGCCGGCTGGTCGGTGCTGGAGGCCGGGCAGACCTTCCTGGTCGGGTACGCGCTCGCGCGGGCCCTGGACGAGGGGTTCCTGGCCGGCCGGGCCCGGGCCGGACTGCTGTGGCTCGGCGTGGCGGCGCTGGGCGTGGCCGTCGGGGCGTTCGGGACCGGGCGGGTGTACGGGGCCGTCGCCGCGCTGGTCGAGCCGGTGCGGGACCGGCTCGTGGAGCGGGTGGTGGCGCGCGGGGTGCGGGAGGCGGACGGGGCGGCGCTGTCCGGGCTCACCCAGCAGGTGGAGATCGCGCGGGACACCCTCGCGGGGCTGGTGATGGTCTCGCGTTCGTTCGTCTTCACCGCGGTGGGTGCCCTCGCCGGTCTCTTCTCCCTGTCTCCGCGGCTGCTGCTGGTGGTCGCGCCGCCGCTGCTCGCCGGGGTCTGCCTGTTCGCCGTGACGCTGCGTCCGCTGGCCCGGCGGCAGGAGGCCTTCCTCGTCGCCGACGAGACCCTCGCCGAGCACTGGGGCACGGTCTGCCCCGGGCTGCGCGACGTCACGGCGGCCGGCGCGGAGACACAGACCGGCACCGGGCTGCGGGCCCGCGTCGACGCCGAACTGCTGGCCGCCCGCTCCCTGGCCCGCTTCGGCGTCCTGCGGGTGGCGGCCCTGGCCCTCGGCGGCCAGCTGCCCGTCGTCCTCCTCCTGGCCACCGCCCCCTGGCTCCTCGCCCACGACGTCACCCCCGGCGCCCTCGTCGGCGCCCTGGCCTACGTCACCCAGTCCCTCCTCCCCGCCCTCCAGAACCTCATCCACGGCCTCGGCACCAGCGGCTCCCGGCTGACGGTGGTCCTGCGCCGCCTGGCCCCTCCGGGAAAGGCACAGGACCCACCGGAACCACGCCCGTCGACACCCGGGGCCCCCTGGACCACAGACCCGGCTGCCGGGGCCGGCCCCGCCCGGCCCCTGCGGGACCACGCCCCCGCACCCCACCACGGGCTCCGCCCCCTGGACCCCGGCACGGCCGCACCCCTGGGTCCCGCCGGGCCCGCCGGGGCCTTCCGTGGCAAGCCCGAGGAAGCACAGGACCGACCGGAACCACGCCCGTCGACACCCAGGGACCCCTGGACCACAGACCCGGCTGCCAGGGCCGGCCCCGCCCGGCCCCTGCGGGACCACGCCCCCGCACCCCACCACGGGCTCCGCCCCCTGGACCCCGTCGGGGCCGGGCCCGCCGGGGTCTTCACGGGCGGGCCCGAAGCGGGAGGGCTCCCGCGCGGAACACCGGACACCGAAACCCAAGAGCTGGACACGCGAGCGGCGGACGCCGGCACCGGAGCGGCACACGCGTACTCGGGAGCTGCGGACTCCCGCCTCTCGGGCCCCCACGCCCGCCCCGGCGGCCAGCCCGTGCGGGCCGCGTGCCCGGACGCCCTCGCGCTGGCCTCCGTCACCTTCGCCTACGGTCCCGCCAGTGAACCCGTGATCGGCGGACTGGACCTGCGCGTGCCGGACGGGGGGCACCTCGCTGTCGTGGGGCCGAGCGGGATCGGGAAGTCGACGCTGACCGCCCTGGTCGCGGGGCTGCTGGCACCCGGGAGCGGGGCGATCCGGGTGTACGGGCAGCCCGTACCGAGTGAGGGGGCGAGCGCGCGGCGGGTGCTGATCCCGCAGGAGGCGTACGTCCACACCGGCACCCTCGCCGAGAACCTGGGGCAGTTCCGCGCCGACCCGGTGCCGGAGGCGGAGCTGCTGGCAGCCGCCGACGCGGTCGGGCTCACGCCGGTCCTCGAGACCCTGGGCGGGCCCCGCGCGCCGGTCGAGCCGGCGGCGCTGTCCGCCGGCGAGCGGCAGCTGATCGCGCTGACCCGGGCGTATCTTTCCCGCGCGCCGCTCGCGCTGCTGGACGAGGCGACCTGTCACCTCGACCCGGAGGCGGAGGCGCGCGCGGAGCGGGCCTTCGCCGGGCGCCCCGGCGGCACCCTGGTGGTCGTCGCGCACCGCATCAGCTCGGCGCGCCGCGCGGACCGGATCCTGGTCATGGACGGCCGCCGCACGGCGCACGGCACGCACGACGAGCTGCTCACGGCCTCCCCGCTGTACCGGGACCTGGTCGGCGGCTGGACCCCCGCGCCGGCCGCCGGGCCGTCACAGCCAGCCCTCCCCCTGTGAGATACGGATCGCGTCGATCCGGTTGCGAGCCCCGGTCTTACGGGTGATCGCCGCCATGTAGTTGCGCACGGTCCCGTGGGACAGGTGCAGGCTCCCGGCGATCTCCGCGACGGACGCTCCCCCGGCCGCCAGCGACAGCACGCTCAGCTCGCGCCGCGTCAGCGGCATCTGCGCGGCCTTGAGGAATCCGAAGCCCAGCGAGTCGTCGACGAAACGTTCCCCCTCGGCGACCCGCCGGATCGCGCGCACGAGTCTCTCCGGCGCCCCCTCCTTGTCGACGTAGCCGAGCGCCCCCGCCTCGACCGCCCGTCTCAGCAGCCCGGGCCGGTTCCTGCCGGCCAGCACGAGCAGGCGTGGCGGCACGGAGCCAGCGCCCCGCGGGCACAGTTCGCCCAGCGGCGGCACACCGAAGCCGTCCTCGTATTCCAGATCGGCCGCGCACACGTCCGGCCGTAAGGACCGCACCCGTGCGGACGCGCCGCGCCACGACGTGTCCTCCACCCGCATCTCGGGTTCCCGGCGCAGCCACTCCGCCAGGACCGATCGCACCAGACACGTGTCGTGCACCAGAAGCACTCCGATCACTGCCGCCCCTTCGGCTCGCCGTACTTCGTCCAGGTGTTGAGCGCGTGCCCCATTGTTGGCGGGCATGACAGCTCGTGGGCGCGAAGAACCGGCCATCGGGGTGCGCGGGGGCGCATACAGGGCGCTCGTACGCCGCCCCGCGCATCGACTGTGGGGGCATGGTCCGGTGCGGACGGGGTACACGAAGGCACCCGGCCCGGCCGGGGCGATTCGCCGTGCGCCGGAAGCGGCCGCGAGGGAGCCTTGACCTCCGGGATGCGACGCGCGGCCGTGCGAGGAGGTGGTCGGCGTGTCCGACGGGCAGACGTCCGGGCAGGCACCGGCCGCCGCCGAGGCGCGGGTCGGGCAGCCGGTGCTGTCGGTGGCACTGGCCGCGATGATGGACGAGGTCCACGCGCACTCGGGAGCGGTGTACCTGCTGGCCCCCGATCAGCCGGTGCTGGAGATGGCCGTGATGGCGGGACTGCCCCGGGCGTTCGCGGCGCCCTGGGAACGGGTGGGGCTGAGCGCGCCGATCCCGGTCGCCGAGGCGGTGCGCGAGCGGCGGCTGGTGTGGGTGGGCGGCGAGGAGGACATGGCGCGCCGCTATCCGCGCATCGCGGTGGTGCTGCCGTACCCCTTCGCGCTGGCCGCCGTACCCGTGGCCACCGCGGACACCGTGTACGGCTCCGTCTTCGTGACCTGGCCCGGCTCGCACCCGCCGGCCCTGTCCGACTGGGAGCGGGAGCATCTGACGGCGGCCTGTGACCGGCTGGCGAGGCGTCTGGAGCGGGCCGCGCGGGCGGACCGCCCGCCCCGCCGCGAACCCGATCTGCTGGCGGCGCCCCCGCTGACCGGTGTGGCGGGGACACTGGGCACGGTGGAGGCGGCCCTGATGGTGGCGCGGCTGCCCTACGGGCTGGTCTCGCTCGACCTGCACGGCCGGATCGCCTTCGCGAACGAGGCGGCCGGCGAACTGCTCGGCAAGCCGGTCGGCGAACTGCTCGGCACCCAGCCGTGGGCGTCGGTGCCCTGGCTGAACGACCCGATGTACGAGGACCGCTACCGGGCCGCGCTGATCAGCCAGCACATCACGTCGTTCGTGGCGCTGCGTCCGCCGGGTACCTGGCTGTCGTTCCGGCTGTACCCGAGCACGACCGGGCTGAGCGTGCGCATCAGCCGGGCCCGGGCGGTGGCGGAGCTGGCGCGGGACACGCCGAGGTCCGGCGACGCGGGCCCGTCCCGGCTGGTGACCATCTCCACGGTGCTGAGCCTGGCCGGTGCGCTGACCGAGGCGGCGGGTGTGGAGGACGTCGTCCAGCTGGTCGCGGACGAGATCGCCCCGGCCGTGGGCAGCACCGCCCTGGCCATGCTCGGTTCGCGGGGCGGCCGGCTGCACGTGCTGGGGCACCGCGGGTATGCGGACCCGCACGTCGTCGAGCGGTTCCACGGGGTGCCGCTGGGCGAGCGGACGCCCGGCACACAGGCCCTCTCCAGCGGGGTGCCCGGCTTCTACGACTCCCGGGAGCAGCTGGAGCGCGTGTACCCGCATCGTCTGCAGGCCCCGGACGGCTTCGCGGCCTGGGCGTACCTGCCGCTGATCGCCTCCGGCCGGCCGGTGGGCACCTGTGTCCTCGCCTACGCCGAACCGCACGTCTTCCCCGCGGAGGAGCGGGCCGTCCTGACGAGCCTGGGCGGACTGATCGCGCAGGCCCTGGAGCGGGCGCAGCTCTACGACGCCAAGCACCGGCTGGCGCACGGCCTCCAGGAGGCCCTGCTGCCGCGTTCGCTGGCCCGGCTGCCGGGTCTGGAGGCGGCCGCGCGCTATGTGCCCGCGACCCACGGCATGGAGATCGGCGGCGACTTCTACGACCTGGTACCCGCGCGTCCCCTGCCGGCGGCGGTCATCGGGGACGTCCAGGGGCACAACGTGACCGCGGCCGCGCTGATGGGGCAGATCCGCACCGGGGTGCGCGCGTACACGACGGTCGGCCAGCCGCCGCAGGAGGTCATGCGCGGCACGAACCGGCTGCTCATCGACCTGGGCGCCGACCTGTTCGCGAGCTGTCTGTACCTGCGGCTCGATCCGGCGCACGGGCGGGCCGTGATGTCCCGGGCGGGGCATCCGCCGCCGCTGCTGAGGCGCCCGGACGGGAAGGTACGGGTGCTGGATCTGGCCGGGGGCCCGCTGCTGGGCATCGACGCGTCGGCGACGTACCCGACCACGCAGGTCTCCATCGCCCCCGGCTCCGTCCTGGTCCTCTACACCGACGGCCTCGTCGAGTCACCCGGCACGGACATCGAGGACTCCCTCGCCGACCTGGGCGAACTGCTCACCGAGACCGGAGACCTGCCCCTGGACCGGCTGGCCGACGAACTGGTCCGGCACAGCCCCGCCGCCCGGGACCGGGTCGACGACGTGGCGGTGCTGCTGCTGCGGGTGCGGCCGGAGCCGTAGGGGAAGCAGGGGCCGGGAACGACGACGCGGCCCGGCCCTCCCGCCGGAGGGCCGGGCCGTCACCGTCGGCCGGAACCGCTGGTTGAGGCCGGTCAGTGGGCCTGTCCGAGGACCGGTCAGTGAGACTCGGTGCTGGACGAGCCGTTGCCGGCGTTGTTACCGGACTGCTCGCCGTTGCCGGACTGCTGCTCGCCGTTACCGGACTGCTCACCGTTGCCGGACTGCTGGCCGTTGCCGGACTGGTCGGCGCCGCTCTGGTCGCCCGCCGTCGCGGACGGGTCGGCGGTGGCGCCGGACTGGTCACCCGCCGCGCCGGACGCGTCGCCCGCACCCGCCTGGTCGCCGGCACCGGCCTGGTCGCCCGCCGAAGCGGACGGGTCGGCGCTGCCGCCCACCGCGTCGCCGCCGGCCTGGTCGCCGCCCGCCTGGTCGCCCGCACCCGCTCCCGCACCGGCACCGGCACCGGCGTCGCCGAGGGTGGCGCCGGTGGCCTGGAGGGCGGCGGTGACCGGCTGGAAGAAGGTCTCGCCGCCGGCGGTGCAGTCGCCGCTGCCGCCGGAGGTGAGACCGACCGCGCCGCCGTCCTGGGTGAACAGGGAGCCGCCACTGTCGCCGGCCTCGGCGCAGACGTTGGTCTGGATCAGGCCGTTGACGGTGTCGACGCCGCCCGGGTCGGTCTCGCTCTGGAAGTTGACGGTGGCGTCGAGGCCGGTCACCTGGCCGTTGTGCAGACCGGTGGTGGAGCCCATCCGGAACACCGTCTCGCCGACCGTGGCCTCCTGGGCCTGAGTGATCTTGACGGTCTGGCCGTTGCCCGCGTTGACCTCGCTGGGCGCCTGGGTCTGGGCGTCGTTGTACTTCACGAGTGAGAAGTCGCTGACCGGGAAGGTGGCCTGGTCCACGGTGGCGATGGGCTGGCCGGTCTCGGAGTCGGACCAGTCCTTGGCCGCGACACCGCAGTGACCGGCCGTCAGGAAGGCGGGGCTGCCGTCCTTGGCGGTGACGTTGAAGCCGAGGGAGCAGCGGACGTTGCCGTTCTGCACCTGGGAGAAGATGGCGTCGCCGCCGGAGACCTTCGTCGTGAACTTGCCCGCGGACTTCTTGAGCGTCGCCATGTTGGAGCCGAGGCTCTTGACCGTGGACTCGACCCGGTCCCACTTGGCGCCGGTGACCGTGCTGTCGGCGGTGACGACGACCTTGTTCGTCTTGGGGTCGAGCGCCCAGGCGGTGCCCGGCACGGTCGCCTTGGCCTTGAGGGTCTTGGCGGCGGCCTGGAGTTCGGCCGTGCTGTTCTGGACCTGGCGGACGGCCGCGCCCGCCTTCTTCGCCTGGAGGATCACGTTGTTGTCGCCGCTGACCAAGTTGACGACGAGCTGCTTGCTGTTGCTGTCGTAGTACGAGCCGGCGAGGGCGTCGCCGAGCAGCTTCTGCAACTGCGAAGCGAGATCCGAGGCGTCCGACGCCTTGAGCACCTTCGGGCCGGCGGCGGAGGTGTCACCCGAGGCGCCGTTCTGGGACGCGTTGGCCATCGGCAGCAGGAAGGCCGCCGCTCCGAGCGCCGCAACGCCACCCACCGCAATCGCGGCCTTGCGCTTCGGCATTCGCTTGTGACTCAAACTACTCGACCTCCTGGGAACGGGGGGTCTGCCACCGTGGGGCAGTGCCGCTGTGGGGCAGTGGATCGTGGGCGCCTGGTTGGCAGTTGATACGCACCGGGTGCGCGGTGCGTTCAATTGCTTTTGCCAAAAACCTTTGCGCGACGGTGAATCGGCCGGACGAGGTTGAGTTCCGCGTGTCGCGGGGCGGGCCCGGGAACAATCCCCCATATGACGATGACCACCGCCGAAGCCGACAAGATCCTCTCCGCCGACTTCGCCCCCTGGGTCCTCGAACTCGGGCTGACCGTGCAGGCGGTGGGCGAGGACCGCGCGGTCCTGCGTCTGCCCTGGTCGGACCGGCTGGCCAGGGAGGGCGGCGGCCTGTCCGGACAGGCACTGATGGCGGCGGCCGACACGGCCACGGTGGTCGCCGTGTCGGCGGCCCGCGGCGGCTTCGTGCCGATGACGACGGTCCAGCAGTCGACGTCCTTCCAGCGGGCGGTGACCGGTTCGGATGTCCTGATCACGGCGGTACTGACCAAGCTGGGCCGCCGGATGGCGTTCGCGGACGTCACGATGACCGACGAATCGGGCGGACTCGCCGCCCACGCGAGCACGGTGTACGCCCTTCTGGGCTGAACACGCTCAGCGACGGTCCGGGAACGGTCCGTTCAGAACACCGAGCGGAATCCCCGCTTCAGGGAATCTGCACATCGATTACCCAAGCGGGTCACGGCGTACGGGAGATCTGCACAAGTGCGCGCCCCGGGTCATGCCATTGGCGCTAAGTGCCCGGTTTCGCCGCGGCCGGGGCAAGGGCCGTACGCGACGATGCCGTGCCGCATGTGAAGGAGTCGCCGACAAGCCGTGCGCACACCTGCACGGATGAGACCGACGGGAGGTCAAGTGCGCAGGTGAGGGCGGAGTTTGATTGGAACCGCGAGCCGCGTGCGTGCTTTGATCCATCGCACCGCGGGGGCCGCTCAGGGCTTCCGGAACGGGCGTTCGGGCCCCCGCGGTCGCGGCGGTCCATCTGTCCCCCAGAGGGGGCCGCTCCCCCTTGTGAAATATCCATATGAAGGGAAGTTCCACCATGAACTCCACCCCCCAGGTCCAGACCGCCGAGATCTCCGACGCCGAGCTCGACAACGTCTCCGGCGGCCTTTCCGTGAACGCCCTGAACAGCGCCACCGGCGCCCTGAACGGCATCGCCCCGGTTTCCGGCGTGGCCGACACGGCCATCGGCACGGTCGAGGGTGTCACCGGCCTGAACACCGCGCCGGTCACCGGCCTGGTCGCCGGTCTCTGATCGCACCTCGCTGCCGCTGAGTCCCGGAGCCGTTTCCCGGTTCCGGGACTCAGCGATGCCGTAACAGTCCCACCCCATAGGTGAGGGATAGTCCCGTGCAGTTCCGCCAACAGGCCCTCGCCAAGCTCCAGTCGCCGGAAGAGCTGGACCTTCCGGTGCGGCTGGCCCGGCCCCAGGGCTGGCTCGCGCTGTCCGTCTCGGTCCTCGCCGTGGCGGCCGCCTCCGTCTGGGCGGTGACCGGCTCGGTCGCCTCCACCGTCGGCGCGCCCGCCATCCTCACGCACGCCGAGGGCAGTTACGTCCTGCAGAGCCCGGTCGCGGGCCAGGTCACCGCCGTCCTCGCCAAGCAGGGCGAACGGCTGCGGGCCGACGCACCCGTCCTGAAGGTCCGCACGGCCCAGGGCGAATCGGTCGTCCGCACGGTCGCCGCCGGCCGCGTCACCGCGCTGGCCGCCACCATCGGGCAGATCATCCAGACCGGCGCGAACGTCGCCGCGGTGGAGAAGATCGCCCACACCTCCGACCCGCTGTACGCGACGGTGTACGTCCCCGCCGAGAACGCCGCCTCGATCCCCGCGCACGCCCCGGTCGACCTGACCGTGTCGTCGGTGTCCACGCAGGAGTACGGGGTGCTGCGCGGCCATGTGAAGTCGGTGGACCGCACCGCCCAGTCCGCCCAGTCGATCGCCGCGTTCCTCGGGGACGCCCAGCTGGGTGAGCAGTTCACCAAGAAGGGACGGCCGGTGGCCGTGCTCGTCGAGCTGGACAAGTCCTCCAGCACCAAGAGCGGATACAAGTGGAGCTCTGCCGGGGGGCCGCCGTACGCGCTCGGTTCCATGACCCTGGCCACCAGCTCGATCCGCCTGTCCGACCAGCGTCCCGTCGATTGGCTGCTCCCGTGACCACCGCCCAGGAGACCCGCGGCAGACGCCGGGCCGCGCCGCCCCGGCGCACGGTCCCCAAGAGCCGGGGCCGGGCCGTCCGTACCCCGACCGTGCTCCAGATGGAGGCCGTCGAGTGCGGTGCCGCCTCCCTCGCCATGGTCCTCGGCCACCACGGCCGCCACGTCCCGCTGGAGGAGCTCCGCATCGCCTGCGGCGTCTCCCGGGACGGCTCACGGGCCAGCAACCTGCTGAAGGCGGCGCGTAGTTACGGTCTGACGGCCAAGGGCATGCAGATGGACCTGGCGGCCCTCGCCGAGGTGCAGGCGCCGGCCATCCTGTTCTGGGAGTTCAACCACTACGTCGTCTACGACGGCATGGGCCGGCGCTTCGGCCGCCGCGGGGTGTACGTCAACGACCCCGCCAAGGGCCGCCGATTCGTGCCCATGGAGGAGTTCGACGGGAGCTTCACCGGAGTCGTCCTGGTGCTGGAGCCGGGCGAGGACTTCGAGCGGGGCGGGCGCAGGCCCGGCGTCCTCGGCGCGATGCCGGCCCGGCTGCGCGGCACCGCGGGCACGCTGCCCGCGGCCGTCCTGGCGAGCCTGCTGCTGGTGGCGGTCGGCGCGGCGGTGCCCGCACTGAGCCGCACCTACATCGACATGTTCCTGATCGGCGGTCAGACCTCGCTGCTGGGCGTGCTGTTCACGTCGATGGGCGCGTGCGTACTGCTGACGGTGGTCCTGACCTGGTTGCAGCAGGCCAATCTGCTGCGCGGCCGGATCGTCTCCTCCACCCTCTCCAGCGCCCGCTTCCTGCGCCATCTGCTGCGGCTGCCGGTGACCTTCTTCGCCCAGCGCAGCCCGGCCGACCTGGTGCAGCGGCTGCAGTCCAACGACCAGGTCGCCGAGACCCTGGCCCGCGACCTCGCGGCGGCCGGCGTGGACGCGATCGTGGTCGTGCTGTACGCGCTGCTGCTGTACACCTACGACCCGCAGCTGACGTTCGTCGGCATCGGCGTGGCCCTGTTCAACGTGGTGGCGATGCGGTTCGTCGTACGGCTGCGCGCCACCCGCACCGCCAAGCTGCGCGCGGACACCGCGCGGCTGACCAACACCTCGTACACCGGGCTTCAGTTGATCGAGACGATGAAGGCGACCGGCGGCGAGGACGGCTACTTCCGCAAGTGGGCCGGCCAGCACGCCACCACGCTGGAGGAGCAGCAGCGGCTCGGTGTGCCCAGCGCCTGGCTGGGCGTGGTCGCCCCGACGCTCGCCACCCTCAACAGCGCGCTGATCCTCTGGATCGGCGGGATGCGGGCCATCGAGGGCCATATCTCGGTCGGTCTGCTGGTCGCCTTCCAGGCGCTGGTCACCCGCTTCACCGCCCCGCTGACCCGGCTCAACTCGGTCGCGGGCCGCATCCAGGACTTCGCGGCCGACGTGGCCCGCCTCAAGGACGTCGAGAACTTCCAGGCCGACCCGCTCTACGCCCGCCCGGGCGGCGGCGAATCCACCCGGCGCCTGCACGGGCACGTCGAGCTGGAGAACATCGCGTTCGGCTACAGCCCTCTCGACAAGCCGCTGCTCACCGGTTTCGACCTCACCGTCGGCCCCGGCCGGCAGGTCGCGCTGGTCGGCGGCTCGGGCAGCGGAAAGTCGACGGTCTCGCGGCTGATCTCGGGGCTGTACACGCCCTGGGAGGGCGTGATCCGCATCGACGGGCAGCGCCTGGAGGACATCCCGCGGGGCGCGCTCGCGGCCTCCGTCTCCTTCGTCGACCAGGACGTGTTCCTCTTCGAGGGCTCGGTCCGCGACAACGTGGCCCTGTGGGACCCGTCGATCCCGGACGACGCCGTGGTGGAGGCCCTGCGGGACGCCGCCCTGTACGACGTGGTGATGCGCCGTCCCGGCGGCATCCACAGCAAGGTCGAGCAGGACGGCCGGAACTTCTCCGGCGGGCAGCGTCAACGGCTGGAGATCGCACGGGCCTTGGTGCGGCGGCCCAGCATCCTCGTGCTCGACGAGGTGACCAGCGCGCTGGACGCGGAGACCGAGCAGACCGTGATGGACAACCTGCGCCGACGCGGCTGCGCCTGTGTGGTGATCGCCCACCGGCTGAGCACCGTGCGCGACAGCGACGAGATCGTGGTGCTCCAGCACGGCACGGTCGTCGAACGCGGGCGGCACGCCGAGCTGGTGGGGCGCGGCGGTGCGTACGCCGCGCTGGTCAGGGAGCGGTGAGATGACGTCCGTATCCGAAGGGGACCTGGTACTCGGCGCGCTCGGCGCGCTGGGCACACCCGTCGACTGCACCGGCCTGAACCGGCTGGACCTGGAGGGTCCGCAGGTGCTGTGGCTGGTCGCGGCGGGTGCCGTGGACCTGTTCGCGGTGGACGCCGGGCAGCAGGGCCACTGGCACCACCTCGGCCGGCTGGAGGCGGGCTCGCTGCTGCTCGGCCCGGTCCCCGGACCGCAGCACACCCTGGTCGCCCGCCCGTTGCGCGACTGCGTGGTGCACCGCATCGGGCTGCGCGAGCTGTACCAGCCGGCGTCCACCCAGACCTGGTCGTACGACGAGTACGGCAACCCGCAGTACGTGCCGCCGACGACCAGCCCGCTGGAGTACGCCCTGGCGCTCGGCGTCGGCCGCAGCCTGTCGGTCCTCTTCCAGGCGCCGATGGCCGGCGACCCGGCGGCCGAGGTCACCGACGAGGACGTGTTCTGGATGCAGGTGCCGCCGGGCAGCGTGCAGTACGGGTCGCTGTACGGCGCCGAGGCCGCCGCCGATCTGCTGATGGACCCTGCCGTGTGGCAGAGCATGGTCGACCAGCAGTACCGGCTGCTGACCACCCTCGACCGGTGGATCGAGCAGCTGGAGCGCACCCACGAGACGCGTACCGCGGCCGGGATCAAGGCCGGTGAGGCGGTCCGCGCGCAGGCCGACCGCACCCTGCTCGCGTCCATCGGCAGGCCCTCGGCCAAGCGCACCACGGCCGCCGACGCCGACGCCGGCTACGCGGCCTGCAAGCTGGTCGCCGAGGCGGCCGGGATCACCCTCGCCGAGCCCGCGCAGAGCGGCACCGGCGGGGACCGTCTCGACCCGGTGGACCAGGTGGCCCTGGCGTCCCGGGTGCGCACCAGGGCCGTACGGCTGGACGGCCGCTGGTGGCGGGAGAACGTCGGGCCGCTGGTGGGGCACCGGGCCCTGTCGGGGGCGCCGGTGGCCCTGCTGTGGCGGCGCGGCGGCTATGTCGCGGTGCATCCGGCGACCGGCCGGGAGACGCCGGTCGAGAAGGCCAACGCCGAGGAGTTCGAGCCGCGCGCGGTGATGTTCTACCGCCCGCTGCCCGAACGGCACCTCGGCCCGCTCGGGCTGCTCCGGTTCAGCATGCGCGGCACCCGCGGCGACCTGGTGAACCTGCTGCTCGCCGGGCTGGTGACGGTGGCCATCGGCGCGCTGGTGCCGATCGCCACCGGCAAGGTGCTCGGCGAGTACGTGCCCAGGGCGCAGCAGGGGCTGATCGTCCAGGTCTGCCTGGCGGTGATGGTCAGCAGTGTGGTGGCGGCCGCGTTCATGCTGCTGGAGAACCTGACCATCCTGCGGCTCGAAGGCCGTATCGAGGCCGCGCTCCAGCCGGCCGTCTGGGACCGGCTGCTGAGGCTGCCGACGAAGTTCTTCACCCGGCGCTCGACCGGCGAACTGGCCAGCGCGGCCATGGGCATCAGCGCGATCCGCCGGCTGCTCGCGGGCGTCGGCCCGGTGGTCGCCCAGTCGGTGACCGTCGGCGCGATGAACCTCGGCCTGCTGTTCTGGTACAGCGTGCCGATGGCGATGGCGGCGATCGGCATGCTCGTGGTCATCGGCGCCGTGTTCCTGGGGCTCGGCCTGTGGCAGGTGCGCTGGCAGCGGCGTCTGGTGGTACTCGGCAACAAGCTGAACAACCAGGCGTTCCAGACTCTGCGCGGGCTGCCGAAGCTGCGGGTCGCGGCGGCGGAGAACTACGCGTACGCGGCCTGGGCGGGCGAGTTCGCGCGCAGCCGCGAGCTGCAGCAGAAGGTCGGGCGGATCAAGAACCTCACCACGGTGCTGGGCGCGGTGTACCTCCCGGTGTGCACCCTGCTGATGTTCATGCTGCTGGCGGGCCCGGCCAGGGGTGCGATGTCGGCGGCGGCGTTCCTCACCTTCAACACCGCGGTGACCATGCTGCTCACCTCGGTGACCCAGCTGACCGGTGCCTTCGTCTCGGCGGTGGCCGCGCTGCCGCTGTTCGAGGAGATCAGGCCCGTGCTGGAGGCGACCCCCGAGGTGCGCGCCGCGAGCACCCGGCCGGGGCCGCTGTCCGGGGCCGTCGAGGCACGGCGGCTGTCCTTCCGGTACGCGGACGACGGTCCGCTGGTCCTGGACGACGTGTCGTTCGAGGTCCGGCCGGGCGAGTTCGTGGCGGTCGTCGGCCCCAGCGGCTGCGGCAAGTCCACGCTGCTGAGGCTGCTCATCGGCTTCGACAGGCCGGTGTCCGGGAGCGTGCTGTACGACGGTCAGGACCTGGCCGCCCTCGACCAGTCGGCCGTACGGCGGCAGTGCGGGGTGGTGCTCCAGCACGCCCAGCCGTTCACCGGCTCGATCCTGGACGTCATCTGCGGCACCGAGCCGTACACGCCGGAGGAGGCGATGGCCGCGGCGGAGCTGGCGGGGCTCGCGGAGGATATCCAGCGCATGCCGATGGGCCTGCACACGATCGTCTCGGGCAGCGGCGCGATCTCCGGCGGGCAGCGGCAGCGGCTGATGATCGCCCAGGCGCTGATCCGCCGCCCGCGGATCCTGTTCTTCGACGAGGCGACCAGCGCCCTGGACAACGACACCCAGCGCACGGTCATCGACAGCACACGCAAGCTCAACGCCACCCGGATCGTCATCGCCCACCGCCTGTCCACGGTGCTGGACGCGGACCGGGTGATCGTGATGGAGGACGGCAAGGTCATCCAGCAGGGCCCGCCCGCCGAACTCCTCGCGGACACCGGCGGCCGGCTGCACGAGCTGGTGCGGCGGCAGCTGGCCTGAGGGGCCCCTGCGGTCAGTCGAGGCCGGGGACGGGTGCGCCGGAGGGGAAGCCGGCCTCGACGTAGCCGTCGTAGAAGTCCTTCCACAGCGCGCCCGGCCCGGCGTGCGGCCCCGCGGACCCCGCCCCGCTCGCCCTCGCGTCCAGCGCGGTCAGGCAGACCTCCCAGCCGGCGGCGTTGCGGGCGGTGGTGTCCGCGGCGGCCAGGACGTCCGTGAGGGTGAGGCCGGTGCGGCCGTCGCCGGCGTCCTCCAGGTCGAACCGCAGTTCGTCACCGCCCCACTCGAAGGACAGGTGCCGGGGCGGGGCCACGGCGATCACCCGTCCCGTGGACGCGGGCATGTTCGGATCACCGCTGAACCGGATGGTGCCGCCGGGGCGCAGCTCCATCTCGGCGCGGGAGGGGAACCACCGCGCGAGTTCGCCGGGGTCGGTGACGAAGCGCCAGACCTGGTCGGCCGGGTGGTCGTAGGTGCGGTGGAAGCGGACGGCCGGGCGGTCGCCGGCCAGCGTGAGACGGGTTCCGGTGAGTTCGGCGGACATGGCGGATCACTCCTTCGGCGGCGAAACGAAACTTTGCCGTTTCGCAGAATCTGGTCTAGCCTCTGACAGGTAGGTGTACGAAACCGTTTCGTTTAACGCCCCTTTGCCCGAAGCTCCGAACGACTTCCCTGGAGTGGTTCCCCGATGTCACAGAAAACCCTGAAGGACGAGGCCCGGCCGGGCACCGTCGAGGCGCCGTCCGGCGGCTCGCCGAAGCGATGGTGGATCCTCGCGGTCGTCGCCCTCGCGCAGCTGATGGTGGTCCTCGACGCCACCATCGTGAACATCGCCCTGCCCTCGGCCCAGGCCGACCTCGGCTTCTCCGACGGCAACCGGCAGTGGATCGTGACGGCGTACGCGCTGGCGTTCGCCTCGCTGCTGCTGCTCGGCGGCCGTATCGCGGACCTGTTCGGCCGTAAGACGGCCTTCCTCATAGGTGTCGTCGGCTTCGCGGCCGTCTCCGCGCTCGGCGGTGCGGCGAACGGCTTCGGCATGCTGGTCACGGCGCGCGCCCTGCAGGGCGCCTTCGGCGCGCTCCTCGCCCCGGCCGCGCTGTCGCTGCTCAACACCACGTTCACCGACGCCCGGGAACGGGCGCGGGCGTTCAGCGTGTACGGCGCGATCGCCGGCGCCGGCGGCGCGGTGGGCCTGCTGCTCGGCGGTGTGCTGACCGACGCGCTCGACTGGCGCTGGACGCTTTACGTCAACGTGGCCATCGCGGTGCTCGCCTTCGCCGGCGGCCAGGCCCTGCTGGCCAACCACCGGGACGCGGCGAACTCCAAGCTCGACGTGCCGGGCACCGTCCTGGTCGCCGCGGGCCTCTTCTCGCTGGTGTACGGCTTCTCCAACGCGGAGACCCACGACTGGAACTCGCCGCTGACCTGGGGCTTCCTGATCGCGGGCGGGGTGCTCCTTACGGCCTTCGCCTGGTGGCAGACCCGGGCCGCGCACCCGCTGCTGCCGCTGCGCATCCTGACCGACCGCAACCGGGCGGCCTCCTTCCTCGCCGTACTGATCTCCGGCGCGGGCATGTTCGGGGTGTTCCTGTTCCTGACCTACTACCTCCAGCTGAACCTGGGCTTCAGCCCCACCAAGACCGGTGTGGCCTTCCTGCCGATGGTCGGCGCGCTGATGGTGACGGCCCAGCTCGGTACGACCGTCCTGGTGCCGCGGCTCGGCCCGAAGGCGGTCGTCCCGCTGGGTTTCGCGGTCGCCGCGGCCGGCATGGCCTGGCTGACCGGCCTCGGGATCGGCTCGCACTACCTGAGCGCGGTGCTGCCGCAGCTGGTCGTGACCGGCATCGGTCTGGGCCTGGTCATGCCGCCCGCCATGCAGCTGGCCACCGGCGGGGTGGCGGCCGAGGACGCGGGCGTCGCGTCCGCGACGGTCAACGCCATGCAGCAGGTGGGCGGCTCGGTCGGCACGGCGCTGCTGAACACCCTCGCGGCGAGCGCCGCGACCGACTACCTCTCCGGCCGGGACGCCACCAGCAAGCTGGTCCAGGCCCAGGCGACCATCGAGAGCTACACCACCGCCTTCTGGTGGTCGGCCGGCTTCTTCGCCGCGGGCGCGCTGATCTGCTTCCTCGTCTTCAGGCGGGGAGTGCCGGAGCAGGACGCGGACGCCGCACCTGTCGTCCACATGTGAGTGCCGCCGGCTGACGATCTTCTGTCAGATCTGTCCGAGGGGCCGCCGTCCACAGGGAGACGGCGGCCCCCACGCGTGCCCGGGGTGGCCGTATGCGTTCCCTCCCGCACGCGGCGAAGGGCATGGGACGGCTTCAGCGGGTACTTGCCAGACCATGCGGATCAGTGTGGTGGACGTGGGCTCGAACACGGTGCGGCTCGTGGTGGCGGACGCGGAGGGCGGGGTGCCGCTGCCGGTGCACACCGCCAAGTGGCGGCTGCGGCTGTCGGAGCAGGTCGGGCCCGGGGGAAAAATCCCCGACGAGGACGTGGAGAGACTGGTGGAAGCGGTGGCCGCGGCGAGCAGGACCGCCGCCAAGTGGGGGGCGGCGGGACCGCTGGCCTTCGCCACCGCCGTGGTGCGCGCGGCGCCGAACCGGGCGGAGGTCCTGCGGGCCGTCCGCACGGGCACGGGGGTCGACCTGTGCACCCTGCCCGGCGAGGTCGAGGCCGAGCTGACCTTCCTCGCCGCCCGGCGCTGGCTGGGCTGGCAGGCCGGGCCGCTGGCGGTGCTGGACATCGGCGGCGGCTCGCTCGAGGTCGCCTTCGGCCGCGGCCGGCTGCCGGACTTCGTGGCCTCGCTGCCGCTCGGGGCGGGGCGGCTGACCCGCGAGTTCTTCGATGACGAGGACCCTCCCTCGGCCGAGCGGCTGCGCGCGCTGCGGCGCAGGGTCCGCCACCAGCTGCGGGACGTGGCCGCCCGGATCCGCTGGGAGGGCCCGCGCTCCGCGGTGGCCACCTCACGCACCTTCCAGCAGCTGGGACGGCTGTGCGGTGCCCCGCCGGGACGGCACGGGCCGTTCGTGCAGCGGGTGCTGCACCGTGCCGACCTGCGCGACGCGGTCGGCCGGCTGGCCGCCCTGCCCGCCGCCGAGCGCGCCCATCTGCCCGGCATCTCCGCGCCGCGCGCCGCGCAGAGCCTGGCCGGGGCGGTGGTCGGCCACACCGTGATGAAGCTGACCGGTCTCGGCGCGGTCGCCCTGTGCCCGTGGGCGATCCGCGAGGGCGTCCTGTTGCGGCGCATCGAGGACGGCCCGGCCTGGTGGGCGGAGACCACCCGGCGCTCCGAGGAGCCCCCGCCCCCCGAACCGGTGCCCCTGCGCGTCGCGAGCACCACGCCCTGAGCCGGCGTACTGAGCCACGTACGGAAGGAGACAGTCATGTCCAAGTCGAAGAACCGCGAGGAGCACCCGCGGACCGCCCTGGGGGAGGTCGTCGACGAGGCCGCACGGGCCGGGAAGCGCACCACCGACTCCGACCGCGCCGACGAGCGCCGGGGCGAGGCAGGGGAGGCGGTCACTCCCAACACCCGGGCCCAGGAGGAGTCGCAGGGCGACTGACCCGGCGGGGATGAAGGGGCGCGGCCGGGTACCCGGGCGGCATGGCACAGTACCTCCAGGGACCCGCGCTGCCCCCCGCCCGCGGCCCGGTCTCCGCGGCCGTCGGCGCGTACCTGCCCGGCGCCGGCCCGCCTCCGTCCGAGGGGACGATCGCGGCGGCGGACGTGTACGGCGACGACCTCCAGCTCGCCCTCTACCTCTGCTACGAGCTGCACTACCGCGGCTTCGCGGGCGTGGCCCCGGACCGCGAGTGGGACCCCGATCTGCTGCGCGCCCGGGCCGTGATGGAGCGGCGTTTCCTGACCGCGCTGCGCGCCGGCACCCCGGCCCACGACAGCCTCGACGACGCCCTCGCGGACCTCCTCGTGGAACCCGTCGACGGCACGGGCGTCAGCCACTACCTGCGCGACGAGGGCGAGCTGTGGCAGCTGCGGGAGTACGCGGCCCAGCGCTCCCTGTACCACCTGAAGGAGGCCGACCCGCACGCCTGGGTGCTGCCGCGGCTGTGGGGGCGGGCCAAGGCGGCGATGGCGGCGGTGGAGTTCGACGAGTACGGCGGCGGCCGTGCCGACCGGGTGCACGCCCGCCTGTTCGCCGAGCTGATGACGGACCTGGGCCTGGACACCACGTACGGCCGCTATCTGGACGCGGCGGCGGCCGAGGTGCTGGCGACGGTGAACCTGATGTCCCTCTTCGGCCTGCACCGGGAGCTGCGCGGCGCCCTGGTGGGCCACTTCGCCGCGGTGGAGATCACCTCCTCCCCCGGCTCCCGGCGGCTGGCCGAGGCGATGCGCCGCACGGGCGCCGGGCCGGCCGCGGAGTTCTTCTACGACGAGCACGTGGAGGCGGACGCGGTGCACGAGCAGGTGGTGCGCCACGACGTCATCGGCGGACTGCTCGAACAGGAGCCGGGGCTGGCGGCGGACATGGCCTTCGGCGTCGACGCGACCGGGTACCTGGAGGACCGTCTCGCCCGGCGGCTGCTGGCCGCCTGGCGTGCGGGACAGTCCTCGCTGCGCACACCACTACAGCGGGAAATGCACCATATCTCCTGAATTCGGGGGTACCCGCGCTCCGTGAACGCACTGGTACTTCCGGGCGTGTACGCGCCCCAGGACGACACCGAACTGCTGGCCGAAGCCCTGGGCGAGGAGCCGCTGGAACCGGGTGCCCACGTGCTGGACGTGGGCACGGGCAGCGGCGCGCTGGCCCTGGTCGCCGCACGGCGGGGCGCCGAGGTGACCGCGGTGGACGTGTCCCGCCGGGCGGTGTGGACGGCCCGGCTCAACGCGCGGCTGGCCCGGCTCCCGGTGCGCATCCGGCGCGGGTACCTCTTCGGGCCCGTGCGCGGACGGTCGTTCGACGTGATCCTGGCCAACCCGCCGTACGTTCCCTCGCCCGACGCCCGGCCGGAACCCCGGGGCCGGTCCCGGGCCTGGGACGCGGGCCACGACGGCCGTCTGATCCTGGACCGCATCTGCCGGGACGCCCCCGCGCTGCTGCGCCCCGGCGGGGTGCTGCTGATCGTCCATTCCGCGCTGAGCGGTCCCGAGCGCACCCTCGAACTGCTGCGCGGGGCCGGACTCAAGGCCGCGGTGACCCGCCGCCGCTGGATCGACTTCGGGCCGGTGCTGCGGGCCAGGCACGGCTGGCTGCGGGAGCGGGGGCTGCTGTCGGCGGCCGACGAGAAGGAAGAGCTGGTGGTCATCCGTGCCGAACATGCCTGCTGACTCCGCTGAGCCACGGCGCATCACCATGCGGCGGCAGGGCCCGATCCTCGTCGACGGTCCGGTGGAGGTCGAACTGGAGGACGGCACCACCGTGTCCTCGGACCGGTTCCGGGTCGCCCTGTGCACCTGCCGGCGCAGCCGTTGCTATCCCTGGTGCGACACCAGCCACCGACGCAGGAGTTGAGTCAACTTCACAGACGGAGATTCACTCGATCGAGGGGATTTGATCTTTCGGGTCGCCTCACGGGGGTGGCCGTGCGTCCTGCGGGGTAACTACCGGGGTCCAAGGCGCCGGGCGACATGGAGCGAGATATGACGCCGGAAGCCGACGACCTCGACCCGGGAGTCCTGCCGGAGGCACCGGCGGCGAATCCGTGCGCCCGCACCCGGGCCGGCGGGCCGTTCACCGTCGTGGTGGCCTCGGGCGAGATCGACATCGCGACGGCGCACCTGCTGGCCGAGCATCTCGATGCCGCGACCTCGGGGCCGGAACCGGACGTCCTGGTGGACCTGAGGTCCGTGGAGTTCTTCGACTGCTCGGGGCTGCGGGTGCTGTGCCGGGCCGAGTCCCGGGCCAGGGAGCGCGGCGGACGGCTGCGCCTGGTCTGCGCGGGGCCGCTGCTGCCGCGACTGCTGCGCGTCGGCGGGTTGCTGGGGCGTTTTCCGCCGCTTCCCGGAATACCCCGGGACGGGCAGCCCGGGAAGCGGCCGTGAAACCGGGGGACGGCGGGCGGCCCCACTCCGCCCGCCGACCCCCGGTGCGAGATCGCGAGATCCCCGGGACAAGGGCCCGCACTCCCCAGCAACGGGCCTGTACCGGTGGTCGCGGGGACCGGCGATCCCGGTCCTCAGAACGCGAAGACGGCTCCGTAGGAGTCCTTCACGCACGCGTTGCCGAAGGTGCGCTCGTAGGAGACGCGCTTGCCCTGCCAGACACCCTCGACGGTGACGACGACGGGGTTGTAGAGCTTGGTACAGAAGACGTCGTCGCTGCTCTTGAGACCGTTCAGGTCCCCGCCGGCACCGCGCAGATCCGCGCACGCCTGGACGGCGGCCGGGTGCGTGCCGGAGGCCGTCGGGGCGCAGGAGAGGGTGACGGCGCGCTCGGGCGTCGCGGTGAGGGCGCTCTCGCCGTGGCCGGTGGTGAGCACCAGGGCCGAGGGGGCGTAGAGCGACGACGGGGCGCTGTCCGGTGCGGCGAAGGCGGCCCCGGTCAGGGGTCCGCAGACGGTGACGGCCGTGAGGCCGAGGGTCGCTGCCCAGCGCGCGGTGGTCCGCATTGTGTGCATCCTTCCGCTCGAATAGACGGGTCGCCGGCCCGGACCGGTGGGTGCCGGGGCGGCGTGCGCCACTCTGCCGAGTCCGCCGCCGAATCTCACATCGAACCCATAGGTTTCAGTAACCTTGCGTGTTGAATCAGTGGCGTGAAGTCACGGAGTTCGAACGCTCCAACGCCGAAACTGAGCGGTTCTTGATCGCCTCAAGCAGCCAAGTGGCTGAATTGCACCAGTTCGTTAATAGGCCTGAAACATTCCGGTTCAGCCGTCGGCGCACTCCCCCGCGGCCCCTTGTGTTCATGCGGAAGCCGAGTAATCGTCATTACATGATTACTTCGGAACAGCGAGAGAAGCTACGCGGCTGGTTCACCGGCCGGCTGCCCGAGGACCTCTTCCAGGAACTGGTCGAGGTCACCGCCGACCGCGAGGAGATCACCGTGATCGGCCGCATCCCGGCGCCCCGGCTCGCCGAGGGCGCCTCGGAGGCGGAGCGGGAGGCGGCCGTCCAGGGCCGCGTCCAGGAGTTCCGGGAACGCACCCGGGAGGCCAGGATCGCCGTGGCCCGCGAGGCCGAGCACCGGTTCCGCAGGAAGGTGTCCTGGGGAGTGGAGTGCGACGGCGAGCGCGCCCTGTTCACGCACGTGGCCGCCCCCGTCATGACCCGCCTCCGCCAGCCCGAGCGCCAGGTCCTCGACACCCTGATCGCGGCCGGCGTCGCACGCAGCCGCAGCGACGCCCTCGCCTGGTGCGTACGACTGGTCCAGCGGCACACCGACGACTGGCTCACCGAACTGCGGGAGTCGCTCGAACACGTCCAGCGGGTACGAGCGCAGGGGCCGGATGCCGAGGAGGTGGCCGATTCATCCACCGAGGACGGAGCAGATGGATGAACCGTCCGAGCACCGCCCCGTTCCCTACCCGCCGGTATCGTCGGCTCGGCGCACGACCGGCGACGAGAGGCGGGACGTACGGATGGCGAAGCACTGGGCGGACTTCCAGTACGAGATCTACCTGAACGGGATGACGGGCGCCGTGCCGCGCCTGCCCACCGACCTGACCCGGCTGGAGGAGCTCGCGGAGCACCGGCTGGGCCCCGGTCCGGTCGGCTATGTGGCGGGCAGCGCGGGCGACGGCAGTACGGCGCGGGCCAACCGGGCCGCCCTGGAGCGGCGGCGGATCGTCCCGCGTGTCCTGCGGGACGTGCGGGAGCGGGACCTGTCGGTGGAGGTGCTCGGCCGCGCGCTGCCCGCCCCCCTGGCGCTGGCGCCCGTCGGCGTGCTGTCGATCATGCATCCGGACGCGGAGACGGCCGCCGCCCGAGCCGCCGCCGCGCAGGGCGTGCCGTACATCCTGTCCTCGGCCTCCAGCACGCCCATGGAGCAGGTGGCCGAGGCGATGGGGGACGGCGAGCGCTGGTTCCAGCTGTACTGGGGCAAGGACCCGGAGGTGACGCGGAGCTTCCTCGGCCGGGCGCGCGCCGCGGGGTTCACGGTGCTCGTCGTCACCCTGGACACACCGCTGCTGGCCTGGCGGCCACGGGACCTCGACCAGGCGTACCTGCCGTTCGTGCACGGCGTGGGCACCGCCAACTACTTCTCCGACCCGGCCTTCCAGGCGGGGCTCGCCAAGCCGGTGCACGAGGACCCGGGCGCGGCGGTGCGGCATTTCCTCGGCCTGTACGGGGACGCCGGCCACACCTGGCCGGACCTGGCGTTCCTGCGGGAGCACTGGGACGGGCCGATCGTCCTCAAGGGCATCCTGCACCCGGACGACGCCCGGCTGGCCGCCGACGCCGGGGTGGACGGGGTCGTGGTGTCCAACCACGGCGGGCGGCAGGTGGCCGGTGCCGTCGCGGCGGCCGACGCGCTGCCCCGGATCGCGGCGGCGGTCGGCGACCGGCTGACGGTGCTGTTCGACAGCGGTGTGCGCACCGGCGACGACGTCTTCAAGGCCCTCGCCCTCGGTGCGCGGGCGGTCCTGCTGGGACGGCCGTACGTCTACGGGCTCGGCCTCGACGGGCAGGCGGGCGTGGAGCACGTGATCCGCTGCCTGCTCGCGGAGTTCGACCTCACCCTCGCCCTGTCGGGGCACGCCGGCCCCGGCACCGTCGCCGCCGGCGACCTCGACGGGCCCGCGTGAACCCTGCCGTGTTCGTGGACCTGCCGTCAGCCCCGGGTGCCGTCGTCCGGCAGGTTCGCCGGCTCGGCGGACGACCCCTCGGTCCCGGTGACCGACAGGGAGCCGGGGCTCGCCGACGGCGGGTCGGTCAGCCAGCGCTGCCCGGTGGAGCTGTCGCGGACCTTGACGACGATGTCGGCGCCGGCGTCCTCGCCCGCGCCGGCGAGGGCGAGGGTCTCGTCCCAGCGGGGCAGCAACTCGCCCTGCACGGTGAGGTCGTAGCGCACGTCGTCGCCCCGCCCCGCCTTCTTGCCCGCGCAGGTGCCGAGGACGACCACACCGGCGTCCGCGTGCGAGTCGAGGCACAGGTCGGGGTCGGCGGCGCTGCGCAGCAGGCCGTCGGTCTCGTACGTCCACTGCTGGGTGCCCGCCGACGAACACACCGCCAGCAGCACGCTCCCGCCGGCCCTGGGCCTGCCGTCGGTGTCCAGGCAGAGCCCGGCGGCGTTGCGCAGCCGCGTCCCCCGGGTCGCGTTGGGCAGCTGAGCCGTACCGGGCGAGGAGGCGGAAGTGCCGGGCGCGGTGTCCCGGGCACCGGAGGCGCCCGTCGAGGCGACCGGGTCGGTACCGTCCCCGCCGTCCGGCAGCAGGCTGATCGCCAGGACGGTCGCGAGCAGTCCGGCCGAGGCCAGGCCGACGCCGGTGAGCAGTGTCTTCGGTGACCGGGCCACCGAGGAGGCGCGGCGCGCCGGGAGGGGTATCCGCCCCAGTACCCGGTGCCGTGCTCCCCCGTCGGGTCGTCCGCCGGTGCGCCGGGAGGTGCCCCGGCCGCGCGGCGCGGCCGAATCGGCCCGGCCCGGGCGGGAGTCGAGGTAGCGGCGGGCGCCCCAGCCGAGCACCGCTTCGGCGAGCAGGAGGCCGGTTCCGGCCTCGATGTGACCGAGCTGCTCGGCGGCGTGCCGGCAGTAGCGGCATTCGGACAGATGCCGCTGCACATCGGGCAGCAGGTCGCCGCCGCGCCGGATCGGTACGTCGAGGAGACGGTTGTAGAAGCGGCAGTCCTTGGTGGGCGCCAGTTCCCGGTGGGCGCGGACACAGCCTTGGCGGAAGGCTTCCCGGGCCTGTTCGAGTGCGGCCGCCGCGGTGTCGGCGTCCATGCCGAGCAGGCCGGCCGGGACGGTGAGCGGTTCCGCCTCGACCTCGGTGTGCCACAGCACGCACTGCGCGAGCGGCAGGAGTCCCTGGAAGGACCGCTCGGCGAGGACACGGTTGTCGGGGATCAGGGACTTCGCCGCACGCATGCCGCGGCCCCCGGCCGGCCTCGCCAGGTCCGGCAGCACCTCGGGCAGATGGTCGTCGGCCGACCACTGGGCGACCGTGTCGCGCACGGCCACCAGCAGCCGGGGCCGCAGGGCGCCGGCCGGCCGGTCCGCCGCCAGCCGGTCCAGGACCCGGTGGAAGGCGGTGGCGGTGGCCATGTGGACGACGGTGTCCTCGGCGGCGAGGCAGATGGCGGCGTAGTCGTGGACCGGCTGCCAGTGCCTTGCCATCAGCAGGGCGACGGACGAGGCGGCCTCTCCCTCCGACTTTCCGCGCAGTCGGCCGGCGACAGACTCGTCGGACTCTCCAAAGGCCCCTCCGGGCGGCGGATAGGCAGGACGTGGGGGGTGGGGGGTGGGCACGGAGTGATTCCTTTGGTGCGTGTGCGCTGAAGTGGTTCACCCTTGCACAACTCCCCAAAGGCCAACAAGGAGTTCGGCGGCATCGACAGTTTTGACAGAAAGTCAGGCTATAGGGGAGCTTTCCCCTTTCCGTGCGCCCCGTGTGAACCACGCGCACGCGCCGGCCCGCCGCGCACGCTCCCGGCACCCGTCGGCGGGTAGTGCACTGGGCATCGGCCCTTCTCGCAAGGCCCCGCGCAGGACGGCGGCTCTGCTGCGCGGCATGGGCCGCCGGCCCTGCTCCTCCCGCCCTCGGCCGGCGGCCCCGGGCCGGCCCGCACCGCCCGGGGCGACTTCCCCTGCCGACGGGGGCGGGTGCCGCCGTCAGATCTGCCAGGAACGGAGCCGGTCGGCCGCGTCGTAGACATCGGTCTTGCCGGTCATCAGGTCGCGGGCGAGGTCGACCAGCGCGCCGTAGGGCGGGTCGATGCCGGCCCCGCTGACGAACATGTACGCCACCGCCGTCGCGCAGGCGAACCGCGCGTTGGCCGACGGCAGCGGCTTGAGCAGGGCGAGGGTGTGCAGCAGGGCGGCGGCCCGCCAGGCCGGGTCGGAGTTCACGCCGAGGCGCGGCGGGTCGACCCGGTGCCGGGCGACGGCGGCGACCAGCACCGAGAAGTCGTCGATCGTCGGCTGTTCCGGCAGTACTTCCTCATGACGCTGGAGCAGCCACGGGACGTCGATATGGAGGACGGGTGACATGGGTCAGGCGGCCTCGCCCCTGCCGGGGGGCTCGTCGTCCGGGAACGCGGCCGCGAACTCGTCGGCGTGCGTGGCGAAGAAGCGGCGGAACGTCTCCGCGCCCTCCTGAAGCGCGCGGTGCCGGGCGATGTCGGCCGCCGCCGCCTCGCGCACCAGGGCCTTCATCGACGTACCCCGCTCCTTGGCGATCCGCCGCAGGTCCTCTAGCTCGCGCTCACTGAACTCCACGTTGAGAGCTGGCATGCCCCAACGGTAGCGCGAGGGTACTCGGGCGTAAATAAACACAGCTCAGACGGCATACCCATCGGTACCTCCGGGAGTGGAGCACCAGGACACCAGGTCCGAATCCCGCCGGTTCGGCGCCGGCCGGGGCGACAGACTGGGACTCCGGGCGCACACGAAGGGAGCCGCCATGACCCTCACCCCCGACGGGGCCCGCCGTCGCGTGGCCGAAACGGACTGGGCCGTGCTCGCCGAGGAACTCGACGCGCTCGGCAGCGCGCCCACAGCCGGTCTGCTGACGCCCGCCGAGTGCCGTGACCTGGCCGCCCTGTACGAGAAACCGGAGCTGTTCCGGACCACCGTCGATCTGGCCCGGCACCGGTTCGGCTCCGGCGAGTACCGCTACTTCACGCACGACCTGCCCGCCCCGGTGGCCGCTCTGCGCGCCGCCCTCTATCCGCGGCTGCTGCCGATCGCCCGCGACTGGGCGGCCCGGCTGGACCGGCCCGCGCCCTGGCCCGACGACCTGGACGCATGGCTGGCCCGCTGCCACGCCGCCGGTCAGGACCGCTCGGCGCAGATCCTGCTGCGCTACGGCCCCGGCGACTGGAACGCCCTGCACCGCGACGTCTTCGGCGAACTGGTCTTCCCGCTCCAGGTCGTCGTCGCCCTCGACGAGTACGGCAGCGACTACACCGGCGGCGAGTTCCTGATGGTCGAGCAGCGGCCCCGCGCCCAGTCCCGGGGCTCCGCGACCGTCCTGCGCCAGGGCCACGGCCTGGTGTTCACCACCAGGGACCACCCGGTCCGCACCAGGCGCGGCTGGTCGGCCGGAGCGATGCGGCACGGCGTGAGCACCGTACGCTCCGGCCACCGCCGCACACTGGGGCTGGTCTTCCACGACGCCGCGTAGGCAGGCCGCCGGCGAGACCGCGGCCGACCTCGGGTCGGTTGCGCACGTCCCGTCGTCCGCCCGAAGGGCGGGCCCGGCGCCCGCCGCGACGGGGCCCCCGCACGAGTGTGTTCGAGCGTGGGCCCGGGCGCCGGGCGTCGCCGGGCTTGGGGGCCTCCCGGCCGAAGGCCGGGGGAGAAACTTTCGCAACAGGCCCCGGCTAGGGCCTGTCTGACAATTCCCGTCGTCCGCCCGAAGGGCGGGCCCCGCGGCGGCGATGGGGGTCCCCCCGCGCGAGCGCGTTCGAGCGTGGGGGAGCGTGCGATCGCAAGGCGCCGGAGCGCCCTCGCGGCGGAGCCACGTGGGTGGTTCGGCAACGCGGCATGGGGGTCCCCCCGCGCGAGCGAAGCCGAGCGTGGGGGAGTGCGTGCCAGACGCCGCGGGGCAGGCGGGAATTGTCAGACAGGCCCTAGACCTCCAGGCGGCTGATCCGCACCGCCCCCCGGGCCTCGCCCGGATGCGCGCTCGTCAGGGTCAGTCTGATGCGGGAGCCGCTCACCGGGGCGAAGGTGATCGCCGTCGGGGCGTCCGACGCGGTCGCCCACTCCACCGCCGCGTCCTCCACCGGGACGTAGGCCCGTCCGTTCCACACCGCCACCTCCACCGAGGCGGGCAGCGAGTGCGTCGAGTCCACGGTGAAGGAGGCCTCCACGCGGTCCAGGGTGCGGCCGCGCCCGAAGTCCACCGACACCCAGTCCTTCGCACGGGCCCCGTTGAAGGCGGGCAGCAGGGCGGTCGCCGACTTGGCGAAGGCGTTGGACCAGCCGGTGGCCGGGTCGCCGTCGAGCATCGCGGCCGGGAGGGTGTCGGGGCGGCCGGAGTAACTGGCGTCCGCGAGCGGGTGGTCCGAGGGCGCCGGGAGGTCGGGCCGGAAGCCGGGGGCGGGGGTACGGGCCACCGAGCGGGCGGCTTCGGTGCGCACCCGCACCGTTCCCTTGCGCAGGCCGTCCACCCGTGCCGTGACCTTGAGGGCGCCCGCCTCGGTGCCGGACCGCACGATGGCCAGGGCCTTGCCGTGGAACGCGGTGCGGGTGCTCGACTGATAGCGCTCGGCGCTCTCCTCACGGCCGTTGTCGAGCCCGGCGAGGGAGCCGCCGGCCACGTCGAAGGCGATGAGATGCCCGGCATCGGGCACGACCACCCCGTGCGCGTCGACGATGTCGGCGGTCACGAAGACCAGCGAACGCCCGTCGGCGGCGGTGGACTTGCGGTCGGCGGTCAGGCGGACCGCGTGCGGAGCACCGGCCGTGCGCAGCACATCGCTGGCGACCACCTTGCCGGCCCGCCGGGCCACCGCCCTCAGCTCGCCGGGCGCGTACGGCACCTTCCAGGCCAGGTGCAGCTTGCCCGCGCTGCCGTTGGGGCTGGTGTAACTGCCCGGGTAGGGGCCGCCGGTGAAGGTCTTGTCGTCGCCGGTGGCCTCGGTGGTCTCCAGGTAGGTGCGGCCGTCGGTGGTCGTCTTGGTGTCGAACTCCCGCACGCCCAGGGACTTTCCGTTGAGGAACAGCTCGACGGACGGCACGTTGGCGTACGCCCAGACCTCCACCGTGTCTCCCGGCTCGTGGTTCCAGGTCATCGGCAGCAGGTGCACCATCGGTTCGCTCACCCACTGGCTGCGGAACAGGTGGTACATGTCCTTCGGGAAGCCCGCGGTGTCGACCGCGCCGAAGAAGGACGCCTTGACCGGGAAGACGTCGTACGGGGTCGGCTCGCCGATGTAGTCGATGCCCGACCACAGGAACTGCCCGGCGAACCACTTGCGGTCCCGGTCCTTCTTGTGGCCGTACTCGCCGCTCATCGTCCAGGAGGCGAGGTTGTTGTCGTAGGAGGAGACGTCCCGCCTGCCCGGCGTGTGGTTCTCGCCGGTGTTGAGGTGCTCGGGCTCCTGGTAGCTGCCGCGCGTCGAGGTCTCGGACGAGGACTCCGACTCGAAGAGGAACAGCTTCGGGTACTTGGCGTGCAGGGCGTCCACCGACCTGGCGGTGTTGTAGTTGAGGCCGAGGCCGTCCAGCTTGGCCAGCATCAGGTCGGCCGCGGAGCCGGTGGCGGGCACGCCGTGGTACTTGTTGGAGCCGATGACGACCGGCCGGGTGCCGTCCGCCGCCTTGATCGCGCCGATGATCCGGTCCGCCATGGCGAGGCCCGCGGTGGAGGTGGAGTCCGGGATCTCGTTGCCGATCGACCACAGCACCACGGCGGGCGAGTTCCGGGCCGCGAGGACCATCTCGGTGGCGTCCTTCTCGCACCACTCGTCGAAGAACCGGCCGTAGTCGTACTTGGTCTTGCCGGTCCGCCAGCAGTCGAAGGCCTCCACCATCATCACGATGCCCAGCTCCTCGCAGACCTCGATCATCTGCGGCGAGGGCGGGTTGTGCGAGGTGCGGAAGGCGTTGACGCCCATCGACTTCATGATCGTCATCTGCCGGCGCACCGCGTCGACGCTGATCGCCGCGCCGAGGGCGCCCTGGTCGTGGTGGAGGTCGACGCCCTTGATCTTGGCGTGGGTGCCGTTGAGGGAGAAGCCCTCGTCCGGGTCGAAGCGGTAGCTGCGGATACCGAAGGGGGTGCGGCAGGTGTCGGTGGTGCGGCCGTCGACGCGGAGTTCGGTCACCAGGGTGTAGCGCTGCGGGGTGTCGAAGTCCCACAGGCGGGGCCGGGCGACGGTGAGCTCGTGTGTCTCGCTCGCCGTGCCGGAGACGGCCGCCGTGGAGGACGTACGGGCGACCTGGTGTCCGCCGGGGTCGAGGACCCGGGAGACGACCTGGACGTCCGTGCCGTCGCCGGTCTCGTTCACGACATCGGTCCGCACCCGCACGACGGCCCGCTCGGCGGTGATGTCCGGCGTGGTGACGTACGTGCCCCAGCGGGCCACGTGCACGGGGTCGGTCACCACCAGGCGGGCCTCGCGGTAGATGCCGCTGCCCGAGTACCAGCGGCTGCTGGGCAGCTGGTTCTGGACCTTGACCGCGATGACGTTCTCGGTGGTTCCGTCGGTGTGCACCAGGCCGGTCAGATCGAGGGCGAAGCCGGTGTAGCCGTACGGGTGACGGCCGGCCTGGGTGCCGTTGCAGTACACGTACGAGTCCATGTAGACGCCGTCGAACTCCACCGAGATCCGCTTGCCCGCACAGGCCGGCGGCAGGGTGAAGGCGAGGCGGTACCAGCCGAGGCCGCCGGGGAAGAAGCCGGTGCCGCTGGTCGTGCCGTGCTCGGTGGTCGGGGTCTGCTCGATGCTCCAGTCGTGGGGTACCGCGACCTCGCGCCAGGCGGAGTCGTCGTACCCCGGGTCGGCGGCGTTCGCGTACGCGCCGGTCGGGTCGGTGATGCCGCCCGGGTCGACCAGCGCGAAGCGCCAGCCGTCACGCAGGGGGACGGTACTGCGCCCCCCTGCGGCACCGAAGGTCTCGGCGGCACCGGACGCCTCGGCGGCCCGGGCGGCCGGTGCGCCGAGGAGCGCGCCGGCCGTCGGGGCCGCCGTGGCGGCGACCAGAACCGATCTGCGAGTGACCGTCATAGCGGACTCTCCCTCATCAGGACCCAGAAGTACTCACAACTGATCGTGAACGAACAGATTCTGACGTGGAGCCACACCTGCCCGTCAAGGGTGCGGGGCCGTACACCCGTCACGGGAGTCACTTCGGCGCAAAACGGCTCTTGACGGAGGTGCCACACGATGCCCAGGGCCCGCGTTCGCGCGGGAGAGGGACGCACTAGGCTGGAAGCCCAAAGTGACGCGCCTGTTCACTGTGAGTGTGCGCGATGGAGTGGCGACGATGAGTCCGGTGTACCCGTTCGACGACGCCGCGACGGCACGGGCTGTCGTCGACGACGCGGGCACGGTCGTCGAATGGAACGACGGGGCGCGTCGCCTGCTGGGCTGGGAAGCCGCGGACGTCGTGGGCCGTCCCGCCGTGAACCTGCTGGCCGGCCGGGTCGGACCCCGCTCCTTCACCCCGCAGGACGAGCGCTGGTCCGGGACCGTCACACTCTGCCACAGCAACGGCTCAGCGGTGTCCGTCTGGGTACTCGCCCACCACCGGCCGCCGGCGGGGGACGGCCTGGGCCACTGGCTCGTGGTCACGCCCCTGAAGGGCGACGGCCCGCGCTCCCCGGACGACCCGCTGGACCGGGCCGAACTCCTCCAGTCGCCCTGCGCCGTCGCCATCTACGACGACCGGCTGCGGCTGCGCCGGATGAACGACGCCATGGCCGACGTGCTGGGGCTGTCCGAGGAGAACGTGCGCGGGCTGCGGGTGCCCGAGATGAGCGGCCGGCCGCAGAGTCTGGACATCGAGCAGCATCTGCACCACGTGCTCACCAGCGGCCGCGGGGACGATGTCCGGACCTATCTGCCGATCGGCGGTGACGGCCACAGATACGCCTGGCTGGCCCGGATGGCGCCGATCACCGACGACACCGGGCGGGTACGCGGCGTGTGCGTGGCCGCGCACGACTTCTCCGAGCAGTACCTGGCACGGGAGCGGCTGCAGCTCGTCAACGAGGCGAGCGTACGCATCGGCAGCACGCTCGACGTCGTCCGTACGGCACAGGAGCTGGCGGACGTGTGCGTGCCCGCACTCGCCGACTTCGTCACCGTCGACCTGCTCGACCCCCAGGAGTTCGGCGGCGAGCTCCCCATCCTGCTCGCCGCGCCGGTCCGGCTGCGCCGGGTCGCCCACCGCTCCCTGCTGCCGGGCACCCCGGAGGCGGTGGCCGAGCCGGGCCAGTTCGACCTCTACCCCTCCCCCTCCCCACAGGCCGACTCGCTCGTGGCGGGCCGCCCGATCGTCGTCTCCATGCCCTCCGACGAGCTGGAGCGGTGGCTGACCTGGAACCCGGAGCGCGCCGAGCGGGTGCGGGAGTACGGCATCCACTCCTCGATGTCCGTGCCGATCCGGGCCCGCGGTCTGACCCTGGGGGTCGCGGTGTTCACCCGGCACCGGCGGCCCGAGGCGTTCACCGCGGACGACGTGCTGCTCGCCGAGGAGGTCACGGCCCGCGCCGCCGTCTGCATCGACAACGCCCGCCGCTACTCCCGCGAGCGCGAGACCGCCCTCGCCCTCCAGCGCAGCCTGCTGCCGCGCTCCCTGCCGCACACGGCCGCCCTGCGGGCCGCGTACCGCTATCTGCCCGCGGCGCGCGCCGGAGTGGGCGGCGACTGGTTCGACGTGATCCCGCTGTCCGGGATGCGGGTCGCCATGGTCGTCGGAGACGTCGTCGGCCACGGCATCCAGGCCTCGGCCACCATGGGCCGGCTGCGCACCGCGGTGCGCACCCTCGCCGACATCGACCTCGCCCCGGACGAGCTGCTCACCCACCTCGACGACCTGGTGCTCCGGCTGGCGGAGGAGTCCGGCGGCGAGGGCAGCGGCACCGGCGAGGTCGGCGCGACCTGCCTGTACGCCGTGTACGACCCGGTCTCCCGCCGCTGCACACTGGCCCGCGCCGGGCATCCCGCGCCCGTGCTGCTGCCGCCCGGCGGGGCGCCCCGGCAGATCGACCTGCCCGCCGGGCCGCCGCTCGGTCTCGGCGGGCTGCCCTTCGAGTCCACCGAGCTGGACCTGCCCGAGGGCAGCGTGCTCTCCCTCTACACCAACGGCCTCATCGAGTCCCGCGACCGGGACGGCGAGGCCGGCCACCGGCTGCTCGCCGAGACCCTGGCGGGCTGCGGGGACTCGCTGGAGGAGACCTGCGACCGGATCATGGGCGCCCTGCTCCCGGAAGGCGGCTCGGCCGACGACGTGGCGCTGCTGCTCGCCCGTACCCAGGGACTGCCGGCCTCCGAGGTGGCGACCTGGGACATCCCCGCCGACCCGGCCCTGGTCGCCGCGATCCGCAAGCAGGTCGTCCAGCAGCTGGACCACTGGTCGCTGAACGAGATCGGCTTCACCGCGGAACTGGTGGTCAGCGAACTGGTCACCAACGCCATCCGGTACGGCGCCCGTCCCATCCGGCTGCGGCTGATCCACGACGCGGCCACGCTGATCTGCGAGGTGTCCGACACCAACCACACCGCCCCGCACCTGCGGCGCGCCAAGACCTTCGACGAGGGCGGACGCGGACTGCTGCTCGTCGCCCAGCTCACCCAGCGCTGGGGCAGCCGGCACACCGCGGAGGGCAAGACGATCTGGGCGGAGCTGTCGCTCTACGAGGCGGACGTGTAGTACCACCCGTACCGGCGGTACCGGTGGCTCAGGACGCGGTCAGCCAGGGCCGCACCTGCTTGCGGGCCTCGTGCAGCCGGGACTTCAGGGTGCCCAGCGGGATGCCGACGCGCTCGGCGACCTCGGCGTACTCCAGCTGGCAGATGTCACGGTAGACCAGCGGCGCGACCAGGTGCGGGTGCTCCCGCTCCAGCCGGTCCAGCGCCTCCAGCAGGTCCACGCGGGAGCCCGCGATGACGCTCGTGGTGCGCGGATCGACGTACTCGGCGGGCTCGATGACGACGGGCTGCTCCGCTGCGCGCCGCTTCAGCTCGCGGTACTTCTGCCGGGCGCAGTTGGCGACGACGGTGTACAGCCAGGTGCTGAAGCGGCTGCGGCCCTCGAAGGTGGAGATCCGGCGGGCGATCTGGAGCAGCACGTCCTGCGCGGCCTCCTCCGCGTCCTCCCGGCAGGGCAGGAAGCGTCCGCAGCGCCGGACGATCTCGGGCCGGACCTCGGCCAGCAGCCGCTCCAGGGCCGCCGGGTCCCCCGCGGCGGCGCGCCGGGCTAGGTCTTCGGTCAGCGCCGCTTCGTACACCGCGGGTCCCCCTTCGAGTCGATCTGTGAGCAGGCATGATAGTCCTATGCACTCCCTCGAGCGGATCGGCCGCTACCGCCTGCAACGATGCCTGGGCTCCGGCGCGTTCGGCACGGTGTGGCTCGCCCACGACGACCAGCTCGAGGCCCCGGTGGCGGTCAAGGTCCTCGCCGAGAACTGGTCCCACCGCCTGGACGTGCGCGACCGGTTCCTGTCCGAGGCGCGGCTGCTGCGCAAGGCCGACTCCGGCCGGGTGGTGCAGGTCTACGACATCGGTGAACTGCCGGACGGCAGGACGTACTTCGTCATGGAGTACGCCGACGGGGGCACCCTCGCCGACCGGCTTGCGGGCGGCCCGCTGCCGGTGCCCGAGGCACTGCGGCTGACGGCGCTGGCCGCCCGGAGCGCGGCGGCCCTGCACGAGGCCGGGATCGTGCACCGGGACGTCAAGCCGAGCAATGTGCTGCTGCGCACCGCGCCGGACGGCAGCCGCCGGGTGCTGCTGGCCGATCTCGGGCTGGCCAAGAGCCTGGCGCAGGCCTCCGGGCTGACCCTGGCCGCCGGCTCTGCCGGGTACCAGCCGCCGGAACAGGCCGAGCCCGGGACGGGCATCGACGCCCGGGCCGACGTGTACGGCCTGGGCGCGGTCGGCTACGAGCTGATGACCGGCACGGTGCCGGGCCCGCCGGGCCGGGTCGTACCCCCGCGACGGCTGCGTCCGGACCTCGCCGACGAGGTGCAGCGCGCCCTGATGCGGGCGCTGGAGCCGGACCGGGAGCGGCGCTGGCCCGGCGCGGAGGCGTTCGCCGACGAGCTGGACCGGCTGGCCGCGCGGGTGTCCGTGCCACCTCGCCGACGCCGGCTCGACGGCGTGCGCGGGCGGATCGGCGTCCTGACGCTCTCGGTCGCCGCGGTGCTCGCCGCCGCGGTCGCCGCCGGCACGGTGACGCTGCTGCACCAGCGCTCCGCGTCGGACTCCCCGGCCGACGTGGTGCGGGTGAAGGACTCCACGGGCCGGATCGTGGCCGAGGTGCCCCCCGGCTGGGGCCGGCAGCTGCGCGACGCCGGCTGGGATCCCAAGGATCTCGGTCTGCCCTCCGGGCACGAGCCGGGACTCGCGGTCGCCGACGACCTCGCGAAGTGGCCCGATCTGGACGCGGACGTGGACGGCCTGTTCGTCGGCCTGAGCGAGCACGGCGACGTCACGGCGAAGGTGAACGCCCTCGCCCACAGCGGCTGCCACTACGACGGTGGCCGCGCCTACACCGGCACGGCCTGGCAGGGCCGGGTCCGCAGCTGGAGCGGGTGCCCGGGCGGCGGCTCGATCAGCGAGAGCGCGCTGCGCCCGGCGAGCGGCAAGGCCGAGCCCCAGCTGTACGTACAGATACGCCGGACCGACAGCAGCGGCGCCACCGGCGCCACGGACCGCATACTCCGCTCCCTGCGGGTCACCTGACGGGTGGAGAACGGGGAAGAAAACGGGTGAAAAAAGCGCGTCGACCGCGAACTTCTCCCGCGGAGCGCGCATCGGACTGTCATGACGGCGCACGAGGCGCCGAGGGCACGCGGCCCCACGGCGTGTGCCATGAGCAGCAGGAGTGTGGAGACATGGCGTACACGTCCCAGTCCTTGCGTCGAGCGGCCGTGCTCGGGAGCGCGGTCGCCGTGCTGGGGCTGCTGAGCGCCTGCGGCAACGACACCGGGAACGGGTCGCCGCAGAAGGTTCCGGGCAACGCCTCGCCCGCGTCGGACGGGCCGACGGGTGCGACGGACACGGCGGGCGGCAACTCCCCGGCATCACCGGGCGCCGCCGCCACGAGCGGTACGCCGTCCGCGCCGAAGCCGACCGGCAAGACGGGTACGGGCGGCGACGGCACGGTGGACTCCGCCGCGAGCGCCCGCTGCCACACCTCCGAGCTGAGCGCCGCGGTGGGCCGCAACGACCCGGGCGCCGGCCAGGAGAACTTCCCCGTCGTGCTCACCAACAAGTCCGGCCGGACCTGCACGCTGCACGGCTATCCCGGCGCCGCCTTCGAGGACGCCTCGGGCGCCCAGCTCGGCCCGGACCCCAAGCGTTCCTCGGGCAAGGCCACCACGGTCACGCTGAAGCCCGGCGGAAGCGCCTGGGCGGGCCTGACCTTCTCCAATCCGGAGGTCAGCGGCGCGAAGACGGCGTCCCCCGCCGCGCTCGTGGTCACCCCGCCGGACGAGCGGGACCAGCTGAAGGTGAAGTGGACGGCCGGCCCGGTACCGGTGTCCGGCAACTCCTCGTCCGTCTTCCTGACCGTCGTCAGCCCCGGCACGGGCCCCTGACCCCCCTCTCCCCTCCCTGATCCGGACCCCGCTGCCGCCACCCCCCGGGCAGCGGGGTTCTTCATGGCCGCGTCCCGACTGTCACAGGACGGAAACAGGCGCCGCCGGCCCCGATCTTTCCGCCGTGGGCGCCCATCACACCCCTCGACCGCACAGCGAGAAGGCCCCGACGGGGCCGTGACGAGGGAATCGGGGACGAGACATGAGCGGCATCTCACGCAGGCGTCTCATGACCGCGGGAGCGACGGCGGGCGCGCTGGGCGCCCTGTCCGCCTGCTCGGCCGGAGGGCTGTCCGTGGGCGGCGGCTCCGGGAGCGGCGGCTCCGGGAGCGGCCGGAGCACGGCGCAGGCCCGGCCGGTGAAGAAGATCGGCGACGGTTCCACCGCGGACACCGGGGCGCAGCCGCACCAGCCGAAGGCGACGCGGATGAAGGCGGGGACCAAGCCGCCGCAGTTCGTGGTGTTCTCCTGGGACGGTGCGGGCGAACTGAGCAACGGGCTGTTCTCCCGGTTCCGCAAGGTGGCCGCCGACCACGGCGCCAAGATGACCTTCTTCCTCAGCGGCATCTACACGCTGCCCGAGTCCAAGAAGCACCTCTACCACCCGCCGCAGCACCCGGTCGGCGCGTCCGCGATCGGCTATCTCGCCGACCGGCACATCCACGCCACGATCCAGCAGGTGCGCTCCGCCTGGCTGGAGGGCCACGAGATCGGCACGCACTTCAACGGGCACTTCTGCGGCGCGGACGGGGTGCGCAACTGGTCGAGCGCAGAGTGGCGCAGCGAGATCGACCAGGCGGTCCGCTTCGTCACCGAGTGGAAGACCAACACCGGCTTCACCGACCTCGACCCGCTGCCCTTCGACTACCGCAAGGAGCTGATCGGCGGCCGCACCCCGTGCCTGGAGGGCCAGACCGCACTGCTGCCCACGGCGGCGGCACTGGGCTGGAAGTACGACGCCAGTTCCCCCGGCGGGCTGCAGATCTGGCCGGGCAAGGTACAGGGCGGCCGGATCTGGGACTTCCCGTTGCAGTCCATACCGTTCTCCGGCCACTCCTTCCAGGTCCTCTCGATGGACTACAACATGATGTTCAACCAGTCCGCCGGGAACCCCCTGGGCGACCGCTCCCAGTACGAGGCCTGGCGCACCCAGGCCCGTGACACCTATGTGGCGGGCTTCCACCGCGCCTACACCACCAACCGCGCTCCCATGTTCATCGGCAACCACTTCGAGCGCTGGAACGGCGGCATCTACATGGACGCCGTCGAGGAGGCCGTCGGACGGATGGCCGAGTACGACGACGTGCGCTTCGTCTCCTTCAAGCAGCTCGTGGCGTGGCTCGAGGCGCAGGACCCGGCCGTGCTGCGCAAGCTGCGCACGCTGAGCCCGGGGCAGTCCCCGATCGGCGGCTGGGAGGAGTTCCTCGGCGCAGCGGGCACGCCGTCGGCGTAGCGCTCTCACCTTCGTCTGTTTTCATGGGGCGCGCACCTGTCGATCACCTCGCGGAGGGCCGTCCCCTGAACACCCCGCTGGCCGAGGCCCTGTCCGTCGTCCTGCTCGTCGCCGTGCTCGCCTGGGCCGTCGTGCGGCCCTTCGGATGGCCCGAGGCGGTGCTGGCCGTTCCCGCCGCCGGGATCGCCGTCGCCACCGGCGCGATCTCCCTGGACCACGCCCGGGCCGAGGCGGAGCGGCTGGGCCCGGTGGTCGGGTTCCTGGCGGCGGTGCTGGTGCTCGCGCACTTCTGCGATGTCGAGGGGCTGTTCGAGGCCTGCGGGGCGTGGATGGGCCGGCGCGCGGGCGGGCGGCCGGTGCGGCTGCTGACGGCGGTGTTCGCGCTGGCGTCGGTGATCACGGCCGTGCTCAGTCTGGACGCGACGGTGGTGCTGCTGACGCCGGTGGTGTTCGCCACCGCCGCCCGCACCGGGGTACGGCCCAAACCGCACGTCTACGCCTGCACCCATCTGTCGAACACGGCGTCGCTGCTGCTGCCGGTGTCCAATCTGACCAACCTGCTGGCGTTCGCGGCGAGCGGGCTGAGCTTCACGCGGTTCGCCGCGCTGATGGCGTTGCCGTGGCTGGTGGCGGTCGGCGCCGAGTACGCGGTGTTCCGGCGGTTCTTCGCCCGCGACCTGTCGGCGGCGGCCCCGGGACCGCGGGGGGCCGCCGAGCAGCCCGGGCTGCCGCTGTTCGCGCTGGTGACCGTGGTCTGCACGCTGGCGGGGTTCGTGGTGGCGTCCGCGGCCGGCGTCGACCCGGCGTGGGCGGCGACGGCGGGGGCGCTGGTGCTCGCCGGGCGGGCCCTGCTGCGGGGGCGGGCGACGCCCATGACGGTGGTGCGGGCGGCGGCCCCCGGGTTTCTGGCCTTCGTGCTGGCGCTGGGCATCGTGGTGCGGGCGGTGGTGGACAACGGGCTCGCCGACGCCCTCGGTCATGTCCTGCCCGGCGGTACGGGGCTGCCGGCGCTGCTGGGCATCGCCGCGCTGGCCGCCGTACTGGCCAATCTGATCAACAATCTGCCCGCCGTACTGGTCCTGCTGCCGCTGACCGCACCGGCCGGGCCGGGTGCGGTGCTGGCGGTGCTGCTCGGGGTGAACATCGGCCCGAACCTGACGTACGCGGGGTCGCTGGCGACGCTGCTGTGGCGGCGGATCGTGCACCAGCACGAACACGAGGTGGATCTCGGGGAGTTCACCCGGCTGGGGCTGTTCGCCGTGCCGTCGGCGCTCACCCTGGCCGTGGTGGCACTGTGGGGTTCGCTGCAGGTGGTGTGAGCCGGATGGTGTGAGACAAGTCTTGTGAGACAAGTCTTGTGAGACAGGTCGTGCGCGACCGAGGGAGGCCGACCGAATGCGTGTGATCGTGTGGCTGGTGGAAGGCACCTGGCCCGCCTGCGTGGACGCCGTGCACGCCCACGCCCCCACGGCGTCCGACGTGGTCCTGCTGCATGTCAGCGGGCCGGACGTGCCGGGCCTCGCGCACGGCGCCTTCGCCGGGCTGCTCGGCCGCGGACGCCCCGACCGGGACCCCGGCACCCGGCTGGAGGACCTCGGCGGCAGTTCGGCGGCCGAACTCCTCGACGCGGCGGCCGAGCGGCTGGGGCGGCCCTGCGCCCGGCTGGAGCGGTCCGGGCGGGTCGAGCGGGAGGTGGTGGCCGCCTGCGAGGGCGCCGGTCTGCTGGTACTGGCCCGCGACGGCGACCGGGCCCGGCTCGGCCCGCACAGCCTCGGTCCCGCCGCCCGCTTCGTCGTCGACCACGCCCCCTGCCCGGTGCTGCTGGTGTGGCCGGAGGCGGCGCCCGGCCTGACGACGATGCCGCCTCCCCCACCGCCGCACCACCGCTAAGGCCCGTTCGCCACCAGCCCGGGCCGGCCGCTCAGTGTCCGCCGTGTCCCGAGCCGTAACCGCCGTAACCGCCATGGCCCCATCCGCCGCCGCCGTACTGGCCGTTCCCGTCCCAGTCGCAGTAGTACGGGTTGTACGCGCACATGTCGGTGGAGCCGGTGCTCGACGGCGTCGGCCGGGCGCTCGACGGGGTCGCGGACGGGGTGGGTTCCGGCGACGGGGTCCTCGGCGCGGACTTGGGCGCGGCCGGGGCCGGGGTCGGGGAGGTGGTCAGCGGGGTGCTGTCGGCGTCCCAGTTGACGTTCTGCATCTGCAGGTCCGTCTTGGAGGTGTCCATGGCCCAGCGCTGCACGTCGCTGTCCGCGCGGGTCTTGACCACGAGGGCGCCGGCGCCGTCGGTGGCGGCGGGGGCGAGCGCCAGGTCCTGCTGCCCGCGCGGCACCAGGGCGCCCTGGAGGGTGAAGTCGTAGCGGAGGTTCGTGCCCGTCGCGGCCGTGCACGGGGCGAGCTGGACCGAGTAGCCGAGGTGGGAGTCGAGGCACAGGCCGGGGTCGGCGTCGTTGCGCAGCAGTCCGTCGGTGTCGTACGTCCACTGCTGGCTCGCCGCGGAGGAGCAGGTGGTGAGTTCGGTCTCGGCGCCCTTGACGGCTTTCTTGCCGACGATGCCGACGCAGAGCCCGGAGGCGATGTTGTGCAGCCGGCCGCGCAGGGCGCCCTTGGCGGTCTGGCCGGACCCGACCCAGGACGGGTTGGTGGTCGCGGAGCCGGAGTTGGGCTTGCCCGCGTCCTTGCCACTCGCGACGGGAGCGGCGCCGTCGCCGGAGCCGAGCACCGTCCACAGCACCAGCGGCAGCACGACCAGACCGCTCACCGTCGCCACGGCCACGGCGAGGTTGCGGCGCCGGACCCGGCGGGCCGCCCGCAGCGCGGAACGGCGGTTGGCGGAACGCGCGGACGGGCCGGGCGTGTCGGGGCCGGAGGCGGCCTCGGCGGTGGCGGCGGCGGGTTCCGTCCCGGGCGCGGACGCGCGAGAGGCCGTACGGCGCCGGGAGCGGGGCCCGGACCGGCCGGACCCGGCCGCGGGCTCGGCGCGGCGCGCGGAACGAGAGGCGGCGGCGCGCGGTTGACGCGGTTCGGTGCCGGGCGCGGGCGGGGCGGGCGCGAAGCCCTGGCCTGCCGCGGGAGCGGCCCCCGGGGCCGCGAGGTGCTCGCCGCCCGCGAGGCCCGGTGCCGGGGCGGGGAAGGGATCGCCGGCCACGGGTCCGGGCGCGGGATCGGTGAACGACTCACCGCCGGCGAACGCGGGGGCGGGGCCGGTGAAGGCCTCTTCGCCCGTGAGTCCGGCCGCGATGGCGGCCGCGTGCGCGCTCCCGGCCGGTCCGGCGCCGGGTACCGGCTCGGCGGTCCGCTCGGCGGAGGCCGCCCGGGCTTCCACATAGGCCGCGGCGCCCCAGCCGAGCACCGCCTCGGCCAGCGCGAGGCCGAGCCCGGTGTTGAACCGGTCCAGTTGGTCGGCGGTGTGCCGGCAGTGCCGGCAGCCGTTCAGGTGCTGCTGGAGGTCGGGGTCGACGTCGACGCCGGCCCGCCGGTAGGTCACGTCGAGCATCCGGCTGTAGCGCAGGCAGTCGTCCTGCTCGGAGAGTTCGCGGTGGGCCTGGAGGCACTCGTCGCGCAGCCGCTCCCGGGCGCGCCGGAGTTCCACGCGGGCGCCTTCCTCGTCGAGGCCGAGCAGTCCGGCGGGTATCTCGAGGGGCTCGGACTCGACCTCGGCGTGCCACAGCACGGCGCGGGCGGACTGGGGCAGCCGCTGGAACGCGCGGGAGATGAGGCGCCGGTGCGCGGGCGGCACCAGCCGGGCCGCCGCGCGGTCGCCGTCGCCGGTGCCGGGGCGCAGGCCGGGGTGGAGGAGTTCCTGCCTTCCGTCGTTGTCCCACTCCGCCGCGATGCGGCGCACGGTGACCAGGAGCTGGGGCCGCCAGGCGGAGGTGGGCCCCGCCTGTCTGAGTGAGGCGCCGAAGAGCCGGGTGAAGGCCGCCGTGGTGAGCATGCCGGCCGCGCGCGGTCCGTCGGTGCACAGCCGGGCGTAGGCGAAGGCCGCTTCCCAGTGCCGGTCGAGGAGTTCACCGACGGGGTGCAGCGCGGGTGTCGCTCCTGTCCACTTCTTCAGCTCCGCGCTCAGCTGTTCGTCCGGGATGTCGAACGGCCGGGACGGGGTGGGGGAATTCGACAGGCCTGCGTCATTCACGGCTGCATTCCTCCAAGACGCAACACAAGATTCCATCCATACCAAGGGGGGTATGCTATCCGGCCCTGCAACGCGCCCGGGACGCCCGTACGGCATTCGGCACCTCGAACGTCCGCCTTGGGCAGCTCTTTTGAAGCGTGGGGGGCGTACGGGAGCGGCTTCGCACCCGCGGAGTGCGAGACACGGAATTGTCCGCTCGCCGACAGGGCACACCTTCGCACAGGCCAGCGGGGCGGAACAAGGGACCCCCGGGTTTTACGCACAGCCCGCCCGTCCGGGGATTTTGACGAATTGTCAACAGGGGTCTTTTCCGGCTTCTCCCCCTGCCGGCACGGTAATTGCCCGGTACGTGCCCGGCGGGACCCCGTACCGCTCCCGGAACACCCGGTTGAAGTGGAAGGGGCTGGGAAATCCGGAGGCGGCGGCCACCCGCTCCACGGTCAGGTCGGTGCCCTCCAGCAGGCGGGCGGCCTGGCGCAGCCGCGCCTCGCGCAGTGCCCGCATCGGCGACCGGCCGGTCTGCCGGGTGAACAGATGGGCGAATCGGGAGGGGGAGAGCGCGACGCTCGCGGCGAGCGAGCGGACGGTGTGCCCGGCGGCGGGGTCGGCGGCGATCAGTTCCTCGGCGCGCAGGATCCGGGCGTCGGTTCCCGGCGGCGGCGCCGCCGCGCGCGCTCCGGCCGCCGCGAGCAGCACGACCTCCTCCAGCGCGCACAGCGCCAGTTCCCGCGCCGTGCTGTCGTGGGCGACGGCGACGGGCCCGTCCCCGGGCCCGGTGGCGGGCGGCGCCGTGCCGCCGGGCCCGCGGGCGTCGGCGAGCATGCGAGCGAAGGCCCGGCCGGCCCGGTCGCGCAGCTCGGTGGGGACGGTGGCGACGTACATCCCGTCGGCGACCGCGTACGGTCCGAGCCAGGCCGCCCAGGACGGCCGGGCCCGGCAGTGCGCCCACCAGAACCGCCAGTGCCGGGCGCCGGGCGCGACGCCGTAGCGCTGCCGGACGCCGGGGCCGAGCACCACCAGGTCCCCCGCGCCGGGCCGTGCCCCGGCCGTCCCCTGCCGCACCATGCCCTGCCCGCCCGTCGTCCAGGTGAACAGCCAGCTCGCCGCGCCCTCGGGCCGGTGGACGCCATACCCCGGTGCCCGGTCGAAGAGGCCGGTCACCACCAGGCCCGGCGAGGGGTCGGCGAGAGCGGCAGTCACAGGCAGTCCCTCAGTGGTCATGGGCATCCTCCGGTCGGGCGCACCGGCCTAGCGTGACGCGTGATGACCGGATGGGGGAAGGAGCAGCCATGACAGCCATGGACAACACGGCGCCCGGCGCGCCCGATGCCGCGCGGCAGTGGGCCGGGGAGTTCGAGGAGACGGGTTACACCGTCGTGCGCGGTCTGTTCGGGTACGACGAGATCGACCGGCTGTGCGACGGGTTCGCGGCGCTGCACGCGGCCGGTCCGGTGCCCGGGCACTTCGAGCCCCGGACGCCGGTACCGGGTGACGGCCCGGCCGATCCGCTGCACGCGTACCCGAGGGTCATGCACCCGCACGAGATCAGCGGCCTCGCGCGGGACTTCCTGCTCGACGCCCGGCTGCGCACGGTCCTTCAGGCGCTGCTCGGGGAGGAGGTGCTGGCCGCGCAGAGCATGTTCTACTTCAAGCCGCCGGGTGCCCGGGGCCAAGCGCTGCACCAGGACAACTTCTATCTGCGGGTGGAGCCGGGGACGTGTGTGGCCGCGTGGGTGGCCTGCGATGTGATCGACCGGGACAACGGCGGGCTCGAAGTGGTCCCGGGCACACACCGGATGGACCTGTTCTGCCCCGAGGAGGCGGACGCCGGACAGTCCTTCGCCCGGGAGTACGTGCCGCCGCCGCCCGGTCTGAGCGCCGTACCCGTGGACATGGCACCCGGCGACGTGCTGTTCTTCAACGGCAGCCTGGTCCACGGCTCGTCGCCCAACCGCAGCGCCGGCCGTTTCCGCCGTTCCTTCATCGCGCACTACGTGGGGCGCTCGGCCGAGCGGATCGGCGAGCACTACCGGACGCTGTCCATGTCCGGCGACCGGGTGCCGCTGGCACTCAGCGAGGGGGCCGGTCCGTGCGGCACGGAGTTCCCACCGCACGGACCCCACTGACCCTCGGTACCGGCCGTCAGTGCCCGCTGATGGCGTGCGGCGCGTAGGGCGCCCGGAGCTCTTCGATCTCCTTGTCGCTCAGTTCGAGTTCCACGGCGGCCACCGCGTCCTCGATGTGCCGCGGCTGGGCGGCGCCGACGATCGGCGCGGCGACCGTGTCCTGGTACAGCAGCCAGGCGAGGGCGACCTGGGCGCGCGGGACGCCCCGGTCGCCCGCGATGCGGGTGACGGCCTCGACGATCGACCGGTCGCTCTCCAGGTACAGCCTGCCGCCGAAGTCGTCGGCGGCGCTGCGCTCGGTGGTGGTCCCCCAGTCGCGGGTGAGGCGGCCGCGGGCGAGCGGGCTCCAGGGCAGTACGCCCACCCCCTGGTCGGCGCAGAGCGGCAGCATCTCCCGCTCCTCCTCGCGGTAGAGGAGGTTGTAGTGGTTCTGCATGGACACGAACCTGGTCCAGCCGTGCCGCTCGGCCGTGTACTGCGCTTTGGAGAACTCCCAGGCGTACATCGAACTGGCCCCGATGTAGCGGACCTTGCCCGCCTTGACCAGGTCGTGCAGCGCCTCCATCGTCTCCTCGACGGGCGTGTGGTGGTCGTAGCGGTGGATCTGGTAGAGGTCGACGTAGTCGGTACCGAGGCGGCGCAGGCTGTGGTCGATCTCCGTCATGATCGCCTTGCGGGACAGTCCGGCCCCGTTGGGGCCGGGCCGCATCCGGCCGTTCACCTTGGTGGCCAGGACGATCTCGTCACGGTTGGCGAAGTCCCCGAGCGCCCGTCCGACGATCTCCTCGCTGGTGCCGTCGGAGTAGACGTTGGCCGTGTCGAAGAAGTTGATGCCCGCCTCCAGCGCCTGCCGGATCAGCGGCCGTGACGCCTCCTCGTCGAGGGTCCACTCGTGGACACCGCGGTCGGGCAGGCCGTAGGTCATGCAGCCCAGACAGATCCGCGAGACGTCCAGGCCCGTCGAACCGAGCTTCCCGTACTGCATCGTTGCTGCTCCTGCCTTCGGGTCGGTTGCCACAGGCGAGCGTACGTCGTAGCGGGCCGCCCGCCGGGGCGGATTTGACGGCGGTCGTATCCGGGCGTTTTGATCACAACACGGCCGTCACTGCCTGTGCCGGCACCAGCAGTGCGCGAGGCGGGGTCGTACCCGCGATTGATGGAGCGGTCATGCCCGCCAGGGGTGGTTTTCGCGCCGGAGGTCTCGGGAGGGCCACCGGCCCCGTCGTGTTCGCCGCCGTCGCGGCCCTGGGGCTCGCCGGGTGCGGTTCATCCGGCGGAACACCGGCGTCGCCCTCGACCGGCAAGGCGCCGAAGGCGGTCCGGCTGCCGCCGCGCGCCGCGGGCTTCGACTACCAGATCGGCGGCCCCTACCACCCGCCCGCGGGTGTCCGGATCGTCAGCCGCGACCGTACGGCGTCCCCGGCGCCGGGGCTCTACAACGTCTGCTACGTCAACGCCTTCCAGGCCCAGCCCGATGAGCGCGGCTCCTGGCCCGCCGACCTGCTGCTGCGCGACACGCACGGCAAGGTGGTCATCGACGAGGACTGGGACGAGCCCCTGCTGGACATCCGGACGCCCGCCAAGCGCGAGCGGGTGGCCGAGCGGGTGAACCGCTGGATCGACGGTTGCGCGGCCAAGGGCTTCGACGCGGTCGAGCCGGACAACTACGACAGCTACACCCGCTCCCGGCACCTCCTGACCGCCGACGACGCGACCGCCTTCATCACCCTCCTGGCGCGGCACGCGCACGAACGGCACCTGGCCATCGGCCAGAAGAACACCGCGGAGCTGACCGGTGACAGGAAGCGGACCGGGCTGGACTTCGCGGTGGCGGAGGAGTGCGCCGAGTACGACGAGTGCGGGACGTACGCCAAGGCCTACGACGACCGGGTCCTCGTCATCGAGTACTCGGACTCCGGGCTGCGCAAGGCTCTCGCGAAGTTCGGCGGGCGGCTGAGCATCGTGCGCCGGGACCGGGACGTGTCGACTCCGGGCAGTGACGGGTACGTGCGCAAGGTCCGGTGAGCCCGGGGCGGGCGGGCGTCGGCGCGACCTGGGGTTGCTGCCCGCAGGTGACCGGTCGGCGTGGGAGCGGCCGGATGATCGTATCGGTGCCGCATCCTCGGCGCAGGCGACCGGCGCCCGGCCGGTCACGGCCGTACGGAGGAACCGCCGTGCCGACACGTGCGCGTACGTTGAGGACCCTGGCCGGGGCGGCGCTGCTGCCCCTCGCCCTCGTCTCGCCGGCCTGGGGGCGGCCCGCTCCCCCGCGCGCGGTCGCGGCCGAGCCGCCGGGCACGCTGTGCGCGACCGCCGGGGTGCTGCGCGGGGAGCGCGGCCAGCGGGCCACCGTCAACCTGTGCGCGGGCAACGGCACCCCCACCATGTCCGTCTCCGCCGCGGCGACGTGCGGGCGGGCGGGAACGCGCGTGCGGTACACCTGTCAGGCCTGGGGCACGTGGACGGCCCGGCACGGCAGGAAGACCGCCCTGTCCGGGGCGCTGCCCGGGTCGGCCCAGTACCCGGGCCCGGGGACGTACGACATCTCGGCCACCGTGCGCGTCCGGTCGGCGCCCGCCGGTGTCGATCTGCGCGGCACCGTACAGGCCACCCTCACCCTCACCGCGCCCCTGCCGCAGGCGACGCACCGTGTCCAGGTCGACCGGAGCACCGTGCGGGCCAACACCGAGACCACGCTGACGTACACGGTCCAGCGCGACAGCGACGAGGGTGACGGCAGCGCGCGCCTCGGGCTCATCGGCGAGCAGGGCACCGGCGTGCGGGTGTCCACCGCCGACCCGCGCTGCGTCAACCCGCTGGTCGGCCGCTACCCGGCCAAGACCCGGCTGGCCCATTCCCTGGACTGCGCGCTCACCGACCTCCAGCCGGGCCATCCCGCCAAGGTGGTCGTCCGGGTGACGGTCGCGGGCGCCTGCTCCACGCTGGTGTCCAAACTGGGCTACTGGCTGCCGCGGGGCCAGGACCTCTACACGGGCGGCGTGCTGGCCGGGCCGACGGTCACCTGCCGCTAGCTTCGGGGGCTCTGCAGCAGGTCGAGCGCCCGTTCCCACCGGAACTCCGGCCGTCCGCCGTCGTCGCCCGGCTCGCCCGAGTACGGGTCGCCGAACCGGACGCCCATCCCGCGCAGGCGTATCAGACTGTCCTGGTAGGCGGGGTGGGCGGCCAGGGCGCCGGCCACGCAGGGCAGCACGGCGATCGGCACACCGAGCCCGGCGGCCTCGCACAGGGTGCCGAGGGCGAGGGTGTCGGCGATGCCGGCCGCCCACTTGTTGACGGTGTTGAAGGTGGCGGGGGCGACCGCGACGGCGGCGGGCGGCGGGAAGGGGCGGGGGTCGCCCGGGCTGCGCCAGGCCGAGCGGATCGGACGGCCGGTCTGCGCCTCGACGGCGGCGGTGTCGAAGAAGCCGCCCATCGCGACCGGCGTCGCGAACACGCCGACCTCCCAGTCCCGCTCCTGGGCGGCGGTGATCAGCTTGCTGACGTCCGCCGCGATCCCGGCCGCGCAGACGACGAGGTAGAGGAACGGCTTCCCGGCCTGTTCGGTCATCCGGGCACCCTACTGGAGCGGGAAGGTCAGCCCCCGTTCGGCTTCCGGCCGCGGTCCGGGAATCCTGCGCTCCCCCTCCGTGATGCGTACGTCGTTGATGCTCGCCTCCCGACGGGTCATCAGTCCGCGTCCGTCGAACTCCCACAGTTCGTTGCCGTACGACCGCCACCACTGTCCGCCGGCGTCCCGGCACTCGTACTGGAAGCGGACCGCGATGCGGTCGCCGTCGAAGGCCCACAGGTCCTTGCGCAGGGCGTACTCGAGCTCGCGCGCCCACTTGGCGGTGAGGAACTCCACGATCTCGGCGCGGCCGGTGAGGAAGGTGTCGCGGTTGCGCCAGACGGAGTCCTCGGAGTAGGCGAGCGCCACGCGCTGCGGGTCGCGGGTGTTCCAGGCGTCCTCTGCGGCCTGCACCTTCCGGGCGGCGGTGGCGCGGGTGAAGGGGGGCAGGGGCGGGCGGTCGGTCATGGCTTCCTCCTCGCGGAGAACGCTCGTTCTCCGGTGTGGCTGCTACGGTATGAGAACGCTCGTTCTCGCGTCAAGGAGAGGCCGGGGAAGGTCAGGGGGAGGTCGTAGATGGACAGCACAGCAGCCCGCGAGCGGGTGCTGGACGCCGCCGGGGAGCTGTTCTACGGGCGGGGTGTCCAGTCCGTCGGCATGGACGAGATACGGACCGCCTCCGGGGTCTCGCTCAAGCGGCTCTACCAGCTCTTCCCGGCGAAGGACCAGCTGGTCGAGGCCTACCTGGAACGGCGGGACGGGCACTGGCGCGGGAGGCTCGCCGCGTACGTGGAGCGCGAGGAGGATCCCGCGCGGCGGGTCCTGGCCGTCTTCGACTGGCTGGAGTGCTGGTTCGGCGAGGACGGCTACCGCGGCTGCGCCTGGATCAACGCACACGGCGAACTGGGCGCCACATCGGCACGCGTGGCGGCCCAGGCGGTCGCGCACAAGCGGGCGTTCCGCGCCTACCTCACCACTCTCGTGACCCGTGCCGGCCTGCCCGCCGCCCTGGCCGGCCCCCTGTTCCTGCTGGCGGAGGGCGCCATGGTCACGGCGGGCATCGAACACAGCACCCGCCCGGCCACCGAGGCCCGAGAGGCAGCGAAGCTGCTGCTGACCGCCGCCGGGCCCGGTCCCGAAAACCCCACCTGACCGCGACACCCGACGGCCGCATGGACCGGTCCCGAAGAACCCCGCCCGACGCCTCTGCCGCGCACACAGCACACGACCCACGGACCCAGACCCGGACGGCAGAGCCGCTGCCCACGGCCGCCGGGGGCCGGGCGTGTAAGCCACACCCGGCCGGGCGTCCGGTGGTCGCCGGGGGCGGTCAGTCCGCCGGGTCCCGGAGGGTGATGGCGCCGACGGGGCAGGCGCGGGCTGCCTCGCGGAGCATCGGGTCGCTGTTGTCGGTCTCCCGGCCCGGGATCAGGGTGCTGTAGCCGTCGTCGTCCTGGGTGAAGACGCCGGGGGCGGCGAGGGCGCACTGCCCCGCGCCGATGCAGGCGTCCTTGTCGATGTCGATGTGCTCGATGTGCATGGCAGGAGCCTCTTACCAGGTCACGGGGAGTTCCAGCATCCCCTGGATCGTGTCGCCCGGTTTGAAGGGGATGTCCTCCGGCCGGGCGGCGAGCCGTAGCCCGGGCAGCCGCTCGAAGAGGGTGCCGAGGGCGATCTCCATCTCGGCGCGGGCCAGGTTCTGGCCGAGGCACTGGTGGATGCCGAAGCCGAAGCCGACATGGTGGCGGGCCGGGCGGTGCCAGTCGAGGGTGTCGGGCTCGGCGTAGACGGACTCGTCGCGGTTGATGACCGAGGTGGCGAAGACTACGCCGTCGCCGGCCCGGATGGTCGTCCCCTCCACCTCGATGTCCTCCAGGGCGGTCCGCAGCAGCCCGTCGGCGATCGACAGCAGCCGCATCAGCTCCTCGACCGCCCCCGGCAGCAGCGCCGGGTCGGCGCGGAGCTCGGCCAGCCGCTCGGGCTGCCCGAGGAGCGTGAAGGTGCCCAGCGAGATCATGTTCGCGGTGGTCTCATGGCCGGCGACCAGCAGGATGACCGCCAGGGACACGACTTCGGCGCGGTCCAGCGTGCCCTCGCGCAACCGCTGGTGGACGAGGTCGTCGAGGATCGCGTCACCGGGCTCCGGACTCTTGGCCTTGCCGTCGATCAACTCACCGAGATACGCCTCCAGTTGGTCCCGGGCGTCCAGCGTGTCGGCGGGCTCCGGACCGCGCAGCAGGCGGCGGGACTGCTCCTCGAAGAACTCGTGGTCGGCGTACGGGACGCCCAGCAGGGAGCAGATCACCATGGACGGCACGGGCAGCGCGAAGGCGCCGACCAGTTCGGCGGGCGGCCCCTGGCCGATCATGGCGTCCAGTCGCTCGTCGACGATCCGCTGGATGGCGGGCCGCAGTTCGGCGGCGCGCCGGAGGGTGAAGTTCGGGACCATCATCCGCCGCTGGGTGTGGTGTTCGGGGTCGTCGGCGCCCAGGAGGGCGACCTTGCGGTCGCGGGCGGCGGCGATGCGGGGGGTGGTCACCGGGAAGCCGTGGCGGGTGCGGTCGGAGGACAGCCGCGGGTCGGACAGCAGGGTGCGGGCGGTGGCGTGGCCGGTGACCAGCCAGGCCGGGCGGCCGTCGAACAGGGTGACGCGGGCCAGGGGGCGGTGCGCGCGCAGCGGGTCGTAGGCGGTCGGCGGATGGTAGGGGCAGGTGCGGTCCTGGGGGAAGGCGACGGGCTCGGGCTGAGCCGTCGATGCGGTCGATTCCGTCATGGCGGACCTCGCAGACGAAGGGTGCGGCGTGCCGATCTTCATTAGATGCCCGGGGCATCTATAGGACGACGGCAAGTTCGGCCAGATCGGTGATCCGCGCTTTCTGGCCGAACATCGTGCGTGCGACCGCCGTGATCGGGCCGATATTCGGTTGCGGGTGCCGGGCCGCGGGCCGCACGATCGCCCGCATGTTCACCCCTGACGCCATCCTGCCGCCGATGCCCGCCGCCGTCCTGCCGGCGCGTGCCCGGCAGCAGCCCGGCCGCCCCCGGAGGCCCGAGCCCGCACGCCCGTGACGGCCGTACCGGCCGCGCTCGTCGCCGGCCTGGTCGCGGGGTACGGGGTCGCCGTGCCCGTCGGCGCGGTCGCGACCTACCTGGTCTCCCTCACCGCTCGTACGTCCCTGCGGACCGGCGCCTCGGCCGCGCTCGGCGTGGCGAGCGCCGACGGTCTCTACGCCCTCCTCGCCACGGTGGGCGGTTCCGCGCTCGCGGCGGCGCTGCGGCCGCTGCTCGGGCCGCTGCGCTGGGCCTCGGCCCTGGTGCTGGCGGCACTGGCGGTACTGGGCGCGGTGACCGCCGTACGCCGCTACCGCGCGCACCGGCTCACCACCCGGCCGGAGAAGCCGCCGCCCGGCCCCGGCCGGGCCTACCTCGGCCTGCTCGGGATCACCCTCCTCAACCCCACCACGGTGATCTACTTCGCCGCCCTCGTGCTCGGCACCCGCGCCCAGGACGCCGTGCGCCCCCTGGAACAGGGCGTCTTCGTCCTCGCCGCCTTCGCCGCCTCCGCCAGCTGGCAGCTGCTGATCGCCGGTGGCGGCGCGCTCCTCGGCCGCGCCCTGACCGGGCACCGGGGACGGCTGGTCACGGCGCTGCTGTCGAGCGTCCTGACCATGGCACTGGCGCTACGGGCCGCGGTGGCGCCCGGGTGACGCGGCCGGCTCGATCGGAACGCCGGGCCGGGACGGCCGCGTTCCGGATCCGGCCGGGTACACGCGTGGTACGGATGATTCGGGCACCGGCGGGTGTTGAAGCTCGGTGCCAGTAGGCCGCAGGACCGTCGAAGGGACGAACGTCATGCCTCTCCAGGGCGAGTACGAGCCCAGCCCGACCCAGTGGGTGCGCGAGCAGGTCGAGTTGTACGAGAGCTCCGGCGGCACCAAGGGGACGACGCTGATGGACACGGGGATGCCCGTGATCCTGCTGTCGACCCGGGGTGCCAGGAGCGGCAAGATCCGCAAGACCCCGCTGATGCGGGTGGAGCACGACGGGCGGTACGCCGTGGTCGCCTCGCAGGGCGGCGCGCCCAAGCACCCGGTGTGGTACTTCAACCTCAAGTCCGACCCGCACGTGGAGCTCCAGGACGGCCCGGCCAAGCAGGACATGCGGGCCCGTGAGGTCACCGGCGAGGAGAAGGCCCGGTGGTGGGAGCGGGCGGTGGCGGCGTACCCGCCGTACGCCGAGTACCAGGAGAAGACCTCCCGGGAGATCCCGGTCTTCGTCCTGGAACCGGCCGACGGCGGGTGATCCGCCGAAGCGGAGGTTCCGCCCCCAGGGGCCGATTCCGGACCGGGAACGCCGTAATTTAGAAAAATCTGTTTCCGGGAGGCATGGACCGTCCCCACCCGGGCAGCAGAGCGTCAGGCCCCGCCGCGTTCCCCCGTCGCGGCGGGGCTTTCCCGTGCCTCGCCCGCCGGCCGGTCGGTCACGTCGAGGAAGATCTGGTCGGCCTCGGGGACGGCCTCGGCTAGGGACTGCTTGATGCGTACGGAGACCTCCTCGACCCGCTCGCTGTCCAGGCCGGGCACCAGGTCGATCCGGGCCGCCACGAGCGTCGAGTCGAGGCCCATCTTCATCGTGAAGAGCGCCTCCACGCTGTCGATCTCCGGCTGTTGTGACAGCAGCGTGCGGATCCCGTCGCTCTGCTCCGGATCGGCGGCCTCCCCGATGAGCTGGTCGCGGGCGTCGCGGCCCAGCCGGTAGGCGACGTACACGAGCAGCACGCCGATCGCCAGCGAGGCGGACGCCTCCCAGACGACCTGCCCGGTGGCCATGTGCAGCGCCATGCCGATGATGGCGAGGGTCACGCCGAGCACCGCCGTACCGTCCTCGGCGACCACGGTGCGCAGGGCCGGGTCGCGCAGACTGCCGCCCTGCCGGCGCACCTGGTGCAGCGCCCGGAACAGGGAGGCGCCCTCGGCGAGCAGCGCGACGCCCAGCACGATGAGGCCGGCCACATAACCGCTGAACTTCTCGCTCGCGCCGCTCCTGAGCGCCTCGGCGCCCTGGAAGAAGGAGAAGCAGCCGCCCATGACGAAGATGCCGACGGCGGCCAGGAGGGACCAGAAGAACCGCTCCTTGCCGTAGCCGAAGGGGTGCCGTGCGTCGGCGGGGCGGCGGCTGCGGCGCAGTGCCGCCAGCAGGAAGACCTCGTTCAGGCTGTCGGCGACCGAGTGCGCGGCCTCGGACATCAGGGCGGGCGAGCCCGCCAGCAGGCCGCCGGCGGCCTTGGCGGCGGCGATCACCAGATTGGCGGCGAGCGCCACCCAGACGGTGATCCGCGTCTTCCGGTCGGCCTGGTGGTCCCCGGCCCCGGCCCGGTGCGCCTCCTTTCCGGTGTTCCGCTGGGGGGCCCGGCCGCCGTCCCGGTCCGTCGTCCCCCGTGTCCGCTGTTGCGTCTTGTTTTCCGACGATGTCCCGCTCACCACCGCCGACTGCCCCGGCCGGGACCGCTCACACCGTGCCGTCGGCGGAAATCGGGGAACGCGTTCCTCAGGACGCCCCGTGCGGCAAGGAGGAAACATGGGTGGCGACGGCAACCGCGCCTACGGCCACAAGACGTTCACCCGGTCCAGGAGCCACTTCACCGACCGGATCACGGCGGACGGCCGTGACGGCTGGCCGGTGACGTCCGGGCGCTACCGTCTGGTGGTCAGCCGCGCCTGTCCGTGGGCGAGCCGGGCGGTGATCTCGCGCCGCCTGCTGGGCCTGGAGGACGCCCTGTCCATGGCGATCGCCGACCCGGTCCAGGACGACCGCAGCTGGCGCTTCACCCTCGACCCCGACGGCCGCGATCCGGTGCTCGGCATCCGCTTCCTCGCCGAGGCCTACGACCGGCGGGAGGCCGGGTATCCGGGCGGGGTGAGCGTACCGGCGGTCGTGGAACTGCCGAGCGGCCGCCTTGTCACCAACGACTACCAGCGGCTCACCCTGGACCTGGCCACCGAGTGGACGGCCGTGCACCGCCCCGGAGCGCCGGATCTGTATCCGGCCGCACGGCGCGACGAGATCGACGAGGTGATGGCGGACGTCTACGAGGGCGTCAACAACGGCGTCTACCGCGCGGGTTTCGCCACTCATCAGACGGAGTACGAGGCGGCGTGCGCGGCGGTCTTCCGGCGGCTGGAACTGCTGACGGAGCGGCTCGCCCGGCAGCGCTACCTGGTCGGCGACACCCTCACCGAGGCGGACATCCGGCTGTTCACCACACTGGTCCGTTTCGACCCCGTCTATCACGGTCACTTCAAGTGCAACCGGTGGAAGCTGGCGGAGAACCCGGTGCTGTGGGCGTACGCCCGGGACCTGTTCCAGACGCCCGGGTTCGGCGACACGGTCGACTTCGACCACATCAAGCGGCACTACTACCAGGTGCACACCGGCATCAACCCCACCGGGATCGTCCCGCTCGGGCCGGACCTCGCCGGCTGGCTCGCGCCGCACCACCGGGAGGAACTCGGTGGCCGGCCGTTCGGCGACGGGACACCGCCCGGGCCGGTCCGTCCGGCCGAGCAGGTGCCGGCCGCGGGGCGGCCCTGAACCGCACACATCGCAACGAAGGAGTGTCACACGTGGCCAAGAAGAAGAAGCTGCCGCTCGCCTACCAGCCCGTCGGCTTCGTACTGAGCTGGGCGGGCGGAGCGCTGGCCGGGATGGCCTTCCGGCAGGCGTGGAAGGCCATCCGGCACGAGGACGACGCGCCCGACGCGCTGGACGAGGATCGCGGCTGGGGCGAGATCCTGCTGGCCGCGGCGGTCCAGGGCGCCATCTTCGCGGTGGTGCGCAGCGCCGTGGACCGCACCGGGGCCAAGGCCATCGAACGGTCGACGGGGGTGTGGCCGGCGTCGGACAAGGAAGGCCGGGACTGACCGGGAGGCTCGCGCTCAGCCCTGTTTGGGCGCGGTGGGAGGCATCAGGCGCAGGGTGAAGGAGTGTCCGGCCGGGTCGGCGTAGCCGCGTTCCTCGTACGGCCCGGCCGGGTCCTTGGTGTCGATGGGCCGGCCGCCGAGCCCGACCACCCTGCGCTCGGCCTCGTCGAGGTCCTCCACCAGGAAGTCCAGGTGGAGCTGGAGGGAGTTCTCGGGGCGCGGCCAGCTCGGCGGGGTGGCGTTCACGTCCCGCCGGAACGCCAGCCGGGCCCCGTCGGCCCCCCTGATCTCCACCAGGTTGGCGGAGGCGGCCGTCTCCTCGCCCTCCAGCAACTCCTTGTAGAAATTGGCGAGTTTCTCAGGCTCGCTGCAGTCGAGCACCACAACGCCCGCTTTCACCAGTGTCATTGCTTCCTCCGTGGGGATGGGAGAGACCCTCCTTTGCGGATATCCCCGCCCCGCGGATTCAGTCGGTCACCAGCCACTCGCCGTCGCGCATGAGGTCACGCCCGTCCAGTTCGTCGGCCTCGCGCCAGGCCTGCACGCGCTGCGGGCGGATCCGGAAGTACAGGTAGCGGGTCTTGAGCCCGCGCGGGTCGAATCCAGTCCTCGCGGCGAAGAGTTCGCCCTCACCCTCGGCCAACTCGGCTGATTCCAGGGCTTCGACGCTCCCCTCGATCATGACGACGTCCCGGGTGGGTCCGATGCCCACCCGTGTCGTGCCGGTCGCCGCCAGGTTGCGGCCGGTGGGGCTCGCGGCCGGGGTGGCGACGAGCAGGGCCGCCCCGTCCCAGAGGAAGGACAACGGCACGAGGTACGGCGCTCCTCCGTCGGCACCGGCGGTGGCGACCCACGCGTCCACGTCGTGCTCGAGCCGGTGCAGGGTGTCCCTCTTGCGCTGCTCGGCGCTACGGGCGGGCGGTGGAGTCATGCGCCTTGCGCTCCTTGGGAGTTGTGGGATTGTACGCGACTCATGAGGTGTGGGCAGTAACTCATATCACGGCCGGGGCGCTGTGTAGATCATTTACGCTCTGGGCAGTCTCGTAACGCTTCTCGGCGCAACTTTCCGGTCAGGAAGCGGAGTTCGAGTGCGCGGGCGGCCGATCGGGCCGCCCGTTCGCAGGGGCGGGGGGCTCTGCGTTCCGTATCCCGGAAGGACATCTATGCCTGAGGACGTCAGGTTCGGCCTGCCCTTCGACACCCCCGTGAGCGAACACCTGGAATGTGCGCGGTCGCGCCATCCGCGGTGGATCCGGGACATGGGCCTGGGGCGCGCCACCTCTGACGGGCCGCGAGTGCTTCCCGATCAACACAGCTGAGGCGCCGATGCCGCTCCACTTCCTCGGCCGTCGGCGCAGCAGTCGTGCCCGTCGCGGTCGTTCGCAGCAGGAACCGGAGCCGGTCGCGTGAGTCCGGCCGCCCGGCGGGGCCGTAGCGGCAGGCACAGCGATCGATTCCGTTGCCAGGACCACAGCTTGAAGGAGACCGGTGTGAAATCTCGAGTCGTAAGTGCTGTTCCGAAGGCGTCCGCCGACAGTTTGCTCCCGGCGCAGCCGAGCGCCCAGCTCCAGCCCACGGAGGCGGGGAACACCCTGGCCCGCCTCCTGGTGGAACGTAGCAAGGGGAGCACGGAGCAGTACCGAAGCTGCCAGAACGCTGCTCAGCGGCGGCTGGACGCACTCATATCCCCCCACTCCAGCACCACGCTGCATGTGGAGGGAGCCCTCCGACTGGCGCAGCGCGCGTTCCTCCCGCCCGACGAGGAGGGCTACGCCAGGTTGAGGCGACTCGACACCGGCCTGCGCATGATCGAGGCGGCCTTCCCCCAAGTCAGCACCGACATCGAGGTCTGCCGACTGACCTGCATGATGCTGGAAGGGGCCTGGCGGAGCCGGGCGCTCGTCCCGCCGCGCGAGGAGGAGCAGGCGGCCGCCTGCGCCTGCCCGCTGTGCCGTCTGCTGCCCACGCCCCCCGCACGCACGCTGGGTGACTACAGTTGGCGGCAGAGCGCCGGTCGTCCCCTCACCGTCAAGGCCTGGCCGTACCGCCAGGAACTCGACAGCGTCCTGACCGCTGGATGGATCTGGGCCCGGCAGATGAACGACTTCGAACAAGACCTTGGCAACCGCCACCACTTCGAAGACGACATCCTCGTCTTCCACGAATACAAACGCGTGATCGACACCATCGACACCACGTCCCTCACCCAACTCGTCGAAGGCCGCCTGGCCGAGAGTTTCAGCATCAACAGCGCACGGGCCCTGGTCTGCGGACTCTACGCGGCCCACAAGCGATCCGCCGACGAGTACTGGCTCCAGCAGCACCAAGCGGGCAGCGTCAGCCTGCCCCAGACCAACCCGCTCGGCCAGAGCACCTACTCGGCCCTCCAGATGCTGGACTGCCTGTTCTGGCACGTCTCGCCCGACACCGAACTCTGGCAGGAGGAACACCTCGCCTCCCTGCTGCTGTGCCGCGTCGTCGACGACATGGCCGACGTACGAGTCGACGCCCTGACCGGCGAGATCAGCAATTTCTGGCTCGCCGACATGCCCACCCACACCAAGGCCCTCTACGCTGCCTGCGCCATCGCCCTGATCAAGTACGGCTGCATGCCCGAGGCGCACTCCTCGATGTGGAACAGCTGGCTGATGCCCAGCACCATCGTCTGGATGGGGCTCACGGGCCGCCATGCCCTGTGGTTCGACGGCATCACCCAGGACCTTCCCCCGGCCGAGGCGTGCCCGCTGTGTGACCTTCAGCCCGACGCGTGCACCGGCATCCTCACCCACGGCACCACCCTCACCATCAGCCCGCGGCCCACCGCGCCGGCCCTGAGCACCCTGACCGCTGAGCTGTCCGCACGCTGCCGAGCCCAGTTCCCTGGGACCTGGCCCCTCTTCGACGCCGAGCTACACGCCTTCGAAGCACTGCACGGCCCCTGGCGCGGCAACACCGACACCGCATGGGAGATCCTGCGCCGCACCTACATCGCCGCCGTGGAGGCATCCATGGCCGAGCCGTCCCCAGACCGCGCTCGCCAGATCCAGCAGGACGCCGGCGCAGTCGGATGTGAGCAGTTCTACACCCTGTACGACCCTCGAACCGGGAGGGAGGACACCGCACTGCTCGCCTACATGTTCGGCTGCGCCCACCCGCATTTCCTCTGGAACGCCACCGGATACCGGCCCACGGGCGTCACAGGCGACTGGCTCGACGGCTGACGCCGTCGATTCGTGGTTGCCGTTGATCCCGTGCTGGACGGCCTCCACAAGTAGGGCAGCGGCGCTGCCCGGTCGGGTCGCCGACCGGGCAGCGGCGTGCTCACACCGGGAACTCGACCGGCAGCCTGTCCAGCCGGGAATCCCAGGTGGAGGCGGTCGTGGTGAGCTCGTCCGCCGGCACGGCCAGCCGCAGGCCCGGCAGCCGGTGCAGCAGGACGTCCACCGCAATCTCGATCATGGACTGCCCGATGCTCTGCCCGGGGCACTCGTGCGGGCCCGCGCCGAACGCCAGGTGCGACTGGTTGCCCTGCACCGAGACACCCGGGTCGGGACGGACCTCGGGGTCGAGGTTCCCCGGGGCGAGACCGAGAACGAGCAGGTCGCCCTCCTCGATGCGGTGCCCGCCCAGTTCGACATCGCTGGCGGCGAAGCGCCCCGGCAGGACGGCCAGCGGCGGAGAGTTCCACATGGCCTCCTCCACCACCGCCGAGATGTTCAGCTGACCGCTGATCAGCCCGGAGAGCCGGGAGGCGTCGGTCAGGACCAGTTCCAGCACCCGGGCCAGCAGGTTGGTCGTGACGTGTGCGGCGATCAGCACCACGCGCAGGTGGTGGACGACCTCGTCGTGGTCGAGAGCCGCGTGATGCCTCAGCAGGCCGGTGGCGAGGTCGGAGCCGGGTTCGGACCGCCTGCGCTCGGCGAGTTCACCGAAGATCTCCCTGATCATGCCATCGTGCACCACGGCGTCCTCGCCGCCCTTGAGCACCTGGGCGCAGGACTCGACCAGCCGGCGCCCCTCCGCCTCGGCGAGCCCCAGAATGCGGGTCATCACGAGCATCGGCACATAGTCGGCGTAGTCCGCCACCAGGTCGGCGCGGCCGTTGTCCGCGAACCCGTCGATCTGCTTGTTGGCGAAGTGCGTGGCGTGGCGCCGGATGCCGCGGCCGGCAGCATCCTGCAGCACATCGTTGACGGCGCCGCGCAGCCTGCGGTGCGCCTCGCCGTCCTGGGACACACAGTCGGGGCGCCAGCCGAGCATCGGAACCAGCGGAGAGTTCTCCGCGATCCGGCCCTCCCGCCAGTCCCGCCAGTTCCGCGCGTCCCGGGCGAACTGGCGGGGATTGTCGAGCACCCGTCGGCTGTCCCGGTAGCCCAGCACCAGCCAGGCGGGGATGTCGCCCTCCAGCAGCACCGGCGCGACGGGGCCGTGCTCCTTGCGCAGCCGCTCGTAGATGCCGAGCGGGTCGGTGGCCGCCTCGGGCCCGTACAACCGGGCCGGCTCGGCCGAACCGTGGGCGACCGGGCAGCCGCGGGGGGCGTCGGGACTGTCGAGGTTCCGGTCGTTCATCGGGGCTCCAGTGCGACCGCGGAGCGTTCCTGCAAATGACGTATCAGGGCGATCAGTACGTCCCGGCTGGCGGCCCGGTCACGGGCGTCGCACACCACGACCGGGATGTCCGGGGAGATGTCCAGGGCGTCCCGGATCTCCTCGACCGGGTGCTCCTTGGAGTCGGGGAAGACGTTCAGCGCGATGACAAAGGGGACGCTCTGCCGCTCCATCTCCTCGATCGCCCGGAAACTGGAGGCCAGGCGGCGGGTGTCCACCAGGACCACCGCGCCGAGCGCCCCTTTGAACAGGCCGTTCCACAGGAACCAGAAGCGTTCCTGGCCGGGGGTGCCGAACAGGTACAGCATCAGGCCCTCGTTGAGGCTGATCTTGCCGAAGTCGAGGCTGACCGTGGTCTGCGCCTTGTCGGCGACACCGATGAGATGGTCGTCGCCGACACTCGCCTGGGTGAGGGTCTCCTCGGTGGTGAGCGGCTTGATGTCGCTGACGGAGCGGACCATCGTGGTCTTACCGGTGCCGAACCCTCCGGCGATCATCACCTTGACCGAGCGGGTGCCCCCGGCCGCGGGCCGGCCGGGACGGTCAAAGCCTTTCAAGTCCACTGAGTACCTCCTGGAGGAGCGCGAGGTCGGGCCCGCGTCCGGCGTGGTGCGCCGGAATGGGATCACGGGCTTCAATACGGCCTGCGTCCAGCAGATCCGCCAACAGCACCGCGAGAATGTTGAAGGGCAATCCGAGATGGGCGCCGAGTTCGGCCACCGACAGCGGGTCACGGCAGCGCCGGAGTATCTCCTCGTGCTCGTGCTGCATCCCCGGCAAGGGACCGGTGCGGGAGACGACGAGGGTCGCCACGTCGAGGCTCGACGCCGACCCGCCCGGTCCGCTGCGCCCCCCGGTGAGGACGTAGTAGCGCTCGAGACCGGCCGGGTCCGTGGGCCGGCGGGGGGCACTCATCCAGAGTGCTCCTCCAGGCGCGCAGTGGTGCCGAGGAGCTCGCCCATCCGGCGGGCCAGATCCCTCATCTGGTGTCCGAGCAGGCCCTGGTCGAGGCCTTCACGGGCGAGCACACCGAGATACGTCTCGACACCCGCGCGCACGACGAACAGATGACCCCCGTCGACCTCGATCATCGCGAGCCGCAGTTGCCCCGCGTACTTGGGGAACTGCTCGGCGACCGGCTGGGCCAGGGCCTGCAGGCCGGCCACCACGGCCGCGAAGCGGTCCACGTCGTCGGGGTCTTCGGCGCCAAAGGAGGTGATGGCCTTGCCGTCGCTGGAGGCCACCAGGGCGAAGCGGATCTCCGGGATGCTCTCCACCAGATCGCGGAGCGCCCAGCTCACGTCGGTTCCCTGTTGCGTCATGTGGACTAGTCGCTCTCTTCGCCTCGGTGCTCGGTGGACTCGCGTCCGGCGGGCTCGCGTGTGGTGTTCGGTGTGCCGGCCTCCGGGAACTGCCGTGCGGGTTCGGCTCCGCCGGGCTCGCGGCCCGCCGTGGCGAAGGCTGCCAGGCCCGCGAAGGACGCGTCCGGGGGGACGGCGGTGACGGGGGACGGCTCGGGCCGCGAGGTGCGCTCGGTCCGCTGCCGTTCCTCCGGCTCGCGGCGCTTGCTGCGGCGCCGGGGCAGACCGCCGGGCGTGGTGTCCACCGCGTCGGCGGTGTCGGCCGGAGGGGCAGAGGTGTCCGGGTCGGTCGCGAGGGCCGGGCCGGCGGCGGGTGCCTGGACGGCCGCCGGCGCGGCGGCCGGGGTGGCCGTCGTGGCCGGGGCGGGCGCGGCGAGAGGGCTGAAGTACTTGTGCGGGATCACGACGACCACCGAGGTGCCGAGCCAGGGCGAGTCGGCGAAGGTGACCCGGATGCCGTAGCGGCGGGCGAGGGTGCCGACCACGCGCAGGCCGATGCTGGCGTCCTCCGAGATGCCGCCGAGGCCGGGACCGGCAGCGGTGCCCGCGAGGGACTGATCGGCCTCGCGCTTCTTCTCCTCGCTCAGCCCCTTGCCGGAGTCCTGGATCTCGATGCCGACGCCGTTCGGCACCTCCTTGCCGGAGACGACGACCGGCTCGGTGGGCGGCGAGTAGCGGGCGGCGTTGTCCAGGAGGTGGGCGAAGACCAGCGTGAGATGGTCCACCAGACCGCCGTCGACGCCGAGTTCGGGCAGATGGCGCACCTCGACCCGGTGGAAGTCCTTGATCCGGCCGATACCGCCGCGGACCACGCTGAGCAGCCGCTGCGGTTCCTGCCACTGCCGTCCCGGCCGGTCCGAGCCGCCGAGCACGCCGATGCTGGCGGCGAGCGAGTCCGCCGGGCCGAGTTCCTGGTCGAGTTCCATCAGCCCCCGGGCCACGGCGGGCAGCCGCCCGTGCTCCCCCTGCATCTCGTGCAGCCGGCCACGGAGTTTGCTGGTCAGGACGTGGATACGGTTGCCGATGCTGATGACGGCCTGCTCGGCGGAGGTGGAGCGGTTGAACTCCTCCTCGAGACCGATCAGCGAGGTCCGCAGGATCCGGCGCAGATCGGCCTGGAGTTCGGCGTCGGCCTTCGCGCTCTGGTTCGCCACGGGCAGCAGGTCGTCGACGGCGTCCCCGGCCCGCAGCCGCCTCAGCGCCTCGGGCAGCTGCTCCCCGGCGAGCCGGGCCACCGCGTCCCGCTGGTGGGCGAGCTCCTCCTGCCACGCCTCGGCCCCGTCGGCGAGCCGGTCCTCGCAGGACTTGACCGTGTCGGCGATCCGCTGCTCGTACGCCCGTGCCTGCTCGGCCAGTTGGGTGTCGTAGGCGGTCTGCCGCTCGGCGAGCCGGGCGTCGTACGCGGTGGACTGCTCGGTCAGCTGCGCGTCCAGGGAGGCGCGCTCGGCGTTGAACTTCCGTTCCAGACCGGCGACATGCTGCTGCCACTGCAAGGAGTGCTCGGCCTGCGAGGTGCGGAAGTCGCCCTCGAGGCGGCGCAGTTGCCGCTGGGAGCGGATCAGCAGCCGTACGCACACGGCGCCGGCGGCGGTCGCGGCGGCACCGGCGACGGCGGCGGTGAGGCGCTCCGAGCTCATGAAGGTGGCGGCAACCGTCCCACCTCCTAAGGCCAGAGGCATCAGCCACCAGCTGTACCAGGCGACAGGGGCCCGCGCCGCCGGTGGCGGAGTGGCGAGTTCCATCTGCATCCTTCGAAAGGGAACACGATTCGAACAGGGGGGGGTGTGCACGTCAACTCGCAGTGCCGGACTGGAGCTTATCGGGTTTGAAGCCGAAAGGATCAAATGCACGGTCGCCCGGAAGTGAGGGTTCAGTCACTGTCCGCCAGGAAGACGCGAAGTAGACTCCTGGACACCTGTCCAGCTATCGTGGACATCTGTCCAGCACTTGTTCCCAGCAGGGAACGGCGGAGAACAGCAGAGATGAAGGAGCCCACTGGTCGTGGACATCGTGGCGAGAACACTGGTCGGCCTGGTCGCGGCCCTGCACGCGTACATCCTGGTGCTGGAGATGTTCCTGTGGCAGAAGAAGCCGGGCCGGGCGCTGCACGGCTTCGACGCGGAGATGGCCCGGGCGACCGCGCCGATGGCCGCGAACCAGGGCCTCTACAACGGCTTCCTCGCGGCCGGTCTGGTGTGGGGGCTGATCGCCGACGACCCGACGGGCTTCGCCGCGCAGGTGTTCTTCCTGTGCTGCGTGGTCGTCGCCGGTGTGTACGGGGCGGCCACGGCCAACCGGCGCATCCTGTTCGCCCAGGCGCTGCCCGGCGCGCTCGCCCTGGCCGCCGTGCTGGCCGCGCGGTGACCCGGACCGCGCCCGAGGACCCGCGGGCCGCCCGCACCCGGGCGCGGCTGCGCGCGGCCCTGCTGGCGGAGTGCGCCGAGCGGCCGCTGGCGGAGGTCGGCGTGGCCGCGCTGGTGCGCAGGGCCGGGGTGGGCCGGGCCACGTTCTACGTGCACTACGACGGCCTGGAGGCGCTGGCCGTCGATGCCTGCGCGGACGTCGTACGGGAGGCGGTCGAGGCGCTGCACGCCTGGCGCGGCCGGCCCGACCCGGTGCACGCCCCGCCGGCCCTGCCGGAGTTCTTCGCGGGCCTCGCCCCGCACGCCTCCCTCTACCGCACGCTGCTCACCCCGGGCGGCGGCGGACCGCTCGGGCACGTTCTGCACCGGGACCTGAGGGCCCGCAGCCTGGCCGAGCGCGAACGGGCGGGCGCGGCCGACGCCCCGCTCGTCGCCTCGGCCGTGGCCGCGACCTTCGCCGGTGTCCTCGCCGACTGGCTGCACGGACTGCTGGAGGCGAGCCCGGGAGAAGTCGCCGACCAGGTCTGGCAGTTGCTGGTGGCCCTGCACCGCAGCCGGTGACGGCTCACTTGCAGGCCAGGCCGTTCTTCGCGAGCGGCCAGGCCTCCACGCCGTGGGACGTGCGGACGTACGCCGTCGCCTTGTCGTCCGTGAGCCACAACCGCCAGTCGTGGTAGCGGTATCCGGCGTCGTAGGCGCCGACGGGCATCCGGACGTCCCCGTCGTAGGGGGCGGAGAGCTGGGTGCCGGTCGCGAACAGCCCGTCGGGGTCACGGACGTACATCGCGGCGCCCGCACCCCGGCCGAGTTGCAGGAAGTGGGCGCTCTGCCAGTCGCAGTGCTCGGCGCCGGTGGAACTACTGACCTTCGTGACCGGTACCCGCCTGCCGGTCCGGTCCGTCCAGATCTCGTACTCCCAGGAGTCGGTGACACTCGCCGGGAGTTCGGCGGGGTCGCATGAGGCGCTGGTCTCCGGGCCCCAACCGGGCCGGTTCTTCCCGTCCTTGGCCACCACGACGGCCACCTTGGTCCGGCCGCCGACGTCGTAGGAGTACAGGACGCGGTCGCCTTCCTCGCGTTCGACGCGGTAGCCGGAACGGGGTACTTCGGGCACGTAGATGTCGAAGTACGCCTTCAGGCCCTCCTCCGGGGTGCCTCCGCCGTCGCCCTTGCTCCATGCGTCGCCCTTGTCGGTGTCGAAGACCTTCCCCTCGCACTCCAGCGCGTCCGCCGCGTTCAGCGGACCGCTGTAGGGCGTCTCGGGAGGCGTGCCCTCGACCACGGCCTCCTCCCCGCCGCCGTCACCACCGCACGCCACCACCGTCATGGTGGTCACGGCGGTCACCGCCGTCAGTACCGCCGCCGCCACAAACCCTCCGCGCATCGCCGCCCCCGTTCTCCGGCCACTGTCTCCGCTCCTGCGACGCCACGGCGTGCCGAAACGTTCACCGGGCGGTCTGGAACGTCCGCCGGTACGCCTGCGGTGACACCCCGATCGCCGCGTGCAGATGCTGGCGCAGGGAGGCACCCGTCGCGAAGCCGACCTCGCCCGCGATCTGGTCCACGGACAGGTCGCTGGACTCCAGCAGGTGCCGGGCCCTGGCGACGCGCTGCTGGATCAGCCAGCGGCCGGGGCTGAGGCCCACCTCGTCACCGAAGCGGCGGGCGAAGGTGCGCAGGCTCATCCGGGCGTGGCCGGCGAGGTCGGCGAGGGTGAGGGGTTCGCCGAGGCGTTCCAGGGCCCAGGCGCGGGTGGCGGCCGTGCTCGCGGCGGCGTACTCGGGCACCGGCTGCATGATGTACTGCGCCTGGCCACCGTCCCGGAACGGCGGGACCACGCAGCAGCGGGCCACGAAGTTCGCCAGAGCACTGCCGTGGTCCTCGCGCACGAGGTGCAGGCAGATGTCGACACCGGATGCCGCGCCGGCCGAGGTGAGGAACCGGCCGTCCTCCACGAAGAGCACGTCCGGGTCGAGGGTGACACGCGGAAAGGCACGCCTGAAGCGCTCGGCGACGGCCCAGTGCGTGGTGGCCCGGCGCCCGTCGAGCAGTCCGGCCAGGGCGAGGACGAACGCACCCGTGCAGATGGAGACCACCCGGGCGTGTTCCGGGATGCGGGCGAGCGCCGCGGCGACCTCGTCCGGCAGTTCGTCGGGGATGCGCTCGGTCGGGAAGGACGTGATCACCACGGTGTCCGCGGACTCCAGCACGTCGGGGCCGTGCTCGACGGTGACCGAGAAATCGGCGCTGGTGCGCACCGGTTTCCCGTCGACCGTGCAGGTCAGCACCTCGTACCGGCCGTCGGCCGCGCCCAGGATCCGGCTGGGGATGCCCAGTTCGAAGGGGTAGACGCCGTCGAGGGCCAGCACCACGACCCGTTCCCTGCTCCGCTCGCCACGCATGGCACGATCTTATCGGATGTTGGCAATCATGCCATTTCCCGGGCGGGTGGAGCCGGGCAGGCTGGTTCACCATGAGCCATGTGAACACCATGCGTGCGATCAGTCAGGACGTCCTCGGCGGGCCCGAGGTACTCAAGGAAGTGGAGCTGGAGCGGCCCGCGCCGCGGCCCAACGAGGTGCTGGTGCGGGTGCGTGCCGCCGGGGTGAACCCGACCGACTGGAAGCACCGCGCCCACGGCGTCTTCCTGGGCGAGCCGCCCTTCGTGCTGGGCTGGGACGTCTCCGGGGTGGTGGAGGCGGTCGGCATCGGCGTCGCCGCCTTCGCGCCCGGCGACGAGGTCTTCGGCATGCTGCCCTACCCCTTCGGCCACGGCTCGCACGCCGAGTACGTCACCGGGCCTGCCCGCGCCTTCGCGCACAAGCCGGCCTCCGTGGACCACACCCAGGCGGGCGCGCTGCCGCTGGTCTCCCTCACCGCCTGGCAGGCGCTGGTCGAGACGGCGGACGTGCGGCCCGGTCAGCGGGTGCTGATCCACGCGGCGGCCGGCGGCGTCGGCCATGTGGCCGTGCAGATCGCCAAGGCGCGCGGCGCGTACGTGATCGGCACCGCGAGCGCGGGCAAGCACGAGTTCCTGCGCTCCCTCGGCGTGGACGAGGCGATCGACTACCGGGAGACGGATTTCGCCGAGGCCGTGAAGGACGTCGACGTGGTGCTGGACACGATCGGCGGCGAGTACTCGACGCGTTCACTGCGCGTGCTGCGCCCCGGCGGGGTCGTGGTGTCGATCCTGCCGGTGGGCTCCGACGACTTCTACGAGGAGGCCGGGCGGCTCGGCGTACGGGCGGTCCGTCTGCTCGTCGACGCCTCGCGCAGCGGTATGAAGGCGATCGCGGAGCTGGTGGAGGCGGGGAAGCTGCGCGCCACGATCGCCGGGACCTTCCCGCTGGCCGCTGCCGCCGAGGCGCACGCGCTCGGCGACACCGGCCGGACCACGGGGAAGCTGGTGCTGCTGGCCGACTGAGTCAGAACGTGAGTACGGGCTTGATCGCCTTGCCCGCCTTCATGTCCTGCACCGCCTGCTCGATGTCCGCGAACGGATAGGTGCTGATCAGGCGGTGCAGCGGGAGCCGTCCGTCCCGCACCAGCCGGACCAGGGCGGGGATGAAGGCCTGGGTCTCGCTGTCGCCGAGGGTCAGGCCGACGACCCGCTTGCCGCCGAGCATTCCGTTGACGTCCAGGGCGACCTCGGTGCCGAACGGCGGGGCGCCGACGATGACCAGGGTGCCGCGGGCGGCGAGCGCGTCGACTCCCTGGCGCAGGACGCCGGCGTTGCCGGTGGTCTCCACGACACCGTCGGCGCCCTGGCCGCCGGTGATGTCGGCGAGCGCCGCGGCCAGGTCCTCCTCGCCCGCGTCGACGGTGTGTGTGGCGCCGAGTTCGAGGGCCAGCTGGAGCCGTTCGGCGACCCGGTCGACGGCGATGATCGTGGTGGCGGGGGTGAGGGTGGCGGCCATCACGGCGGACAGGCCGACGGCTCCGGCGCCGAGGACGACCACGGTGTCCCCCGCGGCCGGCCGCAGTACGTTCCAGACGGCACCGACTCCGGTCTGCACCCCGCAGCCCAGCGGGGCGAGGGACGCCAGCGGCAGGTCCTGGTCGACCTTCACCAGGCTGCGGCGGTCCACCAGGGCCCGTTCGGCGAACGAGGACTGGCCGAAGAAATGGCCGCCGAGCGGCTCGCCGTCCCGGCTGATGGTGCCGCTGCCGTCGGCCCGGCGGCCGCCGATGAGGTTCAGCGGCAGCCAGGTCGCGCAGTACGCGGGGTGCCCGCCGTGACAGTTGCGGCACTCGCCACAGGAGGTGAAGGACAGCAGGACGTGGTCACCGGGCGCGACACCGGTGACCGCGGAGCCGACGGCCTCGACGACGCCCGCTCCCTCGTGCCCCAGCACTCCGGGCAGCGGGAAGGGCAGTCCGCCGCTCGCCACGCCCAGGTCCGTGTGGCACAGGCCGGCCGCCACCATGCGGACCACCGCCTCGTGCGGTCCCGGCTCGTCGAGTACGACGGTGGAGAGGGTGAAGGACGCTCCCTGGGACTCGACCACGGCGGCGCGTGTGGTGATCGGCATCGCGTGCACTCCTTTCGGTTCGGCGGTGTGGGGGCGCTCAGTCGAGCGAGACGACGACGGACTTGACCTTGGTGTAGGCGGCGAGGGCCTCGGGGCCGTACTCGCGGCCGAAACCGGAGTCCTTGACCCCGCCGAAGGGCACCGCGGGGTCGAGCATCGCCCAGTCGTTGATCCACACGATGCCCGCCTGGAGACGGCCGGCGATGCGGTGGGCGCGGGCCAGGTGGGACGTCTGCACCCCCGCGGCCAGGCCGTACGGGGTGGAGTTGGCGAGGGCGACGGCCTCGTTCTCGGTGTCGAAGGGCTGCACGGTCAGGACCGGGCCGAAGATCTCGTCCTGGATCACCCGGGAGTCGTTCGGCAGGTCCGCGATGACGGTGGGCTTGTAGTAGTAGCCGCCGTCGAGGTCGAGCCGCTCGCCGCCGCAGACGATACGGCCGCCTTCCTCGCGGGCCAGGGCGACGTACTCCTCGACCTTCCTCAGGTGCTTCTGTCCCGCCATCGGGCCGACGACGGTGGCCGGGTCGCGCGGGTCGCCGACCGGTACTTGGGGCACGGCCTCGGCGAGGATGCCCAGCAGGGTGCTGTACACCGGGCGCGCCACCAGCAGCCGGGGGCCGCCCATGCAGAACTGCCCGGTGTTGAAGACGAAGCCCTTGATGATCGCGCCGACCGCCTTCTCCAGGTCGGCGTCCTCGAAGACGACGTGGGCGGCGTTGCCGCCGAGTTCCATGGTCACCGGCTTGAGTGCCTCACCGGCGGCGCCGGCCACGTGCCGGCCGACGGCGCTGGAGCCGGTGAAGGCGATCTTGTCGACGCCGCCGTGGCGCAGCAGGGCCTCCCCGGCCACCGGGCCGGTGCCGGTGACGACGTTGACCACCCCGTCCGGGACTCCTGCCTTCTGCAGCAGACCGGCCATGTAGAGGGCGCTGAGCGGGGTCTCGTCGGCGGGCTTGTGGACGACCGTGTTGCCGGCGGCGAGGGCCGGGGCGATCTTCGAACCGGCGAGGATCAGCGGGAAGTTGAAGGGGGTGATGGCGGCGACGACACCGAGGGGTTCGCGCCGGGTGTAGGCGAGGGCGTTGAGGGGGGTGTCGCGGGTGGCGCCGTCCAGGGAGTGGGCGAGGGCGGCGAAGTACTCGTAGTCGCCCGCGGCGTTGGTGATGTCGACCACGCCGCACAGCGTGATCGGCTTGCCGACGTCGAGGGACTCCAGGGCGGCGAGTTCACCGGCGTTCTCGCGGATGAGTTCCGCTACCCGGTGCAGGATCCGGCCGCGCTCGCGGCCGCTCAGCCCGGACCACTCGCCGCCGTCGAAGGCCTCGCGGGCGGCGCGGACGGCGGCGTCGACGTCGGCGGCGCCCGCCTCCGGGACGGTGGTGACCACCTGCCCGGTGGACGGGTCGATCACGTCCGTACGGGCACCGTCGGCGGCCTCGCGCCACTGGCCGCCGATGAACAGCTGCCCAGGACCGGTGTCGATGGTGGTCGTCATTGCCACTCCCCAGCGTAGATCGCCAAGATTTCAACCAACAGGATTCCTGTTGGTCCGCAGTCTCATTACAGACAGGATTCCTGTCAATGGTCTAGTGTTCACGCATGGTCGGTACACGCATACGCCCATCATTGCTCTACATGGTCAAGCAGGTGGAGCTGGTGGTACGCGCACGTCTGGACGAGCTGGTCAAGCCCGCGGGGATCACGGCCCTGCAGTACACGGCCCTCACCGTCCTCGAACGGCACGACGGGCTGTCGGCGGCGCAGCTGGCGCGCGACTCGTTCGTCACCGCGCAGTCCATGGCCGACCTCGTCCGGTCCCTGGAGAGCCGGGGGCTCGTACGGCGGGAGCGTAATCCGCGCAACCGGCGTGAACTGCTGATCCTGCTCACCGACACCGGGCGCGAGCTGCTCGCCGGCTTCGCGGATCCGGTGCGGGAGCTGGAGGAACGGATGGTCGCCGAGCTCACCGCCCACCAGGAGGAACAGTTCCGTCAGGCGCTCTCCAAGGCCTGGCAGGCGCTGTCGTAGCCCTGACGCGTCGTCACCCTGTCGCGCACACCACAGAAAGACACGCGCGAAAGTCGAAGACATATGTCAATCGAACATGCTCAAATTCCCTCTATCGAGGGTAACTTGCTGGGCGGGGAACGGATGACCCGGCACGGGTGGGAGGTGACGCCGGCATGCACCAGGGACCCGCACCGCTCACCCGGCACCTGCGCGTCCACCAGGACCGCGGCCATACGGTGCTGGAGTTCCGCGGCGAGATCGACATCGCGGCGGCCACGGAGATCGCTCCGTACCTGGACCGGGTGACGGACCGGCCCGGCGTCCGGATCGTGATCGACCTCGGCCACATCGAGTTCTTCGACTGCTCGGGCCTGCGTCTGCTGTACCGGGCCCGCAGCCGGGTGCTGGAGCGCGAGGGGCAGCTGCACCTGGTGTGCACCCACCCGCTGACCCTGCGCGTCCTGAAGGTCACGGGGATGGCGCGGCTGCTGCCGCCGCGCCCGACGCTGGACGAGGCCCTGGGGCAGCCCGAGGCCACGTCCGGCACGCTGTGACCCCGGCTACTCGCTTCTCGGCTCGTCGAACAGGGCGCTGACGGACTCACCGTTGTGGATGCGGCGCACGGCCTCGGCGAGCGCCGGGGCGATGGACAGGACGCGCAGCTTGGCCGTGTACTCACCGTTCCCGTTCTCGGGGACCGGCACGGTGTTGGTGCACACGATCTCCAGTACGTCCGGCTGCTCGGTCAGCCGTTTCAGGGCGCCCGCCGCGAACAGGCCGTGCGTGCACGCCACCCGGATCGAGCGCGGCCCCAACTCCCTCAGCCGGTACAGGAGTTCCAGCACGGTGCTGCCCTTGGCGATCTCGTCGTCCAGCACGATGACGTCCCGCCCCGCCACCTCACCGATGACCGAGCTGATGCTCACCCGGTCGTCGGCGAACCGCTGTTTGGCGCCGGCGGCCACCTGCGCGCCGATCAGCCGGGCGAAGGCGGCGGCCTCCTTGGCGTTGCCCAGGTCGGGCGAGACGACGGTGGTGCGTGTCAGGTCGTACCGCCGGAAGTGCGCGGCCAGTTCGCGCAGCGCGTGCAGGTGGTCCACCGGGACCGAGAAGAAGCCGTGCACCTGGGGGGCGTGCAGCGTCATGGCGAGGACCCGGCTCGCGCCCGCCGCCACCATCAGGTCGGCGACCAGGCGGCCCCCGAGGGAGATCCGCGGGGCGTCCTTCTTGTCGGAGCGGGCGTAGGAGTAGTGCGGCATGACGACCGTGATGCGGGCGGCGGACGCGCCGCGCGCCGCGTCGCACATCAGCAGCAGTTCGACGAGGTGCTCCTGCACCGGCCTGACCAGCGGCTGGATGAGGAAGACGTCCCGCTCCCGGCAGTTGGCCTCCAGCTGCACCTCGAGACAGTCGTTGGCGAACCGGCTGACGCGGGTGGGACTGAGCGGCACACCGAGGTGGGCGCAGACCTCCTTCGCCAGTTCGGGATGGGCGCTGCCACTGAAAACGGCGATGTCTCGCACGATCCGCTCCTCGCATGATCATTACGGGCCGCGGCTCATGCTACTGACACCGTTCGCTGCCGCACCACGCCACCTGTGCCCCTCCCCTGAGCAGGAACCGCCGCCCAGGCGGCCTCGGGGGCGGTTCGCGCGCTGCGGGCGACGGCCCGGCGGTCGGGCCTTGCGGATGTCTCCGCGAGGGGCCTTGGGCGGCGTCCAGGACCACGCGCGGGGCGCGGAGCCCCAACGCGCCCGTCCGTCACGGTTTTGGCGGGCCTGCGCACCGGCGGTACGGCCCCGCATACCCCGCCCCACGGCGTCGGCCCGGGCAGGCGCCGGCTCGGCGGTCAGGCGTCCAGCGGGCTCCGCGAGGGACCTCGGGCGGCATCCAGTGACGAGAGCGGGCGCGGAGCCCCAACGCGCCCGTCCGTCACGGTTTTGGCGGGCCTGCGCACCGGCGGTACGGCCCCGCATACCCCGCCCCACGGCGTCGGCCC